>NZ_JAFNME010000009.1 GCF_017368815.1 Comamonas denitrificans | reverse complement strand
CGGGGGCTGGGGCTTGCAGCAGTTGCCCGGCATCGGTGGGCTGGCCGCTGCTGTGGGAGCGGGCACGGGCTGCGGCGGCACGCTCGGCCTCGCGCTGGTGCTCGGCCTGGGCTTCAATGCGGTCGGCGCTGCTGGCAATCACGGCATACAGGTAGCCGTGGCCCTTCAAGGGCAGCTCCAACTTGCCTGCATCACGCGAAAGTAGCATCTGGTCAATGGCGGCGGCCCACGCGGGTAGCGGCGCTTGCCAGTCACGGCCCCGGTGGGTGATGGCCCGGCGCTCCAGGTCGGGCAGCAGTTGCAGCAGCAGTTTGATTTTTTTGGCGGCCGTCAGGCGCTGCTTGGCCGGTTGGTGCAGGCCAATGTATTGCAGCACCCGCGCCCCCAGGGGCACGCTGGTGGCCACCAGGCGTTCCAGCGCCTTGCGGTCAGTCTCGGCGCAAAAGGCGGTGGCCAGGTCCAGCTCCGTGCCGCAGTTGGGGCAGTGCAAATCGCTCATTGCGTGCCCTCCTGTGCCGCGCTGCACAGCGTGTAGCCCAGGGCTACGCCAGCGTCGTAGGCGCTGTCAAGCTGGGCCTCTGCGGGCGCAGCCGTGACCGCAAAGGCCAGGGCCAGCAAACAGGCGGCCAAGCTGCTGCCCAGCCACAGCACCAGGGCGGCCAGCGGGTGGCGGCGGTGTTTACGGGTGGGGGCGTTCATTGGACTGCCCCCTGCGCACGCTCAAACCCCAGTGCAGCCTGCTGCAACTCGGTCAGATCGGCAAGGCGCACCTGCTCAACACACAGGCGCACGCTGGGGGCGTGGGCATAGCGCTGCTGCGCCCAGGTGGTGGCGGCAAAGATGTCGGCAAACTCCTTGATGCGCACGCGCTCCAGGTAGCCGGGGCGGGCGATGGTGATGCGGTAGGTGGTGTGCATGGTCATATCTCCTTTGCGGCTAATAGCGGGGCGCAGGCCGCTTTGTGTAGGCAGGCGTTGCAGGCTTGCCAGTGCTTCATCTCGCGCGGGCTGCCGGGGGCGGGGCGGTGGGCGTAGGTGCGGCACTGCTCGGCAGTGATCACCTGCTCTTGCCCTCCTGCCTCGTCAGTCAGGTACGGGCAGGGATAGCGGCCATAGGTGTGGATGACACGGCTGGCGATTCGGCTGGTGTTGGCCTGGCCGGTGCCGTACAGGCCGGTGGCGTTCAGTACCTGGCTCAGTGCCCCGGCGCTGATGCCTAGCTGCCGGGCAATGCGGGCATGGACTACGCCGGGGGGTGATACCTGGGCCACTAGCAGCGCAAACCATTGGGTGGACATGTAAGCGGGCTGGCTCATACATGCTCCTCACTGCTTGGAGTCTTTAAAAAATTCGACGGAACGGGGGCAGTGTTGGAAAACGCGCTTGGGTGCATCTCCCCAGCCTTGGTGGGTGGTGGCCAGCGGCCCAGTTTGTTGTCTGGGTACAGCACAAAGCGCACGTGGCCACCCGGCTCTCGTCTGACCCCACGGCCTACGGCTTTGGGTGCGTACTTGGCCCAGGCGGCCAGCAGGGCGGCGATGCGTTTTTTAAGGGTGGGGTAATCGGCGGCACTGGCATCGACCAGGGTTTGGGCTGCCTCATCAGCGGTCAGCTTGCGGCGGATGCGCAGCAGATTCCATAGGCGCACGTCCAGCTCCAGCGCATAGGTGCCTTGTGGGGGGCCTCCGGGCATAGCTCGCAGCGCGGCCTTGGCCGCAGCCCACCCGCTCTCGGTCAGCACCCAGACATTGATGGCCCCGATACGCTTGCGCTGGAGCTTGGCATTTTGCAGCTGGACATACCGCCAGGCTGCCATCGTATCCAGGGCCATTTTGGCCACGTTTAAGCTGTAATCAATCTGCTCGGTGTCTGCCCAGCGGCTCAAATCCTGCGCGGTGAAAGTGCGCCCGCGCTGCTTGATGTTGCGAGCCAAAGCGGCAAGGCCTGGAAGAAGAAACCACGGTTTTGGTGCGCTCATGTCTTGCCTCCGCGCTTGACCAAGTGCCCTGTGAAATCGGTGCACAGCGCCTTGCCTTTGACGTGGGTCACGTCCACTTGAGCCCAGTCATTGGCCTCGGCCCACACCTCAATATTGGCAATGGCGTTGAGCAGCAGGCGCATGCGGCCCATGCAGTCACGGTGAATTTGCTCGACCAGGGCCGAGGTCAGCTGCACATCCGACTTGGCTTTACACGTGGCCTGCACATCGGCAAGACTCAGTGGGTGCAGTTGCACGATGCGGGCCACCCGGCTGGCAATGTGGTCGTAGCGCTGGACGATGGCCGGGAAGTTTTCCATGCCGACCAAAAAGACCATCGTGCCTGTCACGTCCGAGATGTCCCGAATAGTTTCCAGCTTGCTGGCCGAGGACATATCCGCCAAATAGTCGGCCTCGTCGATGATCAGCGCCTGCATGCTGACGGCCAGGTGCGCCGTGATACGGTTTTCCACATCCTTGGCCATGCCGCGCACCGACAGGCCCAGTGCAGCGGCGATGTCTTCAAGCATGGCCCTGTTCGTCCACACCTTTTTAGCGCGGATAAAGACGTGGCCGTTTTCACTGGCCCAGCGTTCGGTCAGCTCCGATTTGCCGACACCGTACTTGCCCTGGATGATGACCAGGCTCGCTTCGCGGGCACCCCGGCGGGCGACGATCTTCTCTGCTTCTTTGAGCAGACGAAAGTTTTCAGTTTGCACAAATCCCTTTTTCACTTTACATTTCCCTTTCGTTTTTCATTCGTAAAAACTCGCTCTGTGGTGGTGGCCGCCATCACAGGGCACTCTTAAAAACCGGCAGCGCATCGCCCCCGGCATCCCACCCCATCCCCCTGCTCTCGTAAAAATCCCGCAAGTCGGCATAGCTATCGCTTTGCACGTAGCGGTCAATCCAGGCGTGGTCGGCATCCGTCCAGCCATCGCGGTGGCGCATCAGCCACTCGTAGCGATCGCTGGGCATGTCAAACATGGGGCGCACTGCAGCAGCGGGCGCTGTCGCCCCCTGGGCCGATACAGGTGTGGCTTTGGGCGTGATGGCGGGCAGCACCACCAGCGGCGCGGCTGGTGCTGGCAAGGCCGTGGGCACGTCCATATCCACGGTGGGCCCCAGCTCGCGCAGAGCGGTGTCGATCTGCTGCTCGCGGCGCTTGATGGCAGCGGCCACCCGCTTTTCGCGGGCCATCTGGATGACCGGTTTTGGAAAAAAGTCGATGCGGTTGGCGTTCCACTGCGCCTCGCACACGTATTCCCCACCCAGCGTGTAGATCAGCACAAAGCTGGGGTCGTGAATGTCATAGCGCACCGACACCTCGCGCCCGTCCACATCCCGGCGCATCAGCTCCGGTGCCTGGTAGTGCTGGTTGAAAAAAGTCACCTCCCCGCGCTGCGCCGTGCGTATAACGCTGGGCATAAACAGCATCCGCAGCTCCTGCTGCGAGGGCTTGATCTGCATGGCGGGGTCGAAAATCTCGGCCCAATACTCGGCAGGTGTCATGTGCTTGCCATCGCTGCGCTTGGGCAGGCTGCGGTGGCGGTGCTGGGTGTTGTATTGCTCCACCATCGTTTCGATGGCATCAATAAATTGCTGCCAGCTGGGTGCTTTCGGTGACAGAGCAATCACCTGCCCGGCCTGCTCGGCCCGCTTCACCGCCCGCTGCTCTTTGGCCAGTTCAGCGGCCACTTTGCGAAAAGTGCCCGCATCTGCATCCTTGCCCTGGTAGCTGGAAAACTGCCGGGCGGCGTTGATGGCGTGGGTTTGCCAGCTGCGCTCAATCACTCCGTGACCTTGGGGTTTGCCGGGGATGCCCGTGCGGTGCTCAATCCCCAGGCGGGCGCAAAAACCGTCAATCGGGCAATCCATGGCCTTGGCCGTCTCGCCCGCGCCGTTGTCGCCGTACAGAATGGCGCAAATGCCGTGTTGACCAATAGCGTGGCGCAGGGCATCGCCCACCACACGCACGTTTTCTGACAGCCCCACCGACCAGCCGACGATCATGCGCGTGGTCGCATCCAGCACCACCGTCAATTCCGGCGCAAAAGGCGCACCGTGATCAGGGTGGCGCACCTTGGCCTTGAAGGTGTGGCCATCAATCACCCACACATCCAGCGGGTCAAACCCCTCGGTGCTGCGGCGTTTAAAGGGCAACTTGGCATCGCGCTGCGCTCCGCTGTGGCGGGCCTTGAGCAGGGCCGTATTGGCCCGCGCATCCTTGCCCAGCTTGTCCAGGGCGCGGCGGGCGCGGTCATACAGCGTGCGCCAGGTGTCAAAGTCCCGGCCCAGCATGCGCGTGACTTCCTGCGCCGCGCCGGTCAGTTTGCGAAAGCGGGCATCGCGGCTGTGGTACAGGCCCAGCACTGCTGCCACATCGTCGGCCACCGTAAGCAGGCGCGGGCCAGCCTCGGCGGGCAGCAAGCCCCACCAGCCGCTTTTGTTGTGTTCGGAAACCCAGCGCTCCAGCGTGCGGGCGCTCACCATGTCGCCACGTGCCCGTTGGTTGGCCGTGCGGGCAATAGTTTGCAGCTCTGTGCCCGCCTCGCCGGTCACCAATTGCGCGGCCAGCAGGGCGCAGGCGCGTTTGCTGCCATGCAGCGGCACCAGCCCCTGCACCAGTGTGACTAGCCGCACGCGGGCATCGGCCACAGCCTTGTCGGCCATGCTGGGCTGGCGGTTGGTGGCCAGGGCAGGCACTACGGCCTGCTCCTGGGGCGCAGGGACAAAAGACCGCACAGGGGGTGTATCCACCACGGCCAGGGCCGTGCTGCCTGCATCGGTGATCTTGCGGGTTGCCAGCGCTGCGCGGGTTTCGGCAGGCAGGCCGGTGCTGTCGTATTCGCGGCCACCGCCGACGCGACCTACCCGAGGACGGCTGGGGGCTGCAAGCTGCGCCAACTTTTCACGGGTGCGGCGTTCGCTGCCGGGCATCCCCGGCAGGCCTGCCAGCTCGCGGGCGGTGTGCCAGGTCATACGGCGGCCCTTGCACGTTGGGCTTCGATCTGTGCCCGGCTGCGGCGCAGCGTGATTTGGTTGGGCCAAATTTCTGATATGGGCTTGCCGATGATTTGAGCAATACGGCCTTGTATGCGTTGGCTCTTGATATGCCCACTGATCGCTTGCGAAACAGAAGATGCAGCCACCCCCAATTCATCACACAGCATGGCTGGTGTGGTGCCCGCCATACGCATTGCGGCCTTGATCTGTTCAGGGTGCATTGCTTTGTTATCCTTTGCCTAAGTTGTTAGGTAAATTCACGCCGCGCAAATGTGCGGCGTTGTCTTAGGCATGATTATAGAGAACGATTGTTCTCCATTCAAGAGATAACTAAGGTGAACAAATGGTTTCTATAGGTGCGCGTTTACGCGAAGAGCGAGAGGCACTTCAGCTATCGCAAGAAGCGTTTGGAACAATTGCTGGGGTAACGAAAAAATCGCAGATCAACTACGAGAAGAACGAACGTTCTCCAGATTCAAACTACCTTGCAGCCATTGCCGCTGCAGGGGCTGATGTGCTGTACATCCTGACGGGTCAGCGCGTAGGCAGCACCACCACTACGCCCACTTCAGTGCAACCAATTTCAAAAGGTGACCGTATCTTGTTAGACAACTTCCATGCGGCCCCAGAGCAAGTACAGGCCGGGGTAAAGACGGCGCTTGGCGCTTTCGCGCCTGCAAGTGCAGGGGGCAAGCGTGGCAAGGCCGCATGAGGCGGCCAACGACGATCACATCAGCGGTATTTAAATAAGAGGAAAATATGCAAAAGACTTGCCAAAAATGCGGCCATATCAACCCAACATCTACCGGAGATGTGATGGAGGCATGCCCAAACTGCAGCGCAATTTATAGTCGCGTGGCGCAGGCGATGGCACAGCAGGCGGCCAAAGCGGTACGACCTACGGCGGCATCGCCGCGCGGCATCAAAGAATTTGCCGAGCAAATGCGTGCTGCATCGCTGTACCCCACGTTTCGGGGGCTGGTGCATGTGATTTATCTGGTGATGTTGGTCATGGCTGGGCTAGCCTTGGTTATGGGGCTGCTTGCGCTGACTAAAGGCGAAGGCATGACCCGCATTGCGGGATTTGCGGGCGGAGTGTTTTTTGCAATTGCTATTTTTGTGTTCGCCAGGGTGGCAAAAGAAGGGTCGCTGATGCTGGCCGATCTCAGTGATGCTGCTGTGCAATTGGCGGCAAAGGAGCGATAAGAGAAGCCTCATGGGGAGAACGCCTCAATGCCCATCGTGCAAAGCCCCGCTGGCAAAAATACCCCAGCGCAAAACCAAGTGCAAAGCGTGTGGCGAGTTTGTCTTTGTAAAAAACACACCAGACAACCGTGAACGGCGGCTGATGACCCAGACGCAAGCAGATGCGGCGGAACAGACGTGGTCGGGCCACTATGCCAATCAACAAGCTGCAAGACAGGCGCAGTTCACGCAGCCCGCGCTCTCTGGTGACCGGAATGCCGTTTTGGAGATGATGAAATGCACACGGAATCCCGAAGAAAGAGAGCGCTGGTACTTGCTATTGATTGAGATGGACTTGGCTAAACTTGCCAAACGGGGTGTCCGCTCGGTGCAGCTATCTGGAGCCAGGTTGTGCCCCGCGTGCGAGCCGCTGAACCAAACCATCATCAGCACCAGTTCGTCAGCGCGTGCCGTCATCCCTGAAAACTGCACTTGTGACCCTAAAGGTCAGCTTGCCCTATCAGGCTGGATTAAGCGCCCAGATGGCAGCGGTTATGTTGATCAAGGGTAGATCGCCCGATTTTGTGATACCTTAAAAAAGCGCTCCCCACCACCCAGGCCGACCTTTGTCGGCCTTATTTTTTTCTACCCCACCCGCGACAGTGCGGGGCATGGCAAATACAGCATCCATTGGCAAAACCGTCCTGCGCTTCGGCATCCCCCTGGTGCTGGGCGGTGCAGGGTATGTGGCCTACATCTCCGGCTACGAAGACGGCCCAGCCCGGCGTGATGGCACGCCGGGGTTCAAGAACGTGGTGTATGCAGACCAGCTTGCGGGCGGCCTGCCCACCGCCTGCCTGGGGCTGACAAAACACGCCAGCCCGGTGCCGGTGGTGCTGGGTGATTACTGGTCGGATGCGCAGTGCCAGGCCGTGGGCAGCCAGGTGCTGGCCACCGGCCAGGCGCAGGTGCTGGGCTGCATCAAGGTGCCCGTTACGCAGCCGGTGCTGGATGCCTTCAGCAGCCACGGCCACAACCATGGGGAGCCGTCCACCTGCGCCAGCCGCGCCATGGGCCTGCTCAATGCCCGCAAATACGAGGCCGCCTGCGATGCACTGGCCCACGGGCCGGACGGCAAAACGCCGGTCTGGAGCTATGTCAAAACGGGGCGCAAAAACACCCAGGGGGCTTGGGAGTACCGCTTTGTCCAGGGGCTTTACAACCGCCGCTTGAAAGAGCGCTCCGGCTGTCTGGCCGGTGTGGCGCTACTGCGAGCCGAGTACGACTTTGCCACCGAATCCTGGAAAGGGGCTCAGCCATGAGTCCGCGCCTAAATGGATTTCTGCTTGCAGTCGAGCGCTGGCTCGTGGTCGCCCTGCTGCTTTTGTGCCTGACCCTGGCCTGGGCCACCGACCACTACCGTAATCAAGTTATGGCCATGGATGTGCAGCTAGAGCGTCTGAGCGGCGAGATAGAGCGCCAGAACGCCGATGCTGCACAGATCCTGGCCACCCTTACCGCCCAGCGCGACACCGCCCAGACCGCGCTGGATGCCGCTTATCAACTGCAAGAGGTGGCCGATGCCGCAGCACAACAAGAAATTGATCGCCTGCGTGGCGATCTTGAGCAGCGCCCTGTGCGGGTGCGCCTCGTCCCCCAGCCTGCCGCCTGTGGGCCGGGTCGTGGTGGCACCGCAGGTCACGCGCCCGCCGTTGCCGACGCTGGTGCAGCAGACGCTGCCCCGGCCTACGGGCTACTACCAGAAAGCAATACGCGACGCCTTGGAGCAGTAATTGCCGAAGTTGAAACGCTGAACGCGGCCTATGCCTCCTGCCGCGCTCAGTTGATGCACCCCTGATGCACAAAAGAAAGAAGCAAAAGACATGGCAATGGACAAAGACGAGTTGATGCTGCTGGGCAAGATCGACGGCAAGCTGGACGGTATATCGGCCCATCTCAACCAGCAGGACAAGCGCATCGCAGACCTGGATGCGCGGGTGGATGCCCGCCTGAACGGCATTGACGAGCGCCTGCGCGAGGTAGAGAAAAAAGCCGCAGTGGCCGGTGCCGTATCCGGCGGCGCGGTGGCCGTTGGCACGGCCCTTGTGGTCGAAGGCATCAAACAATTCATGCGCGGCGGCGGGCTGGGCAACTGATGGCGCACCCCGCTGAAAAACGCACCCAGCTGCGCGGCCTGTATGTGTTCCAGCGCCTGCCCATGGAGGCGGCCTGTGCCAAGCTGGGCGTGGCCCGCAGCACAGCCAACCGCTGGAAGCAAGAGGCCGCCGCGCAGGGCGACGACTGGGACATGGTGCGCTCTGCCGTTGCGCTGGGTGACGACACCTTTAAAAGCCTGTCGGCCAAGCTGCTCGAAGACTACCTGGTGCAGCACCAGGCCACGATGGACTTGCTGCGTGATGCCAAGGACATGGGGCCGCGCCAGCGGGCCGAAACGCTGGCCAGCATGAGCGACAGCTTCAACAAGACGATGGCCAGCTTCAAGCGCCTGAACCCGGAGTTGGACAAGCAAGCCGTGCAGCTGGACGTGCTGCAGCGCTTTGCATCATTTGCACAGCAGCGGTATCCACAGCACCTGAGTGTGCTGGTGGAGATGCTGGAGCCGTTTGGCCAAGAGCTGGCAAAGGTGCGGTGATGGTGGATACCTGTGTCATCTTTCTTGTCGCGCTGTGGCTTCTTTTTGAGGGCCACTATTTCAAAGCGTTCTTGCTCTTTGTGGCTGTAGCCTGACATGGCAAAAAGCAGTAAAGAATTTCTGGCGGGTCTGACCTCCCTGGCCGACGATCTGCGCCGCCAGATTGACGCGAACATGGACGGCTGGGATGTCACCCCCGCCGCGATTGGCGAGCGCCGCCGCAAGGTGTGCGACCCGGTGACCGGTTTTGAGTATTGGGACAGGCACTATTTTCCCCACTACGGCAAGGCCGAACCGTCCGAGCTGCACAAGTACCTTTACAAGCGCCTGCCGGAGATCATCAACACCCCGGAAGGCCAGCGCGATGCCATTGCCGCGCCGCGTGGCGAGGCCAAGTCCACCAAGATCAGCATGAGCTTTGTGACCTGGTGCCTGGTCACCGGGGCCAAGTGGTACGCCATCATCGTCATGGATGCCTTTGAGCAGGCCGCAGAGATGTTAGAGGCCATCAAAGCCGAGCTGGAAGCCAACCCGCGCATCATGAGCGACTTCCCCGAGGCTGCTGGCCAGGGCAAAATCTGGCGGGCCGGGGTAATCGTCACGGCCAATGGCCGCAAGGTCGAAGCCTTCGGCAGCAGCAAGAAAATCCGGGGCCGCCGGCACGGGGCGCACCGGCCCGACCTGGCGATTTGCGACGACATCGAAAACGACGAAAACGTCAATACCCCCGCGCAGCGCGACAAGCTGCAAGCCTTCGTCACAAAATCCGTGCTGTCCCTGGGGCCGCCCGATGACAGCATGGATGCCATCTTGGTCGGCACCGTGCTGCACTACGACAGCGTGCTGGCGCGGTTTTTAAAAAATCCGCTGTGGAACCGCAAGGTGTTTAAAGCCATCATCCAGTGGCCCGACCGCATGGACTTGTGGGAGCAATTCGAGGGGCTGCTGCTGGCGGGAGAGACCCCGCAGCAGGGCGAGGCGGCGGCCATGCGGCTCTACCAGGACAACCAGGCCGCCATGGATGCAGGCGCAAAAGTGTCCTGGCCCGCGCTGCGCCCACTAGTCAAACTCATGCTCCGCCGCGCCCGCGAAGGGCATGCGGCGTTTGACAGCGAGCAGCAAAACGACCCCGTGGCCGGGGATGATGCGCCCTTTGCCCACTCCATCCGCTTCTGGGTCAATCGCCTGGACGAGTGGATTTTCTACGGTGCCTGCGACCCCAGCCTGGGCAAAGCGGGCAACAGCCGCGACCCCAGCGCCATCGGCGTAGGCGGCTACAACCGCGAGACTGGCGTGATGGACGTGGTCGAGGCGGTGATAAAGAAGCGCGTGCCCGACCGCATCATCAGCGACGTGATTGAGATGCAGCGAGAGTATTGCTGCATCGTCTGGGGCTTTGAGAGCGTCCAGTTTCAGGAGTTTTTGCGCACTGAGCTGGTCAAGCGCAGCGCCAAGCTGGGCGTTCCCGTACCCGCCCGCGCCCTGATACCCACCAGCGACAAACTGCTGCGCATCGAAAGCCTGCAGCCGCACATGCACAACGGGCTGCTGCGCCTGCATTCCAGTCAGACCACGCTGATCGACCAGTTCCGCCACTTTCCAAAAGCCGACCACGACGATGGCCCCGACATGGTGCAGATGCTCTACATGCTGTGCGTCACCGGCGGTATCGCCGCAGCGGCCCAGGGCGGTAACACCACCCCCAACCACAACCAGTCCGCCCGCGAGCGCTATGCCCGCCAAGTCAAACGCATGTTCAGGAGAAACCCATGAATGAAAGCCAAGCCCGACTGTATGTCGTCCAGGGCGCTATCCGCGACCTGCCCGAATTTCAGCGCCAGGGCGTGTACCTGGCCGCTGCCAAGTTGCGCGAAGTGCTGGCGCAGCACAATGACCACGGCCAGGTAGCCCTGGCCCTGGTGGTGGCCGAGCTGCAAGTGGAGGGCAAGCTGTGAGCTGGATCGACCGCGCCAAAACCGCCCTGGGCCTTGCCCCGGCCCAGCCCCTGCGCGAAGCGGCCAGCGCCCAGGGCCACAGCAGCGATGAGGGCTGGCGGCGCTTGACCGGCGACGGCCTGGGCGGCATGAATGACCGCGACCTGGAGCCGATGGCGCAGGAGCGCATGCAAAAACTGGCCGAATACCTGTGGCAGACCAACTTGCTGGCCAACCGGCTTGTGGAGCTGCCCCTGGCCTACCTGCTGGCCGAGGGGGTGACGCTGCAATGCGTGGACGACGGGCAACAAAAGCTGCTGAACTCCTTCTGGGCCGACCCCATCAACAACTGGCCTTTAAAGCTGGAGGGCCGCGTGCGTGCCTTGGGCCTGCTGGGCGAGCAGTGTTTTGTCGCCCACGTGCGCGAGGGCGACGGCTTTGTACGTCTGGGCTACCTTGACCCTCGGCAAATTGCCCAGGTTGTGAACGACCCCGATAACCCCGAGCAGCCCATCGGCGTGATTACCAAGCGTGACAGCAAAGGGCGGCACTACAAATACCGGGTGATCGTGCTGGGCGAAGATGCTGAATTGTTCAGCGCCCGTACCGCAGAAATCCGCGCCAAGGACTTTACGGATGGTGACTGCCTGCTGTACCAGGTCAATAAATTCCCCAATGGCACCCGGGGCCGCTCTGACCTGCTGGGGCAAATGGACTGGCTGGATGCCTACGACGGCTTTTTGTTTGCCGAACTCGACCGCATCGACTACCTACGCCGTTTTGTCTGGGACGTGACCCTGACCGGGGCGGACGATGCCACGGTCAAAAAGTTTGAGCGCGAGTTTGTGCCGCCAGAACCCAACAGCAGCTTTGTGCATAACGACCAGGTCAAGCTGGAGCCCAAATCCCCCAGCCTGCAAGCCGCAGACACCAGTGCCAGCGCCCGGCTGCTGCGCAACCACGTGTTGGGCGGTGCCACCGTGCCAGAGCATTGGTTTGGCGGCGGCGGCGATGTCAACCGTGCGGCCGCCAGCGAAATGGGCGAGCCCACGTTCAAGATGTATTCGATGCGCCAGGCGTTTTTAAAGCGGATGCTCGAAGAGATTGGGCGCTACGTGCTGCTCTGCCATGCTCGCACTCAGGGCGTTACCCCTGATTGGGCCGCGGATGAGTGGCAGGTCACGGCGGTATTCCCGGAACTGCTCAACCGCGATGTGACCAAATTTGCCTCTGCCATGCAGTCGGTAGTCTCGGCAGTGATCCAGATGATCGAGGCCGGCCTTTTGACCGAGGAGACTGCCCTCAAAATCGTGGCCGACGTGGCCCAGCGCTTCGGCCAAGACTTTGATGCCAAGGCCGAGCTGGCCGACGCGCGTGAAGAGGCCGCGCAGCGCCAGGCCGAGCGCGATGCCCGCGATATCTACCGCAGCCAAGATGGCTTGAGCGATGGGCCGCAAGACTGATCCGCTGCCCCAGGCAGACAAGCCGGACGCAGCCTTCGAGGCAGAAATCGCCCGCCACCTGCGCGAGCGCGGGCGGCTGCTGCTGGCCGGGCAAACCGGCATGCTGGAAATCCTTAAAACCGTCCGCACCGAGATTTTGGCCACCCTGGCGGGCCTGCCGCCCGACTGGCAGCAGTGGCACTTGGCACGGTTGCTGAGGCAGATTGAAGACGTGCTGGCAGGGGCCACCGGCAAGGCCGGGGCGCTATTCGAGGGCCGTATGCAAGATGCCTGGGAGCTGGGCGTGGCCACCGTGGACAAGCCCCTGGCCACCATCGGCCACGCCGTGGAGCTGCGCCTGGCGCAAATAGATGTGCGCCAGCTCCAGCAGATGAAAGCCTTTGGCATGCTGCGCCTCAAAGACGTGGGCCAGGAAGCCGCAGGCAAGATAGGCCGCCAGCTCGGGCTGGTGACCATCGGTGCGCAGACACCGTACCAGGCCATCCAGGCCGTGCAAAAGCTGCTGGCGACAGAATCCCCCGCCCGCGCGACGATGATCGTGCAGACCGAAGTGGCCCGTGCCTTTGCTGTCGCAGGCAGCGACCGGCTGCACCAGGCCGCCGAGATCGTGCCCGGCCTCGGCAAGCAATGGCGGCGCAGCGGCAAAATCCACAGCCGCTGGTACCACGACATCATGGACGGGCAGGTGGTGGATGCCGACAAGTCCTTCAAAGTGCCCAACCCCGGTGGTGGCATCACTTTGATGCAGTGCCCACATGACCCCAAAGCGCCGCCAGAGCAGATCATCCGCTGCGGCTGCATCAGCCTGCCATGGATGAAACACTGGAAAGTCTCCACCCCTGGAGCCAAGCCATTTACCGAGCTGGAGCTGAAATTAGACGGGCGCAAAGCCGCGCTGGACCAAGCTGCCAAGCGGGCCGGGCGGCGGCAAGAGGGCGCAAACCGCCCCCCGGCGGCAACCAGCTAAACTATGGCCGCAGCCCGTATTGCAAAAAAGCCCGCTACGGCGCACGAATCGCCTAGCCAGCGCCTACCCCCTGCCTTTGCAAATACAAGCGCACACGCGAAGATTTAAACGGGGTTTAAACATAGACCCGCGCAGGCGCAAGCCTCGCCGCGCCGAGGTGCGCTAAAAACCTCCGCGCCACCCTCTCGGGCCGACCCCTGGCAGCCTCAGTTTTTTTTGACTCCTCGGCGAAAGTCGCTCCATCCCAATCCCGATGGAGTGACAGCAGATGACCGATGCCAAAATCACCGATGAACCCCTGACCGCTGCCGATGCGGCCAAGCGCGTGAAATGCCCCGCCAGGGCGGTGCTGGACTTCAAGGACTACGGCACGCATGTCGTGGTGGTGACCAAGGCCGGGCAAAAACTCTCCAGCCTGGACGCGGCGGCAGACAAGGGCGAGTAAGCCATGCCGGTAAAACGCATTCCCCCAGGCGGCGGCTTTGCCCGCATGACCGAGGCCGTGACCACCGAGTACGGCCAGCTGCTGGATTTGGTGCGTCAGGCCATCCGCGACAAGCTGCGCCTGTCCGCCAACGGCGGTGACTTTTATGCTGACGTGCGCGGCATCTGGCCCGACCGCGTAGTCGTTCAATACAAAGGGCGGCTGTACAGCTACCCCTACACCTTGACGGCTGATAACGCCGTGTCCTTGGGCGACGCGCAGGAAGTCGTGGCGGATTACGCCCCAGTGGGCGCGGCCCCTGTATCCGTGCGCGAAGCAAACGCGGATGACCAGGAGACCGCATTCCGCGAAGCCGCAGACGGCAGCATCGAAGTGACGCTGATCCGCGCAGGCCGCAGCGGCAACCGCAACTATTACCCCGATGCCGCGCTGCGCGAAGCCGCGCCCATGTTTGAAGGTGTGCGCGTGTTTGCCAAAAGCGATGCCGAGCACATCGCAGGCAAGGGTAAGGACGTGCGCAACCTGATCGGCGGCATCTACAGCGTGCGCTTTATCGAGGGCACCGTGCCCGATAGCGGCGCACTGGTGGGCACTTTTAAAGCCATTGACCCCAGCGATGCCGCTGTCACCAAGATGGTCGAGGCCGTCAAGCGCGGCATGCAGGGCTTGCTGGGCCTGTCGATTGACGCTGATGCCCGCACCCGCATCCGCAAAGCCGGTGCAGAAAAGCTGCGCGAGGCGGTGCGCTTCGTGAAGGTGCATTCCGTCGATCTGATCGTGGAGCCAGGCGCAGGCGGCGGCCTGGACCGCCTGACCGAAGCCGCCGACCCCGATTTCCCTACTCCTACTCCTGAATCTGAACAAGGAAGCCAAGCCATGCCCCTGTGGAAACAACGCATGTTGGAGGCCGTCAAGGCCAAAGACCCGGCCAAATATGCCGCTGTCAATTTTGAAACGATCACCGACGATGAGGTGGTCAATTTGCACGAAGCCGTTTGCGGCCCGCTGGTGCCCGCCGCTGATAGCAGTGTTAGCAATACCCAGCGCGTGACCGAAGCCCAGGGTGACAGCACTCCCTTGACCCGCGCTGACCTGGCCGTGTTCGAGCTGCGCGGCGTAGCCCGCGAGCGCATTGGCGCGGCCCAACTGCCTCAGGCCAGCAAAGAACGCCTACTGGCCCAGGTGGCCACGGCGGGCGCTGACCGCTTGACCGAGGCGGCAGTGGCCCAGCTCATCAAAGACGAAGGCGGCTACGTGGCCCGCCTGACCGAAAGCGGTGCGGTGCGTGTCCCCATGTTTGGCCAAGGCTCCATCCAGGTGGGCGACCGCAGCCTGACCATGCGCGACATGCTGGATGCTTTTTGGGACCCTGGTCACAAAGACCATGGCCGCGTGCAGTCCATCAAGGAATGCTACGTAGAGATGACCGGCGACCGCCAGGTCACAGGCCGCTTGCGCGAGTGCGACCAGTCGCGCATGGTCGAGTCGCTGGGCAGCAGCTCTTTTGCCGAGGTGCTGGGCGACAGCATCACCCGCCGCATGCTGGCCGACTACCGCGCCGCTGTGGACTTTGACGGCTGGCGGCAGTTGGTGAGTGTGGTGCCGCTCAATGACTTTCGCGTGCAGCACCGCACCCGCTGGGGCGGCTATGGTGACCTGCCTGCCGTGGCTGAGGGCGCTGATTATCAGCCCCTGGGCAGCCCGACCGATGAAGAAGCCACCTACCGCGCCACCAAGCGCGGCGGCACTGAAGACGTGACGCTGGAGATGATCAAGAACGACGACGTGGGCGTAATTCGGCGCATCCCGGGCAAGCTCTCGCGGGCGGCCAAGCGCACTCTGGCCAAGTTTGTTTTTGATTTTTTGCGTAACAACCAGGCCATTTATGACGGCAAGGCGCTGTTCCACGCCGACCACGGCAACCTGTTCACCGCCGCACTTGACAAAACCGCCTTGGCCGCGCACCGCCTGGCCATGCTCAAGCAGACGGAGATGGACAGCAACGATCGCATCGGCATCACCCCCACCCGCCTGATCGTGCCGGTGGAGCTGCAAGAGGCGGCGGTGGACTTGTTCAAGTTGGCCACGAACAACGAAAAAACCTTCATCCAGACGCTGACGATGAACATCATCCCGGTCTGGTACTGGACGGATGCCAATGACTGGTGCACGGCGGCTGACCCGCTGGACATCCCTGGAATTGAAATGGGCTTCCTGGACGGCAAGGAAGAGCCGGAGCTTTTCGTGCAGGACTCGCCCACGCTGGGCAGCATGTTCGCCGCCGACAAGCTGACCTACAAAATTCGGCACATTTACGGCGGCGCAGTGACGGACTTCCGCGCCTTTACCAAAGCCGTGGTGGCCTGAAATGCAGGCCGAATTACAGGCGTTGCTGGACGATCTGGTGCCTGAGCAGCAGGACACCCTGCCGCCGGACGCCCGCGAGCGGGCCACGGCGCAGGCGCTGCTGCGCTACTACACCGATATGTCGCTGCCCGCGCAGGCCGAGGTGTCGCTGGAGCATCGCCTGCCGGTGGCCCAATGGGCTGCCTACCTGCTGTGCCAGCAGCTGGCCACCCGCTACAGCAGCGAGCGCGAGACCACCTTGGCGGTGGACATGGCCCGCACGCAAAGCCGTGCCCAGGCGTATGCGGCGCGGGCCAAGGAATACCGCCAGGCGTACTACGCGGGTACCGGCCAGGCCGACCCGCTTGATCCCAGCGCCGCCCCCAGCCAGGGCGCGGCAGCGGCAGTGGCCAGCTGGCCCCGGCGCAACCCGCGTCACAACCTGGTGCGACGGGGAGCGGGACTATGAGGCTATCCATCAGCATTGCGGGCCTGGATGGGCTGGCACGCGGCCTGCGTGAAGCACCGGGCTACACCGACCAGGTGCTGCAAGCGGCCATGCTCGAAGCCACGTTGCTGGCCCAGCGCGAGTGGCAGGAAAACATGCCCCGTGGTGCCACCGGCCTGACGGCGGGGAGCATCCACAGCGACGTTTCCAGCACCCCCGCCGGGGTGCTGGGCGTGGTGGGCAGCAGCCAGCCTAGCGCCGTTTGGGTGGAGTTGGGCACCAGGCCGCACATGCCGCCTTCGGAGGCGCTGCAACCCTGGGTAAAGGCCGTGCTGGGCATCCACGACCCGAAAGAAGTGCGCAATGTTGCGTTCCTGGTGGCCCGCAAGATTGCCCGCCACGGCACCCCGGCCCAGCGCCCGATGGCACGGGCCGTGGAGGCCACCGAGGGGCAAATCATCGCCATTTTTGAGCGTGCCGCTGCCCAGGTAGCGGCACACATTGCCGAGGGCAGCGCATGAGTACCCCCAACACCCTGGCGGCCACCCGCCAAGCCCTGCTGGCGCTGCTGCGCGGCGTGCCCGCCGTGGGCATCGTCCACGCGCAGGAGCGGTTTGCCGACAGCGACAGCGGGTTTAAAGCCGCCTACCAGTACACCCATGCCGACCCGGCAGCCGATGCCTTCGGGGCCACGCCCCACCTGCGCGGCTGGTATCTGCGCCGCACGGGCACGCGGGAGGTGACGGCCAATGGCCGCATCCTGAACACCCACACCTGGGCGGTGCGCGGCTACCTGTCGTTTAAAGACGCCCTGGCCAGCGAACTGATTTTTGACGACCTGATCGAGCGCATGCGCGATGCCGTGCGCACCAGCCCCGCCCTGGGCCTGCCCGGCCTGCTGGGTGCCAGCGTGGCCGAAGAACGCGGCGTGCAGGTCAGCAGCGCCGGGCCGGTGCTGTTTGCCGGGGCGCTGTGTCATAGCGCCGTATTGGAGTTGACCACCCGTAACTGGGCCGAATGGAGGAAACCTTGACCGCATCCCAAAACAAACCGCCCCGCAGCCGTGCCGCTGCGGCCCAGCCGCAGGCACCACAGCCCCAGGAAAGGCTGGAGCCGGTGCGTCTGCTGCGCCCCCATACCCACCAGGGCCGCAGCTACCCGGCAGGCCACACGCTGGCCGTGCCCCCTGCTGCCGCCCGCTGGCTGCGCAGCGCGGGCGTGGTCGCCACCGAAGCACCTACCCCCACCACTGAAGTCGATAAGGACGAAGCCCCATGAGTACCGCACAACAAGTTATCTCCCGCACTTTTGCCCCGGCTGGCCTGGTCGGCAAGGTCTACGCCCGCGAGCGCGGCAGCAGCGCCGCGCCCATGTCCATTGGCAACGTTTTGGAGCTGGAACTGTCGCACAAGGAGGATGTGCAGAGCCAGCCGGACATGACACGCCTGGGCGGCGGCCAGCATGCCGAAATCCGCCGTGTGACCGAGGTCGAGGTCAAGATGAAACTGGCCGACCTGAATGCCGTCAACCTGGCCCGCGCCAGCCTGGGCACCGTCACCGGGGTGGAGGCGGGCACCGTGACCGACGAGGCCCATACCGTCACCCTGGGCGGTCTGCTGCGCACCGCCCACATTGCGCCCGAAGATGTAGAGGTACGCATTGCAGGCGCAGGCGGCACAGACGTGCCCGCCGCAGGCAATTGGGAAGCCACCGCCGCCGGGGTGGTCGTGTTTGCCAATGCAACCGAACTGGCCGATGGTGCGGAGGTGGTCATCAGCTACAAGCACGGCAGCTATGCCGTGATCGAGGCGCTGACTACCAAGGCCAAGGAACTGGAGCTGATCTTCGAAGGCTTGAACGAGGCCGATGATGGAAAGCCCTGCATCGTTGAAATCTGGCGGGCCAGCCAGGGCGTGGCCAGCAGCATCGGGCTGATGGCCGACAAGGGCTTTGCCAGCCTGCCGGTAAGCGGCGCAATTCTGCGTGACGATAGCAAGCAGGGCGCGGGCATCAGCCGGTTTTACCGGGTGCGCAAAGCGTAAAGACCGCCCCATAACAGACCATCCCCAAAAGCAAAAGGCCGACATCTGTCGGCCTTATTTTTTTGTCGCGCACGCGCGAAAGTGCGGGCTATGGGGTGGTCAGAAAAGCACATCCCACACAAGCCATAGGGCGGTAACTACAAACATGGCAGCAACCCCGAGCAAGACCAGCCCCGGCATCCCCCAGCCTGGCGCAGCCAAGGTCACAAACGCTGTAAGCGTCATGACCGTTGCGTAAACGGTGGGTTGTTTTTTCTCTTTCATGGCAGGCGCATTGTGTCGGATAAATCAATTGAAATCAAAATCACCGCCGATGGACGGCAGGCCCAGCAAGGTTTAAAAGATACCTCGCAAGCGTTGGAGCAGGTGCAGGACAGCGGCCAAGGGGCAGGCGCAGCGCAAAAAGAAGCTGGCAGCGCTGCCCAGGAAATGGGGCAGAAGGCCCAGGCTGGGGCGCAGGGCGTGGGCGCTGTTGCCCAGACACTGGAGCAAGTGCAGGACAGCGCCCAAGAGGCAGGTGCAGCACAAAAAGAAGCAGGCAGCGCGGCCCAAGAAATGGGACGAAAGACCCAAGCTGGAGTCCAGCAAGCGGCAGTGGCCACGTCTGAAGCAGGAAAAGCTGCGGCTTCGGCTGCCCAGGCATCAACAGCCTTGACGCTGGCCACTCAAGGGGTGGCCAGTGCCAATAGAGCTGCAAAAACAGCAGCATTGGAGCTGTCCGCTGCTGTCTCTCAATATGGTGCAACTAGCGCCGAGGCGGAAAAAGCTGGGCAAGCAAACCGCCAGGCGCAGGAAGCGTTGGCCGGTGCGATGAAGACAAAAGTTATCGCCGCAAATGCTGCTGCGCAGGCTAATAAAAATCTGAAACAAGCGCTGGATGAAGTGCGAGGTAGTGCCAGGGTCGGAGCGCGAGGCCTGGACGATGCCGCCCAGGCGCTGAATGAAGTGCAGGGCAGCGCCAAAAAAGCAAGCGAAGCGCAAAAGAACGTGGGCAGCGCTGCCCAGGAAATGGGTCAAAAAACCCAGGCCGGTGCGCAGCAGGCAGCCCAGGGCGCGGGCCTGGTGCAGCAATCTACACACAAGGTGCGCGATGGCGTGCAATCCATCAGCACCCAGCTAGACACCGCCCGCCAGCAATTACTTGGTTTTTTGGGCATCCAGCTTGGTGCAGGTGCGGTCAAAGACGTTATTGGCTTGGCCGACGCTTATAAAAACCTGCAGTCGCGCATCGGCTTGGTGACCGGCGAAGGTGAGCACCTTGCCCAGACTATGGATGATGTGCAGGCCGTGGCCCTGCGCACACACTCTGCATTGGAGTCCACTGGCGTACTGTTTACGCGCCTTGCCCAGGCAGGTAAAGATGCCGGGCTAGGCCTTGAGCAAGCCACGGCGCAAAGCCTTGCGCTGACCGAGAGTATCAACCAGGCCGTAGCTATCTCAGGCGCTGGTGTAGCCGCATCGGACGCGGCTATTACCCAGTTGATTCAAGGCTTGCAATCTGGCGTTCTGCGGGGCGAAGAATTTAACTCAGTCATGGAGCAAGCCCCGCGCTTGGCCCGTGCCCTGGCTGATGGTTTGGGCGTGACCACGGGCGAGTTGCGCAAGATGGCCGAAAGTGGTGCATTGACCACCGACGTGGTGATTCAAAGCCTGCAAAGCCAGGGGCAGGCGCTGGAGGCTGAATTTGGCAAGCTGCCGCTGACGGTGGGCCGCGCCATCACTGATGTGCAGACGGCATTTATGCGGTACGTGGCCGACACCGACGCGGCCAATGGCGTGACCGAGAAAATAGCCGCCTCCATTAGTTTTGTTGGTGAAAATCTTGAGTCTTTGGCAGACACGCTGACGATAGCTGGCAAGGGCTGGCTGGCCTTTAAGGCCTACAACATGTCGCAAACGTGGCTGGACAAAGCCAAGGCCATTGCAGCAGCCAAGCTGGCTGTGCAAGAAGAGGTGGCCGCCACCACGGCAAGCACGGCTGCTACTGCTGCAAATACCGGGGCCAAAGTGGCGAATGCTGCGGCAACCAAAACTCAAGTTGCAGCCTCTGGTGCCCAAGCAGCCGCCATTGCGGTCGAAACTGCAGCCACAGTCGCCAACACCGCCGCCAAAGGTGAGGCCGCCAATGTTTCCGGGCTGTTTGGCCGGGGGGTATCTTTGGCGGCCGGTGCAGTACGGGGGCTGGTGGGTTTGTTGGGCGGGCCAGTGGGGGCCATCGTCACGCTGGCCATGTTTAGCGGAGAAATTAAAAAAGGCATTACCGCCGTGGTGGAATGGGGTGCGGGCTTTACCGCTGCAGGGCGGCAGATGAAGGCCAGCACCGCCGCGCTGGCAGAAATGGAGCGCCAGGAAAAAATCAATGCCGAGTTGCGCCGCCAGCAGGCTCAGGAAGACGCTGCCCGTGCCGCCAAAGCGCAGCAGGCCATTGCCGCGCAGTTTGATTTAAGCAAGGCCGCCCAGGCAGCCACGGCAGAGTTTGCCAAGCTGACCAAAGAGGGTAAAACCGCAGCCCAGGCCGTGGCCGACATTGCCAAGGGCTTTGACACCACCACCCAGCAGGGCCTGCGGGACTTTGGCACCACCTTGAATAAAGTGGCGGCCGATGGCAAGTTGAGCGCCGATCAGCTCAAAGCCGCCTGGGGGCAAATCCTCAAGACCGAAGACTTGCAGCTGTTCCAACTACAGGCGCAGCAAGTGTTTGCGGGTACGGCGCAAGGGGCACAAATCATGGCCCAGATTACCGAGGCCACGGTCAGCCAGGCTTTGCAGCGCACGGGCTTATCTTTTGGGGCGATTACTGGCGGCATGGGCGAAGCGGCCCGCAGTGCCATCAACGATGTGCAAACCATTGCAGGCAGTTTGGATTTACTGACCCAGCAGGGCGTAGATACCGGCGCAGCGCTGACAGCATCCATCGGCAAAGCCATTGACACCGCCGACAGCCAAAAAGCCATTGAAGCCGTGCGCGGCCAGATTGAGCAACTGCGCAGCCAATTGGGTGACAAGATCACCGATGGCCTTTTACAACAGGCAGAGCAAAAGGCCCGCGATCTTAAAAAAGCCATGGACGATGCCACCCCCGGCATCCAAAGCGTGGAAGAGGCCATGCGCAAGCTGGGTGTTACCAGCAGCGCAGCATTAAAAGAATCTGCCGAGCAAAGCCGCGCCGCGTACGACGTAATCCGCGAAAGCGGCACCGCCAGCGCCCGTGATGTGCGCGAGGCTTTTTTAAAAGCGGCCCAGGCCGCCATTGATGCCGCCGATGGCATAGCCCCCGCCTGGGTGCGGGCCGAGGCGGCCCAGCGCGGCTACGTGGTGCAGGTGGATGAATCGGGCAAAAGCGTTATCAAGCTGGCCAGCGAAATCAATAACGCTGCGGCCGCCACGGGCAATTTGCAGGGCGCGTGGCAAGGCGTGGGCGCGGCCATTGATAGCGCGGCGGCAAAGGCAAAGCAGCTTGGCACCGACGGCGAAGAAATTAAAGACCAAATTGGCGCGGCCAATGGCGGCAGCTTTTCGGCCCAAGCCTACGCCCAGCAAGCCAAAGATGTGCAAGAGCTGGATGCATGGTGGGAGCAATGGAGCGCCGACTATGCCCGCAAAAACGCCAAGCTGGGCGGCACCAGCATCAGCATGAGCCGCTACTGGTTTGAAGTGCAAAAAGCCCAGTACGAAAACGCCCGGCGCGACATCCAGATGCAAGAGCGCATCCAGCAATCGGCCGCAGTCCGGCGCGGCAATGCAGGCACTGGGGCTGCGGGCCAACCCGGCGGTAGCGGCGGCGGTGCCACCTACGTCAGCAACATCACTTTGCCCGGTGGCGGCGGCACCCGCCAATTGCGCTTTGCCGATGCCAACAGCCAAAGCGCCGCAGAGCAGCTGCTGCGCGATCTGGCCCAGGCCAAAGGAGCAGCCTCTTGACCACCATCACCCTTGCCCGCGCGGGCACCAACCTGGCCCTGTCTGACCGCCTGCATTGGACGGATGAATTTGACTGGCACCCCGTAGAGCAGGCCAGCAGCTACAGCACCACCGGCGCACTGCTGATTGACGTGGCCACGCGCCAGGCGGGCCGCCCCATCACCCTGCAGGGCACCGACACCCAAGCCTGGATGCCGCGCACCACCATGCTGCAGCTGGCCGCTTGGGCCGCCCTGCCGGGCGCAGTGCTCACGCTCACCGTGCGCGGCGTGGCCCGTGATGTGGTGTTTGACCACGCCCAGGGCGGCTTTACCGCCGAGCCGATTTGGCGGCTGCTGGATGGCGAGGTGGATGCCACGCTGCTGTACCGCCCAACGTTGAAATTTTTAGAGGTTTAAACCGGTCATGACCATCACCACCCAAGACATTAAATTTTTTGCCAGCAAGGTCATGAGTGACGTGCCCGAGGGCGGCGGCGGCCCCAGCGCCGTCGTGCTGCAGTCGGGCAAGAGCAACAACATTTTTCGCGACGTGCGCGAGCAAGACCGCGCGGGCGGCAATCTGTCCATGCGTCAAGTGCATCTGGGCATTACCAGCGGCAACACCGACGTGGCCATGGGCTCCAACATCATCGTCAGCGAGCCGCCCAGCGACCCCAATGTGTCCATCGTATTGATGGCCACCAAAGACGATTTCGCCACGCGCCAGCAAGACATTGCGCGGCTGGAAGCGGGCTTTATCGCTGCGGCCGCTTATTCGGGGCAGCTCTTTGGCGACCACCTGCAAGGCATGCGCACGCTCAACATTATTCAGCGCGTGGATGCCAGCATCCCCAACGTGGGCCAGCGCCTAGCCCTGGTGCGCCGCGAAGGTTTCAACGACGAGTCGATCCAGTACATCAGCGTGCGCAAGATCGATCACACCGTGCAGACTTTCGAGGATGATAAAGGCCCGTTTGAGCGGCGCGTTGTCACGCTGCAACTGGGCCAGGCTTTGGAGCGTGACTATTTGGGCTTTGATGTCCAGCGCACCACAATCACCGAAGCAAATTTAAAAGCCCGCACCAAAATCCGCAACACCGTTTGGGGCAATGCCGCCAAGTATTACGGCGTGCAGCCCCTGCTTAATGCGGGTGTGCTGGGCCAATATAGCGTGCGCGTGCCAAGTATTTATGAGCGCGTGGTTCCCAGCGCCGAGGCTGAAAGCCCCATCGTTGATGGCGTGCCGGTTGCCGGTGCTGCGCTGCCTGTTGGTGCGGCAGAGGATGTCACGCTTACCACCACGCAGACCTGGAGCACCACCATTAACCTGGTGCTGCCAGGCGGCTGCCTGCCTGGCAGTTTGCGGGTGGTGGTGGGGGGCACCACCATCACAGACAAGGGCGGCCTGCTGTTAGCGGGCGGCACGCAAGTGGGCACGGTGGATTATCAAAACGGCATCTGCTTGCTTTTGACTGGCAGCTACACCGGCAGCAAGGCCATCACCTACCGCCCGGCGGCCTATCTGCAGCGCATCCCGCAAACATCCGAAATTTTGGTCAGCGCCGAAGGGCGCAGCCAAAGCTACACCGGCTTTATCCTCCCGCTGGCGCAGCCGGGCACCCTGGCTATCAGCTACCGGGCGCAGGGCCGCTGGTACGTGCTGCAAGATGATGGCAGCGGCCAACTGCGCGGCAGCGAATCGGGCCAAGGCGCGGGCACCTACAACCCCAACACCGGCGGTTACCTGGTCACGCTGGGCGCGCTGCCCGACGTGGGCAGCAGCATTGTGTTGAGCTGGGGCGTGCCCACGCAAGAAACCGTGTGGCCCGCTGCCGAAGTGCCCTTGTACCAAGATTTGGATCTGGCCCTGCCCGAGGGGGCTAGCATCTACCCCGGCGGCCTGTCGATCACCTGGACAGACGGCGCGACCACCAAAACCGCCACGGCCGCTGCCGACATGACACTGACCGGCGATGCCTCCGGCCGCGTGTACGTGGGCGACAAGCGCATCCGATTTTTGCCCAATGCGCTGCCGCCCGTGGGCACGCAAATCAATGTGCAGGTGGATACCGCCCCGACCACGACCGAGACATTTGAGCACCCCAGCCGCGACGGCGAGGGCAAGCTGCAAGTGCAGGCTACGCAAGGCGGCTGGGTGCCCGGCAGCGTGCGTGTGCAGTGGAACACGCTGACCGATGTGGGGGTGCTTGAAGAAAATTACGTTGCATCACTCAAAGACCCAACGCAAGATGCGCGGGACGATGGCGCGGGCAACCTGCTGCTAAACGGCGAAATTATTGGCACCGTGGATTACACGTTGGGCAAAGTCCACTGGATGCCCGATACGCACATACTCATCCCCAAACCTAAATTTGAGCCGGGTGAAATCGTCGGCGAAACAGGTGGCCTTAACGGCGTGCCGCTTATGCAAATTCGCCGCATGAATTACAGCGGGCTGGAATACAAGCCCGCCCCCAGCACCTACCCTAATGACGAGACCGGCTGGGTAAAAATTAGCTACTACACCGCCGCCAGCCCCACCCAGCACACCCAGACCGTGCCCTTTGCCCCTGTGTCTGATTTGCTGCCAGGCATCGTCACCCCCATCATTGCCGGTAGCGTGCTGCTGCGCACACCGGCGGGCACGCTGGCATCTGACCGCCTGGGCGGCCTGGTGCAGTACTACACCAACGGCGCATGGGCCACGGCGGGCACCATTGACTTGGTGACGGGCCGCATCGCTTGGAGCAACTGGGAGCGCACCGCCCCCACCATTACCCGCGTGGCCTGCACCAGCACGGCGGGCGAGGCTTTGAGCAGCGTGTTTGTGTTCCGCACCGCCGCCGCGCCGCTGCGCCCCAGCAGCCTCTCTTTGCAACTGCCCGCCCCGGGTGGTGGCGTGCAAATTGTCACCAGCAACGCCCAGGGCCAGCTAGTGGGCCAGGGCGTGGTGGGCACGGTGGATTTTGAATTTGGCCTGGTGCGCATTGCCTTTGGCGATATGGTGCCCAAAGCTGAAATTGAAAACGAGCCCTGGTACAACCCCAGCACCGAAGATGGCGCGGGCAACGCTTGGCGGCCCAACCCCCAGGTAATGGGCAGCCTGCGCTACGCCGCTGTGGCCTATGAAGTCATCCCCGTCGATTCTGAAATTATTGGCGTGAACCCGGTGCGCCTGCCCAGCGATGGCCGCGTGCCCATTTTTGAGGTGGGCGACTATGCCGTGGTGCATACCCACGACGCACTACCACCCCAGGCCGTGACCGACAACCAGGCGATTGATTTGGGCGTAGAACGCCTATCGCGCATCGTCATCTGGGATGCGGACGACAAAGAAATCCTGCACGGCTGGGCGCGTGACTTGGACGCGGGCACGGTGCAAATCCTCAACCGCGATGGCTGGGCGCAGCCCGTGCGCATCGCTTGGAGCATCGAGCACATGGCCCTGATTCGCGAGGCGCAAATCGGTGGGCAAATCACGCTCAACCGCCCGCTTACCCACCACTTCCCCGCAGGCGGCAAAAGCTACATCAGCAGCGCCCTCATGCTGGGCGACCGCTACGCCCGCGTCAGCCACCTTTTTGACCAAGAGGCCTGGGACGGCGTGAGCTACCTGGATTTTGTTAGCGGCAAAGTGGCCACCGCCACGTACAACGACACCGTGGCCCCAGTCGAGGTGGACAACACCGGCGCAATCACCCAGCGCTGGGCACTGCAATTTTTAACCCCCGGCAACGTGCGCGTGGTGGGCGAAAGCGTGGGCGTGGTGGTGGCCAGCCACCCCATTGCCAACGACCTGGCCCCCATCAACCCCAACACTGGCACGCCCTACTTCACCATGAAAAAAGAAGGCTGGGGCAGCGGCTGGGCCGCTGGCAACCTGGTGCGCCTGAACACCGTGGGCGCAGGCGCAGGCTTTTGCCTGGTGCGTGCTGTGCAGCCGGGCGACTACACCGAGCTGGATCACCGCTTTTCAATTCTGGCCCGCGTGGACATTGACCGCCCTGGCATTGGTGATTAAAGGAGCAAGGCCATGGCTTGGACGCTAACCACCCCCCACGACACCGCCCGCACCACTGCCGCCCAGGCGGCGGCCAATGCAAAAACCCTGCAGCTGGCCGACGCGGGCGCAGGCCCCAGCACGCTGCGCCTGTACACCGATGCCGATCCCGTCACGCAAGAGCGCACCCACTTGGTCACCATCGTGCTGGCCAAACCATGCGGCACCATCGTCGGCGGCCAGATTCAATTGACCCAAGTCGATCCATTGGGCGACATGGTGGCCGCCACAGGCGTGCCCACTTTTGGCCAGTGGTGCGATGGTGACGGCATGGCGATTGCAGATTGCACCGTGTCCAACGACGCGGGCGATGGCGATTTAAAAATCTCCACGCGCCAGGACGGCATGATTTTTGAAGGTGGCTTTGTCACCCTGACCGAGGGGCTGATCGGATGAGCACATTGCCCGACTTCACCGGCCCCGGATTTTTCGCTGGAGAAGCTCCGGACGGCCTGACCACCGTTGCAGGCACTCCCACCAGCGCCCAGGTGCGCGTTTACTGGCGCGACCCTGCCGACCCGCAAGCGCCCGATGTGCTGGTGGCCAGCACCCAAAGCGCTGCCGATGGCACTTGGCAAATTGCCGGACTTAATCCTGCGCTGCGCTATGTCGTGCGGGCGCAAAAAAGCCAGTTTGATGACGTGACCGTTGTGGGGGCTATGCCCTCACGCAGCGATGTGATTGCGTATGTGGATCAGCTTGTTCCGCATGAAGATGAATTTGGCAATGTGGATGGACTCGCTGGCTATGTGCTGCTGGATTCGGGGCTGCGGCCGTTTACGTGCGAAGTGATTCAGCCGCTGCCATACGGCTTGAGCGCGCGTGTGGAGGGGCGCAAGTTGCTGATTGAAGGCGTTTCAAGCGACATCGGTTTGTGGGAGGGCGTGGTGCGCGTCACAGCCAGCAATGGGGCGTTAGTGGATGTGCCGGTGCAGGTGCGGGTGCAGGTCCCATGGACTCCTGCGAGGCTTGCTGTGCCTGCAAAAATATGGCTTGACGATGACTCGCCCATCGCCGTCGATGATACAGATGGATGCTCGCAGTGGGGCGACAAAAGTGGACAAGATAATCACTTTGTACAGAGCTCTGCTGGTCATCGGCCTGTAATTGTCAGTGGCGAGTTGCATAGTCGTCGAGTTGTGCGGTTTGATGGTACTCGTAGTTTTATGCAGGCTGCTAGCGAAAAAGCGAAGCTTCTCATGAGTGGTGCGGCAGCAGGCTGGGTTTTTGCTGTAGTACGAAAGCGCTCAAAAGATACGGTCGCGGGCGATCGGCCGGTTTTCTGGATTCCGCGCGGATCGTCTATGGCATCACGCTTTGCGCTGGCATATTCGGGTGGGTCCACGATGAATCGGCCGTATATTGGAGGGCGCAGACTTGATTCGGATGGCTTTGGTAGTGCTTCTCTCGCGCTTGCACCTGACAGCGTAACGGATTGGAAGCTGCTTTTCGGCCAAATTGATTATGCCCAGCGCAGGGCTGATATTGAGGTGGACTTTGAGCACGCTACCGCTCAAAACCTTTGGAGTGGTGGTGGGGTTACGTCGAGCTCGCCATCGTATTATCCGCCATCAATTGGCGCGTTTAGTGGTGCCTCTGTAACTGCAGCAGACGTTGATATGGCATGCATTTTTTTTGGTGATGGCGTGCTTGATCCTGCAGACAGGTTGCGATTAGAGGGGTGGTCTGCACACAGATATGGGCTTGTCGATAAACTTCCTGCAGATCACCCGTACAAAGAGAGCGCCCCGTGATGCACCAGCTGCGCGGCTGGCGCATTGGGTTACTCCTCACACCGCAAGCCACGCCCCCCGGCTGGGCTGTCGGCCTGCGCTTTGCCGAGCAGTCCATCCCCGATGCTGACCAGCTCACGCCCGGCGGCACGCTGCCGCTGGCCGCCCTGGGCTTTGCGGGCACGCTGACCGCTGCTTTTACCGAGCGCAGCAGCACTGACTTGACCCCCAGCGGCACGCTGCCGCTTGCGGCGCTGGGCTTTGCGGGCACGCTGGCTGCACCCTATAGCAGCGGCGTGCACCGCCCGCTGGTGCATGGGAGTGTGGTGGCATGGCAGCAGGCGCAGACCCTGCTCACCACGGCGCTGGTGTCACCCTTTGGGCACGCTTTTGCGCTGCACCCCGGCGGCACGCTACCGCTGGGGCTGCCCGGTTTTGCCGGGGCCTTGTCAGGCCGGTATGCCGAGCGCGCTTTTTTGTCCCCCGGCGGCACACTGCCTTTGGCGCTGGGTTTTTCTGGCGGCATCGTCACAGAGTACGACAGCCGGGTGCAACGGCCCCTGGCCCGCTTTGCCCGCGCAGAGGTTTTTCAGCAGGCCCAAGCCTTGGGCAGCGGCCCGCTAGCCGCCGTTATGCAAGATGCCGCCCGCGCCAGCGCACAGGTGCGCGACGTGGTGCAGCAGGCCCAGGCCCTGGCCGCCCAAGTGCAGGGCACCGCCCAACAGGTCCGCAGCCTGCCCGCCCAAGTGCGCGATGTGGCCCAGCAGGCCCAGCCCCTGCGCCAGCGCAGTGCCAGTGCGTTTGAGGTAGCCCAGGCCCTGCACCACGCCCTGCACTCGCAGGCCCAGCAGGCCCAGCGCCTGCCCGTTGCAGCCCTGGTGTACACCTGGCAAATCGCAGACCCGCGCCGTGCGCAGCACCTTGAGCGCTTTGAGCAAGGCGGCATCCAGCGGCACATGGGCCTGCGCGTGCCGCCTGTGTATGTGCTGGGCCCCGGCTGGCGCATCGCGTTGGAATTTGCCCCGCAGTTTGACGTGCCCCGCACCTGGGGCGAGCTGCAGACCGGCCCGCTGCTATCCGGCGCAGGCTTGGCCCACCACCTGGCCCAGCCCACCACGGGCGTGCGCTACCACGACACCATGCGCCCCGGCCCGGCGCTGGTGAAAGAGACCTGGCCCCCCGAGGGCGGCGGTGGCGGCACCGACCCCGAAGAGCCGGGCCAGACCATCATCATCACCGCCCGGAGGGCTTACATCGTGCAAAACAGCATCACCCTTACCCGCCTGGACACGGGCGCAGAACTGCAGGCGCACAGCTTTGGCATGAGCCTGGATTACCAGTCGTGGACGTGGAGCTGGCAAGCCAGCCTGCACCACACCGCAGCCGCCCACCTGGGCCGCGATACCCAGGGCGACCCCGCCGACCTGCTGGCCACCATCAACGGCGTGCAATTTAGACTGCGCCTTGAGCGCGTGGCCCGCGACCGCCGCCACCTGCCGCAAGAGCGCTACAGCGTCAGCGGCAAAGGCCGCGCGGCCATCTTGGATGCGCCCTGGGCACCCGTCATGCAGTTTGGCAACCCGCTGGCCGAATACACCGCACAGCAATTGGCCGTGAATACGCTCACCATCAACGGCGTTGGTATTGGCTGGGGCGTAGAGTGGCAGCTTGATGATTGGCTGGTGCCCGCCGGGGCTTGGGCGCTGCAGGGCAGCTACATCGCCGCCATCAACGACATCGCCCAGGCCGTCGGCGGCTACGTGCAGCCGCACAACACCGACCCCGTGCTGCGCATCCTGCACAAATACCCAACAGCCCCGTGGGAGTGGGGCGCGGTCACGCCCGACTTTGAAATCCCCAGCGCCCTGGCCGAGGTGGAAAGCACCGAATTTATCGACAAGCCCCTCTACAACCGCATCTATGTCGGCGGCCAGGGTGCGGGCGTGTTTGGCCCCCTGACCCGCGCCGCTACCCCCGGCGACAAGATCGCCCCCCAGGCCACCCACCCGCTGATCACCGCATCTGCAGCCTGGCGACAGCGCGGCCGCGCCGAGCTATCGGACGTGGGCAAGCAAGAGCGCATCCGCATCAGCCTGCCCGTACTGGCCGAAACCGGCGTAATCACCCCCGGCCAGTTTGTGCGCTACCGCACTAGCCCCAGTAGCACGCAAACCGGCATCGTGCGCGGCACCGCCATCGACTGGCAGCGCCCGCGCCTGCGCCAGACCCTGGAGATTGAAGCCCATGAACCTGTTTAAACAATTTCTTGACCTGCTGCCACCCCGCCCCCTGGAAGTGGGCACCGTGCAGAGCACCCACAACGGCATCGCCACCATCGAGCTGCCTGGCGGCGGCGTGCTGCAAGCGCGAGGCGAGGCCACCCAGGGCCAGCGCGTGTTTGTGCGCGATGGGCTGATTGAGGGGCCCGCGCCAGAGCTGGAATGGATTGAAGGTGAGGTGTAGCGATGTAGATGATTGACCGCCCACAAAAAGAACGGGCGACCTGCCGGGGTGCTACGAACACCACGGCAAGCCCCCAACCGCAGAGCAATCCTGCAAGTCAGGCTAGGCCCGCCCACCCTGTACAGAGCGCAGCCAGCCTAACAAATTTTTCACTATTGAAAAAGGCTTGCAATGACTGAAAAACCACACGATATCCGCTGCGGCAAATGCAACCGCAAATTGGGCGAAGGCCAATACATCCGCCTGGCCATCAAATGCCCCCGATGTGGCGGCTTTAACAACTTTCGGGCATCGACCCCAACCCAGCACGCCCATGAGCGTCCCACTCTGAAAAAGGACAATCATGGCTTCTTTAAAAACTCAAACGCCCTCTAGCAAGATCACCCGATCTGTGCTGCGCTACTTCGGCGGCAAGTGGCAAATCGCCCCCTGGGTCATCAGCCACCTGCCCGCGCACCGTGTCTACGTCGAACCCTTCGGCGGTGCGGCCAGCGTTCTCATGCGCAAGCCGCGCAGCACGATTGAGGTTTACAACGATCTGGACGCGGAAATCGTCGGCATCTTTCAGCAGTTGCAAGACCCCGAAAAATGCAGCCAGCTCATCCGCCTGCTGCGCCGCACACCCTATGCACGCGGCGCATTTGAGCAAGCCTTTGAGCCAACCTGCGACCCGCTCACCCGCGCCCAACGGGCCATCGTGCGGGCCTATATGTCTTTCCACCACGGCGCATTGTTTGACCCCAAAAAGCGCACCTTTGCCGATGCCCGCCACCGCAGCGGCAGCCACTGCAAGGCCCATGAATGGGCCAGCTACCCCCGGCACCTGGTGCGCATCTGCCAGCGCCTGCAAGGCGTGATCATCGAGCGGCGCGACGCGCTGGAGGTCATTCGGGCACAAGACAGCCCCGACACGCTGTTCTTTATCGATCCACCGTACCTGCCCAGCACACGCTCGGACACCGGCTACCGCTGCGAGCTGACCGAGGCCCAGCACATCGAGCTGCTCACCCGGCTGCTGGGTATCCAGGGCCGGGCGGTGGTGGCTGGCTACCCCAGCGAGCTGTACGACGACATGCTCAAAGGCTGGCAGCGCATCGAGCGCCCGCACCGCGCTGCCGGTAGTCAGCGGCCGCGCACCGAAGTGCTGTGGATCAGCCCGGCACGCACCTAAATCGACACGCAAAGTCAAGCGTTTGAAGGTGTCCGACACCTGTGTTGGACACCTGGTCCCCCACCCTGTAGGGTAGGCCTGCAAACGAAATAAAAGCGCTCAAGCGGGATGCTACATCGCTGGAGCAGCTTACTTATAGTTGGCACGGAGGGGCAGAGCCATAAGAACTTTTCTAAAGGAGATTGAAGATGAGCGAGCTTGACAGTAAACCGATGATGAGACCGATTGCGTTGAAAAATGTGAATTGCGCATATTGTGGACGCGACTTCAGCGATGAGCTGCCGTCTACTAGAGAGCACGTAATCGGAAGACGGTTTGTTCCCAAAGGCTCTTTAGCGGTGCAATGGAATCTGATTCTGAATGCCTGTCGTTACTGCAACAATAAGAAATCACATTTAGAAGGTGACATATCTGTCATCACGATGCTACCCACGCATGTAGAGCGCGAGGCAGCCACTGAGACAGTCTTGTCCAAAGAAATAGCGCGTAAGGCGGCTAAAGCAATTAGCGAACGAACTAAAAAACCCGTTTCTAAAAGTCAGGAAGCAATTCAACTTGAATTTGAGCGAGGGGCGGCGAAGATCTCAACAGAATTTTTTGCGCCCCCACAAATAGATCACAGCCGTGTCTACAAATTGGCACAGTTCCATTTCACGGCATTTTTTTTCTTGATCACTTACAACGAATCCACTCGTCGAGGTGGCTTCGTGTTGGGCGATTACATGCACTTCGGATTTTTTCGGAGAGAAAACTGGGGTGCTGTGGATGCTTTATGGTTCTTACAACTTACGGAGAGCTGGGAGCATCGGTGTGCTGGAGATGGTGCAGATGGGTTCTTTCGGATCCACATTCGGAAATGTCCAGGAGCGAATGTTTGGTCTTTTGCCGTTGAGTGGAATCAATCACATCGTGTTCTGGCCTTTGCAGGTGATCCGCAGGAAATTCAGCGACTGTTGGAGTCTGTACCTAACGCCGTTAGCACTTGGGTCAGATTACGAGATGGCAATCTTGTGCGACTTACTGAGAGTATCTCGCTAGACCCCAGCATCGACACCCTGTTCGCCCAGATAGAAGCTGCACCAGCCAGCGCGGATTGGCGAGTCGGGGACGCTGCTGACTTGCCAGAAACGAACAAGCCGTCCTTGGGCGGCCTGTTTCATTAAAAGATAGTGCCAAAGGGAATGCCAAAAAGCGCCAAAGACCGCGCCGATTAGCGCCAAAGGTTGCGCCGCGCCATCCTTTGCATAAAAAGCAGCAAGATTAACAGCCGCGCTGCACGCAGAGCAGGGCGCAAGGCAAAAACTTCTTGAATGAGAGTAATTCTTATTTAAAATAAGAATCGTTCTTATTTAACTTTTCTGGAGCTTGTTTATGTGTGCCGCTTGCAGCCCTTCGCCCACCGCTTCCACTGGCTCACGCCGCCGTCGTTTGTGGGATTTGCCCCAGCAATGCCATTGCCCGGTGATAGGCGTGTGCTTTCCTTTGGCACGGCTGCGCCAGTTGGTACACAAAGCCTTGGGCAATCCGCCCGTGGCCGATGACTACGACATCCACCTGGGGGCGGTGGCCGAATGCGCAAAGCGCAGCCGGCTGACCGAGCTGCTGCACAAAGATGTTGAAGCGCGGTTTGCCCCACATATTCGCGCTTTTCGGCAGGCCAAAGAGGCCAAAGCCGTCGCCCAGCTGTGGGCCCAGGCGGTGCGTTTGGGTGATGTTTCTGGTGCTTTTTGGGCTGCGCTGACCCATCCACGCTGCGACGAAGCCTTGCAAGAAGTGCTGCTGCGCGACATGCACATGCTGCAGCACCAGGCCGGTGCGGCGGTGCGGGTGGATCTGCACCAGTTCCAGGCCTTGAGCAAAGAAAACGCGGTGCTGACCCAGGAGCTGGGCAAGGTGCAAGAGCGTTGCACGCGGGTGATCAACGAAAAATCCACCGAAATCGAGCAACTGCACGCCGAGCTGGTCCATGTGCGCGCCAGCAATATTGGCCAGGCCACGCAAATTCGGTTTTTGCAGCAAGACATTGAGCAGCTGAAAAATGCCCAGCCCGCGCACGACCAAGTCGCCAAGTTGCAGAAAAAACTGGCCCTGCTGACCGAGCACCAACACCAGTTGCAAACCCAAAATGCCGAACTGCGCCACGCCCTGGCCCAGGCCGAGCGCTTGGTGCGCCAGCAAGCCATCGAAAGCCTGCAACCCGCCCCTGTTGCGGCTGAGCCAGTGTCTGAGCCGGCCTTGCAGCTGCACGCCAAAAAAGTGGTGTGCGTTGGGGGCCGCCACACCAATGTGGCCAACTACCGCGCGGTGATTGAGCAGGCCGGTGGCCAGTTTGCCCACCACGATGGCGGCATTGACGATAAGCACAGCGCCCTGGATGCCGTGCTGGCAGCAGCCGATTTGGTGATCTGCCAAACCGGCTGCATCAGCCACAACGCCTATTGGCGGGTGAAAGATTTTTGCAAACGCATGGGCAAGCAATGCGTGTTTGTGGACAATCCCAGCGCCACCTCTTTTAGCCGCAGTTTGCGGGGGGTGCAGCTGACTGCTGCGCCCACCACGGTTGCGGAGTAATCCGCACCAGCACACTGGCGCGCACAGAGCCTGCCCAGCCTGAAAGCCACTGCCATGCTCCCTTTTTTATCCCCGGCACCAGCGCATTTGCCTGCGCTTTTGCGCGACAGCTTTGCCTTGCAACGCTCGGCCTTTCAGCAGCAGCGCAACCCCAGCGTAGATGAGCGCCGAGCCGATCTGCGCCAGCTGCACCGCTTGCTGGTGGAGCACCGCGCAGCCATCGTCGATGCCGTGCAGCAGGACTATGGTTGCCGCAGCCGCTTTGAGACGCTGCTCACAGAATTGCTGCAAGGCCAAGAGGCTACGCTGGCTGCGCTGCGCCACCTTAAGCGGTGGATGCGCCCGCAACAACGCCGCTTGGACATGCTGCAATACCCGCTGGCGCGGGCTTACACCTTTGCCCAGCCGCTGGGTGTGGTGGGCATCGTGGTACCGTGGAATTTTCCTGTAGCGATGGCTTTTCAGCCGCTGATTGGTGCCTTTGCCGCAGGCAACCGGGCGATGGTCAAAATGTCAGAAAACTCTGGCCATCTGGCGCGGCTGCTGCAGCGCATCAGCCCGCAGTATTTCCCGGCGGACAAGCTGTGCTTTTTTGCCGACGACGATGCCGGGCCAGGGCAGTCGCTGGGCCCGCTGTTTACGCAACTGCCTTTCGACCATTTGTTTTTTACCGGCTCGCCACAGACCGGCCAAGCCGTGATGGCCAATGCCGCCATCCACCTCACCCCCGTCACGCTGGAGCTGGGGGGCAAGTCCCCCGCCATCGTGGCCCCGGACTTTGCGCTGGACCAAGCCGCCGAGCGCCTGCTGTGGGCCAAGCTGCTCAATGCCGGGCAGATTTGCACCAATGTGGACTACCTGCTGCTGCCCGAGGGGCGCGAGCAAGCCTTTATCGAGCACGCCCGGCGCATTGCTGCAGCGCGTTTTCCCAACCTGCTCAATGGCGACTACACCGCCATCATCGACCAGCGCCAGTACGACCGGCTGCAGGCCATGCTGAAAGACGCACAAGCGCAGGGCGCAACCCTGATCCCCCTGCTGCCGGGCCAAGCGGGCGATGCTGCACGGCGCATCTTGCCGCCCGTTCTGGTGCTAAATGCCACCCCCGCCATGCAGGTGCTGCAGCGCGAAATTTTTGGCCCCATCCTGCCCATCCTGACCTACCGCAGCCACGAGGAGGTTGTGCAGTACATCAACGCCCGCCAGCACCCGCTGGCGCTGTACATCTACAGCCATGACAAGGCGGTGCAGGATTTTTACCTGCACCACACCCTCTCGGGCGGTGTCAGCATCAACGACAGCTTGATCCACACGGGCCTGCACAATCTGCCGTTTGGTGGCGTGGGCCACAGCGGCATGGGCCACTACCACGGCTATGAAGGTTTTTTAACGTTTTCCAAGCTGCGCCCCGTCTTCCAGCAAAGCCGCTGGCGCACGGTGGACCTGCTCATGCCGCCGTATGGCAAGCGGGCCTACCAGCTGCTCAAATTCATGTTCTGGCGCAATCGGTGAGCGCGGGCGGCGCGTTGGGGCTGCAGGCGCTGGCCCAGGCCGTCCAATGCAAGATTGCGCCTTAGAATCGGCCCTTTTGTCCAACTGCCGCGAAAGCCCTCGCCATGTCTATTTTTGCCCGCCCCCACTACACGTCGGAAGCGACCAACTTCATTGAACAGCTGAAAAAAGACAAGCCCCAGCTCGATGCCCAGCAACAGCAAGGCCGCAGCCTGCTGTGGGACAAAGAGGTGGATGCCGACGTTTGGCAAGACTACCGCGCCGGCAAAGTGGCGCAAAAGGCCTACGTGTACTACTCCTACACCCCGGTGGGCAAGCGCACCACCCCCATCTAAAGCGGGCCTTGCTGCCGCCGCCTTTGCCCATCGCCTCTGCCGACCGTGATGGATGCCGTCAGCCCGCTTGCGGCTGATATTGCTCCCTTAGCCGACACCGCGCCACCTGCTCTGACCGACCAGGTGGCTTTGGCGCGTCTGTACGGGCAGCCGCTGTTCAAGATTCCACACGACCTGTACATCCCGCCCGATGCGCTGGAAGTGTTTTTGGAAGCCTTTGAGGGGCCGCTAGATTTGCTGCTGTATTTGATCCGCAAGCAAAACTTCAACATCTTGGACATTCCGCTGGTGCAGGTGACCGACCAGTACCTGGGCTATGTGGAAGAAATCCGCAGCCGCAATCTGGAGCTGGCCGCCGAATACCTGCTCATGGCCGCCATGCTGATTGAAATCAAATCGCGCATGCTGCTGCCGCCCAAGGCCAAAGAGGGTGAGGACGAAGCCGCCGACCCCCGCGCCGAGCTGGTGCGCCGCCTGCTCGAATACGAAAAGATGAAACTGGCCGCCCAGCAAATCAACGCCTTGCCCCACCATGGCCGCGATTTTGTGCAGGCCCAGGTGCTGATTGAGCAAAGCTTGCCGCAGCGCTTTCCTGACGTGGACGTTGCCGAGCTGCAAGCCGCCTGGCGCGACATCGTGCGCCGCGCCAAGCTGGTGCAGCACCACCACATCTCGCGCGAGGCGCTGTCGGTGCGCGAGTACATGAGCCGCGTGCTCAAACAACTGCAAGGCCAGCGCTTTGTCCCGTTTGAAGCCGTTTTTGCGCCAGAGCAAGGCAGCGCCGTCCTGGTCGTCACCTTTATCGCCCTGCTAGAGCTGGCCAAAGAAAGTTTGTTGGAAATTACCCAGGCCGAAGCCTTTGCCCCCATTTACCTGCGTTTGACCTATTCCTCGGCCCTGCCTGTGCAGGCGCTTAAAACGGTCGAAGCAAACTAACACCCCCCGCCAGACCCACGCGGGTCATGGCGAGCCACTGAAAGTAGCCATGACACACACCACCACCCAAGACTTTGACGTTCTGATTGTCGGCAGCGGTTTGGCCGGCTTGACCGCCGCCCTGCAGCTGGCCCCCACACACCGCGTGGCAGTGATTACCAAGCGCCAGTTGCAAGACGGCTCCAGCGGCTGGGCCCAGGGTGGCATTGCCGCCGTACTGGCCGAGGACGACAGCTTTGATGCCCACGTGCAAGACACCCTGACCGCAGGCGCTGGCCTGTGCGACCTGGCCTCTACCCGCTATGTGGTCGAGAACGCCCCCGACACCATTGCCTGGCTGCAACAATTAGGCGTGCCTTTTTCTCAGGAAGACGGCTGCTTGCACCTGACGCGCGAAGGCGGCCACAGCGCCCGGCGCATCGTGCATGCCACCGATGCCACCGGCGCGGCCGTGCAGCAAACGCTGATTGCCCATGTGCGCCAAATGCCCAACATCACCCTGCTGGAGCAGCACACCCTGGTCGATCTGATCACCAGCCGCAAACTGGGCTTGCCCGGCCCACAGCGCTGCCTGGGCCTGTATGCGCTGGACGGGGCCACCGACGAAGTCATCACCTTCCGCGCCCCGCACACCATCTTGGCCACCGGCGGAGCGGGCAAGGTGTACCTCTACACCACCAACCCCGACACCGCCACGGGCGATGGCATCGCCGCCGCGTGGCGGGCCGGGTGCCGGGTGGCGAACTTGGAGTTCATCCAGTTTCACCCCACCTGCCTGTACCACCCCAATGAAAAATCTTTTTTAATCAGCGAAGCCGTGCGCGGCGAGGGCGGACAACTCAAGTTGCCCGACGGCACGCGTTTCATGCCCCAGCACGATGCGCGCGAAGAGCTGGCCCCGCGCGACATCGTGGCCCGCGCCATTGACTTTGAGATGAAAAAGCACGGCCTCGATTGCGTGCACCTGGACATCTCGCACCAAAGCCCGCAATTTTTGCAAGAGCACTTCCCTAACATCCTGGCGCGGTGCGCCGAGCTGGGCATCGACATCACCCAAGAGCCCATCCCCGTCGTCCCCGCTGCCCACTACACCTGCGGCGGCGTGCTGACCGACCTGGGCGGGCGCACCGACATTGCCAACCTGTACGCCATTGGCGAAACCGCCTGCACCGGCCTGCACGGGGCCAACCGCCTGGCCAGCAACTCACTGCTGGAATGCATGGTGTTTGCCCGTGCCGCTGCCAAGCACATTCAAGCCACCCCCCTTGCCGACCGCCCCGCGCTGCCCATGTGGGACGACAGCCGCGTCACCGATGCCGACGAGGCCGTGGTCATCTCGCACAACTGGGACGAACTGCGCCGCTTCATGTGGGACTACGTGGGCATAGTGCGCACCAACAAACGGCTGGAGCGGGCCGCCCACCGCATCGCCCTGCTGCAAAGCGAGATCCAAGAGTTCTACGCCAACTTCCACGTCACGCGCGACCTGCTGGAGCTGCGCAACCTGGTGCAAGTGGCCGAGCTGATCGTGCGCAGCGCCCAAATGCGCCACGAAAGCCGCGGCCTGCACTTCAGCCGCGACTGGCCCGATTTGGCCGCCCCCGCGGCCTCGACGATTTTGGTGCCGCCGGTGAAGTAGTGGGGGTGGGTCAATGGGGCAATCGGATAGTGGAGTTATGACCGTTATTGACCCGTTGCAGCCTTTCAAATCCAACCGTGTAATAGTGCTTTGCCTCCTTCGCTACACTTATTTTTAATGGCTGCTCTTGCTCACTTCACGCAACAACCGGTTGATTACCGGGGCGCAGCCCTGCCTCGCGGACGCTTCCGCTCCGTCACTCCGCCCTAATCTGGGCACCAGCGCAGCAAGAACGCTTTACTTCTTGCCCCCACCTGTTTGTATTGCCTATAGCTAGAGCTATAGGCTTGCTCGCTTTTTCATTGCGCCTACTCCTGCCCGTCATGCAGGTTGTTTTGGTGCGTTCTACCCCTCTTTGCGGAGGGCGCTTGTGCTTATGTCTCTCGAAAAAATCAGAACCGTGTGGTTCTCTAATGTCCGTGGCGATTTGCTGGCGGGTGTCGTTGTTGCTTTGGCACTTATTCCTGAGGCCATTGCTTTTTCCATCATTGCTGGTGTTGACCCCAAGGTGGGGCTGTATGCCTCCTTTGCGATTGCCACGCTTATTGCTTTTGTTGGCGGGCGACCTGGCATGATTTCAGCCGCTACTGGTGCTATGGCGCTGGTGATGGTGACGCTGGTAAAAGAGCATGGACTGGACTATTTGCTGGCAGCCACCATACTTGCTGGTGTGCTCCAAATACTGGCTGGTTTCTTACGCTTGGGCCAGCTCATGCAGTTTGTCTCTCGTTCCGTGGTGACGGGCTTTGTGAATGCATTGGCTATATTGATTTTTATGGCTCAACTGCCAGAGCTTACGAATGTCACTTGGCATGTCTATGCGATGACTGCTGCAGGGCTTGCCATCATTTATGGCTTGCCGTACATCACCAAAGCCGTTCCTTCGCCTTTGGTTGCCATCATCGTTTTAAGCATCGCCTATGTGGTTCTTGGGTTGGACATTCGCACGGTTGGCGACATGGGCGCACTCCCTGATAGCCTGCCGAGCTTCTTCATTCCCAATGTCCCTTTCACTTGGGAGACACTGCAAATCATCCTGCCGTATTCCGCCACCCTTTGTGTCGTGGGCCTGCTGGAATCGCTCATGACGGCCACCATCGTCGATGACATGACAGACACTACGAGCAACAAAGACCGTGAATGCGTCGGCCAAGGTATCGCCAACGTTGCTACAGGTTTTGTAGGCGGTATGGCCGGTTGCGCCATGATTGGTCAGTCGGTCATTAACGTGAAGTCTGGGGGACGAGGGCGCTTGTCTACGTTGACCGCAGGTGTAGTGTTGCTGATACTGGTTGTATTTCTTGGCGATTGGGTCAAACAGATCCCCATGGCCGCTTTGGTTGCAGTCATGGTGATGGTGTCGATTGGCACCTTCAACTGGCGCTCCATCAAAGACTTGGTTGCCCACCCCAAAACATCCAGCGTTGTGATGCTCGCTACCGTCGTTGTGACTGTTGCAACCCATGACTTGGCCAAGGGAGTGCTTACTGGCGTTCTTCTGTCCGGTGTGTTCTTTGCCCACAAGGTGCGACGTATTTTGGACGTCACCTCTAGTCTCAGCCCAGACGGCAAACAACGCACCTATTTTGTTTCAGGGCAAGTATTTTTTGCCTCTTCTGAAAGCTTCATTGCTAGGTTTGACTACCTTGAACAGGTGGAGCGCATCTGTATTGATGTGAGCCAGACTCAGTTTTGGGATTTGACCTCAGTCGAGGCACTTGACCGGGTAGTGTTCAAACTACGACGCGGCGGAACAAAGGTTGAAGTGCGAGGACTAGATGCGAGAAGCGCCAAGTTGGTCGAACAGTTCGCCGTTTATCCAAAAAGTGAAAGCACTAGCTACGTAAAACTTCATTAAGTTACGAGCCTAGAGCGGACTACTTCACTGCACTTTGACCAGACTAGGTAGGAAGAATCTACTGAGAAGCCTCCGCCCAATGACTGCTATGAACATCAGCAGTCATTTGCATTTCTGAGGTGAACGACTGAAGTCAGCCTCGACCAGTCGTTCGCGATAATGCCCTGGACGCCAGCTTTTGGCCGAAAGGTGGCAACTACTAAACCCAGCAATCCTTTGGCAGATCGAGGGCAGTACTCCAGCGCTGATTCACTCCCTTTGCATGAACGCGCAGGCACAGCCGCAACACCACAACAAAAAACGGCTGCGAAAAATATTTCGCAGCCGCCTCCTCTGTCAAAAGGAATGAAAGCGTTGCGGCACCCAGCGCCGCAATGAGGGGGTTAGAAGTTGTGGCGCAGGCCCAGCTCGTAACCGGTGGCGTTTTTGCCCGCTGCCACGGTGTGCGCCAGCGAGGTGCCCAGCTTGCGGGTGGCGTTGTCGTCGTTGCTCATGTGGGCCACGGTGGCGTACAGCTCGGTGCGTTTGGACAGTTTGTAGCCATAGCCCAGGGCCAGGCGCACCGAGTCGCGCTCGTTGCGCTTTTTGTCTTTGTACCAAGACACGGCGGCCCGCACTTCGCCCGGGCCGACGGGCGCTTTCACGCCCACGCTGTACAAATCGACGCGCTGGTTGTTGCCGCGCTCTGAGGCAATCAGCACCATGGGCGTGAGCATGCCAAAGTTGTAGGACGCGCCCAGGTTGAAAGTTTTGTAGTTGATGGTGTCGGCCGCAGTGCCGCCCTTGGTGGTGCCGTAGCCCAGCGCCACGTTCAGCGGGCCGTTGCCATAGCCCAGGCGCACCCCCATGCTGCTGGACAGGCTGTTGCTATTGCCCTTGGCTTTTTCACCAAAAGCATAGCTGGCCTGGCCGTAGAAGCCGTTCATTTTGGGCAGCAGGTAGCTGATGCTGTTGGAGTAGCGCTTGGGGTTGCTCCCTTCGATGGTGCCGGCGGCGGAGCTGCTGATCAGGTTGTGCCCATTGATTGCGCCCATGCCCGAATCGCCAAAGGCGTGGAAGGTTTCCAGGTTTTGGTAAGTGGGGGTTTTGTCGCGGCCCAGGCGCACTTCGCCGAAGTTGCCCAGCAGGCCGATGGTGGAGCGGCGGTCGAACTTGAAGCCCGAGCCCCCATCGTCCACGTTGATGCCCCCTTCCAGCCAGAAACTGGCTTTCAGGCCGTTGCCCAGGTCTTCCACACCGCGAAACCCGAGGCGGCTGCTGGCGTTGCCACCATTGGCCAGGCCGGTGACAGAGCCATCCTTGGTAGAAACATGGGCGACAGAGGCATCCACCACCCCAAAAAGGGTAACGCTGGAGCTTTGGGCCAAAGCGCCGCCGGTGGCGGTGAGTGCAGCAAGGGCAAAAAGTGTGGTTTTCATAAAGTCTTCACTACGGTATTGGTTTAATGAAATAGCTATCTATGCAATAGCCCGGAGGCTGCGGCTATTACACGGACGGTATGTGACAAATTCGTGAAAACCTGCATAGACTTCGCGTTTTTTACGAGAGACACCATGTACCGCACCCTGCTCAAATCGAAAATCCACCGCGTCAAAACCACGCACTGCGAGCTGCACTACGAAGGCTCGTGCGCCATTGACGAAGACCTGATGGATGCCGCCAACATCATGGAAAACGAACAGATTCACATCTGGAACGTTGATAACGGCGAGCGCTTTGTCACCTACGCCATCAAGGGCGAGCGCGGCAGCGGCATGATCTCGGTGAACGGCTCGGCCGCCCGCCGTGCCTGCACGGGCGATTTGCTCATCATTGCCAGCTTTGCCCAGGTGGCCGAAGAAAAAGTGGCCAGCCACCAGCCCCAACTGGTGTTTGTGAACGAAAAAAACCAGCAGGTCGAGCTGCGCCACAAAGTGCCCACGCAAATGCTTTGATACGCAGGGGTTGTTTATTTTTTTGCTTATGCGTCGCTGGCTGCCAGCCCTGGGGCTGTGCTGGGCCTGTGCCCACGCCGCCACCGAGTGCCCGCAGCCGGCGCGGGTGCAGCTGCGCCAGCCCGTGGTCGTCACGGCGCAGGAGCAGGCCGCGTTGCAGCAACTGCCCCAGCCGCTGCGCGTGGTTGCCGTGGGCACCCCGCCTTTGGCCCTGTACGACCAGGCCCATGACCGCTACAGCGGCTTGGGCATTGATGCCCTGTGCTTTATCAGTGCGCAATTGGGGCTGCGCTTTCATATCGAAAGCGCCCAGCATCTCAAAGTGCTGGAAAAAATAGCCCTGGTGCAAAACGGGCAGGCCGATATTTTTTTGCCCCTCAGTCCCACGCCCGAGCGCAGCCAGCGCGGGCATTTCACCGCGCCGCTGTACCAAAGCCACTACGTGGCCATTGCCCGCAAAGGGCAAATGCAGGAGGTCGCGAGTACCGCAGACTTGGCCCGCTATCGGGTGGGGGTGGTCGCTGGTGTGGCGCTGGAGCCGATCTTGCAGCAAAGCATCCCGCAGCTGCTGCGCTTTCGCGAGTCGTTTTCGGCGGGTGGTTTGTTTGATGCCCTGCGCGATGGGCAGATTGACATTGCCGTCTTTAGTCGCGATTTTTATCAGGAGCAGCGCTACCACTACGAGCTGTTTGACCTGGAGATCATCCATGCGCTCAAAGAATACCCGCGCAGCTATGGCTTTTACCTGGGGCAAAGTGACGCGCACCGCACCCTGGCCCAGGTGATGGGCCGCTATGTGCAGGCACTGGACACCAGCGCCTCGCTGCAAGCCCATACGCAAGGCGAGCGCCAGCTCATTGAGCGCTATTTGGCCCAGCGCCAGCAACGCAGCGCATGGCAGGCGGCCAGCATCGGTGCGGCCTTGCTCGCCGTGGTGGCCTTGGTGGCGCTGCACTATTACCGCCGCCTGACCCGCCAACTGGCGCGCAGCAACCAACAAATCCGCACCCAACAGCACGCCTTGCAAGCCGCCAATGCGCAGCTGGAGCGCGTCAGCCAAACCGATGCCCTGACCCATCTGGCCAACCGCCGCCGGTACGACCAGGTGCTGGCGCAAGAGTACGCCCGCTGCCAGCGCAGCGGCAGCCCGTTGAGCCTGCTGATGCTGGACCTCGATTTTTTCAAAGCCGTGAATGACCACTACGGCCATGCCACGGGGGACGACTACCTGTATGCGGTGGCCCAGGTCTTGCAGCAGCACGCTACCCGAGCCAGCGATCTGGCGGCCCGCTACGGCGGGGAAGAGTTTGTTCTGCTGCTGCCCGATACCCCGCTGGCCCAGGCCGTGCAGATTGCCGAGGCCATTCGCGCTGCCGTGGCTGCCCTGGGCCTGGCCCACGCCCAATCCCTCTATGGGCACGTGACGGCCAGCATCGGCGTTGCCACCCTGGGGCCGCAGACCAGCAGCGCCCAGGCCCTGCAAGCGCAGGCTGATGCCCAGCTGTACCTGGCCAAGACACGGGGCCGCAACCAGGTAGCCCATGAACAATAAAGGAGCTGCTTGCGCTTATAAAACAAGGCTTTTGCCGCTAAAACATAGTAAAAACCTTGTGAATTGAGCGCCAGCAGCCATTAAAAAAGGCAAGGTATCCACCTTGCCTTTTGTTATTTTTGATAGCTAACCGCGCTTATATGGTGCCTGAAGTGGCCTCATGCCGCGCCAAAATGCGGCACCAAGGCCCCAGGGGATTGGCCGTTTTTCAGCCCGGCGGTAAAGGCCAGCATGCGGTCAATGGGCAGGCGGGCACGGGGGATCAGGGCCGGATCAACGTGGACGGCATTGGCCCCTGTCTCCAGCACATGGGCCACGCCCGCCAGGCCGTTCATGGCCATCCAGGGGCAGTGGGCGCAGCTTTTGCAGGTGGCGCTGTTGCCGGCAGTGGGCGCTTCGTAGAAGGTTTTGCTGGGGTTGAGCTGGCGCAGCTTGTGCATCATGCCCTTGTCGGTGGCAACGATAAATTCGCTGGCATCCAGGGTTTGCGCGGCTTTCAAGATGGCGCTGGTCGAGCCCACGGCATCGGCCAGGGCGACGACTTCGGCCGGGCTTTCCGGGTGGACAAGGATTTTGGCCTGCGGGTGCTCTTTTTTCAGCAGCTCCAGCTCCAGCGCCTTGAATTCATCGTGGACGATGCAGGCCCCGTTCCAAAACAGCATGTCCGCGCCGGTTTGCTGCTGGATGTAGCCACCCAGATGGCGATCGGGGGCCCAAAGGATTTTGTGGCCCTTGTCTTTGAGGGCGCTGACGATCTCCAGGGCGCAGCTGGAGGTGACCAGCCAATCGGCCCGCGCTTTGACGGCGGCGCTGGTGTTGGCGTACACCACCACGGTGCGATCGGGGTGCTGGTCGCAAAAAGCACTGAATTCATCCACCGGGCAACCCAAATCGAGCGAGCAGGTGGCATCCAGGTCGGGCATGAGCACGGTTTTTTCGGGCGAGAGGATTTTGGCCGTCTCGCCCATGAAGCGCACGCCGCTGACCACCAAGGTTTGCGCCGCGTGGTCGCGCCCAAAGCGGGCCATCTCTAGGCTGTCGCTGACGATGCCGCCGGTTTCTTCGGCCAAGTCCTGCAAATCGGGATGCACGTAGTAGTGCGACACCATGACGGCGTTTTTCTCTTTCAGCAGGCGGCGGATTTTGTCTTTCAGCGTCCCGCGCTCGGCCTGGCTGGGCTCAGGCGGCACGCGCGCCCAGGCGTATTTGGTGGCGCAAACAGCGCCTTCTTGCTCGGGTTGCTCGTATTCAACGTCAATAACATTCACAGCTTTGGTCATTACAGCTCCTGCATGCGCATGGAAAAGTCGGTGGCTTTGACATCCTTGGTCAAAACGCCAATGGAGATGCGATCGACCCCGGTCTCAGCCAAGGCGCGCAAGCTTTCAAACGTGACACCGCCGGAGATTTCCAAAATCGCCCGCCCGGCGTTGATGGCGACGGCCTGGCGCAAGTCGGCCAGGGGCATATTGTCCAGCAGCACCATCTTGGCCCCCGCCTCCAGCGCCTCGTGCAGCTGGGCCAGGGTTTCGACTTCAATTTCAATAAAACGGGCCTGGCCGGCGACTTTTTCCGCTTCGCGCAGCACCGGGGCAATGCCACCGGCGGCGGCAATGTGGTTTTCTTTGATCAGCACCGCGTCGTACAGGCCGATGCGGTGGTTTACCCCACCGCCGATTTTGACGGCGTACTTTTGCGCGATGCGCAGGCCGGGCAGGGTTTTGCGCGTATCCACAATCGCCGCCTTGGTGCCTTGTACGGCATCGACATAGTGGGCCGTTTTGCTGGCCACGCCCGAGAGCAGTTGCAAAAAGTTCAGCGCTGTGCGCTCGGCCGTGAGCAGGGCGCGGGCATCGCCCACCATCTCCAGCACCACCTGGTCGGGGGCGCAGCGCTGGCCCTCGGCCACATGCCAGGTCAATTGCACCTGGGGGTCCAGCGCCCGCAGCGCGGCTTCGGCCCAGGGCGCGCCACAAATCACCGCCGCTTCGCGCGCCAGAATGTGGGCGCGGATGCGTTGGTTGGCGGGCACCAGGGCAGCGGTCAGGTCGCCGCTGCCTACGTCTTCGGCCAAGGCGCGGCGCACATCGTCTTGTGCCTGGGCAGCAATGTTGTCAAAAGTCATACAGGGTAGGTGGATGGGGAAACCCACGTTGCGTTGTCTCGAAAGGGGGTTTTCAAGGGGGGCTTGAAGGGCGCCAAGCATAGCGGTATTACAAAAAGGTATGGCCCTTGCGGACAATGCCCAGCACGGCTTGGGCCAGGTGCCAATCCACACCCGTGTTGGCACAAGGCGGTGCATGGGCATAGACTTGCGGCTTTTCTTTTTGCAGCCCCTCCAAGAGAGAACTTTCCCATGTCCGCTGATACCGCCGCTGCTGGCACCCCTTACGGCACCATTCCGCCCGCCTCCCCCTTGCCCCAGCGCAAGCCCATCAGCCTGCCGCGCCTGGCGCAGCTGCGTGCGGCCGGGGAAAAAATCACCATGCTCACCGCCTACGATGCCACCTTTGCCGCCGTGGCCGATGCGGCCGGGGTGGAGACGATTTTGGTGGGCGATTCGCTGGGCATGGTCTGCCAGGGCCTGCCCAGCACCGTGGGCGTGAGCCTGGAGACGATGGCCTACCACACCGCCAGCGTGGCCCGGGGACTGCGCCGCGCCCAGGGTACCGCCTGGGTGGTGGCCGACTTGCCCTACGGCAGCTACCAAGAATCGGCCGAACAGGCCATGCGCAGCGCCACGGTGCTGATGCAGGCCGGGGCGCACATGGTCAAACTGGAGGGCGGTGGCTGGACCGCCCCGATCGTGCGTTTTTTGGTGGAGCGCGGCATCCCCGTGTGCGCCCACCTGGGCCTGACCCCGCAAACCGTGCATGCCCTGGGCGGCTACCGCGTGCAGGGCCGGGGCGATGAAGGCGCGGCCCAATTGCGCCGCCATGCGCTGCAGCTGCAAGACATGGGCGCGTCCATGCTGGTGCTGGAGATGGTGCCGGCCGAGCTGTCGGCCCGCCTCACCGAGGAGCTGCCGCACTGCCACACCATCGGCATTGGCGCGGGCAACGGCACCGCCGGCCAGGTGCTGGTGCTGCACGACATGCTGGGCATGAACCTGGGCAAGATGCCCAAATTTGTGCGCAACTTCATGCAGGAGACCGGCAGCATCAAAGAGGCCATGGCCGCTTACGTGCGCGCGGTAAAGGACGGCAGCTTTCCGGACAACACGCTGCACGCCTGGTAAATCACGTCTTGACCACCGCTTGATCCACTCTTTATCAATAGCTGTTACCGCTTTGAAATAAAGCGTTTCAAGGCCCATCAAGGCTGAAACCCTTTCTTTATCTGCGCGGCAAGCTCATTGTTTAAGCTTTTTGTTTACGCTTTTTATTGCCATTGAATCATGCAAGTCGTTCATACCATTGCCGATCTGCGCAGCGCCCTGGCTGGGCGTGGCCGCCCCGCCTTTGTGCCCACCATGGGCAATTTGCACGCGGGGCACATGGCCCTGGTGCGCCAAGCCAAACCCTTGGGCGAAGTGCTGGTGGCCAGCATCTTTGTCAATCGCCTGCAGTTTTTACCGCATGAAGATTTTGATAGCTACCCACGCACGCTGCAGGCCGATTGTGCGCAATTAGAGGCCCAAGGCTGCGACATCGTTTTCGCCCCCAAAGAAAGCGATCTGTACCCCCAGCCGCAGACGTTCACCGTCCACCCCGACCCGGCGCTGGCCGACATTTTGGAAGGGCACTTTCGCCCTGGCTTTTTCACCGGGGTCTGCACCGTGGTGCTCAAACTGTTTAATGCCGTGTTTGGCACCACCGGCGGCGGCACGGCGGTGTTTGGCAAAAAGGACTACCAGCAGCGCCTGGTCATTGAACGCATGGTGCAGCAGCTGGCGTTGCCGATCACCATCGTCGGGGCCGAAATCGCCCGCGCTGAAGGCGGTTTAGCCCTGAGTTCACGCAACGGCTACTTAAGCGCCGAGCAGCTGGAGCAAGCCCGCGCCCTGTCCGCCGCCCTGCACAGCCTGGCGCAAGCGGCCCGCCAAGGCCAGCAGCCCCTGCCGGTGCTGGAGGCGCAAACCACCCAAGCCCTCAATGCCCTGGGCTGGCAGACCGACTACCTGACGGTGCGCCTGCGCGACAGCCTGCAAAGCCCAGCCGCAGAGCAACTGGCCGACACCCCGCTGGTCGCCCTGGGCGCAGCCCGGCTGGGCAGCACGCGCTTGATTGACAACCTGGAGTTTTAAGCGTTCACCCGTCCGGCGCAGCAGCAGTGAGGGTTTCTGGTTCATCCCTGATTTTTTGTCTTGCCGCTTCGCTATAGTGCAGCATTTAGAAACAACTTGGCGGCATCGTCCCACCTGATGTTCAACCGACTCTCCATCCGCTACAAACTTCTGGTGCTGCTGGGCGTCAGTTTGGGGGTAGGGTTGCTCATCTCCTCGGCCGTGGCGCTGTACACCACCTTTGTTGCCGAGCAACAGGCCTCGCTGCGCACTTTGCGCCAGGTGGCGGCCGTGACCAGCGAAAACATGCGCGCTGCCCTGGCCTTTCGCGATGGCCACAGCGCCCAGAAAATCTTGCACTCCTTGCAGGCCGACCCCCACATTCAGTACGCCGTGGCGCTGGATGAGCGCGGCAGCGTGCTGGCCCAGTACCAGGCGGCCAGCATCTCGGCCGACCGTGCCACGCGCTGGCACAAACTGCTGCTGCAGCCCTCGGCCCTGCAGCAGCACATGGATCGGGAGTTTCACTACGTCATCTACCCCATTGAGTTAGAGGGCAGTCCCGTTGGTCGTTTGGCCGTGCTGTCCGATAACCAGGCCATGTACACCAAGATGCGGCGATACATGGTGCTGCAAATCGGTGTGACCGTGTTGATTTTTGCCGGCCTGCTGCTGCTGTCCTGGCGCTTGCAATTGATTTTCACCCAACCCATTACGCAACTGGTGCAGGGCATGCGCCACATCGGCAGCAGCAAGGACTACAGCACCACGCTGCACACCGACCGTACCGACGAATTTGGCGAGCTTTACCAGGGCTTTAACGCCATGCTGCGCGAGGTGCGCGTGCGCGATGAAAAGCTTAGCCACCTGGCCACCACCGACCCTTTGACGGGCCTGGCCAACCGCCGCTTTGCGCTTGAAACCATGCAGACCTTGGCCGCCCAGTCCGAGCGCAACCAAACCCCGCTGGGCGTGATCTTGCTGGATGTGGACCACTTCAAGCTGGTCAATGACACCTATGGTCACCCGGTGGGCGACTTGATCTTGCAGCAAGTGGCCCACCGGCTGCAGGCCAGCATTCGCACTGACGACATTGCGGCCCGTTTTGGCGGGGAGGAGTTTTTGGTGCTTTGCGCCGATACCGATGTGCCCACGGCGGTGCAAGTGGCCGAGCGCATCCGCACGGTAGTTGCCGAGCAGGTATTTACCACCCCCCAGGGGGCCACCCTGCGCGTTACCGTTAGCCTGGGAGTACAAGCCAGCATCACCACCCCTGAAGCCATGATGCAGTTGGTTGAAGCGGCTGATCAAGCCCTCTATTGCGCCAAGCAAGCGGGGCGTAATCGGGTAGTTGCCCATACCGAGGGGGCCGCCTAGTGCTCGGCCTGGCCACGCTGCGGCGCTGGTGGCACGGCGTGCTGTTGGCAATGTGCCTGTGCAGTGCCAGCCCTGCAGCCTATGCCAACGAAGCGCAGCTGCAGCTGCAAGCCGTCTTTTTGGGGCGTTTTGCCAGTTACGTGCAATGGCTCGAAGGGTCGCAGCGCGAGGTTTTTGAGATGGCTGTCGTCGGCCCCAATCCCTTTGGCCAGCAGCTGCAGGCGCTGTATGCCGACAAGCTTATCCATGGGCGGCCCGTGCGCATTACCCAGGCCGACAGTGTGGCCGCACTGGGCCCACAACCGCCCGATCTGCTGTTTATCGCCCTGCCCACGGTCGCTGAGCGTCAGGCGGCCATCGCCTACGCGCACCGTGCCCACATCTTGACGGTCAGCGATGCCAAAGGCTTTGCCGAGCAAGGTGGCATCATCCAAATGACCCGGGTGGCGCAGAACGTCCAGATCAAAATTAATTACGACGCGGCCCTGGCCTCCGGACTGCGCATTGCTGCCCCGTTGTTGTCGATTGCAACGGTGCTTCGAAAAGATTCGCCATGAAGCTATTTTTGTGCCTCCTGTCGCTGGTTGTACTGGGCCTGCCTAGGGCCCAGGCCGAGCCCGTTGTCGCTGGCCAGACCCTGTACGACCTGCCGCTGGAGGAGCTGGTGCGTGTTCAAGTGCCCCTGCAAGCGGATGTTGGCACGCGCGATGGGGCGCATACCGCCCTGCACGCCATCGTGCCCACCGATGTGTACACCACCGAGCAATTGCTGTCGGTGGGCGAAATGGGCCTGGCCTACGCCCTGGCCGCTTTGGTGCCCGGATTCAACCACCCCCGCCCCTCGATTGCGGATGGCACTGACCATGCCCCGCCGTTTACCCTGCGCTCCCTCAGCCCCGACCAGGTGCTGGTGCTGGTCAATGGCAAGCGGTTGCACCAAAGCTCGCTGCTGCACACCAACAGCACGATTGGCCGGGGCAGCTCCAGCGTGGACTTGAACACCATCCCCCTGCTGGCGGTGGAGCGGGTGGAAGTGCTGCGCGATGGCGCGGCAGCGCAATACGGCTCGGATGCGATTGCCGGCATCATCAACATCGTGCTCAAAGGCTATGGCCAGACCAACCAGGCGCTGCTGGGCTGGGGCCGCACCACCCAGGGCGATGGCATTCAGCGCCAGGCCAGCCTGTTTCACAGCACGGCCTTGGCGAGCGATGGTTTTTTCAATATCACTGCCGAGCTGCGCGACCGGGGCAGCAGCAACCGGGCCCGGCCTGATGCGGATGGGCAGACCCGACTGCACTTTGGCGATGCCGATACCCAAGACGGCCAACTGGCCTGGAACGCCGAGTTGCCGCAGGGCGACACCACACTGTTCAGCCATGGCCATCTGAGCCGCCGCCACAGCAGGGCCGGAGCGTTTTTCCGTAATGCCGACAGCGATAAAAATCTGCCCAGCATCTACCCCCAGGGCTTTTTGCCGCAGATTGCGCCGCGCATTACGGATTTGTCCGCTTCCTTCGGGGTCAAAGGCATTTTGGCCAGCGGCAGCCCTTGGAGCTTGGCCTACACCGCAGGCATGAACGACTACCGGTTTTTTGTACGCAACTCGCTCAACCGCTCTTTGGGCGCTGACTCGCCCACTCGGTTTGACAGTGGCAGCACGGCGTTTGTTCAGCACACCCTCAACGCCGATGTGCAGCACAACTTCGGCCCACACAGCCTGGCGGGGGGCTACGAATACCGCCGTGCCGATTACCGCATCCGTGCGGGCGAGCCCGCCTCGTACACCCTGGGGCCCGATTCACCCTGGTACGCCGGGGCCCAGGGGTTTGGTGGCTTCAGCCCGGACAACGCCACCCACGCCCAGCGCGACAGCCATGCTGTGTACCTGGATGCCAAGTACGCCCTGCACCCTCAGTGGACTGTGTTGGGTGCCCTGCGGGCCGAGCATTACAGCGACTTTGGCCCTACCTTGAATGGCAAACTGGCCGTGCGCTATCAGCCCACGCCCCAATGGCTGCTGCGCGGTGGCTTGAGTACCGGGTTTCGCGCCCCTTCGCTGACCCAGACCGGCTTCACCTCCACCTCGACGGTGCTTGATGGCAGCGCCCTCTTGCAGTACGGCCACTACGGGGTTAGCCACCCGGTGGCCCGCGCTCTGGGGGCCCAGGATTTAAAGCCGGAAAAATCCCAGCACCTCACCTTCGGCACGGTCTGGCAACCCAGCCCGCAGCTGACGGCCAGCATGGATGGCTTTGTCACCGAGATTGACGATCGCATCATGCCCACCAGCTACATTGCCAAATCGAGCCTGGCGCAGCTCAGCCCCCAAGCCCAGGCGATCTTGCAGCAGTACGGGGTGGAGGGTGCCACTTACTTCACCAACGCCGTACGCACTCGCACCCACGGTGTCGATCTGCGCCTGGACTACCAGCACGACCTGGCCCCTGGTCGGCGCTGGCATCTGCGGGCAGCCTACAGCTACGCGGCCACCCGCATTACCGGCGTGAACGCAGCCCCTTCGGTGCTGGGGGTGGATATGACCGATCTGGTGCTGGACCCATACGCGCGCGTCACCCTGGAAGCGGGCCAGCCCAGGCACAGCGCCAAGCTGTGGAGCCGCTACAGCACCGCGCAGTACGACCTGACCTTCAACCTCAATTACTTCGGCAGCTACGCCAGCACCTACGGGAGCGACAAGGTGGGCTTTGCCGCCCAGTGGACGCTGGATGCCCAGCTGAGCTACCGCCTGAGCAAAAACACCACGCTGACCGTGGGCGGCACCAATCTGCTCAATACCCGGCCAAGCCAGTGGGGTCAGACCACCGACCCCATTATTGGCGTTGGCAAACCCATTGCTTATTCCCAGTACGCGCCCTTTGGTTTTAACGGAGCGGCGTACTACCTGCGGCTAGGGGTGCGGTTTTGATAGCTGCGCCGGGATCCAGCCGCGCAGGCTGTTGATAAAAGCCCAGGCCCGCACCTGGGGTGCATCCTCCAGCCGAATCACTGCCTCCACCACCCGCCCTTGCTGCAGCGCCACAGCGCGGCCAATGCCGGGGAGCAGGCCGCAGGCCAGGGGCGGCGTGACCCAGCGGCCATCGGCCAGTTGGGCGGCGATGTTGCCGCGCGTGCATTCGGTGATTTCGCCCGCTTCGTTAAAGAGCACGCTGTCAAAAATGCCGCTGTCGGCGGCCGGGGCCAGCGCCTCGTAATGGGCGCGGCGGGTGGTTTTAAAGCGTACAAATTCGCTGTGCGCTTGCGCCAAAGCTGCGCTGGCCCACTGCAAGGTGATGTGCGCTGGCGCGGGCGGGCAGGCAAAGGCCTGCGCCTCTACCTGCCCATTGGCGTGCAGTTGCAGGCGGCAGCGCCATAGCCCGTGGGGGTGTTGTTGGGCCAGTTGGGCCAGGGCGCTGTGGGCGGCGTGCCCATCCCAGGGATAGGCAAAATGCGCTGCAGCGCTGGCCATGCGCTCCAGGTGCAAGTCCTGGTGGCGCAGCTGGCCGCCATCCAAAGCCAGGGTTTCCAAAATGGCAAATGGCATGCTCACCCTTTCAAAAAATGCCCGTTTGGCGGCCCATTCGCGCCATTCGCTGGCGGCGTGGGCATCGGCGGTGATGCCGCTGCCAATGCCGCAGCGCACGGTGCTGGCACCTTGCACCACCAGCGTGCGAATGGGCACGTTGAAGGTGGCGCGCACGCCACCCGCGCCGTCGCTGCGCACCACGCCTGCAGCGCCGCAATACCAGCCGCGCGCTTCGCTCTCCAGCGCGGCAATGGCGGCCATGCTGCTGCGCTTGGGCGCACCGGTGATGGAGCCGCAGGGAAACAGCGCCTGAAAAATCGTTTTCAACGCGGTGCCCTGGGGCAGTTGGGCCCGCACATCCGAAGTCATTTGCCAGACGCTGGGCAACGCCTGCAGCTCAAACAGCGCAGGCACGCTGACGCTGCCGATTTGCGCGATGCGGCCCAGGTCGTTGCGCAGCAAATCGACAATCATCACGTTCTCGGCCCGCTCTTTGGCGCTGCTGCGCAGGTGCTCGGCCTGGGCCGCGTCGTGTGCCGGGGTGGTGCCCCGGGCGGCGGTGCCTTTCATGGGGCGGGTGAGAATGCTGCCGCTGCCCTGGGCGGGCTGGTGCCAGTCAAAAAATAATTCGGGGGAAACCGACAGCAGCGCCTCCTGCCCCATGTCCAAAAAAATGCTGAAGCCGCCCGGCTGCGCCTGCTGCAGCGCGGCAAACAAGGCGTGGCGGTCGATGGTGTGGGGGCTGGTGCCGTGGTACGTCTGGGTGAGGTTGAGCTGGTAATAGCGCCCCGCCGCAATATCAGCATGAATTTGCGCCAAGGTGGCGGCAAATGCCGTGGATGTCTGTCCGGCATTCCAGTGCAAGGGGGTGGCCCAGGCGGAGGCCTCAGCGCTGGCCGTCTGCGGCACCGGGGCGGCAAACTGGGCAAACCAGGCCAGCGCGGTGTTGGCGGGCTGGGTGGGCAAATCGGCTTCCAAGGCGGCGGCAGCCTCGTAGGCAACGGCCCCCAGGCACCAGGCACCGGCCCGGGCGGCAGCCTCCACCTGGGCCAATACGCTCAGCAACTCGTCGGCGGTATGGGCCACCCATACCTGGGCGGGTGGGCCAAATTGGGCTTGCAAGCGGGCACAGCCGGGGTGTAAGGGCTGGGCCATGTCCAACTGGGCGGTAATCACAGGCATGATGCAAAGGCAGTCAGGGAGAAAGAGGGAAATCGGTCACCCGAGAACCGGGGAAAATAGGGTGCAAGCATAGCGCGAGCCGTGCGCCCTGCTGTAAATACGAATTAAAAGAGGCTTTAACCCTTATATGGCAAGCGCTTACAGCTATGAAAAAACGTTTTAATTGCCCCCGCTGCCTGCGTCCCTGCAGCCATTGCTTTTGTCCCTTGGTGCAGCCGGTGGCTTGTGGTGTTGAGTTGCTGATCTTGCAGCACCCCTTGGAGCATGGTCACGCCAAAAACACCGCCCGGCTGCTGCATTTGTGCCTGCCAGGCAGCCGACTCGAAGTGGGGGAGTGCTTTGCCCCGGCCCAGCTGGCGCAGTGGTTGGCTGCCGCCGATAAGCGCAGCGTTTTGCTGTACCCACCCAGTGCCCCCGATCCGCAATTGCCACTGCACGCGCCCCCGGCCTTGCCTGCGCTGTGGGTGCAGGCCGCTCAGCTGCAGCAGTTGCGTTTGGTCGTGCTTGATGGCACATGGCGCAAAAGCCGCAAGATGCTCTACCTGAACCCGCTGCTGCAAGCCTTGCCGCGTTTGCCGTTGGTGGATTTGCCCGCCTCCCAGTACCGCATTCGCAAAGCGCAGCAGGCGCACCAGCTGTCCAGCTTTGAGGCCAGTGTGGCCGCCTTGGCGCAGCTGCACGCGCTGGGTGGGGCCCAGGCGGATGGTTTGCAGGCGGTGTTTCAAGCCTGGCTGGGGGCGCAATCCAGCAGCGCACCGCCGCGCTGAAGGCTGCGCACAAAAAAGCCGCCTTATATAAGGCGGCTTTTTGGGGCAGCAAGGGTTTGCCGCTTAGGCTTGTTCGCCGGTCACTTCCACGTTCACTTCGACCACCACATCGGTGTGCAAAGCCACGTCCACAGCAGTGGCGGAGACGGTTTTGATCGGGCCGTTGGGCATGCGCACTTGTGCTTTGGCCACAGTGAAGCCAGCTTTGGTCAGTGCTTCAGCGATGTCGGCGTTGGTGACGGAGCCAAACAGGCGGCCATCGACACCGGCTTTTTGCGACAGCTTGACGGTGTGACCGCTCAGCTTTTCGCCTTCGGCCTGGGCGGCTGCCAGCTTTTCAGCGGCTTGCTTTTCCAGTTCAGCGCGTTTGGCGTCGAATTCTGCTTTGGCAGCTTCGGTAGCGCGGCGGGCTTTGCCAGTGGGGATCAGGAAGTTGCGGGCGTAGCCGTCCTTGACCTTGACGATATCGCCCAGGTTACCCAGGTTCAGCACTTTTTCGAGCAGGATGATTTGCATGAGGGCGACTCCTTAGATCTTGTGCTGGTCGGTGTACGGCAGCAGGGCCAGAACACGGGCGCGTTTGATGGCGGTGTTCAGCTGGCGCTGGTAAATGGCGCGGGTACCGGTCAAACGGGCAGGAATGATCTTGCCGTTTTCAGCGATGAAGTCACGCAGGGTGTCCACATCTTTGTAGTCAATTTCTTCGACACCGGCAACGGTGAAACGGCAGAAGCGCTTGCGCTTGAACAGCAGCGACTGGGTGTTGCGCTTGGGGCGCTTGTCTTTGTTGAATTTCTTGAACGTGGCCATTGCTGGACCTCTTTGAAAATTAATTTTGTTGCATATCCTGGATATGAAAAACCACCGTTTTACTGTTGCGCGGCGTGGCTAAAAAGCCTTGAAACCGCCAGCAGCTTTGCGGCGCTTGCCGTGCCAGTTTGTAGGCCAAGTCGCCAAAGGCAACGGCTTTGATGCTGGCGTGTACTTTGCGTGGACTGCCCGCTTCGATTTGCTCAGAAGCGTGCTCTAGTCGGACATCCAAGGCGGCGACACCGGCTGGCGTAAAACGCAAGGGGGCGCAGGCTTGGATTTGGGCGCTCAGTACCAGCTGGTTTTCCACCTCCAGACCAAACGAACCGGGAATTTAAGCTTGCTCAGCAGCGGCGGCGGCTTGGGAAGCTTTGCGGGCTTCTTCGCGCTCAACGGTTTTCATCATGGAAGAAGGGGCGGTGTCGGCCTTTTTCTTCTGCACGATCAGGCTGCGCAGCACAGCGTCGTTGAATTTGAAAGCGTGTTCCAGCTCGGCCATCACGGCCTGGTCGGCTTCGATGTTCAGGCAGATGTAGTGGGCTTTGGCCAGCTTGTTGATCAGGTAAGCCAGTTGGCGGCGGCCCCAATCTTCTTCGCGGTGCACTTTGCCACCACCTTGGGTGATCATGCCCTTGTAGCGCTCCAGCATGGCTGGAACCTGTTCGCTTTGATCCGGGTGGATCAACAAAATGATTTCGTAATGACGCATAACAACTCCCTTTGGGTAAAGCCCCCTGCTGCGCCAAAAAGTAGCAGTGGGGCAAGGCAAAGCCAAAGATTGTAGCGCCGATTGCGTTTATGCGCAGAAGTTATTGAGCTGCTCTTGAAATTGGCGCGTTGGCCCTTAGCTGGGCGGATAAGGTTTTCGCCCTTCTTGTTTTTTGATGTTTTTGTAAATCCCATGACCGATCCTCAAACCACCTCGCCCCTCTTTACTGCCCCGGCCGATGCCAGCCCCGAAGAGCTGGAAGCCGCCATGGCAGGCCATATGGCCGACGAAATGCAGCGCTTGCAGACCGAGCTGGCCGAGCTCAAAGCCAAAAATGCCGATTTGGCCGACCAGTTCTTGCGAGCCAAAGCCGATACGGAAAACATGCGCCGCCGTTCCGAAGAAGAAGTGGCCAAGGCGCGCAAATTTGGCATTGAAAGCTTTGCCGAAAGCCTGCTGCCAGTGTGCGATAGCTTGGATGCTGCTTTGGCCCTGCAAAATGCCACCGCCGAGCAACTGCATGAGGGCAGTGCCGCCACTTTGCGCCAATTGCTGCAGGCACTGGAGCGCAATAAGGTGGTGGTCATCAACCCTGCTGTGGGGGAGAAGTTTGATCCGCACCAACACCAAGCCATCAGCGTGGTGCCAGCCGAACAAGAGGCCAACACCATTGTCACCGTGCTGCAAAAAGGCTATCTGATTTTTGACCGCGTCCTGCGCCCGGCGTTGGTCACGGTGGCCGCCGCCAAGTAAATCAACGGCCCTGGCCAGTCAGGGCCAAGTTCTTATTCTTTTTTCAATGGCTTGAAACTACGGGGTTAAGCCCTAGTTACAGGCCAACTAAACCAACATTCTTTTTTGGGAGCTATTCAAAATGGCAAAAATTATCGGTATCGACCTGGGCACCACCAACAGCTGCGTGGCCATCATGGAAGGCAACACCACCCGCGTGATTGAAAACAGCGAGGGTGCCCGCACCACGCCGTCGATCATCGCTTACCAGGAAGACGGTGAAATTTTGGTCGGTGCTTCGGCCAAGCGCCAAGCCGTGACCAACCCGCGCAACACCATCTTTGCGTCCAAGCGTTTGATTGGCCGCAAGTTTGACGAAAAAGAAGTTCAGAAAGACCTGGACTTGGCCCCCTTCCAAATCATCAAGGCCGACAACGGCGATGCCTGGGTGCAAGTGCGCGACCAAAAGCTGGCACCGCCGCAAATTTCGGCTGAAGTGCTGCGCAAAATGAAGAAAACCGCCGAGGACTTCCTGGGCGAAGAAGTGACCGAGGCCGTGATCACCGTGCCCGCCTACTTCAACGATGCCCAGCGCCAAGCCACCAAGGATGCTGGCCGCATCGCTGGCCTGGAAGTCAAGCGCATCATCAACGAACCCACCGCGGCGGCCCTGGCTTTTGGTCTGGACAAAGCAGGCAAGGGCGACCGCAAGATTGCCGTGTACGACTTGGGCGGCGGCACGTTTGACGTGTCCATCATCGAAATTGCCGATGTGGACGGCGAAAAGCAGTTTGAAGTGCTGGCCACCAACGGCGACACCTTCTTGGGCGGTGAAGACTTTGACCAGCGCATCATCGACTACATCATTGGCGAGTTCAAAAAAGAGCAAGGCGTGGACCTGTCCAAGGACGTGCTGGCCCTGCAGCGCCTGAAGGAAGCCGCTGAAAAAGCCAAGATTGAGCTGTCCAACTCCACCCAGACCGACATCAACCTGCCCTACATCACGGCCGATGCGTCGGGCCCCAAGCACTTGAGCCTGAAGCTCACGCGCGCCAAGCTGGAAAGCCTGGTTGATGACCTGATCGAGCGCACCATTGCGCCCTGCCGCACCGCCATCAAGGATGCGGGCCTGAGCGTGTCCGACATTCAGGACGTGATTTTGGTTGGCGGCATGACCCGCATGCCCAAGGTGCAGGACAAGGTCAAAGAGTTCTTTGGCCGCGAACCACGCAAGGACGTGAACCCCGACGAAGCCGTGGCCGTGGGCGCTGCGGTGCAAGGCCAGGTGCTGGCCGGTGACCGCTCCGACGTGCTGCTGCTGGATGTGACCCCGCTGTCCCTGGGCATTGAAACCCTGGGCGGTGTCATGACCAAGATGATCACCAAGAACACCACCATCCCGACCCGGTTTGCCCAGACCTTCTCCACGGCCGACGACAACCAACCGGCCGTGACCATCAAGGTCTTCCAGGGCGAGCGCGAGATGGCCTCGGGCAACAAGGCCCTGGGCGAGTTCAACCTGGAAGGCATCCCGGCCGCACCGCGTGGTGTGCCGCAGATCGAGGTGGCTTTTGACATCGACGCCAACGGCATCTTGCACGTCAGCGCTAAGGACAAAGGCACGGGCAAAGAAAACAAGATCACCATCAAGGCCAACTCGGGTCTGTCGGAAGAAGAAATCCAGCAAATGGTCAAGGACGCAGAAATCAACGCGGCCGAAGACAAGAAAAAGCTGGAACTGATTCAGGCCCGCAACCAGGGTGAGGCGGCGGTGCACAGCGTGCAAAAGAGCCTGGGTGAGCACGGTGACAAGCTGGAAGCGGCCGAGAAAGAAGCCATTGAAGCTGCTATCAAAGAGCTGCAAGAAACGCTGAAGGGCGAGGACAAAGATGCCATCGAAGCCAAAACCACGGCGCTGATGACGGCCAGCCAAAAGCTGGGCGAAAAAGTCTATGCCCAGGCGCAGGCCGAAGCGGCTGCCGCCGGAGGCGCTGCTGCCGGTGCGGAAGGCGCGGCCCAGCCCCAGCAGCAAGCGGCCGGGGCAAACGATGACGACATCGTGGATGCCGAAGTCAAGGAAGTGAAGAAGTAATCCCCCATGCAGCGGCAGACCTGACCGCTGTCCGCCGCGCTGCCCTTTGCCCCTTTTTCTTTGGGTAAAGGACTTGCGCGGCGTTTGTCTTTTTTATTGGGTGCTTATTAATGTCTAAACGCGATTTTTACGAAATCCTGGGTGTAGCCAAAACCGCCTCGGACGACGAAATTAAAAAGGCCTACCGCAAGCTGGCCATGAAGTACCACCCGGACCGCAACCAGGGGGACAAAGCCAAAGAGGCGGAGGAGAAGTTCAAAGAGGTCAAAGAGGCCTACGAAATGCTCTCCGACAGCCAAAAACGCGCGGCCTACGACCAGTACGGCCACGCGGGCGTGGACCCGAACATGCGCGGTGGCCCAGGCGCGGAAGGGTTTGGCGGCTTTGCCGAAGCTTTTGGCGATATTTTTGGCGATATGTTCGGTGGCCAGCGTGGCGCTGGTGGCCGGGGCGGGCGACAAATGTACCGGGGCAACGACCTGTCGTACGCCATGGAAATCACGCTGGAAGAGGCGGCCAAGGGCAAATCGACCGAAATTCGCATCCCCAGCTGGGACACCTGCGACACCTGCCACGGCAGCGGTGCCAAACCCGGCACCCAGCCCAAAACCTGCGGCACCTGCGGCGGTAATGGCTCGGTGCAGATGCGCCAAGGCTTTTTCAGCGTGCAGCAAACCTGCCCGCACTGCCGGGGCACGGGCAAGATCATCCCCGAGCCCTGCACCAGCTGCCATGGCCAGGGCAAGATCAAGAAGCAGAAAACGCTGGAGGTGAAAATTCCCGCCGGTATCGACAGCGGCATGCGCATTCGCAGCAGCGGCAATGGCGAGCCGGGGGTCAATGGTGGCCCGGCGGGCGATCTGTACATTGAGATTCGCATCAAGCCGCACGATATTTTCGAGCGCGATGGCGACGACCTGCACTGCCAGGTGCCGGTGAGTTTTATCACCGCAGCCTTGGGCGGCGAAATCGAAGTGCCCACGCTGGCCGGCAAAGCCGCCATTGACATCCCCGAAGGCACCCAGGCGGGCAAGCAGTTTCGCCTGCGCGGCAAGGGCATCAAGGGCGTGCGGGCCAGCTACCCCGGTGATTTGTACTGCCACATCGTGGTGGAAACCCCGGTCAAGCTCACCGAGTACCAGCGCAAGCTGATGCGCGAGCTGGAAGAGTCGCTGAAAAAAGGCGGCTCGCGCCACTCGCCCACCGGCGAGAGTTGGACGGACAAGTTGAAGCGCTTTTTCAGCTAAGCAGGCCGGGCACCCGCAATGGGTGCTCAGGGGGCTGGCAGGCGCTCCAGCCTGGCAGCATTTAATATCGATAGCACTTACCGCACGTATTTTGTTGTTTTCAATGATTAATCAATTGAAAATCAAATAAATACAAGCGGGAAGTGCTATTTTTAACGGTACACCACGTCTCGCAGCCACAGGCTGATGTCCGGCACATAGGTAATCACCATCAGGCAAGCCAGCACTACGGCCACAAATGGCAGCAGCGGGCGAATCAGGTGCTCCAGCGACAGCTTGGCAATCGAACCGGCGGCAAACAGGTTTACGCCAAAGGGCGGGGTAATCATGCCCAGGGCCAGGTTGATGACCATGACCACGCCAAAGTGCACCGGATCAACCCCAAAGCCCACCGCAACCGGCAAGAGCAAAGGGGCCAGCACCACGATGGCCGCCGAGGTTTCGATGAACATGCCAATCAAAAACAAGGCGGCGTTCACCCCGAGTAAAAAACTGGTGCGGTTGGTGAAAATTTCAGCCAGCCAGTGGCCCAGGGCATCGGGCACCCCGGCGCGGTTGAGCAAAAAGCCGAACACCCCGGCATTGGCAATGATGAACATGATGGCCGCCGTGGAAATGGCCGAGCGGTGCAGCGTGACCGACAAGCCGCGCACGCTGATGCGCCGGTACACCAGCATGCCCACCACCAGGGCGTACACCACAGCCACGACCGAGGCCTCGGTCGGGGTGAACACGCCGCCGTAAATACCGCCCAAGATAATCACCGGCATCAGCAGCGCCAGCCACGCCCGGCGCAGCGAGGGCCACACCGCCAGGCGCTGCTGCCCGTCTTGCAGGCCATAGCCATGGCGGCGGGCGTAGAACCAGACATAGGCCATCAGCGCAGCGGCAATCAGTATGCCGGGCAGCACCCCGGCGATGAACAGCTCGCCGGTCGAGGTGTCGGTAGAGACGGCGAACAAGATCATGGGAATCGACGGCGGAATGATCACCCCCAGCTCGGCCGCCGTGGCCTGCAGCGAGGCGGCAAACGGGGCCGGGTAACCATGGCGCACCATGGCCGGAATCAAAATCGCCCCCACGGCAAAGGTGGTGGCCACGCTGGAGCCGGCCACGGCGGCAAAAATCATGCAGGTGATCACGCAGGCCATGGCCAGCCCGCCTTGCACGCCGCCGACCAGGCTTTTGGCAAAGTCCACCAGCCGCTCGGAGATGCCACCGGCCTCCATCAGATTACCGGCCAGGATAAAGAACGGGATGGCGGCCAGCGGGAATTTGTCCAGCGCGGCATACATTTGCTGGGCAATCACCAGCCAGGGCAGCCCGGCAATGGCCACGCCCCCCATGGCCGCCAGGCCAATGGAGATGGCAATGGGCACCGTCAGGCCGAAAAACACCAGCATCGAAAGAATCATCACGTGGGACATGGCAGGGCTTCCTTGTGCTTAGCCTTGGGCATCGTTGCGCAGCTCGGTAACCGCCGCCCGGTCGAGCAAGCGGGCCAGCACGGCAATCGCGGCCAGGCTGGCCCCGACGGGGATGGCCAGGTACACCCAGGAGATCGAAATCTCCAGGCTGGGCAGCGTTTGAAAGCGCACGCGCCAGACCATTTGCCCACCCACCCAGGCCAGCATGCCCAAAAAGCCCATGCAAATCACCCCCACCACCCAGGCCAGCACGCGCTGGGCCGGGGCGGCCAGCAGGGTGCGCAAAAAATCCACCCCCAGCATGGCCCCGTGGCGAAACGCCAGCGCCACGCCCAACAGCACGGCCCAGATGAGCAGGGCGCGGGTGGTGATCTCGCTCCAGTCAGCGGGCGACTCCAGCATGAAGCGCGTCACCACTTGCCAAAAGCCCACCAGCACAGCGGCCAGCAAAAACAACTGCGCCAGCAGGGAAACCAATTTAAACAGTGCGGCATCCGCACAGCGCAACCACGTCATTTGTCTGTCCTTTCTACGGCGGCCATTGCGGCTATTGCGGCCATTGCGGCCCCGCCAACAAGAAAACCGGGCTGGCTTGCGCTGCGGCCCGGTTTTTTAGCTCAGCAGCGCAGGCTTACTGGGTGTTTTTAATGCCGTCGAGCAGCTCTTTGCCGAACTTTTTCGCGTACTCGGGGTACACCGGGGCGACGGCCTCTTCAAAGCTCTTGCGGTCCACATTGGTGACCACTTCCATGCCCTCGCTCTTGAGTTGTTCAACGCCGTTTTTCTCGACGTTATCGACAAAGTCGCGCATGGCCTGGGCGGCCTGGATGCCCGCTTCTTTAAAGGCTTTTTTGTCGGCCGCTGACAGCCCTTCGTACACCATGGGCGAGACCATGATCACCGCCGGCGCATAGACGTGGCCGGTCAGCGACAGGTATTTTTGCAGTTGCGACAACTTGGCCGAGGTAATCACCGACAGCGGGTTTTCTTGCCCATCAATCGTGCCTTGTTGCAGCGCGGTGGCGACTTCAGGCCAGGCCATGGGGGTGGGCAAGATGCCAATCTGGCGGAAGGCGGTGATGTGGACCTGGTTTTCCGTGGTGCGGATTTTCAAGCCCTTGGCATCGGCGGCGCTGACCACTGGGCGCTTGCTGTTGGTCAGGTGGCGAAAGCCTTGCTCGCCCCAAGCCAGGGCCACCAGGCCGCGCTTGGAAAATTCGGCCAGCATGGCCTGCCCGATTTGGCCATCGAGCACCTTGCGGGCGTGGGCCAGGTCGCGCATCAGAAATGGCACATCAAACACGCCGGTTTGCGGCACAAAGTTGAGCGTGGCACCGGTGGACAAAATGGCCAGGTCGATGGTGCCCAGTTGCAGGCCCTCAATCACCTCGCGCTCGCCGCCCAGGGCGCTGTTGGCAAATTGCTGGACTTTGAATTTGCCCTGGCTGGAGGCCTCCAGGGACTTGGCAAACGCATCACCGCCTGCGCCATAGTGCGAGCTTTGGGACAAGGCATAGGCCATTTTCAGCGGGGCCTGTGCCTGGGCAACACTAGCAACACCAAAAGAAAATACGGTCACTGCGGTAGCCAAAAGGGGTTTAAACCACGATTTGCGCATGGGGGATGCTCCTGAATAGATAGTATCGAAACTCACCTTTCCGTTTTGAACCGCGTTGCGCTGCGGGCGTTGGGGAAAAGTGCGCAAAATCATTCTATCGAGCACGATTCCCACAATTTTCCTGCGCTGACCGTAATCGGCTATGCCTGTCTTCTCAGAACGCGGGCTACTAACGCACTAACGCACTTGGCGACCATCCAGCGCAGCCGCGCCAATCGCCAGCCAGCCCAGCATCAGGCTGGTGCCGCCCCAGGGCACCAAGGGGCGCAAGGCTTCTAGCCCGGTGAAGATGCGCAGATAAATCAGCCCACTGAACAGCAGCACCCCCAGGGTGAGCAGCAGGGCGGACAGGTGCAGCCAGCGACTGCGCCCTTGCCGCGCCCAAATGCCCAGGGCCAGCAGCACGACGGCATGGAGCAACTGCTGCTGCACCGCCTGCTGCAAAGTGGCACGGGCGGCCTCCCGTGCTACAGGGTCGGCGATAAAGCCCAGGCCGTGGCTGGTGTAAGCGGCCAAGCCGACACCGGTGCAGCCCAGCAGGGCGGCGGTGATGAGCAGCCAACGGGGGCCACGGGGGCTGCGGGGGGGTTGGGGATAGGGTGTGGCAGGCATTAAGCGACTTGGCCAAATCGCTTAAAAAAATTCTTCAGCAACGATGGTTTATTGTTTTTCTGTTGCTGCTGCTTCTCGAAGTAATCCGCGTAGTGCTTGTCCTGAATCAGGATGTGGTTGAGCAGCCAGTCCCGTAAAAAATGCAGTAAATCCAAGCTGGGTTTGCCCCCTTTGGTCACCCGCTCTTTTTCATCGGTGATTTTTTGAATGAAATGCTGGTGCAAGAGGATGTGCTTGTCAAAGTGCGGGTAATGAAAGCTGGCCATGAAGAGCTCTTCTTCCGTGAAGTGCTGCACGGCGTACAACTCCAGCGAATGCAAAATTTCGACCATGGCACTTACTTCTTCATTGCGCACAATGGCTTGCCACATCTTGTTCATGATTTCAAACAGCGTGCGGTGCTGTTCATCAATCTCAACCATGCCCAAGGCGTACGTGCCTTCCCAGGTGACAAAGGGTGTTGTCATGAGTCTCAGGTCCTTTTGCGATAAGGGAGTTAAAGCTAATTTTTTACTTGCCGCAGGCAATGATAACCAGCCTCTATGACCGCGCTGTGACGCTCCAGGGCAAGCCAGTTGCCCGTGAAATTACCCGTGCCACCCCTGCTGGCGTACAAAATCAAACAACTGCTGGGTAAACAGGGCATAACCGGCCGCGTTGCCATGCACTTGGTCAGAGCGCAGCGCCGGGTTGGACAGCACCTCGGCCCAGGCCCCTTCCAGCAGGGGCAGCTGCAGCTCTTTGGCCAGGGCGGTGTACAGCGGGTGGTCGCTTAAGCGCCCCGTGCCAGCGGCCAGCAAAGAAAACTGCGGCACGGCCACCAGTAGCACCTGGGCACCGCTGTCCTTGGCCTGCTGGCAGATGCGGCGGATGTTGGCTTGGGCGGTCTCGGCGCTCATCTGGCGCAAAAAATCGTTGCCGCCAATGCTGACCACCACCAGGGCAGGGGCGTGCTCCTGCAGCAAATCGGGCAGGCGTTCCAACGCCTGGGCGCTGGTATCGCCCGAAATGCCGGCGTTGATCACGTCCCAGCCGGTGCGTTCGGCCAGCAAGCTGGGCCAGGCCTCATCGGCCTTGGCACCGACCCCTTGGGTGAGCGAGTCGCCCAGGGCCAGCACGCTGGCCTCGGCCGGCAAGGCCTGGGCCTGGGGCGGGCGTTTGCCGCAGGCGGCCAGGGCGATGGCAGCGGTGCTGGCCAGCAGAATGTGGCGGCGGTGCAAAAGCGGGGGCAAGCGCATGCGGCAGGCTCCTCTGAAACTAACGGACCGTAATGGTTTTGGTGGCGGATAAGGTGGCGCCCTGGTCGTCCCTCCAGAGCAGCTGCAAGCGGCCACTGCGGCGGGCTTTGAAAGTGAATTCGATGTAGGGGTTTTGGGCAATCGAGGTGCCTGGGTCCCAGACAAAGAGCAGCGCCTCGTCCAGCTTGGCTTCAAAGTGGTTCAGGATGTGGCGCGGGCGGATCTGGCCCGTGGCCGGGTCGGTTCGCAGCCCGGTTTCCATGGGGTGCTCGATTTGCGCGCGCACACGCAGAATGTCGCCTGCCTGGGGGTTTTCGTTGCTGACCCAGACGCGGGGCGGTTGCTTCATGCTCATATGGGTGGGCTCCTTACATGCCGCAGCCGCTGGCGGCCACAGTGATGGTTTGCTTGCCCGCCAGTAGCTTGCCGCTTTTCATGCGGGCCAGGACGTGGACGGCCTGGGACTGGCTTAGGCGAATGCGCACGGCCGCCTCGGCGCTGCCCGTCTCGGCGGTGAAGCGGATGCGGCAGGCCAGCGGGATGGGGTTGAGTTCGGCCAGCACGATCAGCTCTTCGCACCAATCGTGCTCGGTGATGGGCAGGGTCACCTTGGCCTTGATGGGCACGGCGCTGGGGTTGTCGGCCAGCACGGGGATGTCCAGCTGCAGCCCTTCGGCCTGGGGCGTGGCGCTGCCGGTGAATGTGCTGAGAGCCTTTTTAAAAGCCACTGGATCGGGGGCCAACGGGCCCACCAGGGGGGGATTGGTGGGCGGTGTTTGGGCCAGCGCCACGCTGGGCAAGGCCAGCGTGGCAACGGCACCAACCACCACGCGGCGGGTAAGGCGGGGGGAGGCAGGTGTCATGTCGTTTGCAATGTTGGGTAGGGCTTAGATGCCCAAGAAGTCGCTGAAGCGGCTGTTGATCCAGGCAAAGTCTTCCTTGACCAGATCGGGCGTGCGCACATCCATGTCGATTTGCGTCTGGATGACCTTGCCGGTGGGATCGACTTCGTACTCGAACTTGACCGAGATTTCTTCCTGCGGGTCGCCATTGACCATCATGTAGCACAGGTTGTCGGGCAGCAGCGGGGTGACCTCTTGGCCGGCCACGCGCTGGGCGATGTTCTTGGCGACGATGCGGCCAATGTAGTTGGCCACGTGGGCGCTCTTTGGGTAGTGGCCAAACTGGTCGGAGATGGCCCCCATCAGGTCACCGACGAAGTACACGCGGTCATCGCCCTTGGCGGTGAAGTAGCGCACGTCCATGTCGGCCCAGCCGGTGGGCTTGCCCTCGGGGGTTTTGCCGATCAGGTCGGCCGCCCAGACCATTTCGGCGGCCTGGTGCGGGGGCATGAGGATGGCATCGTCAAAGTCAAACTCACCGGCGGCGGTCTTGATCTTTTTCTTGAACGGATCGAGCTCTTGCACCCGGGCATTGGGCACGTGGGTGATGATGTCCGGGTACAGCTCTTCAAACGCCTGCTTGTAGCCCACGCCGATGGGGGCGATTTTTGGCTTGGGGTCGAGGATGAGGATCTTGCCCGGAATCTTGTTTTTCTTGATGTGCCAGGCGATCAGGCAGGCGCGCTCGTAGGGCGAGGGCGGGCAGCGGTGCGGCGGCGGCGGCAGGGTCATGACCAGGGTGCCGCCCTTGAAGTTCTTCACCTTTTGCTTGAGCGCGAACATTTCCTGGTTGGGAATGTAGGCGTTGGGAAAGTGCTTGCGCGTGTAGTCGATGGCTTTTTGGTCGTTGCCAAACCAGGCCTCGTAATCGTTGCGGATGCCGCCGGACAGGATCAGGTAGTCGTACTCAATCAGGCCGTGGGCTGTGCGCACTAGCTTTTTGTCGCGCTCGAAGCCGGTGACTTCGGTTTGCAGCAACTGGTAGCCGTACTTGTTGGCCGGGTGCAGCATGTCGCGGTTCACAAAATCGGTGTTCACGATGTCGATCAGCCACTTGTTGCTCATGGGGCCGGACCAGAACGTGGGGTTGCGCTCCAGCAGCACCACGTCGGAGTTGGGAATCAGCTCGCGCAGATACCGGGCGGCGGTCATGCCGCCCCAGCCGCCGCCGCAGATCACAATGCGCGGGCCCTTGCCCGTGCGGGGCAGGATGCGCGACTGCGGGGTCATGATGGTGGGAGCGGCCAGGGTGGCGATGGGGGCCGTGGCAGTGGCGGCGCCCAGTGCCAGGGCCGGAGGGGTCATCAGAAAGTGACGGCGTTGCATGGTCATACTTTTTCCTTAGTGGGGTATGGGTTTTTCCAGGCGACAAGCCGGTGCGTGCGGGCATGGGCGCCAAGCTGGCGCCAACAAGGTGTGCAAAGGGGTGTCGGGTCGGGCGATGTGGCGCATCGTCCTTGCGTGCAGTGCATTCCCCTCTTGGCCGCAACGCGGCACAAGCAGAGCTGTCAGCCGGGCATTCTAAGCGTGCTGGTGCGCGGTTCGGCGTGGCCAGGGTGCGCCTTCTTCGGTGCTGCGCCTTCAGCGGCGGCGGGCCATCAGCGCCAAGCCGGCCCACGCACCCAGCACAATGCCCGCCACGGCAGGCAGCGTGGCCCAGGCCAGGGTGGTGACACCGGTCAGCGCCTGGCCGATGGAGCAGCCCACTGCCAGCAGGCCGCCAAAGCCCATCAGTAGGCCGCCGATGGCGCTTTTGGCCAGCTGGGCCGGGCTGTCAAAGCCTTCCCAGCGGGCCGTGCCGGTGACGATAGCGGTTACCGCTGCCCCCGCCAGTACGCCCAGCACCATGGCCGAAGCCGGGCTCCAGGCCCGGCCCACGGCCACTTGCAGGTACAGCAGGCTCTCGGCCATGGGGGCGATGAAGCTCAGCGAGGTCAGCTTGGCGGGCTCAAACGGATCGACCTGCACGGTGGCGCTGATCCACCAGCCCAGCGTTACCAAAGCACCAATCGCCAGGGCCGACAGCGCCTGTGCAGGATGGCGGCGCAAAGCCGGGTGGCGCACAGCGTAAGCCGCCAGCAGAAGTGCAGGAATGATAGCTGTCAGCGCATACACAGTAAGCGCTGATAGGCTTTTTTCTATTAAATATTGTGATGCCGTGGCATGCTCCAGCGTCACCGGGGCCACGCCTTGCAGCCACTGGCGCAGCGGTGCCAGCACCCCGGTGGCACTGGCCTGTGCCCCCAAGGCCAGAAACACCACGGTGACCAGCGCCCGCAGATTGCCCCCGGCCAGCAGCACCAGCGAGCGGGCCCCGCAGGCGTTGGCCAGCACCATGCCCAGGGCAAAAATCACCCCGCCCAGAAACACCCCCAGCGGGGAGAAGCTGGGCCGCACGATCTGGGCCTGCCCCAAATCGATCACACCCAGCCACTGCAAGCCTTGCGAGGCCAGCAGTGCCACGGCCAGCGCCAGCGCAAAGGCTTGCAGCGCCGGGGCGTGGCCGCGTGGCTCGCTGTGGTCGTGCCCCATGCCTTGGCGCACGCCGCGCAGCAGGCAAAAGCGCCCCCAGCGGGCGGCGCAGCCAAAGGCGGCACCCCAAAGAAAACTGGCCCACAGCAGCGTCATGGTTGCGCCATCCTTAGCCACCCCAGATGTCGGTGCTGATCGCCTGGTACCAGGCCGCGCCATAGATGGCCTCGGCCTTGCGGAACCCAGCATCGGCCTGCATGGGGCTGACACCGCCTGCCACTTCTTGCAGTTTCCCGTCTTGCGCCCGGTACACACCCGCGACCGAGATGCCGTAATGCGTGCCCACCAGGCTGTAGCAGGTGTTGGCCAGCGAGGCGGTGGGCAGCGGCTGGCCCGTTAGCTCCGCTGCAATGGCGGCGGCGGCCAGCTTGCCCTGGGTATTGGCGGCAAAGCCAGATTTGGGCATGGGCGCGGCAATCGTTGCATCGCCCAGCACATACACGTGGGGCACCTGGGCGGATTCGAAGCTCTCAGGCTTGATGGGCACCCAGCCGCTGGCATCGGTTACCCCGGCGCGCTCGGCAATGAAGCCGGCCTTTTGCGGCGGAATCACGTTCAGCACGCTGGCCCGGTGTTGGGTGCCAAAGGCGGTTTCCACCACGCGCTGGCGGGCATCGACGCGCACCACCTGGCCATCGTCAGACTGCTTGACCCATTCGATCATGTCGCCGTACAGCGCTTTGTAGCCTTGCAGGAACAGGCCCTGCTTGGAGAAAGCGTCTTTGCTGTCCAGCAGCAGGATTTTCGATTTGGGTTTGTGCTGCTTGAAGTAGTGCGCCACCATCGCCGCCCGTTCGTAGGGGCCGGGCGGGCAGCGAAAAGGGTTGGCCGGAATCACCATCACAAAGGTGCCGCCATCTTCCATCGCCTCCATTTGCTGGCGTAGCAATTGGGTTTGGGGGCCGGCCTTCCAGGCGTGCGGGGCCAGGTGGGCGGCGGCCTCGTCGTAGCCTTGCAGCGCATTCCAGCGCATGTCCACACCGGGGGAGAGCACCAGCTTGTCGTAGCGCAGCGTCTGCCCGCTGGACAGGCGCACGCTGCGGGCAGCGGTATCGACATCCTCGGCGCGGGCATGCACCACGTCGATGCCCGCTGTGCGCAGACCATCGTAGCCGTGGCCGATGCTCTCGAACGAGCGCAGGCCCGCCAGGTACAGGTTGGAGAAGGGGCAGGTGTAAAAGCGCTCGGCCGGCTCGACCAGCGTCACGCGCACCTGGGGCGCTTGTGCTTTCAGGTAGCGCGCAGCGGTGGCACCGCCAAAGCCGCCACCGATCACCACCACATGGGCGGAACCGGCCTGGGCACGAACGATGGACGGCAGGGCCAGGGTGGCAGCACCGGCCAGGGCGCTGCTCAAAAGGGTACGGCGTTGCAAGCTCATGGCTGCACCTCCTGGCTGAACCAGGCGGCCAGCGCCTGGATTTGTGATTCGTCATAGCCCTGCATCAGGCGGTTCATGATGGTTGCATCCGCTGCGCGGTTGGCCTTGAAGGCCTGCATGCGCTGCAGCAAATGGCTGGCATCTTGCCCGCGCAGGGTGGGAATGCCGCCGGTGGAGCGGCCCTGCGGCCCGTGGCAGTTGGCGCAGGTGCCCGCCAGCACGGCCACGTTTTGCACGCTGAAACCAGCGGGCAACACCGGGGCCACAGCGGGCGTGGCAGGCTGGGCACTGGCCGCAGCCCAAGGCGCAGCCAGCGCCAGGGCCAGCAAAGCCGGGCGCAGGAAAGAGGGAAAGGGCATGGAGCCTCCTGGGTGAGCAAAAGCCGTCTTCAGGCGGCCTTGCGCAGCCGCCTGTTGGCATCCAAAAAACCGCCGCTGCCTGCTGCTCGCAGGGACCGATGGCGCGAAGTTTGCGATTCTAAGAAGTGTTTTACGACAATAAGTTAGAAGCTTCTGCCGGCCTGGTATATGCGGTTTTGAGGTGGCGCTAAATCATGCTGTGCAGATGGCGTTTGAGCATCGGCAGGGGCACGAAACTCAGGTCGTACATGGCGCTCAGGCCCTGGGCTTGCTCGGCGTTCAGATCGGTGCAGCACAGGATGAAGCGGCTTTTGGTCAGCCCCAGGCGCTTGTTCAGGCGCACGTATTTGTCGATATCGCGGCGAAATTCGCCGGTTTTGCATTCGATGCAAATGGGCTCTTGCCCCTGGGGTTGCAGCAGCACATCCAGCTCATGCAGGTCTTCGTTGGGGAAGGTGACTTTTACGCCCCGGGCGTAGGACAGGGGCACCGAGCGCTGCTCGCTGGCCGAGAGGGCTTGCACCAAGGCGTACCACTCCAGCCAGCCACCTTCAAAAAATTGGCGGATGGCCGGGGCCATTTGCAGCGTCAGGCGGGCGATTTTTTCGGCTTTTTGGTAGTGGTAGCGGGCAAAAAAGGTGTGCTCATACAGCGTGCGACAAAACTGGGTAATGGCCTGCCCGTCTTTTTGCGACAGCTTGGCCAGCTCGAGATTGACGTTGGTGTAGCTCTTGCGGTACGAGTAGCACACGCGGTCGAGCAGGTCGGCAAACAGCAGGTAGTCGTCGCCCAGGGCGGTGGCTGCCTCGTCAAAAAAGCCGCTGGTATCGGCCGCGCTGGGGTCGATGGCGGCTTGGATGTTTTTTTGGGCAAACCACTGCACCAGGGCAGTGTGCGGGGCCTCTTTGGGGGCCGCATCCAGCGTGGGGAAGCTGCTGGCTGCGGGGGCTGCAGCAGGAGCTGCTGGCGCGGTCGGCGCGGCCACGGGCTGGGCCTGCAGGGTTTTGAGTTCGCGCGTGACGCTGGCCAGGCGCTTGATCAGCTCTTCGACAAAAAACACCGTGCCGTACACCGTGCTGGGCGTGCCGCAGCGCCCGCAAGCGGTGGGTGTATTGACGGGGGTTTGCGTGTCTTCGCTGACAAAACCGCATTTGTTGCAACGGTAGATGGGCATGGGACTGAAAGGTCTGGGCCTGAAAGGCTGAAAAATATTAAAAAAGAAGCTGTTTGCGCTGATAAATAAAGGATTTCCGTATGAAAACCATACAAAACCCTTTATTCAAAAGCGCAAAGAGCTATTCAATCAATGGATGCGCATTCCGGGCTGCGCCCCTGGGAAGGGTTCGAGCACGTAGATGCCGGGCACGGCTTTTTCGTCGGCGTGGCTGGCGGCCAGCACCATGCCTTCGCTCACGCCAAACTTCATCTTGCGCGGGGCCAGGTTGGCCACCAGCACGGTGAGCTTGCCCACCAGTTGCTCGGGGCTGTACATGCTGGCAATGCCGCTGAAGACGTTGCGCGTCTGGCCCTCGCCCGCATCCAGGGTCAGTTGCAGCAGCTTGGTGGAGCCTTCCACCGCCTTGCATTCGATGATTTTGGCGATGCGCAGGTCCACCTTGGCGAAGTCGTCAATGGTGATGGTGGGGGCAATGGCTTCGCCGCCGGGCCGCCCCAAGGCGGAGCCAGCCCCCTCGGGGGGCAGCGAGGACGCGGAAGCGCCGAGCGTGGGGGCTTGATTGTTTTCGCCGCCGGGCTTCACGGCCTCGACCACAGGCGCGGCGGGCGGCTCGAACAGGGCTTCAAGCTGCTCCATGGTGACGCGCTGCATCAGGTGTTGGTATTGGCCGATTTCATGGCCAGCGCCCAGCAGCTGCTCAGCGTCGGCAAATTGCAGGGGCGGCACCTTCAGGAAGGCTTCGACCTGTGCGGCCACGGCGGGCAGCATGGGCTTGAGGTAAATCGTCAGCAGGCGGAAGGCTTCGATGCAGGTGCTGCACACATCCTGCAAAAATTGATCCATACCTTCTTGCTTAGCCAATTCCCAAGGCTTATACGAATCCACATAGATATTAACTTTGTCACAAAGCTGCATAATTTCGCGGGCAGCACGGGCAGTGTCACGTGCTTCGTAAGAAGCGACGATATTTGACTTAGCTGCCTGAATGCTCGGGAGTAGCGTGGCACCTGGACCCTTGCTAAACAAATGTCTCAGAACCTCGGATGAGCCAACTGCAGTAGATAGCTTGCCATCAAAGCGCTTGGCGATAAAGCCGGCAGCGCGCGAAGCGATGTTTACGTATTTGCCGATCAAATCGGCATTGACGCGCAGCATGAAGTCTTCGGCGTTGAAGTCGATGTCTTCGTTTTTGCCGTTGAGTTTGGCACCCAGGTAGTAGCGCAGCCACTCGGGGTTCATGTTCAGGCCCAGGTATTTGAGTGGGTCCAGGCCCGTGCCCCGGCTTTTGCTCATTTTTTCGCCGTTGTTTACGGTCATGAAACCATGCACGCAGATTTTGGTGGGCGTTTTGCGGCCGCTGAATTTCAGCATGGCGGGCCAAAACAGCGTGTGGAAGGTGATGATGTCTTTGCCGATGAAGTGGTACTGCTCCAGGGCCGGGTCGGCCATGTAAGCGTCGTAATCTTCACCGCGCTGGTTCAAGAGGTTTTTCAGCGAGGCCAGGTAGCCCACGGGCGCATCCAGCCACACATAAAAGTATTTGCCCGGCGCGTCGGGGATCTCGATGCCGAAGTAGGGCGCATCGCGCGAGATGTCCCAGTCGTCCAGGCCGGTGCTGGTGCTGCCGTCGGGGTTGGTGCGGGTGCCAAACCATTCTTTGATTTTGGCGGCCACTTCGGGCTGCACGTGCTGGCCGTTTTGCGTCCATTCGGTCAAAAATTCGACTGCGCGCGGGTCCGAGAGTTTGAAGAAAAAGTGCTCTGAAGTGCGCAGTTCGGGCTTGGCCCCGGACAGGGCGGAATACGGGTTGATCAGATCAGTGGGCGCGTACACCGAGCTGCACACCTCGCAGTTGTCGCCGTACTGGTCTTTGGCGTGGCAGCGTGGGCACTCGCCTTTGATGAAGCGGTCGGGCAGGAACATGTTCTTTTGCGGGTCAAAGAACTGCTCGATGGTGCGCGTTTCGATAAAGCCGGCCTGCTTCAAATCCAGATAAATCTGCTTGGACAGTTCGTGGTTTTCTGGGCTATCGGTGTTGCTCCAGTTGTCAAAGGCGATGTGAAAGCCTTCCAGGTACTGTTTGCGCCCGGCGGCAATGTCGGCCACGAACTGCTGCGGGGTTTTGCCCGCTTTTTCTGCGGCAATCATGATGGGGGCCCCATGGGCATCGTCGGCACCGACAAAGTTCACCGCGTTGCCCTGCATGCGCTGCGCCCGCACCCAGGTGTCGGCCTGGATGTATTCCATGATGTGGCCGATGTGAAAGTGGCCGTTGGCGTAGGGCAGGGCGGTGGTGACGAAGAGCTTGCGTTGCGACATGGTAAGGAGCGCTAAAAGCGGTAATGAAAAGAGGAAACAAAGCGGCCAATTCTAGGCGGGTGGGCAGCGCCTGCTTAATTGGCCCAGCGCACTTGGTTGCGGCCTTGGTGTTTGGCGCGGTACAGGGCCGCATCGGCCAGGGCGAAAAATTCGGGGTCGAGTGCGGTGGTGCTGGGGACGATGGTGTTGCCGCCCATGCTCATGGTCAGCCACGGGCCAAGGCTGGAGTTGGGGTGGGCAAAGGCCTTGCTGTGCAGCAATTGTTGCAAGCCCTCGGCCAGGGCCTGGGCGCTGGTGGCATCGGTTTCGGGCAGCAGCAGAACAAATTCTTCTCCGCCGTAGCGGGCCACCAGGTCGCCGGGGCGGCGGGCCGCTTGGCGCAAGGTGGCCGCCACTTCCTGCAGCACGCGGTCGCCGGCCGCGTGGCCCAGGGCATCGTTGTATTTTTTGAAAAAATCAACATCGGCCACGATCAGCGACAGCGGTTGCTGGTTGCGCTGGCAGCGGTGCCATTCTTTGAGCAGCGTGGCATCGAACTGGCGGCGGTTGGGGATGCCGGTCAGCCCATCCAGCGAGGCCAACTGCTCCAGCAAGCGCCGCTGGTGTACCAGCTGCAGCTGGTTGTGCACGCGCACGCGCACGATGGGGGGGTGAAAGGGCTTGGAGATGTAGTCCACGGCCCCTAGGTTCAGGCCGTTTGCTTCATCGGTGGCCGAGTCCAGCGCGGTGATGAAAATCACCGGAATGAGGCGGGTGGCATCGTCGCGTTTGAGCTCGCGCAGTACGCCCATGCCGTCCATCTCGGGCATGAGCACATCCAGCAGGATCAGGTCGGGGCGGTGCTGGCGCGCTTTTTCCAGGGCTTGCACCCCGTTTTTGGCCTGGATGATTTTGTATGTGGTGCCAAACAGCTCGGTCAGCAGCAGGCGGTTTTGCTTTTCGTCATCGACGATGAGCAGGGTAAATTCGGTGTTAATCAGGTTCATTGCTATTTATTTAATAGTTGTTTGCGCAGGCTTAATAAAAAATTAAGTGCTTCTTCGTACTCAACATCTTCAATCTTCTCCCGTATCAGCTCTAGTTCTTCGAGTGCGGCATGGTGGTTGTGGGGCAGCAGGGGCGGCAGCTGGCCCACCAGGCGCAGGGCGCTGGCATCGTCGTTGCGCAAGCATTCGGCCAAGTGGTCTAACAAGGCGATCAGCGCATCGGCAGCGGCTGCCACGGGTGTCTGCGTGGCACTTGCGGGCGGGCTGGGTGGCCGCAAGGCGCTGAGCAGTGCCAGCACGCGGGTGAGTTCGGCGTGCATGGCATCCCACTCTGTGGGCGTTGCCGCTTGTTGGGCGGCGTAGGCGTTTTCCAGCACTCTGGCGGCATCGGCCAAGGTGGCTGCGCCCAGGGTGGCGGCGGCTGATTTCAGGGAGTGGGCAATGCGCCGTGCGGTGGGCCAATCGTGCGGGGGGCCTGAAGTGAGGGCGGCCTGGATGCGCGGGGCGCTATCGGCAAATTCGCGCACAAAGTTGTCGAGGATGCGCAGGTACAAATCGGGCCGGCCCAGGCAGTGGGCCAGGCCGACGGCGGTGTCGATGCCTGGCAGCGTTGGGATGGTGGTGGCAGCGCTTGGAACGCTGCTGTGTGCCGGGGTGCCCGTGCTTGCGTCGGTGCGCGGGGCAATCCAGCGCAGCAAGGCAGCGTAGAGGGCCTCCAGGTGGATGGGCTTGGTCAGGTGGTCTTGCATGCCCGCATCCAGGCTGCGCTGGCGGTCGCCTTCCATGGCGTGGGCGGTCATGGCGATGATGGGCAGGTGGTTGAACCGGGCTTCTTGGCGGATGGTTTGGGTGGCGGTCAGGCCATCCATTACGGGCATTTGGATGTCCATCAGCACCAGGTCGTAGTGCTGGGGCGGGGCCGTTTGTATTTTTGTCACGGCATCATGGCCGTCGATGGCGATCTCGACCTGTACGCCGGTTTCTTCCAGAAAGGCCAGGGCCACGGTGCGGTTGAGCTCTACGTCATCGACCAGCAGCACCCGGGCACCGGCGATGGCGCTGAAATCGAAGCGGCTGGCCGGGGCCGCTGGGGTGGGGCTGGCAGGGCTGGTAGGGCTGGTAGGGCTGGCTGTGGGGCTGAGCAAGGCTTGGCACATTGCCGCATGCAGGGCGGTGGGGCTGACCGGTTTGGTCAAAATATGCTGCAGGCCCACTTGCGCCGCTTGGGGGCTGAGTTTTTCGTAGCTGCCGGCGGTGACCATCAAGATGCCGGGCAGGCCAGCGCTTAGGTTGGCCGCCTGGATATGGCGGGCCACTTCAATGCCATCCATGCCGGGCATCAGCCAATCGAGCAGCACCAGGTGGTAGGGGGTGCCGGCCGCATTGGCTTGTTGCAGGCGCTGCAGGCAGGCTGGGCCGCTGTCCACCACATCGGCCTGGATGCCAAATTGCACCAGCGTGGCGTGCAAAATTTCACGGGCACTGGCGTTGTCATCCACCACCAGAACGCGCTTGCCGCTCAGCGGCGAGGTGGCGGCGCTGCTGTTGGGGGGCAATAGCGGCTGGGCGCGGCGGGCCACGGGCAGCTCCAGGGTAAAGAAAAAGCGGCTGCCCTGGCCCTCTTGGCTGGTGGCGTGAATCTGCCCGCCCATCAGCTCGACCAGTTGGCGGCAAATGGCCAGTCCCAGGCCGGTGCCGCCAAAGCGGCGGGTAATGCTGTCATCCACCTGGGTGAAGGGGGTGAACAGCTGGCCCAGGCGGTTGGCGGGGATGCCCATGCCCGAGTCGGTCACAGAAAACTCCAGCCGCACGCCAGTCTGGGTGTGCGCTTGCAGCTGGATGCGGATGATGACTTCACCAAATTCGGTGAACTTGATGGCGTTGCTGGTCAAATTGACCAGCACCTGGGTCAGGCGCAGCGGGTCGCCGCGCAAGATTTTGGGGATGTGCGGGTCGGACTGCAGCAGCAGCTCCAGCCCCTTTTGTTGGGCCCGCAGCGCCATTTGGCCCACCAGGCTGCCCATGAGCTGGTCGATTTCAAAATCAATGTGCTCCACTTCCAGCTTGCCCGCTTCGATGCGCGAGTAGTCCAGGATGTCGTTGATCAGGCCCAGCAGCATGTCCGAGGCGGCGATTACCTTCTCTTGGTAATCGCGCTGGTGGGCGGTAAGCTCTGTTTTCAGGAGCAGCTTGCTCAGGCCCACAATGGCGTTCATGGGGGTGCGAATTTCGTGGCTCATGCGGGCCAGAAAGTCGGACTTGGCGCGGCTGGCCGCTTGGGCCTCTGCGGTGGCGTGTTGCAGGGCTTGGGTGCGGTGTTCGACCAGGGTTTCCAGGTTTTCGCGGTATTGCTGCAGTTCCTGGTCGCGCTTTTGCAGGCGCTCGATCATGTCGTTCAGGCTGCGCCCCAGCTGGGCCAGCTCATCGTGCCCGTGGGCATTGGCGCGTTCGGTCAGGGCCGGGTTGTCGGCCACCTTCCCCATGAGTTGATTGAGGCGCAGCAGCGGCCGTGCAATGCGCCGGGCGGCACGGTGGGAGACCCATAAAAACAACAGCAGCACGGCCAGCAGTGTCAGCCCCGTCTCGCGCGTGGTGCGCTGGATCGATTGGCGCATGGGCTGCAGCGAGGCCAGCAGCTCTACCGTGGCCGGGGGATCGGCGTGGGGAATGGCGGCCCACACCAGCAGGTGATCGTGGTCTTCCTCGTCATGAAACTCGATGCCGCTGCCCTGCGGCGGTGGCGGGGGCGAGGCATGCTCGCGGATGTCCGGAGTGCGGGCAAATTCGGCATAGGGCGGTTTTCCGGGCGTGTAAGGCGCAATCAGCACCCGGGCACGCAAGATGGCGGCGTTGCCCTCGCTGGACCAGAGCAGGCGCTCGGCCTCTTGGGTGTCGCCAAAGGTCATCGCCGCCTGGCTGTTGGTGGCGATCAACTGGGCCTGGGCTTGCAAGGCGGTGCTCCATTCGCTGCGAATCAGGCGCTGTTGTTGCAACAGCATCAGGGCAAAGGTCAGCAGCAGCACCAGCACAATGGCGGCAGTAAAGCCCCATTGCAGTTTGCGTCGAATGGTTTGGGGGCGCAGCGCACGCGGCAGAAACTGAAACATTACGGCAGCAAGGTGGCCAGGCGCAGCAGCTGGGCGTTGAACTTAACGCCTTGGCGGGCAGCGGCCGTGGGGTTGATGAGGATGTGTACTTTGCTGCTGTCTTGTGCGTGGGCGGCCAGCTCAACCATGCCACCGGCTTGGGCAAAGCCTGCAATATCTGAAACAGTTAGCGCATGGTAGGTGCTGAATGTTTGAATGTTTTCATTTAAATTTCTTTTATTTTCTGCGGTATCAGCTATAAAAATAATATCGCATACCTGCGCTGTTTCAGCTGTTGCGGGGGTGTGCAAGACCACGGTGCGCGCATCAATGGGCGTTTGGGCCAAGGCGTGCAAGGCATCACCAAACGGGTTGGTGCCCAAAATGCACAGGTTGAGCACGCTGTTGCCCTCCAAGTGGGTGAGGTAGGTAAAGCGTGGCAGCTTAAAGAGCAAAGCGGCTTTGACAGCCAGCAGCGATGGCTGGGCCACCGTGGGGGCAGTCCAGAGCAGGCTGGTGCAGCCGATCAGTAGCAGAAGGAGGGCCTGGCCCCGCAGGCAAATCGTGCGCATGCCTAAAAGCGGTAGTCGAGGGTGAGCATCCAGCGCCGGGGCTGCTGGGGCATGTCCCAAAACGTCATGCTGCCCCCGCCACCGGCGGCGTAGTAGCGCTTGTCCAGCACGTTGGTCACGTCCAGCCACAGCGTGGCTTTGCCGTCCAGCAGTTGGTGCCAGCCCAGGTGCAGATCCAGCACGGCGGCCCCTGGCGTGCTGCAGCGGGTGGGGGCGCTGGGGGTGCTGCTGCAGTGGGCAGCGGGCAGCAAGGGGTTGGCGGGGGCTTTGGTGCGGCCATTGGTGGTGCTGCTGCTCCAGCGCAGCTTGGGGGTGATGCTCCATTGGTCACGCCAGCGCAGCGTGGTGCCCAGTTTGAGCTGGCGGCTGGCGACATAGGGAATTTGCCATTCGATGCCATTGCCGGTGTTGATGCGCCCGTGAATCCAACTGGCGCTGCCCCAGAGGTCGCCCGTCCAGTTGCGCCCCCAGCGAAAGCGCCACTGGGCGCTGATATCCAGGCCCCTTTGAAATTGGTAGCCGGCGTTGCCTTTGGTTTCTGGTTTCTGCAGCCACATCTGGGGGGTGATGACATCGGCGGTGGGCATGTTCACCACCAGATGGCTGATGCGGCTGTGGTACAGGTTGGTGCTGAAGTTCAGGTGCTGCGCAGGCCGCCAATCCCAGGTCAGGCTCAGGGAGCGGACAGTTTCTGGCTCCAAATGCTCATTGCCGACGCGGAAGTTGGTGCCAATGTAGCGGCCATCGGCATCTTGGCGACCATCAAAGTGGCCGATGGTGCTCAGGCTCTCTTCAGGCGACGGCGCACGAAAGGCTTGGCCATACAAGGCTTTGAAAACATGGGTTTTGTTGGGGACAAAGACCACCCCCAGCCGGGGATTGACGCTGCTGCCATAGACCGAATGGCGGTCCAGCCGCACCCCGGCCACGCTGGAAAGTTGCTCACTCCACTGCGCTTGCCATTGCACGTAGGCCGAGAGGTTGTGAAACCGCGTGTGCGGGGTGTCGAAACGAAACCCCGGTGTGTTGGGGTACACCATGCCTTGGTCCGTCGGGGACAGGTCGGTGTTGTAGGGCTGGGGCATGGAGGCCGCTTCAATCGCCGTGTATTCCTGCCAGCCCAGGCCGCCTTGCACCTGGTGGCGCTCATTGACCTGCCAGTGCAGGCTTTCTTCGATGCCCGTGCGTTTGCCCTGCACGTAGGAGTAGCCCCGGCCAAAGTCGTTGTAAGCGTTGCTGTAGTAGGCGCGGGGATCGACTTGCATCTGGGCGTGGTCCAGCGTCAGCTTCCCGTGCAGGTTCTCGCCCAGGCGGTGGCGGTAGCGGGCATAAACCGTATCGTTGGTGGTTTGCCATTGGGCTGCGCGGTCGTAGCGGGCCATGGCATAGGGGTCGCCCGTGCTGGTCAGGCTGTTGAAGCGGTGGCGGTAAAAGCCAGCGGTCAATGGTTCGCCCAAGTCCAGCCGGGCAAACACGCTGCTGCTGCGGATGCCGCCGGTATAGGCCTCGCGCGTGGCTGCGGGCAGCACGGTGCGGCCGTTGAATTGGCCATCGACTTTTTGAAAATCATCGGGGTAAAACTCATCCAGCGGCGCACGGTCAGAGCGCTGGCTGTGCCCACCGACGCTAATGCCCAGGCGCTCGCTGATTTTGGCGCTGGTGAAAAACGAAGTGTCGCGGCTGCCAAAGCGCCCCAGCCCCACCGAGGCGGTACCAGTGGCCCCATTGGCGGTGGCGTTGGTGGCGTTGTCGGTAATGATATTCACCACCCCGGCCACGGCATCGGCCCCGTACAAAGCGGCAGCGGGGCCAAAAACCACCTCGACCTGTTTGGCATGGTAGATGGCTAAATTTTCTGCCACCGGGATGTTGCCGCCACTGGGCTGGCCAATGCGGATGCCGTCCAGCATCAGCACCAGCTTGTTCGGCCCCAGATAGCCTTGCACCGTGAATTGGTTGAATTGCGAGGACTTGGTGCCACGCTGGAAATTCACGCCGGGCAGGTCTTCGAGCAAATCGGCCAAATTTTGGTAGCGCCGCTGGCGAATTTGCTCGCGCGTGAACACCATGACGTGCGCCGGTGTCTGGTCGCGTGTTTCGCTTTGGCGTGACGCGGTCACCACGGGGGTGGCGATCAAGTCTTCCAGCGACAAATCAAGCAACTGCTGCACATCCTCCAGGGAAGGTGCTGCGGCCAGTGCCTTGGCGCAGTAGCACAGGGCCAAGGCCAAAGGGATAAGACGAAGTGCCATGTCAAGCAAAAAAGGGCGCGATGAGGGGGAGGAAAGGTAAAGCTGCCAATGGTAACAGTCCAGCCGCCGCGCCTTCTCGTGATGGCGGCCAGCAGCGTGGGCGTGCAGATCGCGAACATGTCATACGGGCTCTCTATGGCGCTTAGACTTTCGACATTTTTACGTTCGACGAAAAGTAACCATGCCTATTCTTGAAAACGACCTGCGCACCGCCTTGGCCAGTGTGCGCGATCCGCATACCGGCCAGGATTTTGTCACCAGCCAGGCCCTGACCAACCTCACCATCGAGGGCGGGGATGTGGCCTTTGACGTGGTGCTGGGCTACCCGGCGCAAAGCCTGCTGACACCCCTGCGCCAGCAATTGATTGCCGCCGCCCGCACGGTGGCCGGGGTGCAAAACGTCAGCGCCAATGTGCGTTGGGAAGTGCGCTCGCATGCTGTGCAGCCGGGCGTGCAATTGCTGCCGGGGGTGAAAAACATCATCGCCGTGGCCTCGGGCAAGGGCGGGGTGGGCAAAAGCACCACCAGCGCCAACCTGGCCCTGGCGCTGGCGGCAGAAGGGGCCCGCGTGGGCGTGCTCGATGCCGATATTTACGGCCCCAGCCAGCCGCTGATGTTTGGTGTCAGCGGCCAAAAACCGCAAAGCATCGACGGCAAAACCATGCAGCCGCTTGAAGGCTATGGCGTGCAGCTGATGTCGATTGGTTTTTTGTTAGAGAACCCCGACCAAGCCATGATCTGGCGCGGCCCCATGGCCGTGCAGGCGCTGGAGCAAATGCTGCGCCAAACCAATTGGCACGGGCTGGATTACCTCATCATCGACCTGCCCCCCGGCACGGGCGACATCCAGCTGACCATGAGCCAGCGCATCCCGGTGACCGGTGCTGTCATCGTCACCACGCCGCAGGACATTGCCCTGGCCGATGCCCGCAAAGGCATTCAGATGTTTGAAAAAGTCAGCGTGCCAATTTTGGGCCTGGTGGAGAACATGGCCATGCACGTGTGCAGCCAGTGCGGCCACGTGGAGCACATTTTTGGCCACGATGGCGGCAAGGCCCTGGCGCAAGACAAAGGGCTGCACTTTTTGGGTGCGCTGCCCCTGTCGCTGCAAATTCGTGAGCAAGCCGACAGCGGCAAGCCCACCGTGGTGGCCGCGCCCGACAGCGAAGTGGCCGCCATCTACAAAAAACTGGCCCGCGATGTGGCCGTGCAAGTGGCCCTGGCCAGCACCGAGCAAGCGGCCAAAGCGCCCACCATTTCGATTCACCGCAAAAAGTAAACAGCAGTTTTAAGAACGTGAACACGTTCTAAGAGCTGCACCCGCTGGTATTTAAAAGGGTTCAGGTAGTTTTCTGCCTGAACCCTTTTGTTTTAAAGCGCAAACAGCTATTTAAATGCTGATTATTCTGGACGGGTTTGCAGGGACTGGGCCCAGTTTGGGTTGGGGGCACCGCGCCCGGCCAACTGCTGGTTGCGCGAATTGCTGCGCCAGACCCCACCGGCCCAGCCCAATTGCGGCTCGGTGCGGTACCAAAACCATTGGCCATCGGCATCTTGTGCCAGCCAGCGCCATTGCGGGCCGGGCGCGGCGCTCCAGTCGGCAGGGAGGAAGGCAGAGGGGGGAGCAGTTGGTGAATCCATCCGTAAATCCGTCATCTTGGTCAGCGTTGCACAACAGGCGTGAAAGGCGGCAAGCTTATGCGCTGCGCAGTAGCCGCACAGTTTTTGCTTTTTTGCGCACAGCTATGGCATCCTTCCCCCTATGACTACCTTGACCACCCCCCAAACGCACGCCCTGCGCGACCAATTGCTGGCGCGTAAAGAACAACTGCTGCAAGAGCTCGATGCTGTGCAAGTGGCCCACCGCGAACGCATGAAATCGGCCGACAGCGCACCGCAAGATGCCTACGCCACCCAGGCCAACCAAGTGGCCCAGAATGCCGTGCGCGATGCCGAAGCCCGCCGTGACCACGACGAGCTGGTGGCCGTGCGCGCTGCCCTGGCACGCATCGAAGACGGCAGCTATGGCGCATGCCAGGACTGCGGGGCCGACATCGGTCTGCCGCGCTTGCACGCCTTTCCGGCGGCGCTGCGCTGCATTGGCTGCCAAACCAAGGCCGAACAAGCGGCTTGACAGCGGCTTGAGTTTCACAAGAAAGAAAGCACCATGAGCACCACCGTGTGGATGGCGATCGGCGTTGCGGTTGTCGTGGTTTTTTGGGCTGCGGCCGTGCATAACCGCTTGCGCCAGCTGCGCAACCGGGTGGACAACGCTTTTGCGCAAATTGATGTGCAGCTCAAACGTCGCCACGACTTGATTCCCAATTTGGTCGAAGTGGCGCGCGGCTATATGGCGCACGAATCAAGCACCCTTGAGGCCGTGGCCCGGGCCCGGGGGCAGGCGGCGCAAGCGGCGGCCCATGCCCGTCGCCATCCCGGGCAGGCGGCGGCCATGGCCAGCCTGGCCGGGGCAGAGGCGGCTTTGGGCAGCAGCCTGGGCCAGCTGATGGTGCTGACCGAGAGCTACCCCGACCTCAAAGCCGATGCGCAAATGCAAAGCCTGAGCGAGGAAATCACCAGCACCGAAAACCGCTTGGGCTTTGCCCGCCAAGCCTATAACGATGAAATCCTGGCGTACAACGACCAGGCCAGCCAGTTCCCGGATTTGCTCATCGCCCGGCTGATTGGCTTTGCGCATCTGGACATGTTGCAAGCCACCGAATCGGCCCAAGAACGCGCTGCGCCGCAAGTGCGCTTTTAATTTTTACTAATGGCGCGCGCCCCCCGCTTTTGGGATACCCAGCACACGGCCCGCCAGCGCACGCGTGGCCTGCTGCTGGGCTTTTTTGTGTGTGTGCTGCTGTGCCTGGCCACCGTGCATTTGGGGCTGACTTTGGCGTGGTGGTTGTTGTTTCACGGCTGGCCTTACCCACGAGGTTTTGTGCTGACGAATATGGGGGTGACGCTGTTTTTCATCCTTGGCGGCTGGTGGGTGGAGCACGACGCGATGCGCGGCGGGGGCCGCAAGCTGGCCCTGCTGGTGGGGGCGCGGCCAGCGCAGGCCGAGCGCAATCTGGCCGAGCGCCAGTTGGTCAATACCGTGCAAGAAATGTGTGTGGCCGCCCACATGCAGCCGCCGCAAGTGGTGGTGCTGGCCCGGGCGGACGCCATCAATGCCTTTGCCGCTGGTTGGTCGCCCGAGGATTCCATCATTGCCGTCACCCAAGGGGCGCTGGATTACCTGACCCGCGATGAGCTCCAAGGACTGGTGGCGCATGAGCTGTCCCACCTGAAAGAGGGCGATACCTACCTCAACATGCACTTGGTGGGCATGGTCTATGGGCTGGAGTTGATTTACAACTTTGGCGCAGCCTTGCGCGATGAGGCCGGCGTTTTGGGCCGCTGGTTTGGCAGCGCCATCATGGCGGCGGGCTGGATTGGGTGGTTCAGCGGCAAGCTGCTCAAAGCGGCCGTCTCGCGCCAGCGCGAATGGCTGGCCGATGCCCGCGCCTTGCAATGGACGCGCAACCCGGCGGGCTTGGGCGGCGTGCTGCGCAAAGTGCTGTACCAACGCCAGCAGGCCCAGCGCCAGCGTGGCAGCTGGCACAGTGACCGGCGCAGCTACACGGGGCTGAACCATCCCCTGGTGCAGCACATGCTGCTGGCCGAGGTGCCCGACAGTGGCCGTTTGGCGCATTGGCTCGATGCCCACCCGCCCCTGCAAGCGCGCATTGCCAAGGTGTATGGCCGCGCCATGCCCGCCATGGCGCTGCAGCAGGATGAGCAGTCGCCTTAGAACGTGTTCACGATCTCCTCATGGGTGTGCGGGCGCGGCTTCGGGCGGTCTGCGTCGTTGCAAATCCTCGCAATAGCCAAGCTATTGCTGTGGTTTGCGCCTCGCAACCCATCCCGAACCGCATCCCCCACACCTTCATTCGAGATCATGAACACGTTCTTAGATCGCAAACACGTTCTGAGAACGTGTTAAGGCGCATGCTCTTGGCTGCGTTGGCTGGCCCAGGGCAGCAGCAGCCCTTCTGGCAGGGGTTTGCTAAAGAAATAGCCCTGAAAAATATCGCAGCCCGAGGCTTTCAGGTGGGCCAGCTGTGCGGGGGTTTCTACCCCTTCGGCCAGCACTTGCATGTTCAGCTGGTGGGCCATGGCGATGATGGCTTCAATCAACACCGCCGGGCGTTTGCCACCGGGGGAGGTTGGGGCCTGGGCATCAATGTCCATCACAAAAGAGCGGTCGATTTTCAGCGTATCAATCGGCAGGTGCTTGAGGTAGGACAGGCTGGAGTAGCCCGTGCCAAAGTCGTCCAGGGCAAAGCGCACGCCGTATTGGCGCAGCAGCTGCATTTTTGCCAGCGTGGCTTCCAGGTCGTCGGCCACCACGCTTTCGGTCAGCTCCAGCTCCAGGGACAGGGCGTTCAGGCCCAGCTGCTCCAGGGTAGCGCACACGCGATCGACAAAATCGGGCTCTCTGAACTGGCGGGGGCTGACGTTTACCGCCATGGTCAGCGGCTGCGCCCAGGTGGCATGGCCCGATTCGGTCTGCCAGCGGCGCAGGGCGGCGGCCGCCTCTAGCAGCACCCAGTTGCCCAGGGGCACGATCAGGCCGCTGGCCTCGGCCTCGGCAATAAAGGCCCCGGGGGGGATCAGCCCTTGCTGGGGGTGGTTCCAGCGCACCAGGGCTTCCACCCCGTGCAATTGGCCTTGGGCATTGATTTGCGGCTGGTAGTGCAGCAGCAGCTCTTGGGGCGCGGGGGCGGTGATGTGCAGCGCGGCTTTTAAATCGTTGCGCAGGGCCAGCCGGGCGCTGGCCGCTTCTTGCAGGGCGTGGGCAAAAAAGCGCACGCGGTTGTCGCCCGCCGCTTTGGACAGGTGCATGGCCGTTTCGGCCTCGCGCAGCAGCTCGGGCGGGTCTTGGCTGTCATTGGGGATCATGACCACACCAGCACCAGCGGACAGGTGCAGGGTCTGATGGTGAACCTGCAGGGGCTGGGCGATTTGGGCCAGCACGTTTTCGATGCTGCTGGCCGCCTGGGCGCTGGCTTGTTCCAGTGTGCCGCTCAGGTTGGTCAGCAGCAGGGCAAAGGTGTCGCTGTGGATGCGGGCAAAAAACTGGTGCTGCACTTGCTGGCTGCTCAGGCGCTGGGCCAGGGTGCGCAAGGCGGTATCGCCAAAAGCCATGCCAAAGGCATCGTTGATGGCTTTGAAATTATCAAGATTAAAGGTCGCCAAGGCCGATCGGCGGTTCGGATTGCGCTCTACTTCTTGAAGCTCCAGGTGAATGTGGTCAAAAATCTGGCGGCGGTTGGGCAGGCCGGTCAGGGTATCAAAGTGGGCCAGCTGCCGGATTTTGGCCTCGGCCTGCAGGCGCGGGCGCATATCGCGGGCAACCACCGTGCGCACGGTGCGTCCGTCCACCTCGCGCTGCATGGCGGTGACTTCGCAAGGGATGGGGGTGCCATCCACCGATAGAAAACTCACATCCCACACGCCCGTGGCCCCAGCGGTGGCCCGCTGTTGGATGAGGGGGCGGTATTCCGGGCTCACTAAGGTGAAGATATCAGTCCCAATGAGCTGCTGGGCGGGCCGCCCCAACAGCTGTTCGGCCCGGCTATTAACGTCCAGGATGGTGCCTTGTTCGTGAAAAAAGATCGCCTCCAGGGTTGCATCGGCCAGTTGGTGAAACCGTGCCTCGGTCGTGCTCAGTGCCGCTTGGCTGGCATGCAGCGTTTGGGCCATGTGTTGCAGGGATTGGCCCAGCTGAAACAGCTCGCCGGTGCCCGTCAAGGGCGCAGCGATTTGTAACTGCCCCTGGCCAATGGTGCGCATGGCTGCGTCCAGAGCGGCCACCGGGCGCAGGATGAAGTAGCGGGCAAGGCTTAAGAGCAGGATGGCCGCAATGCTGGTAATGAGCAGAAACATCAGCCCTTGCGTCCGCGTGTGTGCGCTGGACTGGGCGACCAAGGGCGCCAGGTCGTATTCAATCAACAGGCTGCCGTAGCGGTTGGTGCGCAACTCGTTGGAGCGCAGGGGCATGGCCACCGGGGAGATGGCGTGCAGCTGCAGGCGTTCGATGTCCAAGTGCAGGTGGGCGGCTTGGCCGGGTACGGTGCTGACTGTGTCCAGGGCCTGGGCTTGGTGGGGCAAGGCTTGCTTGGCAGGCAAGCCTTTCCAGGCAAATTGGGTGGCGGCCAGCACCTGGTCGTTGTCATCGAGCAAAACGGCGTAATTGACCATCGGCGAGAGGCCTAAATCGGCCACGATGGCATCCATGCCACCGCCACTGCCATCGCCTCGGCGCAGCACGGTTTCCAAGGCCCGGCGGGTACTGAGCAGCTGAGAGTGGGCCGTGCGCTCCGAGAAGCGGTGCAGGTCTTGCTGGGCGTGCCAGTGCTCTAAAAGCGTTAGCAAGAAAAACACCAGGGCGCAGACGATGAGCAAGGCCAGGGGCAGCCATACCTGCAAGCGGATGGAGCGCGGCGCAGTAGAGGGGCTGGCGGTCATGGGGTGGCCTTTTGGGCAAAATCGGCCCGAATCAGATCCGCCATATTGGGCGGGCTGGGCAGCAGGCGGCTGGCCTGCATCACGGTGGCCAAGTACTGGGCGGTGGCGGCCAAGCCGGTGTCAGGCTGGGTCAGCAGCGTGTGGTTCATGCGGGCATCGGGGATGTCAATGCCCGCCAGTGCCTGGCCCAGCTCCTGGGGGGCAATGCCTTGGCGCTGGGCCATGTGCTGCCAGGCTGGGGTGGGGTGTTCGCGCAAATAGGTCAGGGCCTGCTGCTGACCGGCAATCAGCCGTTCAATGTGCGCGCGGCAGCACTCTAAAGCCGATTGCCGCGCTACTAAGACATCGACGATTTGCCCCGGAATGTCTGCGCTGCTGAACACCATTTGCCCGCCCGCGTTAAGAATTTTTTGGCGCACGGGGTCAAACGTGACCACGGCATCAATGGCGTTGGCCTGCCAGGCGGGCCAGTGTTCATCCAGGGGCAGGGGCACGACGCGGATGTCGGACACCTGCAGGTTCGCTTGTGCTAAGGCGGCGTTGAGCATGTAGCCCCCGACGGCGGTTTGCTCCACGCCAATGCGTTTGCCGCGCAGGGCATCCAAGGTGGTGATGCCAGGCTTGGCCAGCAGTGCATCTGCACCGGCAGAGGTGTTCAGCACCCAAATAACGGCGATGGGCACACCCTCTTGGGCCAGCAGCAAGGCTTCATCCAGGGTCAGCCCCGCCAGGTCCAAGCTGCCAACGCGCAAGGCATCCAGGGTTTGGGTGGTTGATGCCAGCTCCACCAAGCGCAGATTGGCCCCTTCGTAGTAGCCCAAGTCGCGGGCCAAATACAAGGGCTCGTAGCCAATCCAGGTATTGGTGCCGACCGTCAGTGGGGGCTGGTAGCGGGGGCTGCAGCCCAGCAAAGCTGCTGCCACGGCGAAAACGCAGGCAACAGCAAAAAATAGACGAAAGATGTGCGGCATGGGGCAGAAAAAACTGCAGAGGGTGCAGTGTGTGCATTCAATTATGCCAAGCCCTTTAGGCAAAAAAGGGCTTGAGAACGTGTTCACGATCTCCTCATGGGTGTGCGGGCGCGGCTTCGGGCGGTCTGCGTCGTTGCAAATCCTCGCAATAGCCAAGCTATTGCTGTGGTTTGCGCCTCGCAACCCATCCCGAACCGCATCCCCCACACCTTCATTCGAGATCATGAACACGTTCTTAGCGCCGATGTGAGCGATGGCTGGGCTGCAATAAAACGATCAGCGCCCCGGCACCGCCATCGGCGGGCCGGGCCTGAACAAAGGCTTGCACTTCGCGCTTTTGCACCAGCCAGCGCAGCACCTTGCCCTTGAGCACGGGCACCTTGCCCGGCGAGCCCAGGCCCTTGCCGTGGATGATGCGCACGCAGCGCAGCCCGGTGCGGTGGGCTAGGCGGATGAATTGGCCCAGGGCCTCGCGGGCCTCGTCGGTGCGCAGGCCGTGCAGGTCCAGCTGGCGCTGAATGCTCCACTGCCCGCTGCGCAGCTTGCGCAACACGTCCGGGCCGATACCGGGGCTGCGGTAGCTTAAATCGGCATCCACCTCCAGCAAGGTGCTGATGTCAAACTCATCGCTCATGGCTTCGCGCAGCACGTTTTGCTCATCAATATGCAGCTGCAGCGGCTCTGGAGGTATGTTTTTTGATTTGTTTTGATAGATATTTTTTACAGGCAGTGGGGTTACTGCTCCTACCGTAAGAGCAAACAGATTGCGCTCGCGTTCGGCTTGGCGGGCGGCCGCTTCCTGGGCCTGGCGCAGGGCCAATTGTTGGGCGTGGCGCTGTTGGATCTCTTTGGCCAGGGGTTTGAGTCCGTGCAGGCCATGGATGCGGGTGGCTGGCTTCATACCAAGCCCTGCTCGGCCATCGACAAGGCCTGGCCCTGGGCCACGATAAGGTGGTCCAGCACACGCACATCCACCAGCGCCAGGGCCGATTTCAAGGTGTTCGTCAGCTGGATGTCGGCACGGCTAGGCTCCACACTGCCGCTGGGGTGGTTGTGCGCCAGCACCACGGCGGCGGCGTGGTGGTGCAAGGCCCGCAGCACCACCTCGCGCGGGTACACCGAGGTTTGACTGAGCGTGCCGCGAAACAGCTCCTCCATGGCAATCAGGTGGTGCTGGCTGTCCAGAAACAGCACGGCAAACACCTCGTGCTGGCGGTGTGCCAAGTGCAGTTGCAAATAGTGTTTCACGGCCTCGGGGCTGTCAAACAGCGGGCGCTGCTGCAGCTGCTGGGCGGTGGCGCGGCGGGCCAGTTCCATCACGGCCAAAATTTCGGTTTGCTTGGCCGGCCCCAGGCCTTTGATGCTGGCCAGGTCGCGCACGCTGGCGTTGAGCAGCCCAGCCAGCCCGCCTTGCTGCGCCAAAATCGTGTGCGCCAGTTGCAGCACGCCGCAGCCGGCCAGGCCGGTGCGCAGCAAAATGGCCAGCAGCTCCGCATCGGACAGCGCACCCGCGCCCCGGGCCAGGAGTTTTTCGCGCGGCAGGGTATCGGGGGGTAAGTCTTTGAACGACATGGCAGGCGTAAAAAAAGGGCTAAGGGTAACTTCTTACAATGCGGCCCAGTTTAAAGGGACTCTTATGACCGATAGCTTCGCATCAACCCAGGACACCGCCCGCGTGCAGCCGGGCGCTTTTTTAACTTTGCACTACCGCTTAAGCGGTGCCACCGGCGATGTGGTGAACACCTTTGGTGGCAAACCCAGCACGCTGACGCTGGGCATGGGGGAGCTGGCCCCTGCGCTGGAAGAAAAAATCATCGGCCTGGCCGAGGGTGAACGCGCCAGCTTTGCGTTGCCGGCCGGTGCGGCGTTTAGCGAGCGCAACCCCGAACTGGTGCAGTGGGTATCGCGCAAGCTGCTCAGTGCCCAGGGCGACCCGAACGAGCAGTACGAAGTGGGCGAAGTGGTGGAATTTCCCACCCCCGATGGCGAAGGCAGCTACGCCGGTGCCGTGGTGCAGGTGCGCGAGGATGGCGCGGTGCTGTTTGACTTCAACCACCCGCTGGCCGGCCAGCCGGTGACGTTTGAAGTTGAAATCATTGGGATCATTTGAGGTGATGGAGCCCAAAGAAATTCTCCTGGCCGAGCCGCGCGGCTTTTGCGCCGGGGTCGATCGTGCGATCGAGATCGTCGAGCGGGCGCTGCTCAAATTTGGTGCCCCCATCTACGTGCGCCATGAAATTGTGCACAACACCTATGTGGTCAATGACCTGAAAGCGCGCGGCGCGATCTTTATCGAAGACTTGGCTGAGGTGCCAGCCGGTGCCACCTTGGTGTTCTCGGCCCACGGCGTGAGCCAGGCCGTGCAGGAAGAGGCCAAGCGCCGGGGCTTTAGCATTTTTGATGCCACCTGCCCGCTGGTGACCAAGGTCCACGTTGAAGTGGCCAAGCTGGCCAAGGAGGGCTACGAGTTCCTCATGATTGGCCACAAAGGCCACCCCGAGGTGGAAGGCACCATGGGCCAGCTCTTGGACGGCATCTACCTGGTCGAGGACGAGGCCGACGTCCACACCGTGCAGCCGCGCCAAAGCGAGAAGCTGGCCGTGGTCACCCAGACCACCTTGAGCGTGGACGATGCCGCCAGCATTCTGGCCGCCATTCGCCAGCGCTTTCCGCAGATTCGCGAGCCCAAGCAGCAAGATATTTGCTACGCCACGCAGAACCGCCAGGATGCGGTCAAGCAATTGGCCGGGCAGGTGGATGTGCTCATCGTCGTGGGCAGCCCCACCAGCAGCAACAGCAACCGCCTGCGCGAGCTGGCCGAGCGCCTGGGCACGCCCGCCTTCATGGTTGATAGCCCCGAAGAATTGCAGCCGCAGTGGTTCGCCCAGGCCACCCGCGTGGGCTTGACGGCGGGCGCATCGGCCCCCGAGGTGCTGGTGCAGGGCGTGATTGCGCGCATCCAGGCATTGGGCGCGGCCAGCGTGCGCAAGATGGACGGGTTGGAGGAAACCATCAAGTTCCCCCTGCCCAAAGGCTTGAAGCTGGAGCCGCTGTCCATCAGTAAATCGAAAAAATAAAGAGCTATTTGCGCTTGAAAATAAAGGGCTTCAGGGTTTTTAACCTCTGAAGCCCTTTGTTTATGAGCGGTTCAAGCTCTGTTATTTAACCCCACATGTCCAGCGGCGGATCGGCCGCCACGGCCCGCAGGATGTCGGTGCGGCTGACAAAGCCCAGCAGCACCCCCTCGGCATCGGTTACGGGCAGGCCGGGCAAGCCGGTATCCATCAGCACATGGGCCAGGCGGCGCAAGCTGGTGTCTTGCGCCACGGCGGGAACGGGTGTGAGCATCAGCTCGGCCACGCGGCGCTGGGCCATGGCCGGGCTGGGGCTGCGCGCCAGCGATGGCGGGGCCATGTCAGCACGCAGCAGCAGGCCCACCACCCGATCGCGCTCATTGAGCACGGGGGCCTGGGCCACCTGGTGCGTGCTGAGCAGGCTCCAGGCCGCCTCCACCGACATGTGCGGGCGCACGGTCAAAGCGCCCCGTGTCATCACATCGGCCACCAATTCCAGGGGGCGGCGCTCTTTGGGGGCATCTTGGCCGTAGGCGCTGCGCAGTTGGGCGCTTTGGCGCTGGGTGTGCGGGGGGGCGGTATCGGTGGCCAGATGGCCGGCTGCGCGTTCGCCCACGTCCGTGGTGTTGGAGCGCAGCGCCGCCGGCCGTGCCACGCCGCGCACGGCAGCGATTTGGCTCAGGCGCTCGTAGCTGCCAGCGTACATTGGGCCGTTGGTGTTAAAGACGTAGAACATCGGGGGCAGCCTCCAGGGTTGTGCAGACCAGCGGTTATAGCAGGCACAATTAGCGGTTTGCCGCGCTACGGCCTCACTGATACCACCACCATGCTAGATGTTCTTTTGCTGCGCAAAGATTTGGACAGCGTTATCGCCCGTCTTGCCACCCGTAAAAATCCCCAACCCTACTTGAACGTTGAGGCTTTCCGTGCCCTGGAAGCCGAGCGCAAAACCCTGCAAATGCGCACGGAAGAATTGCAGGCCCAGCGCAATCAGCTCTCCAAACAGATCGGCCAGCTCATGGGCAAAGGCGAGAAAGAGGCCGCCGAAGCCGCCAAGGCCCAAGTTGCCGCTTTCAAGGATGAGCTGGATGCCTCGGCCCAGCGCCTGGAATCCATCCAGACTGAGCTAGCCACCTTGCTGCTGGCCGTGCCCAACCTGCCGCACGCGAGCGTGCCCGTGGGCGCGGGCGAGGAGGACAACGTCGAAGTGCGCCGCTGGGGCACACCGCGCAGCTTTGACTTCGAGGCCAAAGACCACGTGGATGTGGGCACGCCGCTGGGGTTGGATTTTGATATGGGCGTGAAGCTCTCCGGGGCCCGCTTTACGGTCATGCAAGGCGGCATTGCCCGCCTGCACCGTGCCCTGGCGCAATTCATGCTGGATGTGCAAACCCAGGAGCACGGCTACACCGAGTGCTATGTGCCCTACGCGGTGAACGCCGATTCGCTCCAAGGCACGGGCCAGTTGCCCAAATTTGAGGAAGACCTGTTTGCCGCCAAAAAAGGCGGGCAGGACGGCGAGCCGGTGCCCGATCATGCGGCGCTGTACCTGATCCCCACCAGCGAGGTGCCACTGACCAACTTTGTGCGCGACGAAGTGCTGCCCGAGGCCACTTTGCCCATCCGCCTGACCGCGCACACGCCGTGCTTTCGCTCCGAGGCCGGCAGCTACGGGCGCGATACGCGCGGCATGATCCGCCAGCACCAGTTTGACAAGGTGGAAATGGTGCAAATCGTCCACCCCGAAAACAGCTACGAAGCGCTGGAAGCCATGACTGGCCACGCCGAAGCCATCCTGCAAAAACTGGGCTTGCCCTACCGCGTGATGAGCCTGTGCACGGGCGACATGGGCTTTGGCGCGGCCAAAACCTACGACCTGGAAGTGTGGCTGCCCGGCCAGGGCAAGTACCGCGAAATCAGCTCTATCTCCAACTGCGAAGACTTCCAAGCCCGCCGCCTGCAAGCGCGCTTCAAGAATGCCAAGGGCAAAAACGAGCTGGTGCACACCCTGAACGGCTCGGGCCTGGCCGTGGGCCGCTGCCTGGTGGCCGTGCTGGAAAATTATCAGAACCAGGACGGCAGCGTGACCATTCCCGAAGTGCTGCGCCCCTACATGGGCGGCTTGGAACGCTTGGCCGCGTAAATTTCAGCATATTTCAGCGTAAATTTTTCGTGCGGGCCTAAAAATCCAGCTACAATTGCGGATTCCACGATGCGGAGAGGTGGCAGAGTGGTCGAATGTACCTGACTCGAAATCAGGCGTGGTGGCAACATCACCGAGGGTTCGAATCCCTCCCTCTCCGCCAGTGAATCGTTTTTTTTTGCGCGGCTGTAGCTCAGCTGGATAGAGTACTTGGCTACGAACCAAGGGGTCGTGGGTTCGATTCCTGCCAGCCGCGCCAGATGCAAAGCCCTGAAACTGAAAAGTTTCAGGGCTTTTTGCTTTGCGTTTGATTTTGCTGATTTGTTGTTTACACGGCGGGCGCGGCTTCGGGCCAGTGCCACAGGCCGTCGTACACCCGCGTGGCCGGGCCTTGCATGTGCACGTGCTGGCCTTCGCCCGGCCAGTCAATCTGCAATGGCCCGCCGGGCAGCAGCACGGTCACGTGCTGGCCCAGCCAGCCCAGGCGCTGCCCGGCGACCACGGCGGCGCAGGCACCGGTGCCGCAGGCCAGGGTTTCGCCGGTGCCGCGTTCATAAACGCGCAGGCGGATGCGGTCGGGGGCCAGCACCTGCATGAAGCCAACATTCACCCGGGCGGGAAAGCGCGGGTGCGATTCCAGCTGTGGCCCCAGTGTGGCGACGGGGGCGCTGTCCACATCCGCCACGCGCAGCACAGCGTGCGGGTTGCCCATGTTCACCACGGCCAGTTGCACCATTTCATCGCCCACAGCCACGGGGTAGCGCAGCGCTGGGGCCGGGGCGCTGAAGGGGATTTCTTGCGGCAGAAAGCGCGGCATGCCCATGTCCACCTGCACGTGGCCGGTGTCGGTGATGTGCAGCACGATGGTGCCTGCGCAGGTCTGCACGCGGATGCGGCGTTGGTCCGTCAGTCCCTGGTCGTGAACGAAGCGGGCAAAGCAGCGGGCACCGTTGCCGCATTGCTCCACCTCAGAGCCATCGGCGTTAAAGATGCGGTAGCCAAAGTCCACATCCGCCCTTGGCCCTGGCGTGACCACCAGCAACTGGTCGAAGCCCACGCCGAAATGCCGATCGGCCAGGGCACGGATGTCTTCTGGTGACAGGGCGACGGGCTGGCGCGTGGCATCCAGCACCAGAAAATCGTTGCCCAGGCCGTGCATTTTGGTGAAGGGCAGGGGTGGGCGGCGCAAAGCCGTTGTGCTCGTCGTGGTCATGGCGTAAGGGGGTGGGCGCGTTTGTGCCCGCTGGCTTCGTAGGCGGTGACGATGCGCTGGAAGGCGTGGGCATCCACCGGCTGACCGTGCAAAAAGGCATCAATCTGGTCGTAGGTGACACCGTAGGCGGCTTCGTCCGGGCGGCCTGGGGCGAGGTCTTCCAGATCGGCGGTGGGGGTTTTGTGAACCAGTTCGGCCGGTGCGCCCAGGTGGGCAGCAATGGCGCGCACCTGGCCCTTGACCAAGCCGGACAGCGGGGCCAGATCGCACGCACCATCGCCGAATTTGGTGAAAAAGCCCATCACCGCCTCGGCGGCGTGGTCGGTGCCAATCACCAGCCCGCCCGTGGCGTTGGCCAGGGCGTACTGCGCCACCATGCGGGTGCGGGCCTTGACGTTGCCCAGCACAACATCGCGCCGGCGGGCGGGCAGGGTGGACAGCTTGGGCAGGTGCGCAGCCAGGGCCTGCACCGCGTTTTCAATGGGCACGGTGCATTCCTCATCGGCGCGGATAAAGGCCAGAGCGGCGCGGGCAGCGTCCTCGTCGTGCTGGGTGCTGTAGGGCAGGCGCACAGCGATGAAGCGGTAGCGGCCATCGCGGGTGCGGGTGCGCAGCGCCTGCACGGCCAGTTGTGCCAGTCGCCCGGCCACCAGCGAATCAACCCCGCCGCTGATGCCCAGCACCAGGGTGGTCAGGCCGCTGGCCTGCAGCGTGTCTTCGATGAAGACCTGCCGCCGCAGCGCCTCGGCTGCCAGCATGGCCGGGTTGGTAAACGGCGGGGTCACACCCAGCACGGCGGCAATGGCGTTTTGGCGGGGGTGCAGGCGTGGCAGGGTCATGGCTGCCACTCCCGCGCGGGAAATTGCAGCGTGGCGAAGTAGTCTTGCAGCGTCTCGGCGCGGCGGATGCGCTCTACGCTGCCATGGGGGCGCAGCAGCAGCTCCTGCGGGCGCAGCTTGCCGTTGTAGTTAAAGCCCATGGCGTGGCCGTGCGCCCCGGTGTCGTGGATGACGAGCAGATCGCCATCGGCCACCGGCGGCAGGGGGCGCTGCACGGCGAATTTGTCGTTGTTTTCGCACAGGGAGCCAACGACATCCACCAGCGCGTCATGCGGGCTGGCCTCGCTGGCGGTTTTGCCCACCACGTCGATGTGGTGGTACGCGCCGTACATGCCAGGGCGCATCAGGGCGGACATGCAGGCATCCACGCCGATGTAGGTGCGATAACTCTCTTTGCGGTTGATGGCCCGCGTCACCAGCACGCCGTGCGGGCCGGTGATGTAGCGCCCGCTTTCCATGTGCAGCGCGGGTGTGTGGCCGTGGCGGGTGCGGAAATCGGCCAGCAGCGCCTGCGCCTGGTGGCCCAGGGCCTCGACATCGAATGCTTCCTCTTCGGGCCGGTAGGGGATGCCCAGGCCGCCGCCCATGTTGATGAACTCCAGGCGAATGCCCAGCTCTGCCTGCACCCAGGCGGCCACTTGCAGCAGCATCTCCACCGTCTGCACCATGTAGCGGTGGTCGCGCTCGTTCGAGGCCAGCATGGTGTGCAGGCCAAAGCGCCGCGCCCCCCGGGCCTGGGCGGCGCGAAAAGCGTCGAGCAGCTGGGCGTGCGGCACGCCGTATTTGGCCTCCAGCGGGTTGCCGATGATGCTGTTGCCGCTGCGCTCGGCCCCGGGGTTGTAGCGAAAGCACACCAGCTCGGGCATCTGCGGCACCTTGGCCACCAGGCTCAGGTCGTCCAGGTTCAGGATGCAGCCGCCGTCCTGCGCGGCCACGGCAAATTCTTCGGGCGAGGTGTTGTTGGAGGTGAACATGATCTCCTCGCCGCGTGCGCCAGCCTGGCGGGCCAGCACCAGCTCGGCGATGGAGCTGCAATCAAAACCGCAGCCCAGCTCACGCAGCAAGGCCAGGATGCGCGGGTTGGGCAGCGCCTTGACGGCGTAATACTCTTTGAACCCGGCCACCTTGGCAAAGGCCGCATACAGGCGGGCCACGGTGGCGCGGATGCCCGCCTCGTCATAGATGTGGAAGGGCGTGCCGAAGTGCTCGGCAATGGCTGGCAGCTGGGGGTACAGGCGCTGGCGAAAATCGTTGGAAATGGGCATGGTGGATTCTCTGTTTGCTGTATTTATTGAAGCGCTTGGCGTATACGCTGCAAGGCGTTGGCCACGTTTTCTGCACTATTGAAGGCGCTGATGCGCACATGCTGCTGGCCGCAGCGGCCAAAGCCCACCCCCGGCGTGCAGACCACCCCGGCGCGGTGCAGCAGCAGGTCGAAAAACGCCCAGGCATCGCGCTGCGCATCAATCCAGACGTAGGGCGCGTTCTCGCCCCCGGTGCAAGCAAAGCCCATGGCCTCAAAAGCGCGGCGAATGGTGCGGGCGTTGTCCAGATAGCCGTCAATCAGCGCCCGCACCTGCTGCTGGCCCTCGGCGCTGTACACCGCCTCGGCAGCGCGTTGCACGGGGTAGGACACGCCGTTGAACTTGGTCGTGTGCCGCCGCATCCACAGCGCATGCAGGGCTACGGGCTGGCCGCTGTCGTCCCAGGCCATGCACTCTTTGGGCACCACGGTGTAGGCGCAGCGCAGGCCGGTAAAGCCCGCCGTCTTGGAGTAGCTGCGAAACTCAATCGCCACCTCGCGTGCGCCGGGGATTTCGTAGATGGAGTGCGGCAGTTCGGGGTCGCGAATAAAGGCTTCATACGCCGCATCAAACAAAATCAGCGCCCGGTTTTGGCGCGCGTACTCCACCCAGGCAGCCAGTTGCGCGCGCGTGGCCGTGGCACCCGTGGGGTTGTTCGGAAAGCACAGGTAGATCAGATCGACCGGCTCGCTGGGCAGGGCGGGCACATAGCCGTTGGCGGCGGTGCTGTCCAGATAGACAAAGCCGGGGTAGCGGCCATCGACGGCGGCATCGGTGCGCCCGGCCATGACGTTGGTGTCCACATACACCGGGTACACCGGATCGGGGATGGCCACGCGCACATCCTGCGCAAAAATCTCCTGGATGTTGCCGGTGTCGGACTTGGCGCCATCGCTGACAAAAATTTCATCGGCATCGATCTGGGCACCACGGGCTTGGAAGTCGTGCGTGGCAATCGCTTGGCGCAGAAAGTCGTAGCCCTGCTCCGGGCCATAGCCGCGAAAGTTGGCGGCATTGGCCATCTCGTCCGTGGCCTGGTGCAGCGCGGCAATGCAGGCGGGCGGCAGCGGCTGGGTCACGTCGCCAATGCCCAGGCGGATCAGGTGTTTGTCCGGGTGCTGCTGCTGAAAGGCGCTGACGCGCCGGGCGATGTCGGCAAACAAATAGCTGGCTTGCAGCTTGGGGTAGTGGGGATTGATGCGGATCATGGTGGGTTCTTCAAGCTGGCCGGTTGAATCAATAAAACAATAGCTTCTACCGCTGATAAATAAATGTTTTCATAGATAAATAATCTTTAAAACAAGCAAATACAAGCGTAAACAGCTATTCAATAAATGAAGGCTTGCCATCATGCACAGGTGCCTGGGCACCTGCCTAATTGCACAATGGCGCTTGAAGAAAGATGTAAGCAAGAACCGTGCCAAGCTGAAAAAATCTTTGCTTTTGGCCCGTATTTTCAGGGCGATGCGACCCTTTGGTGCGGTGCAGCGTGCCCAAGACGCCACGGCTTGGCAGCCGCGCCATGCACCAAAAAAGTGCAGCCATGCCCCGCTGCAGCGCAGGCGGGCTGCTGGATAGATGGCACTAAACTAGACAACATTACCAATAAAACATCAGAAATGACTCAAAACACATCCAACGAAGGCGTTCTGACTTTGGCCGAAGTGGCAGCCTATTTGAAGGTCACAGAACGGACGATCTATCGGTTGGCTGGCGCTAAAAAGATCCCAGCCTTCAAAGTCGGCGGGGTGTGGCGTTTCAGAAAAATGGATATCGATGCCTGGATCCATGCGCAGTCTGTCGATTCCGCCGGGGGACAAAGGTGATCTGCGCTTACCAAGCCAAGTACTACGCCCACGAGCTGACGCGGCGGCACGCTGCCGATGGCGTAGATCGCCTCTCCCAATCGCTGTTCGATGCCAGCGTCGATTTGAACCCGCACCAGATCGAGGCGGCGCTGTTCGCACTTCGCAACCCATTGCAGGAAGGCGTACTGCTGGCTGACGAGGTGGGGCTGGGCAAAACCATTGAAGCCGCGCTGGTGGTTTGCCAATACTGGGCTGAGCGCCGTCGTCGGCTGCTGGTCATATGCCCGGCTAGCCTGCGCAAGCAATGGGCGCAGGAGCTGCACGACAAGTTTGCCGTGCCCACCACCGTGGTGGATGCAGTTTCCCTGCGCAAGCAGTCTGCGGGCGACCTGCTCGCCACCTTGCAGCGGCAGGTTGGCAAGGCGGTTGTGATCATGTCCTACCAGTTCGCCGCCAAGCTGGAGGCTGAATTGCGTGCCGTGCCTTGGGATGTGGTGGTCATTGACGAAGCGCACAAGCTGCGCAATGCGCACCGCGCCAGCAACCGCACCGGGCAGGCACTCAAGCGCGCGCTGCAAGGCCGCAAAAAGCTGCTGCTCACCGCCACGCCGTTGCAAAACTCGCTGATGGAGCTGTACGGCCTGTCCACACTGATCGACGAGCACCTGTTCGGCGACGAAGCTGCCTTTCGCAAGCAATTCATGAACAGCGGCACCGGCTTGGACGAGCTGCGTGAGCGTCTTGCCAGCTTCGCCAAACGCACACTGCGCCGTGACGTGCTGGAGTACATCCAGTACACCGAGCGCAAGGCCCTCACCCAGCCGTTCAACCCCACCGACGACGAGCAGGCGCTGTACGAGCGCATCTCGGCCTTTCTGCAAAAGGAAGACTCCTACGCCCTGCCTAAGCAGCAACGCCATCTCACTGGGCTGATTTTGCGCAAGCTGCTGGCCTCCAGCTCGCACGCTGTTGCCGCCACCTTGGTCACCATTCGCGAGCGGCTGCAGGGCTTGCTCACAGCAGACAAAGCGGAAGACGACGGCAGCCAACTGGTCGAACAGCTCATTGCCGAGGACGATCTGGAGCAGGACTACCTCGAAGAGGAAGCCAGCGAGGCCGACGAAGACGCCGAAGCCCTCACGCCTGAGCTAGCAGAAAGCAGTAAGACAGACGCGGCAAAAGATTCCCAGGCCGTCCGCGCTGCCATCACCGCCGAGATTGCAGAGCTGACCGCATTCGTCGATGCCGCCCAAGCCCTGAAAACCGACACCAAGGCGCAGGCCCTATTGAAGGCGCTCAATCTGGGCTTCGGCAAGATGGCCGAGCTGCGTGCGCCACGAAAGGCCATCATCTTCACGGAGTCCAAGCGCACGCAGGAGTACCTGCACCGCTTTCTCTCCGCCAACGGCCATGCGGGCAAATTGGTGTTGTTCAGTGGAACCAACACCCACGAAGACTCCACCGCCATTTACCAACGTTGGCTGCAAGAGAACAAAGGCACGGATCGCGTCACCGGCTCGCCGCAGGTCGATCGCCGCACCGCGCTGATCGACCACTTCCGCAAGGACGACGGCAGTGGTGCGGAAATCATGATCGCCACTGAAGCGGCTGCCGAAGGCGTCAATTTGCAGTTCTGCGCGCTGATCATCAATTACGACCTGCCGTGGAACCCGCAGCGCGTTGAGCAGCGCATTGGCCGCTGCCACCGCTACGGTCAGCGTTTTGATGTGGTGGTCATCAACTTCCTCAACACCCGCAACCAGGCCGACCAGCGTGTGCTGGAGCTGCTCACCGAAAAATTCAAGCTGTTCTCTGGGGTGTTTGGCGCAAGCGATGAAGTGCTGGGCCGCATCGAGGGAGGCCTCGATTTTGAAAAACGCATCCTCCAAATCTACGACACCTGCCGCCAGCCCGCGCAGATCGAAGCCGCCTTCAATGCGCTGCAAGCGGAGCTGGAAGAATCCATAGCCGACCGCATCAAAGACACCCAGTCCCAGCTGCTAGAGAACTTCGATGAGGATGTCCACGACCGGCTCAAGCTGCGATTGGACGAGGCCGAAGCACGCCTCGACAAACTCGGGCGCTGGTTTTGGGGCGTGACCCGCTATGCCCTCCATGACCGCGCACGCTTTGACGAGCAGTCCTACGCGTTCTCATTGACCACGCCGCCAGCGGGTATCGCTGTCGGTCGCTATCAACTTATTCGTGGGGCGGCGCAGCCGGACATGCTGGCACACGCCTACCGCCTTAGCCACCCGCTGGGGGAGTGGAGCATTGAAGCCAGTCTGAACGCAGCCACGCCCGTCGCCACCGTGAAGCTGGACTACGAAAAACACGGCGCGCGCGTCTCCGTCATTGAGAGGCTGCGCGGCAAGTCCGGCTGGCTGACGCTGGCCCGGCTGGAAGTGACTGCCTTCGAGACCACCGAGGCGCTGCTGTTCTCCGGCCTCACGGACGATGGGCGGGTACTAGACCAGGAAACCTGCGAAAAGCTCATGGCCCTTCCCGCCGCAGGCAAGCCCGCGCCCCTGGAAGAATCTGTGCCAAAAACGCTTCTAGCCAATAGCCAGCAAGCGGTAGCAGCTACTATTTCAGGATTTATTGAAGCCAACCAGCGCCTGTTCCATGAAGAACGGGACAAGCTGGAACGCTGGGCCGACGACAAGCTGCTGGCCGCAGAAGAGGCCCTGAAGCACACCAAAGCCCGCATCGCACAGCTCAAGCGCGACGCCCGCAAAGCCGCCACCTTGCAGGAGCAAGACGGCATCCAGCGCGAGCTGTCTGAGCTGGAGCGCAAGCAGCGCCGCCTGCGGCAAGAAGTTTTTGAGGTGGAAGACGAAATCATCGCCAAGCGCGATGCGCTGATTGCCTCGCTTCAGCAGCGCCTGCAAGAAAAAACCAGCCACGAGACCCTGTTCAGCATCCGCTGGCAGGTCACCTGAAACGCACATCCTATAAAGCATCAGAAATCCCGAGATCAGGGCACGCCATGACCAACAAACAACATCCCAAATTCCAGGAGCTCGTCGCCAAGCTGCGCGAGATCTTCCAGATCGACCGCCCGGAACTGGACTTTGGCATCTACCGCATCCTCAACGCCCGGGCGGGCGAGATCAACGACTACCTGCAAAACCGGCTGGCCGAGAAGGTGCAAACCGCGCTCAGCCAAGGTGGCGCTGCACAGCAAGAGCAGGTGGCGCGCGAACTGAAGGACAAGGAAGCGCAATACCAGGCAGACGGCATCGATCCGGCCACGGTCCCGAAAGTGCAAGAGTTGCGCCAAAAGCTGGCGCAGTACAGCACCGGTGCCAGCGAACACGAAAATGCCGTGTTCTCGCACCTGCTGACCTTTTTCTCGCGCTATTACCAAAATGGTGACTTCATCAGCCAGCGCCGCTACAAGGGCGACACCTACGCCATCCCCTACGCGGGCGAAGAGGTGATGCTGCACTGGGCCAACAAGGATCAGTACTACACCAAGAGCGGCGAGAACTTCAGCAATTACAGCTTCAAGTTGGAAGACGGCCGCACGGTGCATTTGCGCCTGGCCGCCGCCGACACCGCCAAAGACAACCGCAAGGACAACGACAAGGAACGGCGCTTTGCCCTGGTAGCGGCCAAAACTGTTACCCGTGTGGATGAAAACGGCGACGAATACGAAGAAGAGCTGCTACCCGTTGAGGAAGTACAAACCGCCGATGGCAGCAAGGAGCTGATCATTCGCTTTGAATATGCCGCCCAGCCCAAAGGCACCAAGCAGGAGGCGCTGGTTACCAAAGCAGTGGAAACCGTGCTGGCAGATAGCGCGGTGAAGGCGCGTTGGCTGGCGCTGGGCCAGCGCGCGCCGACCGAGAAAAATCCGCAGCGCACCCTGCTGGAAAAGCACCTGAGCGACTACACCACCAAGAACACGGCGGACTATTTCATCCACAAAGACTTGGGCGGCTTTTTGCGCCGTGAGCTGGACTTCTATATCAAGAAGGCTCTGTTGCACAAACCCTGCCCCCCGAACTGTTAGCCTCGGGACATGAGTGAATCCAAGAGCGCCAAGCCCCGCTACAAGACCACCAACTGGGCAGCGTACAACGCAGCGCTCAAAGCCCGGGG
>NZ_JAFNME010000008.1 GCF_017368815.1 Comamonas denitrificans | reverse complement strand
TGGGGGCGGGCATGGGCTAGTGGGCCGCTGGATGGGGAAGGTGCAGCCGCTGCAACCGGTACTGAATTTGCGTGGGCTCCAACCCCAGGTGGGCGGCGGTAGCGGTGATATCGCCCCCTTGGGTTTGCAGGGTCTGGGCGAGCAGTTGGCGCTCTTGGGCATCCAGCCAGGCCGCGAAGGCATGCCTTTTGGGCTGGGGATTTTCTGGCGTGGGGGCTGTAGCCGCGTGGGCGGGCACACCTGGGGAGACAGCGGAGGGCACAGCGGATGCTACACCGGGGGAGGTCATGGGCGCGGTGAACGCGGCCAGCGGCGCCGTGGGTGTTTGGCCCAGGCCCTCGTCGCCCAGGGCGACGTAGCGGTGCAAGAGGTTTTCCAGCTCGCGCACATTGCCCGGCAGGGGCAGGCTTTGCACATGCTGCAGCAGGGCCGGGCTGGGTGGCAGCACGGGCAGGCCGTTTTCTTGCGCCATATTGGCCAGCAGGCGCTCGCACAGCAGGGGCAGGTCTTCGCGGCGCTCGCGCAGGGCGGGCAACTGCACGTCAATGACATTCAGGCGGTAGAACAGGTCTTGGCGAAAGCGCCCCGTTTGCACATCGTTGGCCAGGTTGCGGTGGGTGGCGCTGATGATGCGCACGTCCACGCCTTCTTCTTGGGTGGCCCCCAGGGCACGCACGCTGCGCTCTTGGATGGCGCGCAGCAGCTTGGCCTGCATGGCCAGGGGCAGCTCGCCCAATTCGTCCAAAAACAAGGTGCCGCCGTTGGCCGCCTGAAAAAAGCCCTGGCGGTCGGCGTTGGCCCCGGTAAAGGCCCCTTTGCGGGCACCGAAAAATTCGGCCTCCAGCAAATGCTCGGGGATGGCCCCGCAGTTCACCGCCACCCAAGGGCCGTGGCTGCGGTGGCTGCAGGCGTGCAGGGCGCGGGCGACCAGCTCTTTGCCTGTGCCTGATTCGCCCGTGATGAGCACGGGGGCCATGCTGGGGGCGACTTTTTGGATGCGCTGGCGCAGCAATTGCATGGCGGGGGATTGGCCGGCCAAGCGCTCCAGTGCGGCACAGGCGGCGGGATGGGTGCTGCTATCGCAAGGGGGGAAGGCGCTGCAGGCTGGGGTTGCCAAGGCCGGTGCGGCCGGGGTGTTGGGCGCGGGCAGGCCTTCGGTGGCCGAGGCCACGACGCGGCGAAATTGCTTGAGATCGACCGGCTTGGTCAGGTAATCAAACGCGCCATAGCGCAGTGCCTCAACGGCGTTTTCGGCACTGCCATAGGCGGTAATCACAATGCTGCGCTCTTGGCGCTGCTGCTGGTGCAACTCGTGCAGCAGCGCCATGCCCAGGCCATCGGGCAGGCGCATATCGGTGATGAGCACGTCAAAGCGCTGGCTGGCCAGCAAGGCGCTGGCTTGGGCCAGGTTGGCGGCGGTGCTGACGTGGTGGCCATCGCGCAGCAAGGTCAGTTCGTACAGGGTGCGCAGATCGGGCTCATCGTCCACGACCAAAATGCGGGCAGGGGCAGTGGGCATAGGTCAATCCGAAGCAGTAAACAAAGCGCCAGTCTGCCCCCGAGCGGCGGGGCTGCTGTGGGCAAAGCGCAGGGTAAAGGCATTGCCGGGCGGGCCTTCAGGCTGAGCAGGGCAAGCTTGGCGGTGGTAGCGCAGGCTGGCACCGTGGCGCTGGCACAGCTCGCGGCAAATGAACAGGCCCAGGCCGCTGGAGCGGCTGTGCGAGGAAAAAAACGGCTCAAACAAATGGTTTTGCATGCTGGCTTCAATTTCTGGCCCGCTGCTCCAGACCTGCACCCAGGCCCGGCCATTGCGCTGGCGGCCCGTGCCCAGCCACAGTTGTTTGTGCCCGCTTGCATCGGGCTGGGCGTAGCGCTGGGCGTTGTCCAGCAGATTGACGATGATGCGGCGCAGGTGCTCGCTGTCAAAGGCCACGCTGCCGGGGCAGTCCAGGTGGCAGCGGCCTTGGCGCTGGGCACTGTCTTGGGCTTGCCATTCGCGCCAGATGGTGCTGACGACCTCGTCCAGCGCCAGGCCAATCGAGGGGCTGTGCTGAATTTGCTGCTGCACCCGGGCAATATCCAGCACGTCTTCAATCGTGTGGGCAATGCGCTGGGCGTTGGCGGCCACCATGTGGACCAAGCGCTGCTGGGCCGGGTCGGTAATGTCTTCGGCCAACAAGGCATTGGCTTGGCTGATGGCCGCCAGCGGGTTGCGAATTTCATGCGCTACGGCGGCAGACATGCGGCCCATGGCGGCCATTTTTTCGGTGCGCAGGCGGGCCTCCAGCTGGCGCAAGTCTTCCAGAAAAACCAGAAATTGCGTGGCCGGTGCGGTGTACTGGCTGTCTTCGGACAGAAAGGGGTGCTCGCTGTCTTGCAGGCCATCGTCGGTGCTGTGGTCGCTGGGCCAGACGCGCACGTACAGCCCCACCGGGGGCAGGTTGGCCTCCACCAGCTGCAAGCGCGCATCTTGGGACTGGCCGGTGCTTAAGGCTTGCAACACCAATTCGCCCAGCGGCTGCCAAGCGGGGCGGTGATTCAGAGCGATGGGCGGCTTGCAATCGCCCCCTAGCAGTTGGCAGGCCGCTGGGTTGGCTTGCTGAATCTGCAAGCTGCTATCGACCACCAGCACCCCTTCGGTCAGCCGGTCAATGATCAGGGTGTTGATCTCTTCTTGCGATCGGGCCAGGCGGTGGTGGCGGCGGGCCAAGCGCTCTTGCCAGCCCAGGCGTTGGGCCAGGTGGTGGGTGAGAAAGGCGACCGCAAAATACCCGGCGCATACCGTGGCCACCTGCACGGTCAGCTCCCACCCATTGGGCAGGCCATCCAAGGCGGCCAAGGTATAGCCGCCGAGTAAAAGCAAGGTCACGCTGGCCGTGGTGGCCAAGGCCATGCGCAGGCTGCCCAGGCAAGCAGCCGCCAAAATGGGCAGGGCCAGCAAGGGCGAAAAGTGCAGCGTGCCGCCCGGTTGCCACAGCTGCAGCAGTTGCACCAGGCTGATGATGCCCACCTCCAGCGCCAGCGTGGCCACCCAGGCCAAGCCCCATTGCTGCCCAGGCGGATGGTTGCGCAGCAGCAACCATGCGGCGCAGGTCAGGATCAGGTAGAGCCCGCCCAGAAACCAAGAAAAATTGGTCAGCACCGAATCCAAGTGGCTGGTTTGCGGCACCAGCATGCCCAGCAGCATCAGGGCAGAAAACACCCGCCCCAGGCTAAAGGCCCGCCATAAACGCCGGGCCATGGCCAGGGGCAAGGTGGTGGTGCTTTGCGGATGGGTGGCCTGGGCCATCATGGCTGACGGGCACCGCGCTGCTGGTGGGCAGGGCTGCAAAAAAACTGCCCCTGGGCGGCACTGGCCTCGGCCTGGGGCAGGTGCAGCCCGCAGTGGGCACAGCAGACCATGGTTTGCACCGGCAGGTGGTTGCGCGGGGCCGCGCCTGGGCGCGGTTTGGGCGCAACGGTTTTACGGTGCTTGTGCCGCCACAGCGCAACGGCCACCAGCAGCACCAGCGTGACCAGCAAGTATTTACTCATGCACCGTGCCCCAGCAGCACTTCCAGCACAAAGCGCGAACCGGCATAGCCCAAGAGCAGCATCACCGCCCCGGCATACACCATGCGCGTAGCGTGCAGGCCGCGCCAGCCAAAGCGGGCACGGCCCACCAGCAGCACGGCAAACACCACCCAGGCCAGCAGGGAGAACACGGTTTTATGGTCAAAGCGCCAGGGGTGGCCGTACAGCACTTCCCCAAACAGCCAGCCCACCAGCAAGGTGGCTGTTAGCAGCACAAAACCGGCATTTACGCAGTGGAACATGATGCGCTCCAGCGTCAGCAAGGGCACGCCGGTGCCATCTTCACTGGCGCGGCGCATGCGCCGTTCGGCCCGGGTCATCAGCCCTGCGTGTACCACGGCAGCGGCAAACAAACCGTACGAGGCCACCCCCAAGGTCAAATGCAATGGCAGCCAGACCGATGGCCCATTGGCCAGTGAGGTGCCGGGAAAGAAGACCGCCAACAGCACTGCCACAGCCCCCATCAGCGCCAACAGGCTGGCTGCCCGCATGCGGGGGTACAGCTGCTGCTCAACCAAATACATGGTCAGCATCAGCCAGGCGGTAATGGACAGCGCCGGGGCAAAACCAAAATGGGCGGGTGTGTTGAACACGCCCGCCACCAGCGACAGCAAGTGCAAGCCCCAAGCGGTGTACAAGCTGGTGCGGGCCTGGCCCGCGCGTTGGGCAGAAAATGCCGCCAGCAAATAAGCGAGCGTGGCCATGCCCGCAGGGGCCAGGGTCCAAACAGAGGTGGGAGCAGAAAAATGGGGGTGCAGCGCCATGGTCGCCATCATATCGCTGGCGCTACCTGCCGCGCAGCGCAGCCGCAGCCCTTGGGGCCGCTGCCGACCCCCTAGCAGGTAGAATTGCCCGCTTTTGCTGGCTTCTTTTCAGGGTTTTTGATTTATGGCATCCGCACTTACCGACAAACTCTCGCGCCTGGTCAAGGAAATGCGCGGCCAGGCGCGCATTACCGAGTCCAACGTGCAGGACATGCTGCGCGAAGTGCGCATGGCCCTGCTGGAAGCCGACGTGGCCTTGCCCGTGGTGCGTGACTTTATTGCCCGCGTCAAAGACAAAGCATTGGGCCAAGAAGTGTTGGGCAGCTTAAAGCCCGGCCAGGCGCTGGTGGGCATCGTCAATGCCGAACTGGCCGCCACCATGGGCGAAGGCGTGGCCGACATCAACCTGGCCGCCCAGCCCCCGGCCGTCATCCTGATGGCCGGTTTGCAAGGCGCGGGTAAAACCACCACTACGGCAAAATTGGCCAAGCACCTGATCGAAAAGCGCAAAAAGAAAGTGCTCACCGTCTCGGGCGACGTGTACCGCCCGGCGGCCATCGAGCAGCTGAAAACCGTCACCGCCCAGGCCGGGGCCGAATGGTTTGCCAGCACCCCCGACCAAAAACCCCAGGACATCGCCCGCGCCGCGCTCGATTACGCCAAAAAACATTACTTTGACGTGCTGCTGGTCGATACCGCCGGCCGCCTGGCCATTGACGAGTTGCTGATGCAGGAAATCAAAGACCTGCACGCCCTGCTCAAACCGGTAGAAACCCTGTTTGTCGTCGATGCCATGCAGGGCCAGGACGCGGTGAACACCGCCAAAGCCTTTAAAGAAGCGCTGCCGCTGACCGGCATCGTGCTGACCAAGCTGGATGGCGACTCGCGCGGCGGTGCGGCGCTGTCGGTGCGCGCCATCACCGGCGCACCGATCAAGTTTGCCGGTGTCAGCGAAAAAATCGACGGTCTGGAAGTGTTCGATGCCGACCGCCACGCCCAGCGCGTGCTGGGCATGGGCGACATCGTGGCCCTGGTCGAGCAGGTGACGCAAAACGTGGACCTGGAAGCCGCGCAAAAGCTGGCCGAAAAAGTCAAAAGCGGCGATGGCTTTGACCTGAACGACTTCCTGGCCCAGCTGCAGCAGATGAAGCAGATGGGCGGCCTGTCCAGCCTGATGGACAAACTGCCCAGCGAAATCGCCAGCAAGGCCGGCAGCATGGACATGGACAAGGCCGAAAAAGAAGTGCGCCGCAAGGAAGGCATCATCTGCTCGATGACGCAAAAAGAGCGCAAAAACCCCGCCATCATCAAAGCCACGCGCAAAAAACGCATCGCTGCCGGGGCCGGCGTGCCGGTGCATGAGGTCAATCGCCTGCTCAAGGAGTTTGAGCAAATGCAGTCCATGATGAAAAAAATGAAGGGCAGCGGAATGATGAAAATGCTCAAAAAACTCGGCGGTGCCAAAGGCATGAAGGGCCTGATGGGTGGCGGCATGCCCAAGCTGCCGTTTTGAACGCAGGCGGCAATACGGTGTAAAACATAGCTGTTTGCGCTGATGAATAAACGATTTAATAGTGTTTAGCTTCTAAATCTGTTTATCTATCAGCGTAAGCAGCTATTTTATTTTTCTTGAATGCCGCCATGGCCATAATTGTCCCCATGCAGCCACTGGATCCACTCACTTCCCCCGCACGCCGCCAGGCAGGCCGTGACCTGGGCCGTTTGACCGCTGCGGCCTTGCTGTTGCTGGCCGGATGTTCCAGCGCCCCGCCCAAGCGCGGCCCTGCGCGGCCCACCGCGCCTGCAGCCCCCCCGCCCGCTGGTGCGCAGGGCCTGCGCCTGCCCGCCGCGCAGCGCGAGCCGCTCTTGGCCCGCACCCTGCTGGTCATCAATACCCCCTACACCTATGGCGGTAACACGCCCGAGGGCGGCTTTGATTGCAGCGGCCTGATTCAGTACGCCGTGCGCGGCATTACCAGCAAGCCGCTGCCGCGCACCACGGCGCAGTGGGCGCAGGCCAGCAGCCCGGTGCGGGGTCGGGGGCTGGCGCGGGGTGATTTCGTGTTTTTCAACACCCTGGGCGGGCGCTATTCGCACATGGGGATTTTTGTCGGCAATGGGCAGTTCGTGCATGCCCCGTCCAGCGGCGGCACGGTGCAGCGCGTGCGCATGGACAACCCCTACTTTGCCAAGCGCTTTACCGAGGCCCGCAGCATTTTTGCCTGAGTGCGCCTTGTGGCCCAGGCCAGGCGTTACGCCGACGCGGCCTGCAGCGCCTGGGCGCAGACATAGGCGCTGGCCCAGGCCCACTGGAAGTTATAGCCCCCCAGCCAGCCGGTGATGTCCACCACCTCGCCAATAAAGAACAGGCCGGGCTGCTGCTTGGCCTGCATGCTTTGTTGCGCAAGCGCTTGCGTGTCTACCCCGCCCAGGGTGACTTCGGCCTTGGCATAGCCTTCGGTGCCGCTGGGGGTGATTTGCCAGTGGCTTAAGGAGTGCGCCAACTGCGCCAGGGCTTTGTCGCTGCATTGGTTCACTGGCCCTTGCCAGGCCGGGGTGTGCTGGCACCAGGCTTCGGCCAAACGCGTGGGCAGCCATTGGGCCAACAGGTTGGGCAGTTGTTTTTTGCTGCTGGCTTTGGCTTCTTGCAAGGCCGCAGCAATGTCCAGGTGCGGTAGCAGGTCGATGGTCAGCGGCTGGCCCGGTTGCCAATAGCTGGAGATTTGCAAGATGGCTGGGCCAGACAGCCCCCGGTGGGTGAACAGCAAATCCTCATCGAAGGCGATGGCTGGCTTTTTCTCGCCGGTGCTGATGCGCACCGGCAGGGCAACACCGGCCAAATCGGCGTAGGGTGCCCAATCCTCCCCCGCAAAGCGCAAGGGCACCAAACCCGGACGCTGGGCAACGATGGGCAGACCAAATTGCTTGGCAATGCGGTAGCCAAAGTCGGTGGCACCAATTTTGGGAATGGACAGGCCGCCAGTGGCCACAACCAGGTTGTGTGCCTGCACCAGGCCTTGGCTGGTGTGCAGGCGGTAGCGGCTGAAGCCTGAACGGGGGGCGCAGGCCGCTTCAGCCTCTATGGTTTCGATGGTGCAGGGCTGCCAGCGCTGCACTCCGGCCAGTGCGCAGGCATCAAGCAGCATGCGTACGATGTCCTGAGCGCTGCGGTCGGCAAATAGCTGGCCTTTGTGTTTTTCGTGAAAGGCGATGCCGTTTTTTTCTACCAAGTCGATAAAGTGCTGCGGCGTAAAGCGCGACAGGGCGGAGCGGGCAAATTGCGGGTTCTGCCCCAGGTAGTGCTGGTGGCCGGTGCGCGGGTCGAGGTGGCGGTTGGTGAAGTTGCAGCGCCCACCGCCGGAGATGCGGATTTTTTCGGCCACACGCTCGGCGTGGTCGATGAGCAGCACGCGCAAGCCGCGTTGGCCCGCTTGTGCGGCGCAAAACAGGCCTGCCGCCCCTGCGCCCACAATGACAACGTCAAAATAAGGCATAAGAAAAAAGCCAGTGTTTGCAAAGAAACACTGGCTTGAGATGGTGGTCGTAGAGGGACTCGAACCTTCGACATCAGCATTATGAATGCTGCGCTCTAACCGACTGAGCTATACGACCGAATGCAATAAAGGCAAATAATTTGGTGGTCGTGGAGGGACTTGAACCTTCGACATCAGCATTATGAATGCTGCGCTCTAACCAACTGAGCTACACGACCGAAGCCGCGCATTATAGACAATTTTTGCGGCTGTGTTGAGTTGTTTGATAACCCGGTTTATTGGTGGGTAAATTGCGCGGGGCGTTTGTTCAGGAAAGCGTCCATGCCTTCCTTTTGGTCTTGCGTGGCAAACAGGCTGTGGAACAGGCGGCGCTCGAACATCACGCCGTCGGCCAGCGTGCCTTCAAAGGCGCGGTTCACGGATTCCTTGGCCGCCATGACGGTGATTTGCGAGAAGCCGCTGATGGTGATGGCCGCAGCCAGGGTTTCTTCCATCAGCTTGTCCAGCGGCACCACGCGGCTGACCAGGCCGCTGCGCTCGGCCTCGGTGGCATCCATCATGCGGGCGGTCAGGCACATGTCCATGGCTTTGGACTTGCCCACGGCACGCGGCAGGCGCTGGGTGCCGCCAGCGCCGGGGATAACGCCCAGCTTGATTTCGGGTTGGCCAAACTTGGCGTTGTCGGCCGCGATGATGAAGTCGCACATCATGGCCAGCTCACAGCCGCCGCCCAGGGCAAAGCCGCTGACGGCAGCAATGACGGGCTTGCGGATGCTGCGGATGGTTTCCCAGTTGCGCGTGATGAAGTCGCCCTTGTAAGCATCGGCAAAGCTGTACTTGGCCATGACCGAGATGTCAGCGCCAGCGGCAAAGGCTTTTTCGCTGCCGGTGATGATCATGCAGCCGATGTTGTCGTCGGCATCAAAGGCTTTGAGCGCTGCGCCCAGTTCGTTCATCAACTGGTCGTTCAAGGCGTTGAGCTGCTTGGGACGGTTCAGGGTGATGACCCCGACTTTGTCGGCTTCAATGCGTACTTCAATGGTTTCGTAGGCCAAGGGATGCTCCTTTTCAATGGATGTATGGGCAAACTTTAACTATACCGAAGCTATACCGGTGAGACGCTGGGCAGCCACTGGGTCAGCTGGGTGTTATCACTGGTACGTAGTTGCACGTTGCTCAAGGGCTGGTTGGCCGCTGGCGGCAGCTGCAAGGGCAGGCGCAGCAGTTGCTTGTCGCGGGCGATGAGGGCCGTCAGGGCGCTGCCCGGGGGGGTGTACAGCGCCAGTTCATCCAGCGTGCCGATGCGCCAGCCTTGCGGGCCATGGCCTGCATTGATTTCGATGCCGTACCACTCGTCCCCGGCCATCATGCCCGCCTGTTCCGCCGGGCTGCCGCGCAGCACTTGGCGAATGGTGATGCTGCTGCCCTCTTGCACGCGCAGGCCCAGCGCTTGGGCCGTGGCGGCGGGCTGGCTTTCCAGGGTGACACCAAAGGTGGCCAGCAGGTCGGCCAGTGGTAAATCGTCGGTGCCATGCACCCAGGCGCTGAGCTCTGGCTGCCAACTGCGCCCGGTGAGGGCGTGCAGGCTGGCCAGGATGCGCTCTTCAGTGACTTGCCGATCCGGGCAGTGTTGCCACAGGTGGCGCATCAAAGCGTCCAGATTGCTGCCCTCGCGGCGCAATTGCAGGTCCAGGCACAGGCCGACCAGCGCCCCCTTGGTGTAGTAGCTGACGGTGGCGTTGGCGGTGTTTTCGTCCGGGCGGTAGTACTTCACCCAGGCATCGAAGCTGGCCTGGGCCACGCTTTGCACCTTGCGCCCCGGGGTTTGCAGCACTTGGTTGATGGTTTTGGCCAGCAGCTTGAAGTAGGCCGGGGTGTCGATCAGGCCGGTTCGGTGCAGCACCAGGTCGTCGTAATAGCTGGTCAGGCCTTCAAAGAACCACAGCAGCTCGGTGTAATTTTCTTGGTTGTAGTTGTAGGGGGCGAAGGCCGCCGGGCGCAGGCGCTTGACGTTCCAAGTGTGAAAGTATTCGTGGCTGATCAGGCCGAGCAAGGTGGTGTAGCCCTGGGCCTGCTGCGCCACGCCTTGGCGGGGCAGGTCAGCGCGGTTGCAGATGAGGGCGGTGCTGTGCCGGTGCTCCAGGCCGCCGTAGCCGTCGTGGGTGGCGTTGAGCATGAAGACGTAGTTGCGCTGCTCTGGTGGGCTGCCGTCGGGGTGCCACAGGCGGATTTGCTCTACGCAGATTTTTTGCGTATCGGCCAGCAGGCGTTCCCCGTCAAACGTGGCGGGGGCACCGGCCACGACAAAGTGGTGTTCCACGCCCCCTGCGCTAAAGCGGCCATGCCAGAAAGTGCCCATTTCCACGGGGCTATCGACCAGTTCATCGTAGTTCTGGGCGCGGTAGTGGCCAAAGCCGTTATCTTCTATTTTGATAGCTGGTAGCGCTGTTATTAATTGCCAATTTTGGTGGTTTTGATGCTGAATGACTTCTAAATCATGCGCAACGTGCTCTTGATTATGAATACGCAAGAGCACGCTGGTGCCATTGAAAAACCCCCGGCGCTGGTCCAGCCAGGCCATGCGCACCGAGCTGTCGTAGGCGCTGACCAGGTAAGTGAGCACCAGTGGCGTACCGTGCGTGCAGGATATGCGCCAGCGGTGCTTGTCGCACTGGGTGACGGTGCAGGCTTGGCCGCCTTGCTGGGCGGTGAGTTGGTGCAGGTTTTTGGCAAATTCGCGCACCAGGTAGCTGCCGGGAATCCATACAGGCAGGCTCACCTCTTGCTGCTGGGCGGGCTGGGCGATGGTGAGCGTGATGCGAAAAAGGTGGGCCTGCACATCGTGCAATGCCACTTGGTAGTGGATGGGCGCAAGCGGCGGGGGAGTCAGGGGGGTGGTGGCAGCAGTGTGGGCAGTCATGGCAAGGTGGCATCAACCCTGCCACCACGGGTGTTAAATGATGATGAGGTTATTTAGCCGAGATTAAGCGCTTTTCAACATCTTTGGCTGAGATTGCGCCGGGTACGCGGGTGTTGTCAGTAAAAATAATGGTCGGTGTGCCAGTGATTTTGTACTTGTGGGCAAACGCCAAGTTGCGCTCCAGTGCTTTGGTGTCGCAGGTGGCAGACGTGGATTTTTCCCCTTTGAGCATGTAGTCCTGCCACGCCTTGGCCTGGTCCTTGGCGCACCAGATGTTGCGCGATTTTTCTACCGAATCGGGGCTGAGGATAGGGATTAAAAAGACGTGCATGGTCACGTTGTCCACGCTTTGCATATCGCGTTCAAAGCGTTTGCAATAACCGCAATTGGGGTCGGCAAAGACGGCGATATGGCGCTCGCCTTTGCCCTGTACCACTTTGATGGCATCGTTTAGCGGAAGATCGCTGAATTTGACGGCAGTTAATGCTTTGATCCGGTCTTCGGTCAGGTTGCGCCGGGCCTGGGTATCAATCAACTCGCCCTGGATCAGGTAGTTGCCCTGGGCATCGGTATAAAACACATCGGTGCCCACGCGCACTTCGTACAGGCCTTGCATGGGGGTGGTGCGCACTTCGTCAATCTTGGTCAGTTGGGGAATGCGCTCATTCAGGGTTTGGCGAATCGTGTCTTCCGGGCTGGCCGCAAAAGCCTGGCCCAGGGTCAGGACGGCAAAAATAGCTGTGGCGGCAGTGGCAAGCAACTTCATGTGGGGATTCCAGTGTGCAAAGGTCAATACGGTAAAGCGCCGTTAGGGGCCGGGGGGTGGCAAAGGTTCCGGGGGTAAAAGCGCCTTAGCGCAGGCCCATGGCTTGCTGGGTGACCCAGTGCTTGAGGGGGGCGCAGCGCTCAAACTGGTTCATGCCCCAGTTGCGCAGCACTTGCAGACTGGGCTCGGTGCGGCCAAACAGCTGCTGGATGCCATCCATCGCCAGGCCGATGGGCAGCATGGCGGCCTGGCGCGTGCGGGCGTAGCGGCGCAGCAGGCGCAAGTCGCCCGTGCTTTGCCAGTCCTTGCGCTGCTGCAGCAACTGGCCCAGGGTGTGTACATCGGCCAGGCCCAGGTTCAAGCCCTGGCCGGCCAAGGGGTGGACGTTGTGCGCCGCATCGCCCACCAGCACCCAGCTTCCGGACAGAGGGCTATGGGCCGGAAAGCTGCCACACCAGCGCTGGGCCATGGCGTGCTGCAGGGGCCAGGCCATGCGTGGCCCTTGCAGGTGCAACTCGCCCAAGACCCCTTGGCTGATGCTGCCAAGCAGCTCGCAAAAGGCTGCAGGCTCGGCCTCCAGCCATTGCGGCACGATGTCTTTGGGGGCTGACCACACCACCGCCACGCTGCTGCCCTGCGGTCCGCCGAGCGGTAAAAACGCCAAAATGCCCAAGGGGCTGAACCATTGGCGGGCCACCTGGTGGTGGGGCTGGGTGCAGTCCAGGCGGGTGGCAATGGCCGTTTGTGGGTAGGGGGTGATGTCAAATTCCACCCCCAATTCGGCCCGGGTGCTGCTGGCACGGCCTTCGCAAATGGCCGTCAGGGGTGCGGCGACGGGGGTATCGACCACTTCAATCAGCGGTTGGTAGCGCACAGCATCGGCCAGGCGTTGTTCCAGCGCCGGCACATCGACAATCCACGTAAGGGCTTCAGCGCCTTGCGCTTGGGCATCGAACTGCACGTGGCTGTTGCCATCGCCCACCACGTGCATGCGCTGGATGGGGGTGGCGTGCTGCGCGTCGGGCCAGGCGCGCAGGCTGTCCAGGAGTTGTTTCGATGCGCCATTGAGTGCGTAGGCACGCACATCCTGGGTTTTAGACGCAGTTTGTGGCGCTGCGACCAACGCCACGCGCAAACGCTCTCGGGCGAGAAGCAAGGCTAAAGCGCGGCCAACAATGCCAGCGCCACGAATGCAAATGTCAAAATGTTGGGCCATGGCGCGATTGTAGGAGCGCAACAGGAGGCAAAAGCCTGCAGCGCGGCGCTGTTTTTGCGCAGGGCAGCGCCTTTATTACAATCAAGGCTAATTTTGAGGGCAGCAACAGGCTGCCCTCGTTTTTTCTAAGGAAGTTGTATGAGTCTCAAGTGCGGCATCGTCGGTTTGCCCAATGTGGGTAAATCCACCCTGTTTAATGCTTTGACCAAGGCAGGTATTGCGGCAGAGAACTACCCTTTTTGCACCATTGAGCCGAACACTGGCGTGGTGGAAGTGCCCGATCCTCGGCTGCAGCAGTTGGCGCAAATTATTCACCCTGAGCGCATCGTTCCGGCGATTGTGGAGTTTGTCGATATTGCCGGTCTTGTGGCCGGTGCGAGCAAGGGGGAGGGGCTGGGCAACCAGTTTTTGGCCCATATCCGTGAAACGGATGCCATCGTGAACGTGGTGCGCTGCTTTGAAGACCCCAATGTGATTCACGTGGCTGGCAAGGTGGATCCGATTTCTGATATCGAAGTGATTCAAACCGAGTTGTGCTTGGCCGATTTGGCCACGGTGGACAAAGCGCTGAACCGCTACTCGAAAGCCGCCCGCTCGGGCAACGACAAGGATGCGGCCAAGCTGGTGGCTTTGCTGGAGCCGATTCAGGCGGCACTGAACGAAGGCAAGCCCGCACGCGTGGTTCCTATCTCCAAGGAAGATGCCCCTTTGCTCAAGCCTTTTTGCCTGATTACGGCCAAACCGGCCATGTTTGTCGGCAACGTCGCGGAAGATGGCTTTACTAACAATCCTTTGCTCGATCGCCTGACAGACTATGCCAATGCACAAGGTGCGCCCGTAGTGGCAATTTGCGCGAAGATCGAAGCCGAAATGGCTGAGATGGAAGACGAAGACCGCGATATGTTCCTGCAAGAGCTGGGCCTGGAAGAGCCCGGCCTCAATCGCCTGATTCGTGCAGGCTTTAAGTTGCTGGGCTTGCAAACCTATTTCACCGCCGGTGTAAAAGAGGTGCGTGCCTGGACCGTGCGTGTGGGTGCCACAGCCCCCCAGGCAGCCGGTGTCATTCACGGTGATTTTGAGCGTGGCTTTATCCGTGCCCAAACCATTGCGTTTGATGACTTCATTGCCTACAAGGGCGAACAAGGTGCAAAAGATGCCGGCAAGATGCGGGCAGAAGGCAAGGAGTACATCGTTAAAGATGGCGATGTACTCAATTTTTTGTTCAACGTCTGACCCAAGCAAGCCATTTCTCGGGATTTCACATCATTACTTTGAAGCCCTGATACAGCGACAGAGCCCCGGAAAATCCGGGGTTTTTCGTTTCTATAGATTGCATTTCGTTGCCCGGCCTTACCCGCGCAAAGTGACTACGCTGGTGTATATGCGGGTTGGACGAGGCAGCGAAAGGTGTATATGATCACCCCATCGTTCCTCTTCGCCGATCCCGTGACACCGTGCTTACAGATGCCCACTGCCGTGCTGCCAAACCGAAGGAGCAGCTTTACCGCCTGAATGACCTTCGGGGCCTCTACCTCGAAGTGAAGCCCAATGGGGTGAGGGCTTGGCGTTACCGCTTCAAGCTAGCGGGCAAGGGGTCATGGTTCGCACTCGGCGACTACCCCGCCGTCAGCCTTGCCGAAGCCCGTGACAGGTGCGAGGAGGCGCGGAAGCTGGTCAAGCAGGGCATCAATCCCGTTCAGAACCGGCAGCTTGAGCGCCTTAAGCGCGAACAGGATTCCGCCAACACCTTCGAGGCTGTCGCCAAGGAATGGCTGGCCCTGCGGGACTGGGAGGACATCACCAAGAAACGCCGTCTGGACATGCTGGAGCGGGTGGTCTTCCCCAGCATTGGCAAACTCCCGGTGCGCGACATCACCCCTGCGCACGTTCTCGACATCCTTACCAAGACCGTGAAACGCGGTGCGCCGACTGTCGCAGCCGAAGCCAAGCGCACCATGTCCAGTGTCTTTGAACTCGCAGTTGCCACCCTGCGAGCAGACAACGACCCTGTCTGGCCCGTTCGCAAGGCGTTGCCCGCCAACAAAACACAGCACAAGACGGCCCTTACCAGCGTGCAGGTCGGCAAGCTGCTTAATGACTTCGACAACCACCGCTGCGGCTATCAGGTCAATTTCTGCATACAGTTGATGTGGTGGACACTGGCGCGCCCGAGCGAGGCGGCAGAAGCGGAATGGGCTGAGTTTGACCTGGATGCTGCGCTTTGGACGATCCCTGCCCGGCGCATGAAAGCCCGCCGCGAGCATGTTGTGCCGCTGCCGTCGCAGGCAGTGGAAATGCTGCGCCGCCTGCACGCCATCAGCGGCGACCGGACGCACCTCTTCCCCGGCAGGGATGACCGCAACAGGCCGATGTCGGTGCATTCGATCCGGCAGGCGCTCAAGGTGCTGGGCTGGAGCGGCACCTACAGTCCGCACGGCACCAGAACCACCGGCAGCACCCGGCTGAATGAGATGGGCTGCCGCCCCGATGCCATTGAAGCGCAGCTTGCCCATGCGGAACCCAACTCGGTACGCCGCACCTATAACCATGCCACCTACCTCGAAGAGCGGCGGGGAATGATGCAGGCATGGGCGGACAAGCTCGAACTCTGGAAGCAGGAGGCGCTCAATGGCAAAGGCTGACGAGCGGCGTCGGTTCCGCTTCGCACTGGTGAAAAGCATCCTGCGCTGTGAGTCGGTCAGGAGGCTGCCCCATGACCACAAAAAGCTGCTTTTCCGGTGGCTGGCAAATGGCTGGAGCATCACCGATACCCCGCCTGATACATCGCGTATCCGGGCGCTTGAAAAGGCTGCGTCCGATGCGCGTCGGCTGCGTGCTGCGCTTGGCCGTCTCGATGCGAAGGACGCCGCCAGCCTGGACTTCAACTACAGCCAGACCATCCCGCTCTCAACCCGTCTGTACGCCCTGGAGGAACTGGCCAATGATGCCGATGCGCTGGCACGCGTCATCAAGGGCGAACAGGCGGACATCGTGCGGCTGCGGAAACGGCGGACGGCGAAAAGCATTGCCAACACGCTTTCCATGTTCGGAATCCCGTTCAGCACGCGCAATGACTGGGATGTGGATGAGCGCAATGTGACGACTGCCATGCGCTGCGTGATGTTCGCCATGCTGGAAGCCGATGCGAAGAAGCTGCATTGGGGTACAGCCGCCGCCATCGTCAAGCTGGGCTTTCAGATGCTGACCGATCCTGACGAAGAGAAGGTGGTGTTTTCAGAGGGGGAAATACCAGTTACGGCGGGGGATGCTGAGGACTTCCGGCTTTTCCTGCGTGAAATGCCTGAGTTTAACGGCATCAAGCTGGTGGAGTAGCAGAAAGGCTTCTCTCAAGCCTCTCGCCAGGGCTATCATCTACAAAATCAGCATACAGAGAAGCGCAATTTCGATGCATATACGTGTGCAGACTTACCGCGATAAGAGCGGAAACACACGACTGGGAAAATCAATTTCCTTGCTACGCTACGCCTATGACCGTGTGAAAAAACGTTCAGGGCAAGTTGTGCTGGGAACGGTTGATTACTGGGCAAAGGCGTTGCCTTCGGAACTGGAAAGCATCCTGACCGATGCCGAGCGTGAAGAGTTCACGGAATGGATGACCGAGAGAGACCGGCAGCTTGGTGAGTACAAGCAAAAAAATCACCTGCTGCACGCTGCAGAGCACATGGGATGGGCGGCGAAAGCACTGGCTGCTGGAGTGGAACCAGTCCGACCCGAGCGGATTTGGGATGCGCTGGATGTGCTGGCGAAGGCTCTGGAGAAGGCAGGACACCCAAGACCAAGCCGAGCACGAGGGCGTCCGTCGAAGAGCGAAACGCCGACACCGGATGATCTTGTCGCCAACCCCTACGATGATCCGATGCTGGCTGGCGAGCAGGAAGAGATGTATGAGCGGATGGCGGCGCTGCCAAAATTCAATGGCTAGAACTCGTACTTCTCCTTTCTTTGGATAAAGGCGTCACGTCCGCCTTCCAAGATGCTGGCCACCTGATCTCGAATTACAGGAACGTCAATCGAGCCTTGTGCTTCCAGCCCGAGACACCCTTGGTTCTCAGCGGCCGTGAACACGCCAATCCACTCGGCATCACCGAACACCGGGATGTTCGCGTTGTGTGTCGCGAACAAGAACTGCCGACTGGTCTTTGCCTCCCTCAACTCGGCGACGATCCGATCTGCGATGAAGGCGTTGTCAAGGTTGTCCTCCGGCTGATCCATCAGAAGGGGATCAACGTTCTCAAGCAGCAGCATGTGCAGGATTGCCGTGCACTGCTGGCCCGTAGAGAGCTTGTTGAGCGGACGGAAAACCGGATCGGCTTGGCCGTGAGCGACATTCAAAAAGATGTCCACGCGATGCTCCAGCTCCAAAGCCTCCAACTCCATGAGCTGAGACGACTGGAGCTTGGTGAGTGCGTCGGCCACCATCTGCGTGACGCCCCAATCGAGTTGCACGTCGGCAGACCCTTTCTGAATCGACTGGGCCAGCGACAGCGGGCTGATCGTCTCAGCATCCTCAATGAACGCAAGCCGCTTTTCACCAACACCGTCCAGCTTGCAACCAAGCAGGAACGTCACCAATGGCGTGCGGTCAGCCTCCGGCACGATTTCCACCTTGAGCTTGCCTTCAAGCCGCCTGTTCAGCTTCTTCGCGGCCTTCTGCAACGCTTGTATGCGCTGCCCACGTAAATCGGACAACTCGCCCAATAAGTTGCGTCGCTCCTGACGCAAGGTATCGCGCTGGGACTCATAGGTGGTCAACCGCGATTTCATCGGCTTGATACGCTCGATCTCCCCCATCAACTTCTGATAGGCAACGCCGACCTCCTGCCCGCTTTTTCCAGCAGTGGCGGGCAGCGTCCGCAGCGCCTTCTCCAACTCGGCCTCATGCTCCTGAATCGCCTGCTGCCATGCGCCATGCTGGGTGGTGAACTGTCCTGCCCCTTCATCGAGCAAGGCCTGCATGGCGGTCAGATGGCCGGTGAAGCCCTGCTTGAGTCCATCCAGCGTCGTGCGGATAGCAAGCAACTGGGCAGCGTCAGGCAATCCTTCAAGGGCCTCATCGTTGATGAAGGCGAGATCGGGCAAGCCATCGCGCAGGTCTGCAAGCATGTCGCGAAAGCTCTGCACGCCATCAGCAGCGGTCTTGGCTATCTCTCGCTCGCGTGCGAGCAATGAGGTCTTGGCCAGCTTCTCCTTGATCCCCAGCTCATCAAAACCGCGAAGCTGCTCTTCCAGCTTGGGCAAGCGCTCAACCTGCGCATTCAGATCATCAAGATCGGCCAGGGACTTCGTGAGCTTCTGCTGGTTGTCCTTCAAGCGCCTATGCACGTCGGCGCTCTTCGCCTCGTACTCCCCGTCTTGAGGAAGAAAGCGATCCAGCAACTGCACCCGGCTGGTTTCATCTTGGGCCAGCTCGTAAATCTCGTTCTGCCCATAAATGTCGATGCCCGGCAGCAAGTCGCGCGGGAGCAGAGTGGAGACATTGCCATCCTTGTCACGCACCATCGGCGGCTCGCCATGACGGCGCGAGATGGTGTACTGCTTGCCGTTCTGGGCAGAGGACACTACTGTCAGCTCGACCCGACCGGCCGAGCGACCAAGGTTCTCCTTGATGATCTCTTGGTGGAGCTTCTGTGCCTGTTTGCCTTTGGGTGGCAAGTCCAAGGCGAAGCGCAGGCATTCGAGCAAGGTTGACTTACCCGTTCCACGACCGCCGATCACCGTATTGAGATGGTCGGAAAAATCCACCCGGACGCCATCAAGGTAGCCACCGGCCACCGTCATGCGTACCACCTTGCCAATCGGGCTTTGGGCCTGCTGAGAGTTAAGGCGGATTCGCGATCCCGGATCGAGGAAGGCAACCTTAAACGCCGCGAAGTTGGGCCGCGTCATCTTGATAAGGCAAGTGGCACCGGGTTGTTCCAAGTCCTCCGGCTTTGCAACATCCTTGGCATTGATGACAGCTACGGGCCTCTCGCGCCGGTAGGCATCATCCTTGTTCAGCAGCACCCTGCGGTAGAAGTCACTTTCCACCCCCGCCAAGTCATCTATCGGCCCCGGAATCTGGGCTGCGCGGAGCTTGTGGAGCTTCCACACATGGTTGAGCCGGTTTTTTAGAAGGCCACTGTCCGACGTACAGTGCGCAGCGTAGATGAAGCCTCCGAGTTGATCGACCTTCTCGATCAACTGCTCGGAACTCAATCGAGATGGGCGAACACCGTCTGTTGGGTCAAGAAGGTCGAGATTTCCAAGGTAGCGTTCGAGCTGCTGTCCCGTGGTTTCCTCGGAAAACAGGCAGACGTAATGGGTCTTGTCGTTCGAGGCGATCTCGAAGCCGGGAAACACCACGATCCCATGCGGCTGTAGCACCTGACGCAAAGCATCAACACTGGCCACGCTGCCGTGGTCGGCCAAACCAACAACCTTGATACCCAGCTCAAGGCACTTTTGAAGCAGGGCCTGATTGTAGCCGCCCTCATCCAGACCGTGATCGGCTCCCCTGTAGGCACCGTTGTAGCCAACAGGATTGACCTGTAGCGCGCATCGCCAAAATCTCGCGTAAGTGTATTGATCGCTCATATTCCTCCTCGGCCTGCATCAGCAGACGGACTGGCTCCGTTGCCTGATTTCCGCTTCGATCAATGTGGCTGCTTCATTCCGCACCTTGGCAACCGTGCGAGCCCGTGTCGTTGAATCGTGCTCACCATGTGCTTGTTTCACCAAGTTCGCGAGCGCGGTATGGTCCGAGTTCAAAGGATCAAACTGGGGCAAGCTGACATGCTTGAAGATGTCCCCCATGTTGGTGGCGACGTTATGGGCCTCGATCATTTCCTTGACGATCTCTGAATGCAGAAGCCCACATAGGAAGTAAGCGGGCTCTGGTTCTTTGAAGTCGGCAAAATAGAGTTTGTGGTCGGGGACGTACACGCGCGAGCCGTATCCCGGCACCGTGCCCGAAGCCACGACGGCGGCGGCAAAATCGCCCGTCATTTCGGCCCAGATCACCTTGTATGGGGCAAAGGTGTAGTCGCCGACGTTGTAGATCGAGAAGAAGGGCGCTCCTTTCATGCGGGTCTTGAAGGTCGAGCGCGACTCCAAGAAATCCTTGTAGGCTTTGAAAAACTTGAAGGTCTTGGGATTGGTGTTCGTGCTGTAGCTCGCTGCCGCCGTGTCGAGCGATGCCCGGTCGATGCCTTTGTTTGGAACGAAGGCGTACAGGTTATTTTCAGGCAGGAAGTAGCACGGGTGCAGGTCGCCTGCACCTTTGGCGAGCGGATACAGGCTCTTGGCTTCCACCCAGAAGTCGCGTGGCTTCCCGAGGTCAGTCTTACCCTCTTGTGGCCGGGTACGAACCTTGACGGTCTTGTCTGCTGCGTTCGAGTCGATCACATCGACGAAATAGACGCCGTTCAAATCGGTGGTGATGCCTTTGCGGCCATTGACCCACGTCGAAGCCCCGAAAAGTGGCTTGCACGCCGCAAAGTGGCCGGGCTTCATCACGGCCCACGGTGCGCCCTCCATCGTGTCCGATACCGGATTGGCCTCCATCTGGATCACGTCGACCAGCCCTAGCACGTCCGGTCGATGCAAGCGAGGGTCGATGGCCTTCAATCGCTGAGGCCGCCCCCCGCGCCCCTTCTTGGGGTTGCCAGCGTTGTCGCTCTTCGGTTTTCCGAGCCAAACGCGGTAGTCGAGCGGGTACGTGGTCACGCCCTGAATCTTCTTGGTGAACATCGCGACTGCCGTCTTGTTCGCTGCATCCGGGAAGGGTTTCAGTTCCTTCATATCATCGATCGACAGCGGCACAAGGCGATCCGTCGCGTTGATGCGGAAACGGCGGAAGCCCTGCGATGATGGCGACTGGAAGACGGTCTGAGTGATAACAAACACCAGCCTTCCCTCTTCGACCAGCCACTTGTCAGCAGTCGTGTAGGTGATAATGGCCGAGATGTCTAGCTCGTTGCCCCCATGGAATTTGGTGTCGGAGAAGATCGCGTACTTCTCGCACGTCGGCTTGGCGCGGTTGCGATAGGCCTCTGGTAGGTTCGACCAACGCACCCACGGCGGATTGCCCACGATGGCGTCGAACTGGCCCGCTGTGGCCGACCAGAAGAAATTGCGAACGATCCTGAACCAGATGCCGTTCCAGTTCTGCCGGTGCAACGCGAGTACTTGGTCGTAAGTTTCTTTGAGATAATCCTGCCACTCGTCGGCCTGCGCCTTTGTGAGCACACCGGATTTCATCATGGCCTTGGCTACGGCCGGGTATTCGGTGTCGTTCTCGACCTCTGTGCCCATGAGCTGGAACACCTGATCGAGCAAAGCACGATCACGCGCGAGCTCGGCGGGCAGCACAACTTGCAGGTTGGCTTGTTCGCTACCGATGCTGTACTCGATCACCTTCTGGTCGCCGTCAGGGTGTGGTGCAGGGGAATACACGGCATCCGCCAGCAACACCGGAATCTCAACGTCCTTGCCTTTGCACTGCTGCAACAGGTCAGCAATGGCGATCAGGAAATTGACGCGAGAAGACTGGACAGCCAGTGGGTTGAGGTCGAAGCCCCAGACCGTTGTCGTGAGCATGTCTACAGTGCGGCTCGCGTTCCAGCCGGCGGCAAGTGCTGCACGACGCTTCTGCTCGATGGCTTCAAGCAGAAACGATCCTGAACCGCAGGTCGGGTCTAGCAGGCGAGCGACAAGCCACTTGGCGTCGTTGTAGCCGAGCTTGGCCACGGAGTGCTCCACCAGCCAGTCCGGCGTATAGAACTCGCCAAGGCTCTTGCGCAGCTCTTCCGGCACGAGGTCTTGATAGAAGTCACGCAGCACATCTCGCGAACGGCCGGTCTTCTTGATCGTGTCGAAGCGGTAGACCGACAGTTGGGCCAACAGGGTGCGGATTGCCAGACACAGCGACGTGCGGATCGTCTTCTTGCTGGTCGCGTCCAGATACCAACTGAAGATCGCTTCTTCGACGAAACCGTGCAGACCTACTGCGTTAAAGAATCCACCGTTCTCCACGTCAGCGCGCAGCGCAGCAACCAACGCCTCGTCCTTGTCGATGGCCAGCAGTTCATGGATGAGCGAGGTGCTGGATGCCATACCATGCGCTGCCACGATCTCGGCCGCGATCAGCTTCATCAGCAGTGAGTGGAAGGTGTGAGTAACGAACAGCTTTGCAGGCAGGTCGATGTGCGCTGGGCCATTGAAGTCGAAACCCAGCGAGCCGTTGATCTTCTTGCGCTGCTGAATGCTGAGGTCGGCGGCCTGCCCGTACAAGGTCGCCCACTCCTCGAAAAGCATCTTGATCTTGCGGTTGCCGGGATGACCGAGAGCGTCGGCCAGTGCATTCGACAACTCCTGCATGAACTCTCGGCCGGTAGTGGACAGGTGGCCAAAGTCCTCGGCCAGATTCTCGGACGTGATGGCCCGCCGAAAGTTGGCCCGCAACGCATCGACGACCATCTGGAAGGTGATGGTCGAGAAGGGCATCAAGGGCTGGTGAATGATTTTGCCACCCTGCACCTGTGCGAAGCCAACATGGTCGCCGTCGATGGCAATGCCGATGTAGTCCTTCTCGTCGAGGCCTTGCTCAGCCGCTAGCCGCTGGATGTACTTGAGCAAGCGGCCCTCGGTGGCCTCCGTGAACTTGGGGCTCGTCTCGCTGCCCTTGAACAGTCCAGGCCCCTTGAATTCGATGACAACATTGTTGTAGCTGGAATCGCGCTTGGCTCGCTCCGCATCGAGATCAATCTGCAAGGCCTCTTCCAGCCCCTTCATCCATGCGTGGCGTACCTCTTCCTCGTTCGCCCATTGCTTCCGGCGTCGGTTGATAAGGTCATAGCCCTTCTTCGTATTGGTGTCCATTGTTGTCCTTCTGCTTGCTCAGTTTCTTCGCGCCGACGCGGCTTGCCTGACGGGGGCCACCTTGTAAATTGTCGTTCGCGAAACCTTGTATCTCTTCGCGATCGTGCTGACCGGAATGGTCGGGTCACGCATCAGCGCCTTGATTTCCCGCACCTGCTTTTCGTCGAGCTTCGGCTTGCGACCACCAGCCCGCCCACGGGCGCGTGCTGCGGTCAAGCCTGCATGCGTGCGCTCCCGGATCAGGTCGCGCTCCATCTCGGCAAACATGCCGAACATTGCGTACATGGCCTTGCCCAACGTCGAGTCATCGAACACTACGCGGGGCAGTAGCAGCTCTATAAAGACGCCTCGTGTGCGCAAGTCGTCAGCGATCCGCACCAAGTCGGCGAGGGACCGGCCCAAGCGATCCAGCTTCCAGATCACCAGCGTGTCACCACGCCGCAGGCGCCGAAGGCACTCGGTAAGCTGGGGCCGGTCGGTGCTCTTGCCGCTGGCGGTTTCTTCATAGATGTCATCGCACCCAGCCTGCTTGAGCGCATCCCGTTGCAGGTCAGGGTTCTGATCTCCAGTCGAAACTCGCGCGTAGCCGATGCGTTGATTCATTAACAGTTGCGAGACGTTGATAAATTGACGGCGATTTTGACAGAAAAGCGCCTATTCCGCCCGAATTTTCCGAGGCCCCGAACAAATCCCGGAAACCACCGTTTGCTGAACACTCGCCGGGTACGATGAAACACCAACAAATCCCGCTCACTGCCCGCCTTGCCACGCCTTCACGGCCTCGGCCAGCCCCCCCCCCGCAGAACCGCCTCCGTCGGGCGAAAACCGCGCCCGCAGGGCGTCAAGTGGGAACTACGCCCTCAACCTTTGGGCATTGGGAGCCGCGCAGCGCCGCCCAAAACTGATCCCGCCTCGGCTGCGGAATGTCCTCCAGACTGACGTAGAGCGGTCGGCCATCACGCTCATGTACTGGCACGGCTGCAATCAGCTCATCATGAGTCATTGATTAATCCCCGTCTTTGGGCGCTCAATGAGCGTGGTCTTGAGCCGGAAAAGCTCCCATAGACCAGGGTGCATACGGCGGTCGCCAGCTTCCCACTGCTGCCATGTCCGCAGGCCGCTATGTACCAGCGCAGCAGCATCCGTCTGAGTAAGCTCAGCTTTCTCCCGGAGGGTGCGGATGGCGTCCGGCGTAGGGCTGCTACTCATGTTTTCATGATCTCCGGCTCGCTGGATTACCTCGGATAGAGGTCACGGGGGTCGTAATTTGAGTGGTCAATAGAGGCAACAACTCTCAATCCATCGCGCAGCCAAGCTGCACACTCAGCTATTTTGGCCTCGGCAGCCGCTTTGTTGCAGTTGTCGCCAAATGTTGTGAGGGCGGTGTTTAAAGCATCCGCCGCAGCCCAAGATTCGATGCTGTTGTCGGTCGGTACGATGGTGTACACGGTGTTGGCCATGATGTCGCTCCGTTGCGTATTTCGATGTCGATGGATCGGCAGCTTCATAAATTAAGAATATACGCTCAATGAGCGCATTCTTCAATTCCACCTCACGACGTTGTCGGGATTACTCCTTGTCCTCGGTTTCGCCTAGCTTACCCGCCCAGCAGGCGCTCCAGTCGCGTCCGGAGGCGTGGGGCGTTTATGATCCAGCCGCGCCGGGCGACCTCGGCGGACGGCACTTGCTGCTCTGGATGGTCGGCAAAGTAGGTCGCAGCCGCATCAGACAGTCGTTTGCCTGCCACTGGATACCTGCCGTCCACGATCATCCCGGCCAAACGGCAAACGTTGGCCTCCGCCTGATCTCGGGGCACAGCGCCCGGCGTGGTGACAATCTGGAGGCATCGCTCCAGCATCGCCCCCTCGATGTCGCGGGCAGTGCTCATGGCCCCACGCCCAGCCGCTGCGCAAACTCGCGCTCATGGGGCGGCATGGCCTGCCAGTCGATGCGCTGCCGTGCATCCTCATAGATGGCTCGGCAAGCCCGGCCATCTAGCCGTGTGGCCTCCGTGCGCTCGGCTGCCAGCGCGGCGAGTACGGGATAGTCGGCCAGCGTGTAGAGAGCGTGCAGGATGGCCGGATCGTCGCTCGGTACTTGCCGCTGTGCCACTGGTGGTGGCATCTCTGCGACCTGCCTATCGGCAGCAGGCGGCCACCATCCACCGGTCTTGAGAGCGGCTATCTCGTCAGCAGACAATCGCTGCGCAGCCTCGTAGGACGGCTGCCACCAGTCGATCCACTGCTGCACCTCGTCTGCCATAGCTTCTCGGCCTACAGGCTGCACACAGAGTAGAGTGGCCATTGCGTCGGCTCGCATTCGCAGCGCCGACCATCGTTTCATCTTCTCCGCCTCAGCGGGGTCGTCCTCTATGGCATCCCAAACACTGGCGAATCGTTGGCTTGTCGCGTCGGCAGGCCGGAACTGGCCCATTGCCTCGGCCAGCCAGTAGGCCGCCTGATATTGCGGCCACGCCGCAAACTCTGGATCGGCTGCGCGATGCTGGACACGCTCATAGAGCACGCGCACACGATCAGCGATGGGGCCGCCCGGCTGCTCGATGATGGCGTGCAGCAGCCGGGCAAACGCCTCGCGGTCGCCACGGGTGATGATCTCGTCGATGCCCGCCAACGATTCCAGCGGATCGCTGGAAAGCCGGACTGACTCCAACTCGCCCGCCCAGCCCGCCGCCGCTATCTCGTTCATGCCCTCGATGGTTAAGGCCGGGGTAGTCCTGCCCGCACACAGGCCGAGGAAGCTGTCGATGGTGCCGCTAGGCTCTCGGACGCTTGCCAGCTCGATCACGTCCGCAACGTCAAGCAATGCCCCGGTCAGGGCATCAGACCGCGCCTGTCTGGTATCGACGCGCATGTATTCATATTTCGGGCTGCAATAGGCGGTCGTGCCGCTGGCAACGGCAAGCGTCTTGATCGCCCACCGCCACCTGTCCCAATGAGGACGATCCGGCCAGCGGTCACGCTGGGGCCAGTCGTCGGGGCGATCGAGTGGATGCCGCCCGGCTTCGATGTCGCCCAGCATCTGCTCGATGATCGCCAGCGCCCGCACCGTATCCGGTGACGGCTCGCCAAGCTCGTCGGCCAGAACGGCAAGCGCGGGGCGTGCTCTGATGGCTGCTCGCTGTAGGTCGATCATTCTGGCTCCCCCTTCGTCACCCAGATCGGAAGCTCCAGCGGCAGACTGACTTCACCACGGTCACGGGCCTGTAACTGTGCCCGCGCCCATTGACCGTCTCGCTTCATCTCCGCTCGCAGAGGCAAGGGGTAGACATCCTCGAATTGTTCCCGGTCGAACAGCACCCCGGCTACGGTCAGCCGCTCCGGCATGGGCCGTTCCTGGCCGTGCTCGCGGACGAACACTTCATCACCGCGCCGGATGATGTAGCACCCAGCCGGATCAGCGTTCAGCCGCTCCGGCGCAGCATCTACGAAGTCGGCCCGGTTCTCATCGAATGCCCAGACTTTCATGCGCAACCCTCCTGAATCGGCATCGGATGGTGGCAGGAATGTGGCTGCATTGTGGTGAAGCGCCACGTTATTGCCACCATACGCACACACAGCCGCCACAGTGTCGCCACCGTCCTACCAATATCCCGCCACCATCGTTCCACCATGTCACCACCTTGTTACCGTCATCATTGACATCATGTCGCCACCGTCTTTCCACACTGTTCCCACCATTGCCAGTGGCATCATGGGGCAGGAGTGGCAACAGGGGAGTCCTCTTGTGGCGGTTGGGGATCGGCATCCCTCGCCGCCTGTTCCTGCATAGCCCGACGATCCTGTTCGGCCATGCCTTTTGCGCAGGCTTGAGCGAACATTTCCGGCGTCATACCCTGCTCCGCAGCGGTATCCATGTACGCCGCGAAACGTGCTTTGAGTCCGGCAAGCGGTGCGGCCAGAACGGTCAAGCTGAGGTCGTGCTCGAACTGAGCTGCGTGCATGAAGGTGCGTTCAAACGCCGCCCAGCGAGGATCATCATCGCTGGGCTCCGGCTGAGTGGCGTCAGCCTCTTGCGCGGCCCGCAGTTCCGCTAGACGGTGCTCCAGCGCGGCCATCGACTCTTCAATGCGTTTGCGCTCGTGCCCCAATCTGCGCTCCGCATTCTTGGCGAGGATGATCCGGTTCAGGTTGCCCCAGTACGTGTCGATCCCTTGGCGCTCCAGCGCCGTGGCAGCCGCTCCGATGTGTACACCGGGCAGGCGGTCGAGTTCTTCGGCAGCGGCCAAATCTCCCCGTTCCAGTGCGTCTTCGCGCTGTACTGAGAGGGTGCGGTGATCCCATCGCTCACCCAGTCCTGCCCGCTCCATATGCGTGTTGCCGATCAAGGCCCATTGTTCGCGCCAGTAGCGGAGTGTTTTCGGCCCCAATTTCCGGTCAATGAACTCGCGCCCCTTGACCTTCGAGAAACCCTCTGGCGTCAGTTCTCGTGTCGGCATCAAAAGATGTGCGTGACTGCCGACAATCCCCTTCACTGATCCGTCCCACTTCTTCGGGTCGTCCTTGTGGATTGCGAAGTCCACAGGCAGGCCGTGCCGGTCAGCAATGCTTTGAGCAAGGTCGCGCACCATCTCGATTTCCTGCTCCTTCGTGAGTCCATATGGCAACGCCACGATGAACTCATGTGCCAGCCGTGCATCCTTCCGCGCCTCGGCGGCTTCGACTGCATTCCACAGTGCCTCGCGGTGGCTGGCCCAGGACGGCGCTCCGGGCGGCACAACGATCTCCGTGTGGCCGATCCTGCGCTTGCGCGTGTAGTCATGCACTTCACCGGTGCGGTGGTCAGTGACGATGCCGCCACTGCGGTAAGCAGCGGCGGCTGTGGCCGAAAAGCCGTGGCCTTGTTTGGCGGCATCCCGCTGTTTGCCTTTCTTGCCGCCGTCGCGGCTGATGTAGTTCAGCTCCATCCGGTACATGCCGCCACCCTCATTGAAAACCTGTTGGCACCGCCTCCCCCATTGAAAGCAGCTTGAAGGGGGTCAAGGGGCGCAGCCCATTGCGCAGGCGTCGCGTAGCGATGCGTAACTGCGCTGTTGCGGTTCCCGCAACAGATGAAAACCACCACCATCTTGGCCCCACACGGGACACACGAGACACAAGACAGATGATAACGCCGAAGCTCCTTTTTGTCCTCGATAAATGGCATTTAATGGCAGCATGTCCTGCGGATTGAAAACTGATTGGCGGCGCGTCCGCAGTTGCTCGCACGCCACGAGTGGCGAAAACTTTTTGGAATCAAGATATGGACTACAGTCCATATTAAATCAAAGCGTTAGCGCATCTTTAAGCCGTTGATTGAAAAGATTTTGCTGCTGCATAGAGGTAGTATGAGAACGAAAAAAGTATGGATAAGTTGCTTTGCCACCGTGCTTATCACCCCTTGACTATGCTTCATTTCAAGCAGACATTTCGCTTTGAGACATGCCAAATGGAGCAGAGCAAAAGTGCAGCAAGCAGAGGAACAGAAGCGCGGCAGGGGAAGGCGTCCGGCAAGCGAGCTGACAGAGAAGCGCGAACGCGAAATCGCCGCATTGGCAGCGGCAGTGGCGAAACAGCAGCAGCGGCTTGAAGAACTGAAAGAGGCTCAGCGGAAGGCCCAGAAGGCCGCGCGGCGCACCTACCTGAATCAGCGCAAGTTCGCGGTCGGTGGTCTCGCCCAGATCGCCGGGTTGCTGGAGGCAGATGCGGGCTTCGTGCTTGGCGCAATGCTCGTCATTGCCGATCAGCGTGAACGCGATGGGACATGGCCTAGCTCAGTCTTCCTTGAATACAAGGCGCGTGGTGATGAGGTACTGGCCGCCCGTGCCGCCGCCCGCAAGGGCCGCAAGCAGACCGATGACGACGATGAAGACGACACCGAGGTCGAGGCCGCTGCCGCGCTCTCTCAGGAATCACGCTATCAGGAAGGAGCATCCTAAATGGCCGCCGCCATGCCTTTCTCACCGTGCGACGATGCCACGTCTTGCACAGATCACTCCGTGGATATGCTGCGGTCGATCTTCGGCCCGGTCATTGATGCGCTGGTAACTGGTGCGGACCCGGATAGCGTCAGCGCCGCGAGCAACGTGATAGCGACGATGATGTCGTTTTTCAACTCCGGCATCCTGATCGTTGGCACGCTCATTGTCAGCTACGTCGCGGCAATGGGCACGATCAACACGGCCAACGATGGCGAGGCAATGGGGCGCAACTGGTCGTCGCTCTGGACGCCCGTGCGGATCGTGGCCGGTGGTGCGGTTCTGCTGCCGACAGCTAGCGGCTATAGCTTCATCCAGCTCGTGGTGTTGATGTTCGCGCTGTGGGGCGTCGGGTTCGCCAATGGCACCTACAAGACTGGCATGGCGATTGGCGTCCTAAGCCCAGATGGTGTCGTTCAAGGCGTGAATGACCCCGGCTCGTTCTACGGGCTGCGCGACTTCGGAAAGCAGTACCTCGCCGCTTCCTATTGTGCCCGCGCTGCAAACCAGATTTATCCGGGGGCACAGGTCAGTGCGGCACCCAGCGCCGATAAGACCACCACGAATGGCGGGCGTACCGAATATCTCTTCCAGATCAAGGATCGGAACGCCACGACGAATTTGGGTGGCGGAGAACCGCTGTGCGGCACCGTCAGCATCAGCCAGTACACCGCACAGCCCGCAAAAGACGCAACCGGCATTGAGGCAGCGCTGGAGCAACTCCGCGCAGCAGCGCAGAACGCCAAGATTCAGGCCGCAACCAACCTCATGACCGATCTGGAAGCATGGGTGAATACCTGGCCGGATGACATCTCGGGCGATTGGTCGAACGTGGATTCAGCCAAGTTCAACGAACTGGTGAATAGCGCGGAAACCCAAGTCGCGGCAGCCCTCATGGCTGCGCTGAGCGACACAACGGCCGTGAAATCCGGGTTCCAGTCGCTGGCCACTTCCCTGACCAGTGAGGGCTGGGCGATGAGTGGCGGCTGGTATCAGCGCGTGGGCGAGGTGCGGGGACTCATTGCTGCAATTACGTCCGAATCGGTTGGCTCCGTCAGCGCCCCATCGCTGTCCGCGCTGCCCGCCGATGCAGCGGCCAGCCTCCTTATTGGCAGCGTGACGACGGTCACCGAGGCGATCAGCAAAAAATCCGAGATCAAGGGGAACTACAAGGCACCGACCAGCGGCCCCGGCGACCTCACCAGCGTCATCCCGAAGGACGCGCAGAGCGACATCAACATCGGCAGCATCAATGCCGACTTCGACGCCAAAGTCAGCCTCTGGATCAACTCCATGATGGAGTCGATGGTTGAGATGGCAACCGGCGCGAACACCTCCGGCACCACGCCTCTCTGCGGCACCGCAGGCCAGATGGGCGGTTCGCTCAACCGGATGAAGTGCATCGGTGACTACCTAACGGTCGCCCGCGCTGGAATCGGTGCAGCAGACGTGGCGATCAAAACAGGAGCCACCGCGCTGCGCGTAGTCGCTGGCACGTTGTCCTCGGTCAAGGGTGTCGGCACCGGCCTCGATCTCGACAAGGTGGTAACGCCAATCTGGGATTGGGTGATCGAAGTGCCGGTCAAGCAGCTTGCCATGATGGCTACGTACATCGAGCCGATGGCCTTCTACTTTGGCGTCTTCCTGCCAAGCCTGCCCTACGTGATCTTCATGACCGTGGTGGTCGGCTGGATTCTGGCTGTGCTCCAGTCGCTGATTGCCGCGCCGCTGTGGGCGGTCATGCACATGACGCCTGACCGCACCTTCGTCGGCAGCCAATCGCAAGGCTACCTGCTGCTGTTGTCGCTGTTCGCCCGCCCGGCGCTGGCAGTGGTCGGCCTGTTTGCGGCCATGCTCGTGTCCGACCCGATCATCGACTTCATCGCCAAGGGCTTCTTCGCAATGCGCGGTGCCGTGGTCACATCAACCGGCACGGTCGGCGCAATCAGCTCGTTCCTCTCGTTTGCATGGTGGTTCATGGTCTTCGGCCTGACGCTCCTGCCGGTGCTCTACATGACCTTCGGCCTGCCGCAAATCCTGCCGGATCATGTGCTGCGCTGGATCGGTGCTGGCGTCAGCGACCTCGGCGAGACGCAAGCAGTCGGGCAGATGCGCAGCGGCATGGCACACGCCGCGTCAAGTGGTGCGCTGCCCAGTGGCGGCAGCAGCCCATCCCGGCGAATCGGGGGTGACGGCGGATTGCTCCCCGGTGGCGGCAATGGCGGCACACCACCCACCGGCAATGGCGGTGGCACTCGCGGCACTGCGACGCCTAAGCGGGCGTTGCTGAGTGCAGGCGACCAAGGTGTCGCTCCATCCGCTCCCGACTCACCCGCTCCGGCCCATCAGTCCGACAACCGTTCTGGGCGGCAAAAGGTCAGCGATGCCGCAGGCGTCGGACTGGGCCGAGCTGCTACCGGTGCAGCGGGAGCTACCGCCCGCAGCGCAGGCCGTGTTGCTGATGCAGCGATCTCGACTGGCAGCGCCGGAGTTGCTGCGTACCGAGACGCCAGCGAAAGTGGTGCAAGCCTCGGTCAGCGCATTCGGGCTGGGCTGACTGGCTCCGGTGCAGCCGCCGTCACTGGCTTTGGCGGTGCAGCTTCCGCATCCGCCAATGATTACGCCGCATCTGGTCGCACAGCTCTTGCCGAAGGCAAGGCCGCCTACTCCGAGGGGGCCGACGCCCGCATTGCGGCCTACAAGGAGTCGCTGCGCGGGAAACCCGTTAGCACCGGCAGCGAAGTCGTTACCGACTCGGACGGCATCGACCAGTCCTATGACAGCCGCTACTCCCCGCCACCGACCGATACCGATAACGGCGAAACCTCGCCGGACAAGGAGTGATGACCATGTACAAAACCGACGAGGCATTCACCGCCGAAAGCCATGGATTGGTCGTAGGTAAGGCTTACGGCCTCCGCCAAGGCTACGACGAGGGCTGGAATGCCGCTATCGCTCATGTGCAGCCTCAGTACGACGCCGCGCTCCGCGAGCAACGCGAGCTGGCCTATGCGCTAAACGCATTGTCGGTCATCGCCTATTCCGCGCTGGCTGCCCTGAAGGCAGCCCCAGAGCAGCATCGTCTCGCGGTCACCGACATCTACGCCAAAGAAGTGAATCGGTTGATGAAGGCTGGCCAGAACGCCCCCGGCGCGATCCGTGCCGTGCCGCACACCGACCCCGCCTTGCTCGCTCGGGAACACGACATCGCCAACCTGGTGCGGCAATGGTTTGAGCAATCACTGGCTCTGGCGAAGCAGCAGCAACGCTCCAACGACAACTCCCCCAGCCCATGAAGGAGGGCCATATGGACATGATCGACACCACCGTTCCCGCCGCCGTGCTGGCCATCCTGCTGTCTGTCGCGGACACCGTGTTGGCCCAGCGTAAACGCCGCAAAAACTCCCGGAGGGCTCGCGCATGAAGTTCATCAGTGGCGCGAAGCGCGCGGCCAAATTCACCTTGGTGGACATGCCGCTATCAATCCTTGGCTGGCGTCAGCTCAAGGCGAACCACGGATTCATCAGTGATCTATGGCACACCCTGCGCAATCCACGCTGTCCCGAATGCAGCCGCGGCGTCATGCACCTGCCCGCCGACGCCCAGTCCGATGACAAGGCGCTTTATGGCTGGGAGTGTTCCGCCAAGTGCGGCTTTGGCGTGTTCGCCCCGAACGACCAGACCGAGATTCGCCGCATCGTCGAGGCCCGCATAGCCGAGCGAGGAAAACAGCGCCTTGCCTTCCTCGGTGACCCCGAGCGGAACAAGCTCATCAGCAGCCACCTATGGAAGTCTCGCGCATACTGGGCAGTCGTCTTGCTTGCGTTCCTGATGGCCGCTTGGCTACTCGCAATGGGCGCTCCCATGGTGGTCGTCCTGAGCGTGCTATCGCTCACGTTGGCAGCCTCCAGCAATGCGATCCGCTGGAGCTATCGAGCATGGCAGATGCGTACTGGCACGCTGTTTGTCCCCGGCGCATTCAGCCGCTATGTGCGCGACATGCTATGGATTCGGAGGGTGCAGTAATGACCTCGATCCTGCGCACTGTCTTGCAACGCCTTAGCCGCGAGCGAATCACCGCGATCTGCTGCGCACTCGGCACCTGCCTCGCGCTCTGGGTGGAAAGGGACGTGCTGATTAACGGGCGCCCCGCCGACCAGCTCGGAACCATCGCCCTCGCCATCGTTGTCCCAATCCTATACCTGACGCCGCTGGTCTGGCTCGTTTACCGCTACCTCGTGAGGCCCGCCCATGAAAACCGCTGACAGCTATCTCGTACTGCGCGTCTCGTGGCTGCGCGAGCACGATCAGGTCATCGCCGAGCTGGTTGAGCTGTGGCTCGACCGGCAGGCCAAGCAGCAGCCCGAACCCAAGCCCATACGCATCAGGGCACAGCACAACGCCAACATCAGGATCAGGAGTCACCATGCCCATGCGTAACAAGCTCACCCCAGTGGCCGTATCGGTCAGCCACTTCGTCCGCAGCAACACCCGGTTCGCCCTCGGCATCGCCGTGGGCGTGTCGGTGATGTTCGCCGGGTACGCCGTGTCGGCGGTCAGCTCCGGCAGCGGCAGCATCCTCGGCAACGCGAGCAGCCAGTTGCTCTCTCAACAGACCTCGGTGGTCGCGGACAGCATCAAGGCCGACGCCGAAGCCTGCGCGACTGGTACTCAAGACGGCAGCATCGGCCACTCGATCCAGCAGGCCATGCAGATTCACCAGACGATTGCCGCCGCTCCGGTGAACGTCGAATCGCTGTTCGATGTGAACAGCGACTGCTTCTCTGGCCTCAACCAGATTTACGACCTCTCCTTCTCGATCCCGAGTCTTGCAAGCATCGTCGGCGCTGCCAGCGATGCCGTCACGAAGTACGCCCAGAAGAAGGTCTGCACGGCGGTCAATCAGGTGTCCGGCCTCGTCACCTCGCCGATCAATCAAGCCATCGACAAGATCAACGGCATGGGCGCGTTCGGCGACCTCAACGGGCTGACCAATGGCCTTGTGCAGCAGGGAATGGCCCACATCGACCCCAATATCGCAGCCGGTTACAGCAACAACCAGAGCGGCGGCACCTACACCGTGGGCACCAACCCGTTCGGCAGCTCGCAGGTCGATTTCGGCGGCTCCACCGGCACGAATGGGGACATGGGCAGCACCAACGCCCAAATCAACTCGCTCAACCAGCAGATCGCCAACGTGCAGGCTCAAGTCGGCCCGGCGCAGTACCAGCTCCAGCAGGCCCAGCAGCAGCTCTCGAACTGTCAGGCGTACCAGTACAACAACTGCACCTCGTATCAGCAGCAGGTCGCCAACGCCCAAAACCACCTCAACACCCTGAACGGGCAGCTCGCGACCCTGCAAACCCAGTTGGGCAACACCTCGCCGAGTATCTATGCCACCCAGACTGCCAGCGCGAGGAGCGCCCCAGCCGCCGCGCCGAAGCCAGCGGCATCGGACAGCAGCAGCTTCATCCAGTCCATCGGCAACCTGTTTAACTGAGATGGAGCAGAGTCCATGTTGAGAACAATCACCACCACCCTCCTGACCCTGAGCTTGGTCGGCGCTGCCCATGGCCAGATGCCCGTCCCGCTTCTCGACAACGAACCAGCCGCACCCAACGCAGCACTCTGGGCCGTGGCTGGCCCGATGCTGCAAGCGGCGCTGGAATGCCGCGAAGACCTGCCTGACCATCCGGCCACCCGCGCCCTGCTGCCGCGCAAACCAGCAGGCGAGGAACAGCACTACCGGCTGACGCCTCCCAGCGGATTCAAGGTGTTCGGCCTGCCGGTGGCCGAGATTGAGGTCTGGGTCGATGACGGCAGCGGCGAACTTGGCCACGGCTACACCTCACACATCCGGGGCAGGACACTGGCCGAAGTTGCCAAGGCGGCCAAGCTGAACAAGGGCAAGAGCTTCCACAACCGGAAAACGTCGATGGGTGGCTTAATGGCCGATCAGCCGTTCGGGCCGGAATCGGTGCAACTGACGTGCACCATTGACGGCAGCTACGCCACCCATGAAAACGAGTACCGGGAGCCATGATGCACAAGCTGCTTGCTCTGGCCACACTGGTGGCCGTGACTCCGGCACTGGCCGATACCTGCATGGTGTCCCCCACCGAAAAGCAAACCGTCTCCGGGCGCTTCGGCAAATTCCGGGGTGGAGGTGCGGGGAACTTCGGCAGCGCGAACCAGAAGCCGCACATGCACGATGGTCTGGATTTCTCGACCAGCGGCGCATCGCAGCCCCTGTACGCCACCACGGACGGCAAGATCACCTTCATCGGCAACCGGCGTTCGGCGGGCAACGCGATCCTCATCGAGCGCAGCAATGGCGACGTGGTGGCGTACTACCACATGAGCGGCTTTGCCACCGGCCTGAAACAGGGCATGGAGGTCAAAGCCGGGCGGTACATTGGCCTGTCCGGGAACACACCCAGCGACGCGATGGTGAAGCACCTGCACTTCACCTACGGCACCGCGCAGAAAGATGAGGCCCGCGCCAAGGCTTTTACTCAGAGCGCATCGAAAGGCACCTTCAACCCCGGCCAACTCCCGTCCGCCTTCAACCAGCAACAGGGGATCGGCTGGAAGACCGACCCAGCCCCGTATTTCTGCGCGACTTTCCCGATCCAAGACGGCAATCCGCAGCACTACCCGATTTTGGGCAAGGACACTAAGGAGCAGCACGCCATCCTGTTCGGCAACGTCCCTCCGGGCGGCGTGGCTCCGAACGTCAAGTTCGAGCCAGCACAAGTCGCGGCGGCGAATGCGGACGCGGCGCTGGCCGCTGCCGAGGGCAAGTCTCCCGCCGAGTGGCTGTCTGACAAGGATGGCTACGGCTCGCTACCGACCGCGCCCATCGGCGGCTATCAGACGATGAGCACCCAAGAGATGCTGCTGACTGAGGCGGCGCGTCGGCTCAGCGACGCCGAGTGGAATAACAACGTCACCAAGGTATCCAGCCGGGCGCTCTGGTCGGATTACGCCCATGCCGTTGGCGTCAGCAACTACTTGGCTGAGGCGATCTACCGCAAGAAGGAGCGTGTCGAAGCTCTGCTGGCCACCTACACGTCGCAGAAGACCGAGCGGCTGCGCAAGCAGACTGCCACAGCACATGATCGGGCGCAGCGCGGCGGCGTGTCGCGCAGCATCCAATAGCGGAGGAAGGCAACATGTTTGTGTTTCTACATCCAGACGTGATGGAACGTCTCTGCATGGAGAAGGAAGAACGGCAGAGGTTTGTCCAGGCCATGCGCTCGTGCCCCGGCGTGATCTTGGAGTTGCTGCCGTTCGCGCCCCGAAAACGCAGGCCAGAACCTCGAATCGTGCTGATTCCGTCTAGTTGCCGACGGCAGCGGGAATACCGCCGCGAGGAGCTGGTCATCTACTGCGACCGATTTGATTTCGTCGAGAAAATCACGCTGCTTGCGTACATCTCGATGCTCCAGATGCGGATCGAGCAGGAGGTCATGGAGGGGCAGTAAGCCTACCCCTGTCGTGCTTTCACGATAGCGGCGGCAGCAATAGCCGCCGCTTCGTTGTCGGCAGCCTCACGCGCCCACCAGGCTGGCTGTGCGGCAGCACTCGACAGCGCCCCGGCTGCCCACAATGCCAGTTCCTGATCGCCCAAATTGATAGCCTGAGTGAACACCGCGCCAAGCTGCCGCAGCTCGTCGGCCAGTTTCTGATATTCGGCGGCGGTCGGCATCAGTCACCCCGGCCCTTTTTGACTCCCTTCGGCGCAACGCCTGCCGCAGCCAGTCGCTCTTCGAGGCTGGCAAGCTGCCGCTGAACATCGCCAGCCGTGGCAAGCTGGCCTTGCAAGTCGATCACCTGCTGCTCGGCTTTGGCGAGTGCAGCACGAGCTTCCCGCAGTTCGACCTCCATGCGCGTTGCGTGCTCCGCACGCTCTTCCAGACGGCCAGCCTTCAATTCCAGTGCCCGGTTCGTCTCACGCAACGCGGCAAGCTCCTCGGCACGGGCGGCGTCCTGCGCCTCCAGCCGGGCGATTTCCTCGGTCGCCTCGGCCAGTTCGGTCTTCATTGCGCTGACGCGGGCCTCGGCGTCCTTGCGCACCGCCTCGGATTCCACCCGCGCCTGCTGGGCAACCTCGGCGTAGATGCTGCGCACGAGGTCTGCCCCGCGTGCCAGCAGGGCGTCCGGCACTTCTACCGCAGCTTCTTCGCCTTTCTCGCGTCGAGCCTCCCAGTCGGCCAGCATCGGCTTGAGCGTGGTGAATGACCCGCCGACGCGCTGCTGGATCAGCCGGAAGGTGGGCTTGCTGCCTGCGGCGATGATGGCATCAGCAGCGGCATCCACCGCCTGTTGAGTGACGACCTGCTGCATGGCTGCCTCCTTCTCATCGTAACATCGTAACGTGTTACGTTATGATAACGTAACGATGAGGGTAAGCCAAGGTGAAACAGCCTTCGCTCCCTCCGGTCGCTGCGCGTCCGCCCGTGGACAACCTGCCCGCCCACAGCCAAGGCTGTGGACGGCCCGCCGCTGGCGGGTACGCAGGTATGCCCACCGGCTCCCTTGCTGGGGCTACTCGCATTTTTCAAATGCTGGATGGGCTACTTGCTGACGCCTCGCTGCGCTCGTTGTCGGCCAGCCGACAAGACTGGGAAGGTCGCGCCATACCCGCCTTGCCAACTGGCTCTACTGGAAAGCAGCCTGAGCGGCTCGCGGCGCGTTCTTGTTGCAGGCAGCAGGGTAGGTATGGCTTTCACCGAGAACGCGCCATATCGGGCGATTCTGGGCGCTTCTCGTCGGATTCCAGCGAAGGGGCAGGGTCAAGGGGTTGGTGCGGCCCGCAGCCCGAAGGGCGAGGACACGGCCCCTTGACGCTGAACCGCAGCGGACAGCCTGTGCGAGTGGGGTAAGGACGAAGGGCGCAGCCCGCCACCCTGCCCCCGAGCCTCACGGCGGCGAGTGGCCCCCGGCAGGGCCGCCGGAGGCATATTGAAAACAGCCGACGCCAAGTAGCCCCTGTCATTTTTAAATGACGAGTAGCCGCAAGGAGGCCGGTGGGTAACGGCTTGCCGTTATCCACGGGCGGACGCGCAGCGACCGGAGGGAGCGAAGGCTGTGGGGAACTCGCTTGCGAGTTATCCACAGTGCTCTGCTGGTAGAAGAAGAGTAGAAGAAAGGTAGAAGCGAAAAAATGCTGCTTTTCTTCAATTAACTCAAATACTTGCAAATGGTGTGCGCGATGCCATCCCGATAAAGCGCGACGCCATCCCGATAAAGCGCGATGCTATCCCGACGAGGGCGCGACGCTATCCCGATGAAAAACGTCCCACTTTGTGAGTCTTTGGCGGAACGCTATGCCACTGCCTCCGGGAGCCACAGAGCAAGCTGCGGGTTGCCTCGTGTGCTGTCCTCGACCTTGTGGGCCGTGATGATCTCAAGCCGCTCCAGCTCGCGCACAGCGCGGGCTAAAGCGTCGCGGAAATCACGCATCCGCCCGCCGTATTCCATCTTGCCCTTGAGCCAGTCCAGTGCGTACCGCTGTACTGGGTCAGCGGACGTGGCCACCAGCCGCTGCAATGTCTTGGCCATGTCCTGCCCGCGCCCGATCTGCATCCGCTTGTCCCAGTCGATCAGGCTGTATTCCCGATTGCCGAAAATCTGTACCCAGCGGGGATCTAGGCTGTAGCTGTACGTCTCGGCCTCGTCGTCGTAGCTGAAGGCCGCGATGATGCGGAAAGACACCGTTTTGCCGATGCTGTACCGGGTCGAGCCGTCCGGCTTCTTGGCCTCAAGGAACAGTGTGGCCTCTGTCAGCGCCTTGATACGGCGATGTAGCCATTCGTAATCGTGCTTGCCCGTGCTGCGCTTGAGCCTGCGCAGCAGCTTGGCGCGGTTGAGCGGTACTGATGTGCCCAAGCGGAACGGCTGGGCGAAGGCGATCAATGCCATGATGAGGTCGCCGTCTGCTTCGTCCAGTTGCTCCCCGGTGTACTCCAGCACGCAATCCCGCCGCGTAACCATCACAGCTTGCCGATGGAATTTGCGTTTCCCTCGTGCGATGGGAGCAATGAGGCTTGATCTGTTCAAATGGTTTGGAAAGGCTCCAATATCGAAGCCGGGCAAGAACATCTGGCGGGGTTCATTTGCTGCCCGCTGCTCTGCCTGCTCTGCCACTTCGGCAGCTTTCTGCTTGATCCACGCCAGCGGATCGCGCTTGGGCTTGGCTTCTGTCAAGCCAGTGTCGAGCAAGCTGCCCAGGCTGCGCATCGTCGAATCCTGACCCTTGGCCTGCGGGAACGCGGCGATCAGGGATAGACAGCGTTGTTGCTGGCGGCGCGTGCGGCAGCGGCCTTCTGTTCGAGCCACGCATCAATCTCGTGCTCCAGCCAGCCGACGACACGCTTGTTGATCTGGATGGATACCGGGAATGTCGGATCAGCGCGGGAGATGCGCCAAAGCGTCACTTCATTGATTTCGCCCAGCTTCTCGCAGACAGCCTTCTTGCGTAAAATCTTCATCGTCATCACCCCTGCATTTCGATTGAATGCAGGCAGTTTCAGACGGCGGGCCGGTCACGGTCACGGATTCCCAGAAGGGAATTTTTGCAGCAAAAAATCCGAAAGCGGCGATTCGGTACAGGCAAGCGATACGCGGGCTTCGCTCTGGGTAGCAGCCGCCAAAGTGTATATGGAAGTGACTACAAGATGAGAGGAAACAAGGTGAGTGCCGCTTATACAAATGCTTTTCGGCCAGACTTCTTGTTTAACGTCTAACGGCTACGCAGCCCCTCCCGGCACAGCCACGGTGCCGGGAGCAGGGCTGGTTTTTAAGTGTGGCTTGCTGCTGGAGCCCACGGCAATTTCGCCACTGAGCTGGCCACCTTCTTCGATCACCAGCTTGCCGTAGCGGATTTTTCCGCTGACGCGGCCTGTGCCGAAGATCATGAGCTTGTCGCGCACGGTCAGGTCACCGTCAAAACGGCCATAAATTTCGGCAATATCAATTTCCGCAGCGCCTCGAAATGCGCCTTCTTCCGCGATATGGATGACGCGCGAGTCCATGGTCGCCTCGACGGTGCCTTCGACCACCAGGGTGTCGCAGTCGGTAATTTCTACACCTTTGAGCTTGATGTTTGGGCCTACCGTAAGTTGGCTTCCACCTGCGCTGCCGCTGGTGGGGGTAGGTGCGTTGGCTGGGGTGTATGCCACCCCGGCTGGGCGGGCGATGGGCAGGGCAGGGGGGCTGCTTGCCTGGTTGGTGGAGGGGGTGCGTGACGGCAGGGGCTCAGGTTCGCGCTTGCTGAAAAACGAGGGGGATACGGCCATGGGGAAAACTCCTTCTTGTAGAAGCCATGGATGCTAGGTGCCAAGCCTTGCCCTAACTGCTACGGTCTTGCAAGAGGAGTAACCAAAGCGCTCATTGCTTGCACACGCTTGCAGCCTTTGCGCTTGCATACAGGGTAAGCGCAAGCCAAGCGTTTCATCCGCCCCCAGCCATCACAGGGGCGGCCCTTCATGTCAGTGCCGTTGGCTAGCAATCACCCCGTGCTGCGCAGGGGGCGATGATCCCATCAGAAGGATTCCCAATCGTCGTTGTTGCCCTGTGCTTTGTTGGTCTTGGCGACTGCTGTGGGGGCCGCCACAGGCGCACTCAATGCAGCGACCTTGGCCGCAGCGGGAGCAGGTTTTTTGGATGCAGCTGGCTTGTTTGCTGTGGCTGGCGACTTGGCTGCTGGCTTGGCTAGTGTTGCGATTGGCTTGTGGGCCACGTGGGCAGGCGCTTTGGGTGCTGGCGAAGTGTGATGTGCTGCACGGGTCACACCCTGGCCGTGCGCCAGTTGGAATACGGCCACTGCTTGCACCAAATCTTGTGCCTGGGTGTTGAGGCTGCTGGCCGCAGCGGCCATTTCTTCGACCAGGGCAGCGTTCTGCTGCGTGGCTTGGTCCATCTGCATCACAGCTTCCCCCACTTGGGAGACACCAGCACTTTGCTCGCTGCTGGCCGCGCTGATCTCGCCCATGATGTCGGTCACGCGTCGGATGCTGGAGACCACCTCGCTCATGGTCTGGCCGGCCTTGTCCACCAGCGTCGTGCCTTGCTCTACCCGGTTCACGCTGTCGGTGATCAGGGCCTTGATTTCTTTGGCAGCCTCTGCGCTGCGACCGGCCAGGGTGCGCACTTCTCCTGCCACCACGGCAAAGCCGCGGCCTTGCTCGCCTGCGCGGGCCGCTTCCACTGCAGCATTCAGGGCCAGGATGTTGGTTTGGAAGGCAATACCATCAATCACGTTGATGATGTCGGCGATCTTGCTACTGCTGTCGCTGATGCCGCGCATGGTATCGACCACCTGGCTGACCACTTCACCACCTTGCACCGCCACGGTCGAGGCGCTTTGTGCCAACTGGTTGGCCTGGCGTGCGTTATCGGCATTCTGTTTGACGGTAGAAGAAAGCTCTTCCATGCTGGCGGCCGTCTCTTCCAGGGCGCTGGCTTGGCTCTCGGTGCGTGCACTCAGGTCTTGGTTGCCCTGGGCAATTTGGCTGCTGGCAGCGGCGACCGATTCGGAGCCCGAGCGCACCGTGGCTACCACTTTGGCCAGGCTATCGCGCATGGTGTGCAGATTGGCCAGCAGGCTGTCTGGGTTGCCACCCGCAACCTGCACCTCCACGGCCAGGTTGCCGTGCGAGATTTCACGCGCAATGCTGGAGGCATAGTTGGGTTCGCCGCCCAGGGCACGCGTGATGGAGCGCGTGATCATCCACGCCAGCAGCGCACCCACCAGAGCCGCTGCTCCGGCAATGATCAGCATCAGCAAGCCGGCGGTGTCAGCAGTATCCCGCGCACTATTGGCCGTGGTGTGCATGAGATTTTTCTGAAAAGCAATCACATCTTCCAGCGCTTTGAAATATGCGTCCTGCAGAGCGCGGTTTTCTGTCCGTAGTAGTTCGCGCGCTTCATCGGCTTGATTGGCCAAGCCTAAGCTGACGGCCTTGTCGGTTGCGGTGTAGTAGGGGACGCTTGCGGCAATGACTTTTTGAAGCAGGTCTCGGCCTTCCGGAATGTGGATGGATTTTTCCAGCTGTGCATAAATGTCTGCAGTTCGGGCGCGGGCATCGGCGATGCGTTTCTTTTCTTCTTCCATCTCCTGGCGATCGCTGGCTAGCGCAATGTTGCGCACAGCGCGGGCAATCAGGTTGATGTTATTGATCGCCTCTGTTATTTGTTCCACTTTGACCATGCGGTCATCTACGAGTAGCTGCACCTCGTCTGCGAGGCGCTCTAGTTGGATACGACCAAATACAGCCACCACGATACCGATCACGATAAGGGTACTAAAGCCCAGCGCCAGGCGCGAGCCGACTTTCATGCTTGAAAAATTCACAGTGCTTTTCCTAGGAGTTTGGTGAGATGGTGTGCTGAAGCAGCCAAGTGCAGGCCACGTTGGCCGATCATGTGTTGGCTTGGTGCCTTCATTTTTGACGCGTTAGCGCATTTCAGATTGCCTGTCCTGCCACGTTCTGTTACTTCGATGTATTAGGCTCAATACCATGTTGTTGCAAAGGATACATTGTTTTGTAACTATGGTTCTGCAGGCTTGAAAAAAGCGCGCTCAGGCGCTTTGTGCTTGTCACAAGTGGTGGACAGTACAGCGAAGAGCGTGCCCTTGGGGCGCGGTCCGTTTCCCCCCTCGCTTAAAATCGGCCGCTTTTGCAATTTGCGCCCCTCGCACCTCCCCATCCCATGAACGCTCCGATTGCTCAGACTGCTGTTTTGGCAGCTGCCGCACAGCCTGCCCGCCTGCGCGAAATTCCGTACAACTACACCTCGTTTTCCGATAAAGAGATCGTCATCCGCCTGCTGGGGCACCGCGCCTGGGAGGTGCTGCAACTGCTGCGCTCGGAGCGGCGCACCGGTCGCTCGGCCCGCATGTTGTATGAGGTGCTGGGCGACATCTGGGTGGTGCAGCGCAACCCCTATTTGCAAGACGATCTGCTGCACAGCAGCCAGCGGCGCGGCCAGCTGGTGCAGGCCATGCGCCACCGCATGGCCGAGGTGCAAAAGCGCCGCCGCCCCGAAGAAGATGCCGAGCGCGATGCCCTGGTGGCCGAGCTGGCCGCTGCCGCCGAGCGCGCCGTGCAGGAGTTTGAGCGCATGTTCGCCCAGGCCGCTCAGCTGCGCGAGCAGGTGAGCAAAACGCTGGGCAAGCTCACGCACAAGGACAACATCAAGTTCGACGGCATGTCCCGCGTCAGCCACGTCACCGATGCCACGGACTGGCGTGTGGAATACCCGTTTGTCGTGCTCACCCCGGACACCGAGGCCGAAATGGCTGCCCTAGTGCAGGGCTGCATCGAGCTGGAGCTGACCATCATCCCCCGAGGGGGCGGAACCGGTTACACAGGCGGGGCCATTCCGCTGTCCTGGCGCAGCGTGGTCATCAACACTGAAAAACTCGATGCCATCACCCCCGTAGAGATGGTGCAACTGCCCGGTCTGAGCCAGCCCGTGCCCACGGTGTGGACCGAAGCCGGTGTGGTCACCCAGCGCGTGGCCGACGCAGCAGAGGATGCTGGCTTTGTGTTTGCGGTGGATCCCACCTCGATCGAAGCCTCGTGCATTGGCGGCAACATCGCCATGAACGCCGGTGGCAAAAAAGCCGTGCTGTGGGGTACGGCGCTGGACAACCTGGCCAGCTGGCGCATGGTTACGCCTGACGGGCAGTGGCTGGAAGTGACGCGCGTGAACCACAACCTGGGCAAGATCCACGATGCCGAGATGGCCAGCTTTGAACTGCAGTATTTCGAGGCCGACGGCAAAACGCCCATCCGCACCGAGCGCCTGGACATTCCCGGCCACAAATTCCGCAAGGAAGGCCTGGGCAAGGACGTGACTGACAAATTCCTCAGTGGCCTGCCCGGTGTGCAGAAAGAGGGCACGGACGGGCTGATTACCAGCGCCCGCTGGATCGTGCACCGCATGCCTGCGCACACGCGCACCGTGTGCCTAGAGTTCTTCGGCAGTGCCAAGCTGGCCGTGCCCAGCATTGTCGAGATCAAGGACTACATGTTCGAGGAGCAAAAGCGCAGCGGCGTGCTGCTGGCGGGCCTGGAACACCTGGACGACCGCTACCTGAAAGCCGTGGGCTACGCCACCAAGAGCAAGAAGGGCAACGGCCAGTTGCCCAAGATGGTGCTGGTGGGCGATATCGTGGGCGACGATGCCGACGAGGTGGCCCGTGTCACCAGCGAAGTGGTGCGCATCGCCAACACGCGCAGCGGCGAAGGCTTTGTCGCCGTCAGCAGCGAGGCGCGGAAAAAATTCTGGCTCGACCGCAAGCGCACCGCCGCCATTTCCAAGCACACCAACGCCTTCAAGATCAACGAGGACGTGGTCATCCCCCTGCCGCGCATGGCCGAATACACCGACGGCATCGAGCGCATCAACATTGAGCTGTCGCTGCGCAACAAGCTGGCGCTGTGCGATGCCCTGCTGGAGTTTTTCGCCCAGGGCGAGCTGCCGCTGGGGCAGAGCGAAGACCGTATCTCTGCCGCCGAGCTGCTCGAAGACCGCGTACACCAGGCCCAGGCGCTGGTGCAGCAAGTGCGCGCCCAGTGGGCCGAGTGGCTGGCCAACGTGGCCACGCTGTTCCCTGAATTGCAGGAGCACCGCCTGCGCGCCAGCTGGAAAACCCAGCTCAAGGCGCCGATGGCGCACATCTTCAGCGGCCAGGCCTTCCAGCCGGTGCTGGCCGAACTCAACAAAATCCACCAGCGCGTGCTCAAAGGCCGTGTCTGGGTGGCACTGCACATGCACGCCGGTGACGGCAACGTCCACACCAACATCCCCGTGAACAGCGACGACTACGCCATGCTGCAAACCGCGCACGAGGCGGTGGGCCGCATCATGGCGCTGGCCCGCAGCCTGGACGGCGTGATCTCGGGCGAGCACGGCATTGGCATCACCAAGCTGGAGTTTTTAACGGACGAAGAACTCGCGCCCTTTGCCGATTACAAAAAGCGCATCGACCCGCACGGGCGCTTCAACCGGGGCAAGCTCATTCGCGAGAAAAACGGGCTGGTCCCGGCCGAATCCCCGCGCGAGGCGCTGATGTTTGCCGACTTGACCAACGCCTACACGCCCAGCTTTGGGTTGATGGGCTACGAGTCGATCATCATGCAGCAGTCCGACATTGGCGCCATTGCCGAATCGGTCAAGGACTGCCTGCGCTGCGGCAAGTGCAAGCCGGTGTGCAACACGCACATTCCGGGCGCGAACCTGCTGTATTCGCCACGCAACAAAATTTTGGCCACCTCGCTGCTGGTGGAAGCCTTTTTGTACGAGGAGCAAACGCGCCGGGGCATCTCCAGCCACCACTGGCAGGAGTTTGAAGACGTGGCCGAGCACTGCACCCTGTGCCACAAGTGCTTTACGCCCTGCCCGGTGAAGATCGACTTTGGCGACGTGTCCATGAACATGCGCAACCTGCTGCGCAAGATGGACAAAAAAAGCTTCAACCCCGGCAGCAAGTTGGCCATGGCGCTTTTGAACACCACCGAGCCGCAAACCATCAAGTTGCTGCGCAGCGGTGTGGTCGGTGTGGGCTACAAGGCCCAGCGGCTGGCGGTGGACGTGCTCAAAACCGTGGCCAAGCCGCAAATGCAACGCCCCCCGGCCACCGTGGGCAAGGCCAGCATCAAAGAGCAGGTGATCCACTTCGTGAACAAAAAGCTGCCCGGCGGCCTGCCCACGAAAACCGCCCGCGCGCTGCTGGACATTGAGGACAAGGACTACATCCCCATCATCCGCAATCCGCAGACCACCACGTCCGAGACGGAATCGGTGTTCTATTTCCCCGGCTGCGGCTCGGAGCGGCTGTTCAGCCAGGTCGGCCTGGCCACCCAGGCCATGCTGTGGCACGCAGGCGTGCAGACGGTGATGCCACCGGGCTACATGTGCTGCGGCTACCCGCAGCGCGGCAGCGGCCAGTACGAGCAGGCGGACAAGATGATCACCGACAACCGGGTGCAATTTCACCGCCTGTCCACCACGCTCAATTACCTGGATATCAAGACCGTGGTGGTCAGCTGCGGCACCTGCTACGACCAGTTGGCCGGCTACCAGTTCGACAAAATCTTCCCCGGCTGCCGCATTGTGGACATCCACGAATACCTGCTAGAAAAAGGCATCACCCTGCCGGCGGGCCAGGGCGGCTACCTGTACCACGAGCCTTGCCACAACCCCATGAAGCAGGGCGATTCGATGCAGACCGTGCGCGCCTTGGTGGGCGACAAGGTGCTCAAAAGCGAACGCTGCTGCGGCGAATCGGGCACGCTGGGCGTGACCCGGCCCGATATTTCCACGCAAATCCGCTACCGCAAGGAGCAGGAAATCCGCAAGGGCGAAGCCCAGCTGCGCGACAGCGGGGCCGTTGGTGCCACCGACAACATCAAAATCCTGACCAGCTGCCCCAGCTGCCTGCAAGGCGTTTCGCGCTACGCCAACGACTTGCAGACCGGCCTGCTGGAAGCGGATTACATCGTTATCGAAATGTGCAACCAAATCCTCGGCAAGGACTGGCTGCCCGAATTCGTACAACGCGCCAACAACGGCGGGATCGAGAAGGTGCTGCTATGAATGACTGTGTGCTATGCCAGGAACCGGGCGGCCAGCCCATCTGGCAAGGCGAAAAACTGCGGCTGATTCGTGCTGACGAGGCGGGCTTTCCCGCCTTCTACCGCATTGTCTGGAACGCGCATGTGGCCGAGTTCTCTGACCTTAGCGCCGCCCAGCGCCAGCACTGCATGGAGGCCGTGGCGCTGGTCGAGCAAGTGCTGCGCCAGCAGCTGCAGCCCACCAAGATCAACCTGGCCACGCTGGGCAACGTTGTGCCGCACCTGCACTGGCACATCATTGCCCGCTACGACTGGGACAGCCACTTTCCCGCCCCCGTTTGGGCCAGCGCCCAGCGCCCGCGCGATAGCGCGCGTGAAGCCGCCGTGGTGGCGCAGCTGCCCATGGTGGATGCGGCGCTGCAGCAGGCTTTTGCGGCATATTATGAAAAATAAGAGCTCTTTCCGCTGATAAACAAATGATTTCAGATACTTTTGTATTTAAAAACAAGTTCTAATCAGCGGTAGAAGCTTCCCTTTTTGGTAAAGACATGACCACCACACCCACCCCCCAATCGATTGATGTTCTGCTTGAATCCCGTGTGCTGGAGCTGGGCTACGCCGATGGCACCGTGCTGGCGCTGCCCTTTGAGCTCTTGCGCGTGTACTCGCCCTCGGCCGAAGTCATGGGCCACGGCCCGGGGCAAGAGACGCTGCAAACCGGCAAGCGTGGGGTGGAAATCGTGGATTTGCAAACCGTGGGCCACTACGCCATTCAGCCCACTTTTAGCGACGGCCACCAAAGCGGCATCTTCACCTGGGACTACCTGTACCGCCTGGGCACGCAAAAAGATGCGCTCTGGCAGGAATACCTGGACCGCTTGGCCGCTGCCGGCAAAGACCGTGACCAGCCCATGCCGGGCCAGCAAGGCGGCCACAGTTGTGGCAGCGGCGGCTGTGGTGGCCATTAAGATTTGAAGACTTCGACGAATGAAAGCGAGTACCCCATGAGCAGCACCCATTTTGGTTTTGAAACCGTCGATGAAAACGACAAGGCCCGCCGTGTACGTGGCGTGTTCGACTCGGTGGCCAGCAAGTACGACATCATGAACGACCTGATGTCCGGCGGCCTGCACCGCGCCTGGAAGGCGTACACCGTCATGGTCGCCAATTTGAAGGAAGGCGATCAGGTGCTGGATATTGCCGGCGGTACAGGTGATTTATCTTTGGCCTTCGCCAAAAAAGTGGGCACTACGGGCCGCGTCGTACACACCGACATCAACGAAGCCATGCTGCGCGTGGGCCGTGACCGCTTGAACGACAAAGGCATTCTTTTGCCCACGGTGGTGTGCGATGCCGAAAAACTACCGTTCCCTGATCAGCACTTCAACCTGGTCAGCGTCGCCTTTGGCCTGCGCAACATGACGCACAAAGACGCGGCACTGAAAGAAATGTGCCGGGTGCTCAAGCCGGGCGGGAAACTTCTGGTGCTGGAGTTCTCTAAAGTGGCTAAGCCTTTGGAAAAAGCCTATGACTGGTACTCCTTCAACATCTTGCCGCGCATCGGCTCGCTGGTGGCGGGCGATGCCGACAGCTACCGTTATTTGGCCGAATCCATTCGGATGCACCCCGGTCAGCAGGAATTGAAGGCACTGATGCAACAAGCCGGTTTTGGCCACGTCGATTACCACAACATGACCGCCGGGGTGGTGGCGCTGCACGTCGGCATCAAATGCTGAAACACGGTTTAAAGCCCATGCGAATTCGTCGTCAAAAAACAACAACGCGGGCAATAACGCATAGATCTGTCATCCGATTTGCATAAATTACGTTAATTAACGAATTGATTATTTTTATTTTTGGAGCAACACAATGAAACAACTCTGGGTACTGACTTTAACTGTGGCGATGCTAGTGGCAGCACCACTGGCTGAAGCCAAGCGCATGGGTGGTGGCAGTTCGTTGGGTCGCCAATCCAGCAACGTCACCCAGCGTCAAGCCACCCCGCCTGCCGCTCCTGCTCGCCAGCAAACTGCCCAACAGCAACCAGGGCAAACCAATGCCGCCCCGGCCAAAAAACCTTCGGGGGTCGGTGCCATGCTGGGCGGCTTGGCCGCTGGTTTGGGCTTGGCCTGGTTGGCCAGCAGCTTGGGCTTGGGCGAAGGGTTTGCCAATATTTTGATGATTGGTCTGCTGGTCATGGCGGGCTTGGCAATTTTCCGCATGGTTAAACGCCGCAGCCAGGCGGCCAGTGCGTCTGGCGCTGGGGCGGCACCCTTTGCCTTTCAGGGCAATGCCCCCGTCCCGGCTGCAGCGGGCGATGTGTTCAATCCTCCCCAGTACAAGCCCGAGAAAGTTGGCAACGATGCCTCGGCCCGTCCTTGGGAGCAATTTGGCCAAGCCGCACCGGTGGCTGGCGCGGCCGCTGGTGGCAGCATGATCGGCGCTGCCTTGTCGGGTGCGCAAACCTGGGGCATTCCAGCCGACTTTGATACCGAGGGCTTTATCACCGCGGCCAAGCGCAACTACCTGAGTTTGCAAGCGGCCTGGGATGCCGGCGATTTGGATACTCTGCGCTCCATGATGACCGATGAGATGCTAAGCGAAGTGCGCCAGCAGCTGGCCGAGCGCGAGGCTGAGGCCGATGGCACTGCCAACATCAATGAAATCGAAGGATTGGAAGCCCAACTGCTGGGCATTGAAGACCAAGGCGATGTGTACCTGGCCAGTGTCGAGTTCTCGGGCATGAGCCGCGAAGAGCAGGGCGCAGGCCTGAGCCCTTTCCGCGAAGTGTGGAACATGGCCAAGCCCAAATCGGGCAACGGCGGCTGGCTGGTGGCCGGTTTGCAAGCCCTGACCTAAATTGCCGCAGGCGGCCCAGTGCCGCAATTGCTTGACCGATAATCGGGGGACTATGGCAACACAGTCCCCCTTTTCTTTGCTTGGCAATTTGGCCGAGCGCGTCGCCCAGGCCGTACAACCACCGGCCTGGTTTGTTTCTGAGACCCAGCAACGCGTGGTGCTGTTCTTGAACCACATCGTGATGCAAGAGCCCCAGGCCATGGAGCGTTTGGTGCGCCAAACGGGCCGCATTGCCTTGGTGCAATGGCGGCAATTCTCGATGGCCCTGGTTGTCACCCCTGCGGGTCTGTTCAATCTGGCGGCCGAAGGGGCCCAGCCTGATTTGCGCCTGCAAGTGACCGACACCAACCCCTTGGCCATGGTCCAGGCCGCTTTGCGCGGTGACAAGCCGGCCATTCGCATTGAAGGGGATGTGCAGCTGGCCGCTGATATCAACTGGCTGGTTGAGAACCTGAGCTGGGATGTCGAAGAAGACCTGGCCCGTGTGATTGGCGACGTGCCGGCGCACACCCTGGCCAATCTGGCCCTGGCGGCGGCCAATGCCATACGTCAATTTGTTGGCAAGGCTGCGGGCCAGTCCAGCCAAGCGGCTGGCAACGGCCAGCGTTTAGCGTAAAGCAGTCGCCATCATGGGACGCTTTTTTCGTGCGTGGGCCATTGTCTGGGTGGTACTGCGCTATGGTTTGGATGAGCTGGTGCTCTCCAGCTTTCAACACCCGTGGCTCAGTCGGCTGCGGCGCATTGTCACTTTTGGGCGCAAACTCGATGCGCCGCGCGGCCAGCGGCTGCGCCAGGCACTGGAGGAGCTGGGGCCCATTTTTGTCAAATTTGGCCAGGTACTCTCGACGCGCAGGGATTTGCTGCCGCCGGATGTGGCCGAAGAGCTGGCCAAGCTGCAAGACCGGGTGCCGCCGTTTGATTCGCAAATTGCCGTCGATACGATTGAAAAATCCTTCCGCAAGCCCCTCGATCAGATTTTTTTAAGCTTTGAACGCCAGCCGGTGGCCAGCGCCTCGATCGCGCAGGTGCACTTTGCCACCATCCGTGGCCGCGACGGGGGCGAGCGTGAAGTGGCCGTCAAGGTCGTGCGCCCAGGCATGAAGCGCGTCATCGACAAAGACTTGGCGCTGATGCACATGATGGCTGGCTGGGTGGAAAAGCTCTCGGCCGACGGCAAGCGCCTGAAACCGCGCGAAGTGGTGGCCGAGTTTGATACCTACCTCAACGACGAGCTGGACTTGGTGCGCGAAGCCTCTAATGCCGCGCAGCTGCGCCGCAACATGGCAGGGCTGGATTTGTTGCTGGTGCCGGAAATTTTCTGGGATTTTTGCCACACCGACGTGATGGTGATGGAGCGCATGCATGGCGTGCCCATCAGCCAGGTTGAAAAGCTGCGCGAGGCTGGGGTGGATATTCCCAAGCTGGCCCGCGATGGGGTGACGATTTTTTTCACCCAGGTGTTTCGCGATGGCTTTTTCCACGCTGACATGCACCCGGGCAACATCATGGTCAGCTTGGCCCCTGAGACGTTTGGGCGCTATATCTCGCTGGACTTTGGCATCGTCGGGGCGCTGACCGAGTTCGATAAGGAATACCTGGCGCAGAACTTCACGGCTTTTTTCCGCCGCGATTACAAGCGCGTGGCCGAGCTGCACATTGAAAGCGGCTGGGTGCCGGCCACCACGCGCGTTGAGGCGCTGGAGGCGGCCATTCGCAGCGTGTGCGAACCCTACTTTGATCGCCCGCTGGCCGAAATTTCGCTGGGCATGGTGCTGATGCGCTTGTTCCAGACCTCGCGGCGCTTTCAGGTGGAGATCCAGCCGCAGCTGGTGCTGCTGCAAAAGACGCTGCTCAACATCGAGGGGCTGGGCCGCCAGCTCGACCCCAACCTGGATTTGTGGAGCACGGCCAAGCCGTTTTTGGAAAAGTGGATGCTCGACCAGATGGGGCCGCAGCGCTTGTGGAGCGAGCTCAAAGCGCAAGCGCCGCGCTACGCCAAGATCCTGCCTGATTTACCCCGGTTGCTCAGCGACTACCTGCAGCACAAGGATGCGGGGCAAGCACAGATGACCCAGGCGCTGCTGCAAGAGCAGCGCCGCACCAACCGCTTGCTGCAAAGTGTGTTGTACGCAGGGCTGGGCTTTGTGCTGGGCTTGATCGTGGCCCAGGCCATCGTGCGCTTTCAATTATTTTAAAAAGAAGAGCGCTTTGCGCTTTATTTATAAGGGTTCAAAGAGTTTTTTCTTTGAATTTATTAATAAATAAGCGCAAAGTGCTCATCTTTTTTATTCTGCATCCCCTTGCAGTGTGGCAATAAGCTGACAAAAGAAGTTTTCTTGCAACAAACCGCCGTGAACTGTTGATAATCGCCCGTCCCGTAATTTGGCGTAACCCTTTTTTACTTGTGAAGTTGCCCTGCCATGCTGATTGCTTTTATCGCGGCCTACCTGCTGGGGTCGATTGCTCTTGGTTTGTTTGCTGCCCGCCGTGTCCACAGCACCGCCGACTACGCGGTTGCGGGGCGCTCGCTGCCGCTGTACATGGTCGTGGCGACCACGTTTGCCACTTGGTTTGGTTCTGAGCTGGTGCTGGGGGTTTCGGCCCAGTTCGTGCAAGAGGGCTTGGGCGGTGTGGTGGAAGACCCCTTCGGTGCCGGCATGTGCCTGGTGCTGGTCGGGCTGTTCTTTGCTTATAAGCTCTACAAAAAGAACTTGATCACCATTGGCGACTATTACCGCCTGCGCTTTGGCCGCACGGTCGAAATTCTGTGCTCCATCATCATCATCTTTAGCTACTTGGGCTGGGTGGCGGCGCAGGTGGCAGCGCTGGGGCTGGTGTTCAACCTGCTCACGCAAGGGGCCATGTCCATTACGGCCGGGATGGTGCTGGGCACGCTGATTGTGCTGATTTACACGCTGTACGGTGGCATGTGGTCGGTGGCGGTGACCGATTTGGTGCAGATGGTGGTGATCTGCATTGGCCTGTTGGCGATGGCTTGGTTTGCCGCCGATCTGGCCGGGGGCACAGCCCATGTCGTCGATTACGCCACGACGCAGGGCAAGCTGCGCTTGCTGCCGGAAAACGCCGACGGCAAGACCTGGCTGTTCTTTATCGCTGCTGGCATCACCATGATGCTTGGCTCCATCCCGCAGCAAGACGTGTTCCAGCGCGTCATGTCGTCCAAGGATGCCACCGTGGCGCAACTGGGGCCGATCATCGGCGGCTCGCTGTACATCTTGTTTGCCTTTGTGCCCATGTTTATCGTCACTGCCGCTGTGCTGATCATGCCGGAAGGCGCACAGGCACTGATGGCCGAAGACCCGCAGAAAATCCTGCCCGCCTTGGTGATGAACCACATGCCGCTGGCGCTGCAGATTGCCTTTTTTGGGGCCTTGCTGTCGGCCATCATGTCCACCGCCTCGGCCACCATGCTGGCCCCGTCCACCGCATTTGTGGAAAACGTGCTGCGCAACATCAAGCCGGGCCTGAGCGATGCGCAGACGCTTAAAGCCATGCGCCTTTCGGTGCTGGTGTTCACCATCTGCGTGTTGATTTACGCCATCACCATGCAGGACAGCTCGATTTACGAAATGGTCTCGGGCGCGTACCAAGTGCCGCTGGTTGGGGCCTTTACCCCGCTGGTGTTTGGCTTGTACTGGAAGCGTGCCACTACCCAGGGCGCAGTGGCTGCCGTGGTGCTGGGAATCGGGGTGTGGCTGTTGTTCATTGTCGTGCCGGGCTGGGCGGAGGCCTTCCCGCAGCAGTTGGCCGGATTGTTGGCGGCGGTCAGTGGCATGCTGGCCGGTTCCTTGCTGCCCCAATGGTTGCACAACCGCCAAGATGCTGTGGTGCATTACGAAACCGATCCGCAGGCTTGCCCCGCTTAGATCGTAAACACGCGCTGAAGCTGCAGGTAGAAACCCGAAGAGGTTTGCACTCCCTATAATCGAGGGTTTTGGAAAATTTCCTCAGCTTTCTTCTTTTTTATGCCTACTTATGCCCACCGGTGCAGCGCCAGCCGCTGCACCGCAGACTCTTTGCTACCCGCTGCTGCCCTTGCGGCCTCCGAGGTCTAAGCCCATGAACGCTGTGCGTAAGTGGTTGCTCACCGGTCTGCTGGTCATCGTGCCCGGCGTGATTACCGTGTGGGTGCTGCACTGGATTGTCAGCACCCTGGACCAAACCCTGGCCATCCTGCCAGAGGCTTGGCACCCCGATCGCCTGCTGGGCATGCATATTCCGGGCTTTGGCGTGCTGCTGACGCTGGCCATTTTGTTGTCGGTGGGCGCGGTGGCGAGTAATTTTGTCGGGCGCAAGCTGGTCTCCTGGGGCGATGCCGTGATCAGCCGCATCCCGGTGGTGCGCTCGATTTATTCCAGCGTCAAACAGGTGTCGGACACGGTTTTCTCCGACAGCGGCAACGCCTTTCGCACTGCTGTGCTGGTGCAGTGGCCGCGCGAAGGGGTCTGGACGGTGGCTTTTATCACCGGCAGCCCCGCCACCGAAGTGGCTTGCTATTTGCGGGATGATTACGTCAGCGTTTTTGTCCCCACCACCCCCAACCCAACTGGGGGTTATTTCGTGCTCATGCGCAAAAGCGATTGCGTGGAGCTGGAGATGAGCGTGGATGTCGCGCTCAAATACATCGTGTCCATGGGGGTGGTGGTACCGCCTGCACCCGTCCTGGACGATCAGAAACGTTAATTTTTTGCAACCGCATCCCCGAGATGCAGGAAGAAACACCATGGCCATGCGCACCGAATACTGCGGTCTTGTCACCGAAGCCCTGATGGGCCAAACCGTCACCCTTTGCGGCTGGGTGAACCGTCGCCGCGACCATGGTGGCGTGATTTTTATTGACCTGCGCGACCGCGAAGGCTACGTGCAGGTGGTCTGCGACCCCGACCGTCCCGAGATGTTCAAAGTGGCCGAGGACATCCGCAACGAGTTTTGCATTCAGATCAAGGGCCTGGTGCGTGCCCGCCCCGAGGGCACGACCAACGACAAGCTCAAAAGCGGCCAGATCGAAGTGCTGTGCCATGAGCTGACGGTGCTCAACGCCTCGGTCACGCCCCCGTTCCAGTTGGACGATGACAACCTGTCGGAAAACGTGCGCCTGACCCACCGCGTGATCGACCTGCGCCGCCCCGCCATGCAGCGCAACATGATGCTGCGCTACAAAACGGCCATCCAAGTGCGCAACTTCCTGGACAAAGAAGGCTTTATCGACATCGAAACGCCCATGCTGGGCAAATCCACGCCCGAAGGCGCACGGGATTATCTGGTGCCCAGTCGCGTGCATGACGGCCAGTTCTTCGCGCTGCCCCAGTCGCCCCAGCTGTACAAACAGATGCTGATGGTCGCCGGCTACGACCGTTACTACCAAATTACCAAGTGCTTCCGCGACGAAGACTTGCGCGCCGACCGCCAGCCCGAGTTCACGCAGATTGACTGCGAGACCTCGTTCCTGAACGAGGAAGAAATCCGCGCCATCTTCCAGCGCATGATCAAAGCGGTGTTCCAGCAGCAGCTGAATGTGGACCTGGGCGAGTTCCCCGTGATGCCCTACGCCGAGGCGATGGCCCGCTTTGGCTCGGACAAGCCCGACCTGCGCGTGAAGCTTGAATTTACCGAGCTGACCGATGTCATGGCCGATGTGGATTTCAAGGTGTTCAGCGCCCCTGCCACCACCAAAGGCGGCCGCGTGGTGGCCCTGCGTGTGCCGGGCGGTGCGCAGATTTCGCGTGGCGAGATTGATGGCTACACCGAGTTTGTGAAAATTTACGGTGCCAAGGGCCTGGCCTGGATCAAGGTCAATGAAGTGGCCAAGGGCCGCGACGGCTTGCAATCGCCCATCGTGAAAAACCTGCACGATGCCGCCATTGCCGCCATTTTGGAACGCACCGCTGCACAGGATGGCGATATTTTGTTCTTTGGTGCCGACAAGGCCAAGGTGGTGAACGATGCCATTGGCGCTTTGCGCCTGAAGGTGGGCCACAGCGACTTTGCCAAGCAAACCGGCCTGTTTGAAGACCGCTGGGCACCGCTGTGGGTGGTGGACTTCCCCATGTTCGAGCACGATGAGGAAGACAACCGCTGGGTGGCCGTACACCACCCCTTTACCAGCCCGAAGGATGGCCACGAAGATTTGATGGACACCGACCCCGGTGCCTGCATCGCCAAAGCCTACGACATGGTGTTGAATGGCTGGGAGCTGGGCGGCGGCTCGGTGCGTATCCACCGCGCCGACGTGCAGGCCAAGGTGTTTGCCGCGCTCAATATCAGCCCTGAAGACCAGCGTGCCAAATTCGGCTACCTGCTCGATGCGCTGCAATACGGTGCGCCTCCGCACGGTGGCTTGGCCTTTGGTCTGGATCGCTTGATCACGCTGATGACCGGTTCTGAGTCCATCCGCGACGTGATTGCCTTCCCGAAAACCCAACGTGCCCAGGACCTGCTCACACAAGCGCCTTCGCCGGTGGATGAAAAACAATTGCGCGAGCTGCACATTCGCCTGCGCAATGCAAATACCGCAGCGGCCCAGTAAACCGCGATTTGCTCTTTAAAAAAGAGCTGTTAGCGCACAATCTGTATTGGTTTCAGGGTTTAAAGAATCTGAAACCAAGTTGATTAAGCCGCTAACAGCTCTTTTTTTTGTTTTTGTTCTTCGCCCAGCCGCTGCCGAAATGCGCTGGGGCTGTCCCAGTACTGCAATTGCCCGCCGGACAGGCTGCCAATGTGGTCGGCAATCGCCAAGGCTTCGGCCTGGTTGTGCGTGACCAAGATCGCCGTGTGGCCTGTGGCCTGCAGAATGTGGCGCACCTCTTGTGCCAGGTGCTCGCGGGTGTTGGTGTCCAGGTTGGAGAAGGGTTCGTCCAGCAGCAGCAGCTCGGGCGCGGGGGCCAAGGCGCGGGCCAGGGCCACGCGCTGTTGCTGGCCGCCCGAGAGCTCGTGCGGATAACTGTCCTGGGCGTGGGACAGGCCAACCAGCTCCAGCAACTCGCCCACGCGGGCCGCGCGCTCTTGAGGGCTGGCGCGGCGCAGGCCAAAACCCACATTGCCAGCCACCGTCATGTGCGGAAACAGGGCGTAGTCCTGAAACATCATGCCCACGCGGCGCAGCTCTGGCGCGACCTGTTGCTGCGGCGAGGACAGCACCCGCCCCTCCAGCACAATGCGCCCGTCACGCACGGGTTCGAACCCGGCAATGGCCCGCAGCACGGTCGATTTGCCACAGCCTGAAGCGCCCAGCAGGCAGCCGATTTGTCCGCGTTCGAGCTCTAGATTTAAATCTGGGACGACGGTGCGCAGGCCCCGTGCGGTGTCGTAGGCCAGGTGCAGGTGTTCAAGCGCAAGCAAAGTGGGCATGGCAATAGGGTAAATAGAGTCAAGCTAGTGGTGGCCCCGGGATGCCTGGGTGCGGGCCAGCAGGATGACGGGCAGCAAGCCGGTCAGCACAATGGCCAGCGCCGCCACCGCACCTTCTTCGTAGGTGCCACGGGCGGCTTCGGCATACAACCAGGTGGCCAGGGTTTCAAAGTTGAGCGGGCGCAGCAGCAAGGTGGCGGGCAGCTCTTTCATGGTGTCCACAAACACCAGCAAGGCGCTGGCGGCCAGGGCGGGTTTGAGCAGCGGCAGGTGCACGCGCCACAGTGTGCGCCCTGAGCTTTCGCCCAGCAGGCGCGAGGCCTGCTCCAGCGAGGGCGGGATGCGCAACAGCCCGGCCTCAATGCCGCCGGCCGGAATTGCCAGAAAGCGGATGGCATACGCCAGCACCAGTGCGGCGCTGCTGCCCATGAGCAGCAGGCCGGAATACTGCAGCACTTGGCCCAGCACCCGATCGGCCCATAGCAGCGGGGGCAGCAGGCCGATGGCCAGCACCGTCCCTGGCACGGCATAGCCCAGGCTGGCCATGCGCACACAGGCGCGCGGCAGCAGTCGGCGTGTGCTCTCGCGCAGCGAGCGCCCGGCCCAGGCCAGCATCAGGCCGCAGGCCACGGTCAGCACCGTGGCACTGACGGCCACCAGCACGGTATTGCCCAGTGCCTGGAGCAAGGCCGATGAGATGCTGCCCACCAAATTCAGGCGTTTGACCGATTCATTGATCAGATAGGCCGTTGGCAAAACAAAGCCCAGCACCACCGGCAAGCCGCCCAGCACCAGCGCCCCGGCCGCTGGCAGGCCATGCAGGCGGTGGGGCTGCATGGGGCGCATGCGCTGGGTATTGGCAAAGCGCTGGCGGCGGCGGCCATGGCGCTCCAGCAGGATCAGCGCCAGTACCAGGGCCAGCATGCTCAGTGCAATTTGCGCTGCCGCGCCCAGGTCGGAACGGGTGGTCCAGGTGGTGTAAATGGACACGGTGAGCGTTTGCACGCCCAGGAATTCAGAGGCTCCGATGTCGTTGAGCGTTTCTAGCAGGGCCAGACTCATGCCCACGGCAATGGCCGGGCGGGCCAGGGGCAAGGCGACTTCGCGAAACACCTGCAAGCGGCTGGCCCCCAGGGTGCGCGCTGCTTCCAGCAGGCTGGCCGATTGGGTTAAAAACATCGCCCGGGTGGTGAGGTACACATAGGGGTAGAGCACAAAGCCCAGCACGAAGATGGCCCCTTGCAGCGAGCGCAGGTCCGGCAGGCGAAATTGGCGTGGGCTGTCGTAGCCCAGCAAGGTGCGCAAGGCCGTTTGAATGGGGCCGATGGGGTGCAACAAATCCAGATAAGCAAAAGCGACGATGTACGTGGGCACGGCCAGCGGCAGCAGCAGCGCCCAGGCCAGCACGCCGCGCCCAGGAAAGTCATAGGCCGTGACCAGCCAGGCGCTGCCGGTGCCCAGCACGGCGCACACCAGCCCCACGCCCAGCAGCAGCAGCACGGTATTGCGCAGCGCTTGCGGCAGCACAAATTGGGCCAAGTGTGCCCAGTGCTCCACGTCGGCCATCCAAGCATGTGCGGCCAGCACGGCCACGGGCAACACGACCAGCGCCGCGATGATGATCGCCCCCGCCAGCGCGAAGCGGCCACGGCCAGCGTCCATCATGCGCAGCAGCATACGGTTGAATGGGCTGGGCGATGCTTACTGGTCAAAGCCAACTTTGTCCACCAATTGGCTGGCTTGCTTGCGGTGTTTGGCAATCTCGGCAATGGGCAGAGAATCGACTTGCAGCGGCCCCAGCGCCTGCATCACCGGGTCTTGCGCGACATTGGCCCGCACCGGGTATTCATAGTTGGCGCGGGCGTACAGCGCCTGGGCAGGTTCGGACACCAGGTATTCAAGCAATTTGACCGCATTGTCTTTATGGGGCGCGTGCTTGGCCACGGCGGCCCCCGAGATGTTTACGTGTGTGCCGCCAGTCTGGGCAAACGTGGGGCGAATGGCTTTGATACCATCGCCCCATTTGCGGGCATCGGTGCCGACGGCGGCATTTTTCATGTGGCCAACGTAGTAGGCATTGGCCAGGCCAATGTCGCAAATGCCGCCCAGAATATCGCGCGCCACATCGCGGTCACCACCTGCGGCTTTGCGGGCCAGGTTGGCTTTCACGCCACGCAGCCATTGCTCGGCCTGCGCCTCGCCCCGGTGGGCAATCATGGCGGCCACCAACGCGGTGTTGTACGGGTGTTGGCCCGAGCGCAGGCAGACTTTGCCTTTCCACTTCGGGTCGGCCAGATCGTCGTAGGTAAATTGGGTCAGCGGCAGGTCTTTTTCCACGTACAGCACCCGGTCACGCAGGGACAGGGCAAACCATTGCCCTTGCGCATCGCGCAGGTGCGCAGGAATGACCGCTTCCAGGGCGGCCGACTGCACCGGCTGGGTCACGCCGCCATCGACCAGATCGATCAGATTGCCGATGTCCACCGTCATCAGCACATCGGCAGGGGAGCGGGCTCCCTCGGCTTTGACGCGCTCGAGCAGGCCGTCTTTGATAAACACCGTATTGACTTGGATGCTGCCTTGGTGTGCTTGCGTGAACGCATCGAGCAGCGGCTGGATCAGCGCCGGTTCGCGCGTGGTGTACAGATTGATTTCTTCAGCAGCGCTGGCAACCGTACCTGCCAAAGCGGAAAAAGCGGCAAAGGCAGTGCACACCGCCAAGCGGGAAAATGAGCGAAGGGACACGGGATTCATAGACAAAGCATCCAGCAAACAAAGGGGCGCAAAAAGATGGCACACGGGTCGCAGCACCGGAATTGGTGCAGGTGCTTGATTATGAAGCAAGATGCATTCGCATTCCTTGGCTTGTTTCTTTTTTTCAAGGAACTGGGATGCTGGGATCGGGAAATTGTTTTTCCGCACCGACCGACCCTTGAATCTACCGACCGATGCGACATATGCTATTGATAGAAAGCCGTGCTATTGGGCCAAGCCCCTTGTGCCGGCTGTGGCCCATGTAGACCACCAGGACTTTTCCCACCATGACCGTCCCCACCAATCCCCACCGAGAGCCGCCCGCACCGCAGCTGCTGCGCGTTGCCACCTACAACATCCACAAAGGGGTGCAAGGACTGGGGCCGACGCGCCGCCTGGAAATTCACAACCTGGGGTTGGCCGTGGAGCAAATGGACGCTGATATTGTCTGCCTGCAAGAGGTGCGCAAGATGAATCGGCGCGAAGCCGAGTACTTTCGGCGCTGGCCTGATGTGCCGCAGGCCGATTTTCTGGCCCCTGAGGGCTACCGTGCGGTGTACCAAACCAATGCTTTTACCCGCCACGGCGAGCATGGCAATGCGCTGCTGACGCGCTGGCCGGTGATTACCCACCAGCATGAAGACATGTCCGACCACCGTTTTGAGCAGCGCGGCCTGCTGCATGTGGAGGTGATGTTTCAAGGCCGCCCGGTGCATGCCATCGTTGTGCATTTGGGGTTGATTCCAGGCAGCCGGGTGCGCCAAATACAGCAGCTGCAGCGCTTTATTGAGCGGGAAATACCCCCCGGAGCACCTTTGGTCGTGGCCGGGGACTTCAACGATTGGGGTAGCCAACTCAAACGCATGCTGGCCAGCTATGGGCTGTACGAGTTTGAGAGCCAAGATGCCAGCACCCTGACTTACCCCGCCCGGTTGCCCCTGGCCCAGCTGGACCATGTGTATGTGCGCGGGCTGACTCCGCTGGGCTTGCACGTCCCCCAGGGCAGGGTGTGGTGGCGCATGTCCGACCATTTGCCTTTGATTGCCGAATTTCGGTTTTAAGCCTTGATAACTATTTTTAATATAGCTATTAGCGATTTATCTATAAGCGTAAAACGCGAATTTCCTTTTAAATTTTCACCGACTTAATCGCTGCTACTATTGCCCCATGTTTACCGATTTGGCCTCTTCATCCGCCTCGGTGCCCGCTGCTACGGCAGAGGGTACGCCCATTTCCACCATCATTCGCCAGCGCTTGCAAGACGCTGGCCAGCGCTTTCATGCCAATGACAATATTGCCGCTTTTCTGAACCCCCACGAACTTGAGCAGCTGCTGGATGAAGTGGCAGAAAAAATGCAGGGCGTACTCGACAGTTTGGTGATTGACACAGTCAATGACCACAACACCCAGGACACCGCCCGGCGCGTGGCCAAGATGTATGTCAAAGAGGTCTTTAAAGGCCGCTACACCCATGCGCCCGCCCTCACCGAATTTCCCAATGCCGAGTATTTGAATGAGCTGATGATTGTTGGCCCCATCACGGTGCGCAGCGCTTGCAGCCATCACCTGTGCCCGGTGATTGGCAAGCTGTGGGTGGGGGTGCTGCCGAACAAGCAATCGAATGTGATTGGCCTGTCCAAGTACGCCCGCCTGGTCGATTGGATCATGGGCCGCCCGCAAATCCAGGAAGAGGCCATCGTCCAACTGGCCGACACCATCATGGAAAAAACCCGACCAGATGGTTTGGCTGTGGTCATGGAGTGCTCTCACTTTTGCATGTCCTGGCGCGGCGTACGCGAGATGGACAGCAAGATGCTCAACTCCGTCATGCGCGGTGCTTTTCTGCGCGATGCCAACTTGCGGCGCGAGTTCTTGGCCCTCATTCCAGGCCGCAATGTTTAACGGACCGGGGAGTGCCCAGTGCGCATATCGCTTGTATGGGTGGGCACCCTTTTAATCTTTTTAATCCTTTTAACCCTTTCCCTGCAGCCCCGCGCCAGCCAAGCAGCCCCAGCGCCGTGGTACTGGTGGCACAGCCGACTCGATAGCGATGTGCGCGTTTGCGCCCAATTCATGCCCAGCCAAGGCTGGCAGCGGCGCGGCCCTCCTTTTAACAACCCCCGCTGCAGCGCCCGTGCCCCGTTGGCACCCCAGCGCTAAGCGTTCACCGCGGATTGACCATGCCCAGCTTGCAAGTGCTCATGGCATTTTTTGGACTCTGTGTGGTGCTGGCACTCAGCCCTGGGCCAGACAACCTTTTTGTCCTTGTGCAATCGGCCCAGCGCGGCTGGCGTGTAGGCCTGGCCGTGGTGGTGGGCTTGTGCATTGGCATTTTGGGCCACACCATCGCAGTGGCTTTGGGGCTGGCGGCCTTGGTGGCGGCATCGCCTGCGGCGTTTACGGCCTTAAAACTGCTGGGGGCGGCCTACTTGTTCTACCTGGCCTGGGGGGCGCTGCGGGCTCCGGTGCGGGTTAGCAGCACGGCGCAGACAGGGCGGCATCCACCGCTGGCCGGGCACGAAGCGCTCAAAATGGTTGGGCGTGGTGTCGTCATGAATGCCACCAATCCCAAAGTGCTGATTTTCTTTTTGGCGCTGCTGCCCCAGTTTGCCGATGCCCGCCTGGGCCCTGTGGGGGGACAAATTGTGGTGCTGGGCGGGGTGTTCATGCTGGCCACCTTTTTGGTCTTTGCGGCGATTGCCTTGTTCAGCGGCTGGTTTGGCAGTTTGCTGCAAGGCTCGGCCCGGGCGCAGCGCTGGCTGAACCGTGCCACTGGCTTGGTGCTGATTGGTTTGGCTGTGCGTTTGGTGAGCTTGCAGCGTGGGCCATAGGGTGGCTTTTTTTTAAACAGATAAAAATTTTGGCTATAATCACTGGCTTCACTCAAGAAGAAAAGCTCTGTACGATTTTTTCTTCTTTCTAGGTTTTGACCCTATCGTCTAGAGGCCTAGGACATCACCCTTTCACGGTGAGTACCGGGGTTCGAATCCCCGTAGGGTCGCCAAAGGAGCGGTAGTTCAGTTGGTTAGAATACCGGCCTGTCACGCCGGGGGTCGCGGGTTCGAGTCCCGTCCGCTCCGCCAAAAACAGTCAAAAGCCCCAAGTAAAAAATAACTTGGGGCTTTTTTTTTTGCTATTTTTTTATAAGCATCAGCCGCTGATAAATAATCAATTTTTGAGCGTATTCATCTAAAAAATGATGTTTTATAAGCGGTGCAAGCTATAAAAAAAGGATGGCTGCCCAGCGCAGCCATCCTCTGGGCGGCCTTGTTCAGGCCGTGCTTAGAACGTGCTTAGTGGCGAATCAGGTGCTCAAAGGCCGACAGGCCTGCGACTGCGCCGGCACCGGCCGCCACAATGATTTGTTTGTACGGCACGTTGGTGCAGTCGCCAGCGGCAAACACGCCGGGCACGCTGGTCTGGCCTTTGGCATCAATGACGATTTCGCCCATCTTGTTCAGCTCCAGCGTGTCTTTGAGCCAATCGGTGTTGGGCAGCAGGCCAATTTGCACAAAAATGCCTTCAAGCTGCACCTGCTTGACTTCGTCATTGCTGCGGTCTTTGTAGCTCAGGCCCGTGACTTTGCTGCCGTCGCCCAGCACCTCGGTGGTTTGGGCATTTTTGATGATGGTGACGTTGGGCAGGCTGGTCAGCTTTTTCTGCAGTACGGCATCGGCCTTGAGCTCGGGCATGAATTCGAACACGGTGACGTGCTCGACCACACCGGCCAGGTCAATCGCCGCTTCCACACCCGAGTTGCCCCCGCCAATGACCGCCACGCGCTTGCCCTTGAACAGGGGGCCGTCGCAGCTGGGGCAGTAGGCCACGCCTTTGGTGCGGTACTGGTCTTCGCCGGGCACGTTCATATTGCGCCAGCGCGCGCCGGTGGACAGCACCACGCTTTTGGCTTGTAGGCGGCCGCCGTTTTCCAGCTCGACGGTGATCAGGCCGCCTTTTTCGGTGGCCGGAATCAGCTTGGCGGCGCGTTGCAGGCGCATCACGTCAATGTCGTAGTCGCCAATGTGCGATTCCAGTGCGGCGGAAAATTTTGGGCCTTCGGTTTTATTGACCGAGATGTAGTTTTCAATGTCCAGCGTGTCGTTCACCTGGCCGCCGATGCGCTCGGCGGCGATGCCGGTGCGAATGCCTTTGCGCGCGGTGTAGATAGCTGCGGCCGCACCTGCGGGGCCGCCGCCGATGATGAGCACTTCAAATGCCTCTTTGGCCGACAGTTTGGCCGCTTCGCGTTTGGCCGCGCCGGTGTCCAGCTTGGCGACGATTTCGCCCAGCTGCATGCGGCCCGCGCCAAACACCTCGCCATTGAGGTACACCATGGGCACGGCCATGATTTCGCGGGCTTCCACCTCTTGGCGGAAGGCACCGCCTTCGATGACGGTGGTTTTGATGTGGGGGTTCAGGATGGCCATGAGCGACAGCGCCTGCACCACGTCCGGGCAGTTGTGGCAGCCCAGGCTCATGTAAACCTCGAAGTTAAAGTCGCCTTCGATGGCTTTGATTTGGTCGAGCAGGTCTTGCTCTTCTTTGGGTGGGTGGCCACCCGTCCACAGCAGGGCCAGCACCAGCGAGGTGAATTCATGGCCCAAAGGTAAGCCAGCAAAGCGCAGACTGCTATTACTTCCTTGGCGCTGCAGGGTGAACGAGGGTTTGCGCGCGTCGTTGCCATCTTCGCGCAGGGTGATTTTGTCGCTGCGCAGGCTTTGGATGGTGGTGAGCAGCTCGCGCATTTGCGCCGAGGTCTCGCTCTCGTCCAGGGAGGCCACCAGCTCGAAAGGCTGGGTCACGCGCTCCAGGTAGGCGGCCAGTTGGGTTTTGAGTTGATCGTCAAGCATCGGTGTCCTCCGTAAAACAGTGATTTTTAAAATTTTTGGGCAATAAAAAGCCGGACGGTACGGTGTTCGCACCCGTCCGGCTTTGAGCTAGGTTAGTAAATTAAATTTTGCCAACCAGGTCCAGCGAAGGGGTCAGGGTGGCAGCGCCTTCTTTCCACTTGGCGGGGCACACTTGGTCAGGGTGGGCTGCGGTGAACTGGGCCGCTTTGAGCTTGCGCAGGGTTTCCGACACGTCGCGGGCGATTTCGTTGGAGTGCACTTCCATGGTTTTGATCACGCCATCGGGGTTGATCACGAAGGTGCCGCGCAGGGCCAGGCCTTCTTCAGGGATGTGCACGCCAAAGGCGTTGGTCAGTTGGTGGGTAGGATCGCCCACCAGCGGGAATTTGGCCTTGCCCACAGCGTCCGAGGTTTCGTGCCAGACTTTGTGCGAGAAGTGGGTGTCGGTGGTGACGATGTACACCTCAGCACCGGCTTTTTGGAATTCAGCGTAGTGCTCGGCCGCGTCTTCGATTTCGGTGGGGCAGTTGAAGGTGAAGGCTGCGGGCATGAAAATCAGCACCGACCACTTGCCTTTGAGGCTTTGCTCGGTCACTTCGATAAATTCGCCCTTGCCATTGCGGTTCACAAAAGCTTGGGTTTTAAACGGTTGCACTTGGGTGTTGATCAAAGTCATTGCAGTTTCCTTTCGGTTTAAAGTCGGTGTCGATTGAACACAGGACTGAAGTGTAGTGAAGTTAAGAAATAAAACCAATCAATTGATTTGATCGTTTTGATTGATTTAGACTAAATAAGTTCCCGGCCTGCGTGCAATGCCTGCGCGAAGGCCACAATCGTGGCATACCAGCCCCCTCTGTTGCATTCTCAAGGAGTATTCACTATGCAAGGCGACCCTCAAGTTATTGCGGCACTGCAGGCGCAATTGAAAAACGAACTCACCGCCATCAACCAGTACTACATGCACTACCGCATGTTCAAGCACTGGGGCTTTGAGGACTTGGCCAAGGTGGAATACAAAGAATCCATCGGCGAGATGAAGCATGCCGATATGCTCATGGATCGCATCTTGCTGCTCGATGGCCTGCCCAATTTGCAAGACCTGGGCAAGCTGCAGATTGGCGAAGATGTGCCCGAGGCCCTGGCCTGCGATTTGCGCCTGGAGCAAGCGGCCCAGCAGTGCATCAAAGACGGCATTCGCGTGGCCGAGGCGGCGCACGATTTTGTCTCGCGCGAGCTGCTGCTGAAAATTTTGGACGATACCGAGGAGCACATCGACTTTCTGGAAACCCAGTTGGCGCTGATCGAGAGCATCGGTTTGCAAAATTATTTACAGTCAAAAATGGGTGAAAGCTAATCGTATTAAGCGCTAACAGCTATTACTTTTATTTTATTTGATGACAGGCCCGGGGTGTTTACTCCGGGCCTGTTGTGTTTGTCGCCAGTGCGGTGGGGGTGGGATGTGGCAGTGTTTGCCAATAGCGCGGTTGGCGTTGGCGCTGGCACTGGGCTTGGTCGGGGCGGGAGGATTGCCAATCTATCGCACCACACTGGGCGGTGTTGAAAATGTGGGCTTGGGCTGCCGTCAGGCGCTGCACCACCGCGGCTGCGGGGTGGCCAAAGCGGTTGCGCCAGCCGCTTTGAATCAGGGCTACCTGGGGCTGCACAGCGGCCAGCCACGGGGCGGAGGTGGAGGTTTGGCTCCCGTGGTGGGCCACGACCAGAGCGTGGGCCTGCAAATCGCGGCTCTGGCCCGCGTGCAGGGCCAATAAAGCGTGCTCTTGTACGCGTTCCAAATCGCCCGCCAGCAAGGCTGTTGCGCCTTGGGCCGAGCGCACCAAGAGCACGCAGCTTTGGGCATTGGTGTTGTTGTGGGTGGCGGCTTTGACGGTGGCGGGTGCCGGCCACAGCACGCTGAAGTGCACGCCATCCCAAGCCCATTGTTGCCCCCGTGCGCAGGGCTGCCAGGGGCGCTGGGCCTGGTCGGCCAGGGCGGCAATGCCGCTGCCCAGCAAGTCCGCTTGCGGCTGCGCGGCCAGCACCGACAAAGCGCCGCCCGTGTGGTCGCTGTCGGCGTGGGTGAGCAGCACGCGGTCCAAGCGCACGCCCAGCGCCTGGAGCAGGGGAACAATGCTTTGGCTGCCTGCATCGCCGCTGGCCCAGCGTGGCCCGGCATCGACCAACAAGGCGTGCTGGGCGGTTTGCAGCAAGAGGCTGCTGCCCTGGCCAATGTCTAGGGCGAGCAGGGAAAACTCCCCAGGCTTTGGGCGCGGGGGCTGCCACAGCAGCAAGGGCAGCACCAAACTCAGCCCCAGCCAGCGCACGCCCCCAGGCCAACGCACTAACAGCCAGGCGCAGCCCAGCATGCCCAACAACCCCAAGCCCAGCGGGGGCTGCGCAAAGGTGGCCACGGCCCCCGGCCATTGCGCCATCCAGCCCAGGCCGGTGAGCAGGGCCTGGGCGCAAGCAGTGGCCGCAGTCCAGATGGGGGGCCACAGCACGCCCAGCATGGCCAGTGGGGTGAGCACAATGGTCACCCAGGGAATGGCCCACAGGTTGGCAATAAAGCCCACGATGGAAATGTGCCCAAACAGCAGCACCGTCAAGGGGGCCAGGGCCAGGCCAATCAGCACTTGCTCGCGCAGCAGCCGCCACAGGGGCTGCCACCAGCGGCGCGGAGCATCCAGAGGGCGCTGCCCAGGATCGGTCAGGAACAAAATGCCCACGGCGACAAAACTGAGCCAAAACCCCGCTTGCAGCAAGGCCCAGGGGTCCCAGGCCACTACCACGGCCAGCACCAGCAACCAGGTGCGCGGCCAGGGCCAGGCCATGCCCAGGCTGCGCAGCACCGTTACCGTCAGCAGCATCAGCAAGGTGCGCTGTGCGGGGATGCCCCAGCCGCTAAACAGGGCATAGGCCAGGGCCAGCGCCAAGCCAGCCCAGGCCGCCGCCAAGGCCGCCGGCCAGTGCAGACACAGCCGGGCGCTGCGCCGCCACATCCACCCGACCACGGCCACGGCCAGCCAGGCGAACATGGTGATATGCAAACCGCTGATGCTGACCAGGTGCGCCACCCCGGTGGTGCGAAACACCTGCCAATCGGCTTTGGCGATGGCGGCTTGATCGCCCGTGATTAACGCCGTCACCACCCCTGTTGCGCGCGATGGCCCGGCGTGGGCCAGCAGCCGCTGGCGCACATGGTCGCGGGCTTGCTCTAGCCAAGCGTGGGAGGTCAGGCCCAGGCGCTGGGGCGCCGGGTGGGCGCGAACATAGCCGGTGGCTTGCACCCCCTGCTGCCACCACCACAGCTCGGCATCAAAACCGTGGGGGTTGCGGCTGCCGTGCGGGCGCTGCAAGCGCACCGTCCAGCGCCAGCGCTCGCCGGGGCGCACGGTCAGGGAAGGGGGGAGCTTGGTGGCGCTGGCCTCGGTGGGGCGGGATTGGTAGTGCTGCAGGGCTATCAGCGGGGGCAATTGAATGGCGGGGGCGTGGGTGGTATCCGCGCCATCCCAGGCCTGCGTGGGGGTGAAGAGCCAGCGCTGGCCCCGGTCGGTGGTTTGCGGCAGGCTGGTGACGATGCCTTCGACCAGCACATCACGCCCTTCCAGCGCCGGGGCCAAGCCCTGTGCTTGAAACAGCATGGCCCGCATGCCGGTGCTGCCCCAGGCGAGCAAGGCCACGCTCAGAAAAATCCCCAGGCCCGCGCGCTGCGTTGCCCCTGGCGGCCCACGCCGCACGGCCATGGCCAGCCCAAGGGCCAACAACCCGGCCCCGGCATACGTCCACCAGGGCCCCAATTGCCCCTGCTGCAGCTGCACGGCGCAGCCCAGCACCCAACCCAGCAGCGGCCAGCTGGTGTACCAGGGGGCAAGATCGGAGGCGGGTGGCCCCGCAGGGTTTTGTGCTCTTGGCATACTTGCGGGCCATGCTAGTGGGGGTGGATGAATTTGGGCATGCGCTCAAACCCCACACTGGCCTCTGTGAAAGAAAGCATTTTTTTATGAGCGTTTACGATCAACTGCAAGCCTTGAACATCACTTTGCCCGTCCTGGGTGCCCCTGCCGGAGCCTATCTGCCCTTTGTGCAAACAGGCAATTTGGTCTTTTTAAGTGGCCACCTGGCGCGCAAAGATGGCCAGGTCTGGCAAGGTCAGCTCGGCGGTGCCATCAGCACCGAAGAAGGCCAGCAAGCGGCCCGCGCGATTGCCATTGAGCTGATGGGCACCCTGCAGGCAGCTTGCGGCGGCGACTTGAACCGCGTCAAGCGCATCGTCAAGGTCATGAGCCTGGTCAATTCCACACCCACGTTTACCGAACAGCACCTGGTGACCAATGGCTGCTCGGAGCTGCTGGGCCAAGTCTTTGGTGACAAAGGCAAGCACGCCCGCAGCGCTTTTGGTGTGGCGCAAATCCCGCTGGGCGCTTGCGTAGAAATCGAGTTGATTGCTGAAATCGAATAAGGCCCGCCCCGCCGTGGAACTGCTCGCTGTCTTTACCACCGTGCCCGATGGGGCTTGCGCTGAAAAAATCGCCCAGGCGGCGGTCGCGCAGGGCTTGGCGGCCTGCGTGCAACAAGACAGCGTGCACAGCACCTATGCGTGGCAGGGCCAGATCCACTCAGAGCCCGAGGTGCGCCTGCTGCTGAAAACCACGGCCGCCGCTTGGCCGGCGCTGCAGCAGCTCATTGCCCGCCTGCACCCCTATGAACTGCCGGCCATGTATGCGCTGCCGCTGGCCCATGCCAGCCCGGCGTATGCCCAATGGGTGCTGGAAAATACGATAAAAAAATAGCTTTATCCGCTGGATGGATAAGCGTTTTAACCATTTTTATTCATGAATTTACCGTTTTTGGATTTGCTCACCGCCTTTGGGCAAAGCCTGTTGTTTGCCTTTATTGGTGTGCTGCCGATTTTGAATCCGCTGGCCACGGCCCCCCTGTTTGTGGACCAGGCGCGCGGCTTGAGCGACCAGGGGCGGGTCATGCTGGCCCACCGCATTGGGAAAAACGTGGCCATTTTGCTGGCCGTCACCATGCTGACCGGGTCGTACGTGTTGCGGTTTTTTGGTGTTTCTTTGCCTGCGGTGCGCATTGCCGGGGGGGTGATCGTGGCCTCGATTGCCTGGCGCATGCTCAATACCCAGCAGGCCACCACCGACGATGCCACACAAATGGCCCAGGCCCTGACCGAGGACAAGGCCCGCGTCAAAGCCTTCTACCCCCTGACGTTTCCGCTCACTTGCGGGCCGGGCACCATTTCGGTGGCCATTGCCGTGGGGGCCAGCTTGCATTCGCGCACCAGCATCCCGATGTCTTTGGTGAATTTGTCCGGTGGTCTGGTGGCCTCTTTGCTGCTGGGCCTGCTGGTGGCGGTAACGTTTCGCTATTCGTCCACCTTGCTGCGCCGCTTGGGGGACACGGGGCAAGTGGTGTTCATGCGGCTGATGGCGTTCATCTTGCTGTGTGTGGGGGTCGAGATTGTGTGGGCCGGAGTGCGGGCCTTGCTGGCGGGGCTGGGCCTGGGCGCGGTGGATGCCCAGTAAAGGCGCTATTGCAGTGCAGCATGTGTAAGCCCCTAAAATGCCCGGTTTGCCTTTGACCGTGAACACCTGCCATGCCCGCCAAGCGCTCTGCTGAAAAACCCCCTGTTGATGAACCTGCCAGCTACGAAGCGGCGCAAGCCGAGCTGCAAGCCTTGGCCCAGGCCATGGAATCGGGGCAACTGCCGCTGGGTGACATGCTCGACGGCTACCGCCGCGCCTCGGTATTGCTGCGCTACTGCCACGCGCAGCTGGATGCGGTGGAGCAGCAAATTCAGCAACTCGACGGCGGCGATTTGAAACCATGGACGGGGCAGCAGTAATGCACGATTTGCACGATTTTGATTTTTCCGCCTGGGCTGCAGCCCAGGGTGCTCTGGTAGAGCAAGCGCTCACCGCCTGGGTCGGGCAGGGTGCCCCGGCGGGTTTGGGTGAAGCCATGCGCTATGCCGTTTTGGATGGGGGCAAGCGCCTGCGCCCCTTGCTGGTGCTGGCAGCGGCGCAAGCCGTGCAGGGCCACGCCCCGGCCGCCCTGCGGGCCGCGTGTGCCGTTGAACTGATCCACGCCTATTCTTTGGTACACGACGATATGCCGTGCATGGACAACGATGTGCTGCGCCGGGGCAAACCCACCGTTCACATTGCCTTTGGACAGGCGCAAGCCCTGCTGGCGGGCGATGCCCTGCAAGCCCAGGCGTTTGAGCTGCTGACCCCCGCTGGCGACGAAGTGCCCGCTGCCATGCAGGCCCATTGCTGCCGCATCTTGGCCCACGCCGCCGGTGCCCAAGGCATGGCGGGCGGGCAGGCGATTGATTTGGCCAGTGTCGGCCAGCCCCTGAATGAAGAGCAGCTGCGCCAGATGCACCGCTTGAAAACCGGGGCCTTGCTGCAAGCCAGTGTGCTGCTGGGTGCGGCTTGCGGCACCACCAGCGCCCCGGCCCTGGCGGCCCTGAGCACCTATGGCGAAGTGCTGGGGCTGGCCTTTCAGGTGGTCGATGACGTGCTCGATGTGGTGGCCGATGCCGCCACGCTGGGCAAAACCCCAGGCAAAGATGCCGCCAACGACAAGCCCACCTATGTGGCCCTGCTGGGCTTGCCCGCAGCCCAGGCGCTGGCCCAGGACTTGCTGGTGCAAGCCTGTGCGGCCTTGGGCCAATCGGGCCTGCCCCAGGACGATGTGCAGGCCCTGCGTGCCTTGGCCCACCAGGTGGTGGGGCGCTCACATTGAGCCTGGAAATCTCAATAAAGAATAGCTGGTGCCGCATGCACCTTGGGCTTTTTAGCCCAGAAAGAGTGGAATCATGAATGCCAACGCACGCCCCTTGCTAGAAAAAATCAACGATCCTGCCGACTTGCGGATGCTGCCCCGCGCCCAGTTGCCGATGTTGGCCGACGAGCTGCGGGCCTACGTGCTCGACAGCGTCTCGAAAACCGGGGGGCATTTGAGCTCCAACCTGGGCACGGTGGAGCTGACGGTGGCGCTGCACTACGTCTTTAGCACCCCCTACGACCGCATCGTGTGGGACGTGGGCCACCAGACCTACCCGCACAAAATCCTCACCGGTCGGCGCGAGCGCATGGCCACGCTGCGCCAGCTGGGCGGCATCTCGGGCTTTCCGGTGCGCAGCGAAAGCCCGTACGACACCTTTGGCACCGCGCACTCTTCGACCAGCATCTCGGCCGCCCTGGGCATGGCCATGGCCGCCAAGCGCAAGGGCGAAAAGCGCCGTGCCATTGCTGTGATTGGCGACGGGGCCATGACGGCCGGCATGGCCTTTGAGGCCATGAACAACGCCGGGGTGCTCGATGGCAATCTGCTGGTCATCTTGAACGACAACGACATGAGCATCAGTCCACCGGTGGGGGCGCTGAACCGCTATTTGGCGCAGCTGATGAGTGGCCAGTTTTACGCCGCCGCCCGTGGCGTGGGCAAAAGTGTGCTGAAAAATGTCCCCCCGCTGCTGGAGCTGGCGAAAAAGCTGGAGCAGCATGCCAAAGGCATGGTGGTGCCGGCCACGCTGTTTGAGAATTTCGGCTTCAACTACATCGGCCCCATCGACGGGCACGACCTCGACTCCCTCATTCCCACGCTGGAGAACATCCGCCAGCTGGACGGCCCGCAGTTTTTGCACGTGGTCACCAAAAAAGGCCAGGGCTACAAGCTGGCCGAAATGGATCCCGTCACTTACCACGGCCCGGGCAAGTTCGACCCGCAGGTCGGCATCGTCCCGTCCGCCACCCCCGCCAAGCCCACCTTTACCCAGGTGTTTGGCCAGTGGCTGTGCGACATGGCCGCGCAGGACAAGCGCTTGGTGGGCATCACCCCGGCGATGCGCGAAGGCTCGGGCATGGTGGAGTTTCATCGGCGCTTCCCGGACCGCTATTACGACGTGGGCATTGCCGAGCAGCATGCCGTCACCTTTGCCGCCGGGCTGGCCTGCGAGGGCGTAAAACCCGTGGTGGCCATTTATTCCACCTTTTTGCAACGCGCTTACGACCAGCTCATCCACGACGTGGCCCTGCAAAAACTGCCCATGGTGCTGGCCTTGGACCGGGCTGGTTTGGTCGGTGCCGATGGCGCAACCCACGCCGGGGCCTATGACATTGCCTTTGTGCGCTGCATTCCCAACATGAGCCTGGCCTGCCCCGCCGATGAGCGTGAATGCCGCCAACTGCTCAGCACCGCCTACGAACAAGACCACCCCGTGTGCGTGCGCTACCCGCGCGGCGCGGGGGTGGGCGTGGCACCGCTGGCCGATCTAAGTAGCCTGCCCTTTGGCCAAGGTGAAATTCGCCGAGAAGGCCGGCGCGAGGGGCAAAAAATCGCCATCTTGGCCTTTGGCACCTTGCTCTATCCGGCCTTGCAAGCGGCAGAAAATATCGATGCCACCGTGGTCAATATGCGCTGGGCCAAACCGCTGGATACCGCGCTGCTGCTGGATGTGGCGGCCCGCCACGATGCCTTGGTGACTGTCGAAGAAGGCTGCCTCCAAGGCGGGGCGGGCAGCGCTGTGCTGGAGGCCTTGGCCCAAGTCGGCGTGGTCAAGCCGGTTTTGCAATTGGGTTTGCCCGATCAATTTATCGAACATGGCGATCCGGCCAAATTATTGGCTTTGCAAGGTTTGGATGCCCCAGGCATCGAGGCCCGCATTCGCCAGCGGTTTATGGCGCAGTAATGCCACGGTTTTATTGCAGTGGGGCGCGAATATCCTAGGGATTTCCCGAATTGCTATGGGGGACATAGCATTTTGTGTGGTCTTCTGGGTGCAATTGGTACCAGCTTTGATTTGAAAGCCGTGTTGGCTGTGGAATACTGCACAACGCCTTAGCGCTGCGTACCGCGCTGGCGCGTTGATTCCAATCAAATACCAAGGAGATACTATGGATCGTCGTTCCCTGATTAAGCAAGCAGGTATCGCTGGCATTTTGGCCGCTGGTGTGGCCCCCGCAGTGCAAGCGCAAACTGCGGTGCGCTGGCGTTTGGCCGCCAGCTTTCCTAAATCGCTGGATACCATTTTTGGCAGTGGTGAAAAATTTGCCCAGACGTTGAAAGATATGTCCGGCGGCAAATTTGAAGTTTCTTTGCACGCCGCTGGTGAGTTGATGCCCGCTTTTGAAGTGGTCAATGGTGTGCAAAATGGCATCGTCGATATGGCCTTGACCGCCCCGTATTACTTCACCGGCAAAGACTACGTTTTCGCTTTTGGCTGCGCTGTGCCCTTTGGCCTGACCGCCCGCCAAATGGATGCCTGGATGGAGCACGGCGGTGGCCGCAAGCTCATGGATGAGTTCTACGCCAACTACAACATCAAGAGCATGAGCGCCGGTAACACCGGCACCCAAATGGGTGGCTGGTACCGCAAAGAAATCAAATCCATCAAAGACATCAATGGTTTGAAAATGCGCCTGGGTGGCGGCTTGTTTGGCGATGCCATGCACAAACTGGGTGTGGTTTCGCAAAACATGCCAGTGGGCGAGGTTTACCAGGCCCTGGAAAAAGGCACCCTGGATGCGGTCGAATTTGTTGGCCCGCACGACGACCAAAAAATGGGGTTCAACAAAGTGGCCCCGTATTACTACTACCCTGGCTGGTGGGAAGGTGGCGCAGAGCTGGAGTTCTTTATCAGCACCAAGTCGTACGCCGCTTTGCCCAAGGAATACCAGGCCATGGTCGATGCCGCTTGCCAAGTCGCAGCCCGCGATATGACGGCCAAATACGACACGCTCAACCCCATTGCCCTGAAAAAACTGGTGGCCGACGGCACCAAGGTGCTGCCCTTCCCCAAAGACTTTATGGATGCCGGCTACAAAGCCTCGATGGAAGTATTTGCCGAGAACGAAGCCAAGTCGCCCATGTTCAAGAAAATTCACGCCCATATGCGCGCCTTCCAGCGTGACCAGATTTTGTGGGACCGTTACTCTGAGCAACGCTTTAGCCTGTATATGAGTTCCGTGAAGCTGTAAAGCGGATTAACTACTAAAAAACCCAGATCACTAATATCTAAAAAAACTACGAGGACTTGCCGAACCGTGTCAATACGGGAAAGCAAGTCCTCTGTTTTTTACTGCAACCTTTTTTGAAAAAGATTCAATACTTTTAATGAGAGATTGGGGGGAAAAACCTTCAGAATGCAATCGGTTCGATTTTTACAAGGAGACATAGACCATGGATCGTCGCTCAGTCCTGAAAAACGCCGGCATCGCCGGCATCCTGGCTGCCGGTGCAGCGCCCGCCGTACACGCCCAAGCGGCATTGCGCTGGCGCATTGCCTCGAGCTTTCCCAAATCGCTGGACACCATTTATGGGTCGGCCGATGTCTTTGCCAGCGCCGTCAAGCGCATGACCGGTGGCAAGTTTGATATTTCGGTACACCAAGCCGGTGAGTTGATGCCCGCCTTCAACGTGGTCGATGGCGTGCAAAGCGGTACGGTGGAGATGTGCCACACCGCCCCCTATTACTTCTTTGGCAAGAACGAGGTGTTTGCCATCGGTGGTGCGATCCCCTTCGGCATGAACTCGCGCCAGCTGACGGCCTGGATGCTTGAAGGCAATGGCGAAAAGCTGTTGAACGAGTTCTACGCCAAGTACAACTTCGTCGTCATGCCCGGTGGTAACACCGGCACCCAGATGGGCGGCTGGTTCCGCAAGGAAATCAAGAGCCTGGACGACCTTAAAGGCCTGAAATTCCGCGCCGGTGGCTTTGCTGGCAAGGTGCTGGAGCGCCTGGGCGTGGTGCCGCAGAACATTCCCGCCGGTGAAATTTACCAGTCGCTGGAAAAAGGCACGATTGATGCAGCCGAGTGGATTGGCCCTTACGACGATCTGAAGCTGGGCCTGAACAAAGTGGCCCCCTTCTATTACTACCCCGGCTGGTGGGAAGGCTCCTTGCACTTGTCGTTCTACATCAACGACAAAGCATTCAACAGCCTGTCCAACGAAAACAAGGCCATCGTGCGTGCCGCAGCCATGGAGGCCCACCTCACCACCCAGGCCAAGTACGACACCTTCAACCCCGGTGCTTTGAAGCAACTGGTGGCCGCCAAGGCCAAAGTGCTGCCCTTCCCGCAGCAGGTGATGGATGCCTCGTTCAAAGCGGCGATGGAGCTGTACCACGAGCTCGATGCCAGCAACCCCGACTGGAAAAAAATCTATGCCGACTACCGCAACTTCCAGCGCGACCAAGTGCTGTGGTTCCGCTTTGCTGAATCGCGCTTTGACAACTTCATGATGGGCCAGAAGCTGTAAGCGCTTTCTTTCCCTTCAAGCAAAAAGGCAACCTGCGGGTTGCCTTTTTTAATGCGGGCAGCGGCCAGGGCGTGCGTGGAGGCTATGGCCCCACCGCCATTGCAATGCGCCCCAGACTGGTCTTACGCGGGCAGCGGGCGCTGGGCGTTTTTGGGGCGAAAGGCGGCGCAAACGGCCTCGTGCGTATAGATGTACGGCCCCCCAATCAAGTCGATGCAGTAGGGCACGGCGGCGAAGATGCCGGGCACCAGGCTGTGGCCCTGCGCGTCTTTCAGCCCTTCCAGCGTTTCGGCAATCGCCTTGGGCTGGCCGGGCAGGTTGATGATCAGGCTGCTTGCGCGCACCACCGCCACCTGGCGTGAGAGGATGGCGGTGGGCACAAAGCGCAGGCTGATTTGGCGCATTTGCTCGCCAAAACCGGGCAGCTCCTTGTCGGCCACGGCCAAGGTGGCCTCGGGGGTGACATCGCGCAGCGCCGGGCCGGTGCCGCCGGTGGTCAGCACCAGATGGCATCCGGCATCGACCAGTTCGCGCAGGGTTTGGCTGATCAGCGCCTGTTCATCGGCAATCAGGCGCGGCACGAAGGTGAGGGGGTTGCGGATGGCGCGGGTGAGCCACTCTTGCAGGGCGGGCAGGCCTTTGTCCTCATACACCCCGCTGCTGGCGCGGTCGCTGATGGAGACGATGCCGATCTGGATGCCGTCAAAGCCAGTGGGTGCGGGTGCGGTGGGTTGCTCAAGCATCGTTGGCCTCTTCCTCGTTGGCTGTGGGCGTGCGCAGGCTGTTGCGCAGCAGCTGGAACAGGTCGCGGTAGGCGCGGCTTTTTTTCGCAGGTGCTTCGTTTTCAGGAGCTGTTTGCGCTTCATCCTTGCGGGCTTGGCGAATCAAACTGCGCAAAGCTTGAATATCTGTGCTCGGAAAGTGCTCTAGCCAAGTGGTCAGTGCGGCCTCGTCGGCAATCAGGCGGTCGCGCCACTGCTCGGCCAGCAGGGTTTGGGTTTGTTCGGTGCCGGTGCCGCTGCGTTGCTCTTCGAGGGCGGCGCGAATGGCAGCGACATCTTCGTCCTCAATCTTGCGCATCAGTTTGCCGATGAATTGCATTTGGCGGCGGCGGGCTTCAAAACTGGTTAGGCGCTTGTATTCCGCCAGGGCATCGGTGAGCTTTTCCGGCAGGTTCAGGCGCTGCAGCGTTTTGGCGTGCAGCTCCAGCAGGGCTTCGCCCAGGGCTTGCAGGGCATCACTTTGTTTTTTCTGATCGGAGCGGGTGGTGTCGTCGGCATCGCGCAGGCCTTTGAGTTCGGCTTTGAGTTCCAAATCGCGGGGACTGCCTTCGGCAACGAATTCGCCTTTGACGTAATAGCCTTTTTTTGGTTTGCGGGGCATGAGTAAAACACAGGGCAATTGCAAGGGCAGCCCGGTGGGGGCTGCGCGGCTGGGTATCATAGCCGCCGCTATGAAAAATCTGCGCCAATGTGATGGAAGAACTGCCGCCGGGCAGGCCGATTCGGGCTTTAGTTACAGCCCGGTTTTTTTTGAAAATTTAGTCGATTTGGCGCTGGCCCACGCGAAAAAGCTGGGGGCCACCGATGCCGGGGCGGATGCCAGCGAAGGCTGTGGCCTGAGCGTGAGCGTGCGCAAGGGCGAGCTGGAGACGGTGGAGCGCAACCGCGATAAATCGCTGGGCGTGACGGTGTACGTCGGCCAGCGCCGGGGCAATGCCAGCACGTCCGATTTCTCGGAAGCGGCGGTGCAGCAAACCGTGCAAGCGGCGTTTGACATTGCCCGCTTTACCGCCGAAGACCCCGCTGCCGGGCTGCCGGATGAAAAAGACATTGCCCCGCAAGCAACGCACCGTGATTTGGATTTATTCCACCCCTGGCTGGTCGATGGTCAGCTGCTCAGCAGCGAGCAGGCCGCCGCGTTGGCGCTGCGCTGCGAGGAGGCGGCACTGGGCATGCACAAGCGCATCACCAATAGCGAAGGGGCCAGCGTTTCGGCCCAGCAAAGCCACTTTTTCAGCGCCCATACGCGCGGCTTTCGCGGTGGTTATGCCAGCTCGCGGCACAGCCTGTCGGTGGCACCGATTGCGTCGCTGCCAGGGAAAAATGGCGAGATGCAGCGCGACTTTTGGTACAGCTCCGAGCGCAACGCCGCCGATCTGGCCAGCCCCGAGGCGGTGGGCCGCTACGCCGCCGAGCGGGCGCTGTCGCGCCTGGGCAGCCGCAAGATTGCCACCACCGAATGCCCGGTGCTGTTTGAATCCACCTTGGCCGCTGGCTTGCTGGGCAGTTTTGTGCAAGCCGTCAGTGGCGGGGCGCTGTACCGGCGCAGCACGTTTTTGCTCGATAGCCTGGGCAAGCAAATTTTCCCCAAGCATGTGCAGATTGAGGAGGACCCCTTCATCCTCGGCGGCAAGGGCAGCTCGCCCTTTGACGATGAGGGCGTGCAAGTACACCCGCGCCAGGTGGTGGAAGATGGGCGGGTGCAGGGCTACTTTCTGTCCAGCTACTCCGCCCGCAAGCTGGGCATGCGCACCACGGGCAATGCTGGGGGCTCGCACAATTTGGTGATGCGCTCCAAACGCACGAAACCAGGCGATGACTTGGCCGCCATGCTGCAAAAGCTGGGCACCGGCCTGTTTGTGGTGGAGCTGATGGGCCAGGGCGTGAATTACGTCACGGGCGATTATTCGCGCGGCGCGTCGGGCTTTTGGGTGGAGAACGGCCAGATCGCCTTCCCCGTGCAAGAGATCACCATCGCCGGTAATTTGAAAGACATGTACCAAGGCATCAGCGCCATTGGTGCCGATGCCTACACCATGGGGGCCAAAACAGTGGGTTCGATGCTGATCAATCGGATGAAAGTCGCAGGCGGCGGATGATGCGCCGCGCCGATTGGGGTTGGGCGCTGCTGGTGATCGTGATTTGGGGCGTGAACTTCGTGCCCATGAAGCTGGGGTTGCAAGAGCTCTCGCCCCTGCTGCTGTCGGCGATGCGCTTTTGCCTGGCATCGCTGCCGTTTTTGCTGTTTATTCGCAAGCCCGCCAGCCTTACTTGGCGGCTGCTGGCCTTGTACGGCCTGGTGCAGGGGGTGGGGCAGTTTGGCCTGCTGTTTGCCGGATTGGCGCTGGGCATGCCGGCGGGCATGGCCTCGGTGGTGCTGCAGGCGCAGGCGTTTATCTCGATGTTGCTGGGGGCGCTGTTTTTGCGCGAGCAGCCCAAGCCGTGGCAATGGATGGGCCTGATCGTGGCCAGCGCCGGCCTGGGCGTGATTGCCATGGCCCGGGGCGAGGGCAGCGGCAGCATGAGCTTGATTGGCTTTGTGCTGACGCTGGGCTCGGCCGCGCTGTGGTCGGTGGCCAATTTGATTACCCGCCACGCCGCCAAGAGCGGGCCGTATGAGCCGCTGCCGTTTCTGGTGTGGTCCAGTATCTTTCCGATCATTCCCCTGCTGATCTTGTCCCAATGGTTGGAAAGCCCGCACTTTGGCAGCATTGCCACGCAGCTGCAGGCTGCCGGGTGGGTGGCGGTGGGCTCGGTGGCGTATCTGGCGCTGGCCTCCACCTTGCTCGGGTACGGGTTGTGGACCAAGCTGCTGCAGCGCTACAGCGTGGGCACGGTGGCCCCTTTGTCGCTGCTGGTGCCGGTGATTGGCATCGTCTCGGGGATGCTGGTGTTTGGCGAACGCCCGGTGCTGCAGCACTGGCTGGGCACCCTGGGCGTGTTGGTGGGCATGGCCATCAACCAATGGGGTGGGCGCTGGGCCAGAAAAGATTAAAGAAGCTACTACCGCAAGCTATTCGCCATTTTTAGGTTAAAAACCATTAAAAATGGCGAATATTCAAGCGAAAACAGCTTCTTTAATCAGAGCGCTGGAAGCGTTGAAAGTGGTTAAGGATTCAGCGCAGCTTTGACGGCTGCCGAGGCCTGGCCCATGTCTGCTTTGCCGGCCAATTGGGCTTTCACGGCACCCATGACCTTGCCCATATCGCCTGGGCCGCTGGCCCCCAGTTCCGCCACGATGGTGGCCACGGCGGCGGTAACTTCCTCGGCGCTCATGCGCTGGGGCAGGTACACCTGCAGCACGGCCATTTCGGCTTGTTCAATCGCGGCCAAGTCTTGGCGGCCTGCGCTTTCAAAGGCGCTGATGCTGTCTTTGCGCTGCTTGATGAGTTTGTCGATGATGGCGACGATGGCCGCATCGTCCAGCTCGATGCGCTCATCGACCTCTTTTTGCTTCATCGCCGCTTGCAGCAGGCGGATGGTGGACAGGCGGGCGCTGTCTTTGGCCCGCATGGCGGTTTTCATGTCTTCGGTAATCTGGGCTTTGAGGCTCATCACAATCGTCCTGGGCAAAGCGGCAATTGTGCCCATTCTTTGGGCTTTGTTCTGGCAAAAATCCGGGCGGCTAGCCGCCCGGGGCGGGCTGTAAAGCCGTTTTCGCGGCCTGGCACAGTGCCGTGCTGAGGTGTTGCAATGTGTCGGAGCGCACGCCAGCGTGCTGCCAGTGCAGGGGCACGTCCAGCCAGCGTTCAGGATCAATGCAGACCACGCGGCCCGCCTGCAAGGCGGGCTGCACCAGCGCTTGCGGGGCCAGGCACCAGCCCAGGCCCAGCGCTGCGGCATCGATAAAACCGGTGGCCGTGGGCAGGTAATGCATGGGCGGTGCCAGCCGGGCACGGGTGATGCGGCGCACAAAGCGCCACTGCAAGGCATCTTTGCGGTTGAAAACAATGATGGGTGCCCGCGCCAGCGTGGCCGCATTCACCCCAGCATGAAAGTGGCGCGCGGCAAACTCCGGCGCGGCAATGGCTTGGTAGCGCATGGCACCCAGCGCCTGCACTGTGCAGCCCTGCACAGGCACGCCGTTGGCTGTGACCACGCCCAGCACCGAGCCGTCGCGCAGCAAATCCAGGGTGTGGTCCTGGTCGTCCACCCGCACATCGAACAGGTAGCCATACTGCTGGTGCAGTTGCGCCAGCGCACCCAGCACCCAGGTGTCCAGTGAATCGCTATTGACCGCAATCGGGATGGGGCGCAGGGCTGCGCCGGGGTGGTGTGCGTTTTTTTCCGGCAGGAAGTCGGCCAGGGCCTCGGCCTCCAAAAGTTGCATCGGGCGCACGCGGCGCAGCAGCAGCGCCCCGGCCGGCGTGGGGCGACAGGGCGGCTGGCGCACCAACAGCACCTGCCCCAGCCGGTCTTCCAGCGCCTTGATGCGTTGGGATACGGCCGAAGGGGTGATGCACAGCCGCCGGGCTGCTGCTTCAAAACTGCCTTCTTCCAGCACGGCGGCAAAGGCGGCCAGTTGGGGGTGGAGTAAATCCATGGGGGTGTTTTTGTGAGATTAGATTTTCTGGATGGTATGAAGAATTTTTAGTTTTACTTCATCGCTTGGGCGCTGCACCATACGCGCCTTCTTGAACTGTTGGATACCAGAATGTTGTTTTCCTCTGCCGCTGCTGGCTTTGTCACCAGTGCGGGTTTGATCATCGCCATTGGGGCGCAAAACGCCTTTGTGCTGCGCCAGGGTGTGCAGCGCAGCCACGTGGGGCTGGTGGTGGCCGTCTGTATGGCCAGCGATATGGCGCTGATTGTGTGCGGGGTGGCGGGCATGGGCGCTTTGGTGCTGGCGTGGCCGCAGTTGCTGCAAGGGCTGCGCTTTGGCGGTGCGGCTTTTCTGGCCTGTTATGGCCTGCTGGCCGCGCACCGGGCCTGGCGCGGCACGGGGGCTTTGCAGCCCGGCCAAGGCCAGCCGCAAAGCCGCCGCCGTGTGCTGCTGGCCTGTTTGGCGTTCACCTTTCTCAATCCGCATGTGTACCTGGATACGATGGTGTTGATCGGCACCATCTCCACCCGCTATGCCGGCACGGCGCAGTGGGCCTTTGGCCTGGGGGCATGTCTGGCCAGCGTGGTGTGGTTCTCGGCCCTGGGCTTTGGGGCGCGCTTTTTGCAACCCGTGTTTCGCAATCGCCATGCGTGGCGGGTGCTGGATGCGTGCATTGCTGTTTTTATGCTGGTGCTGTGTGGGTTGCTGTTGCTGCATCCGCTGCGCTGAGCTTGTCCGATCGGTGTTTTCAACTTCTCTCAATTTTTTGTATGTATTTACCTGCCCCTTTCGCAGAATCCTGCCCCGAAGAACTCCAGCGCATCATGCGCGAGCATCCTCTGGCGATGCTGGTGACGCAGCGGCCCGATGGGCTGGAGGCCGATCATTTGCCCTTTTTGCTGATTGCCGACCAGGGGCCGCTGGGTAGCTTGCAGGCGCACGTTGCTCGTGCCAACCCGCTGTGGCGGGCCGTGCGCGATGGCGATGCCGTGCTGGTGGTGTTTCGGGGGACGGATGGCTACATCTCCCCCAACTGGTATCCCGGCAAGCAGGAAACGCACCGCCATGTCCCCACCTGGAATTACGAAGCGGTGCATGCGCATGGCTGCATCCGGGTGCGTGAAGACGAAAAATTTCTGCGTGCCGTTCTGGGCCGTCTGACGCGGGTGCATGAGGCCAGCGAACCTCGGCCCTGGCGGATGAGCGATGCGCCTGCGGACTACCTGGCCGAGGAGCTGGGGCAGATTGTTGGCATCGAAATCGAGCTGACCCGCATCGAGGGCAAGCGCAAACTCAGCCAGAACCGCGATGCCAGGGACTTTGAAAATACGGTGCAAACCCTGGAAAACCGGGGCCGAAAGGATCTGGCAGCAGCGATGCGCCGGGCCAGGGATGGAGTGATCGGGTAGGCGCAAAAAAACCGCACCCGGCGTCCCTGGTGCGGTTTTTTTGTGAAGAACTGCGCTGTGCTTAGTACAGTTTCTTGGGCAGTTGCATGCTGCGTACGCGCTTGTAGTGGCGTTTGACGGCAGCAGCTTTTTTGCGCTTGCGCTCGGCGGTGGGCTTTTCGTAGAACTCACGGGCGCGCAGGTCGGTCAGCAGGCCAAGTTTTTCGATGGTGCGCTTAAAGCGGCGCAGCGCAACTTCATAGGGTTCGTTTTCTTTAACGCGGATGGTGGTCATTCAATTTCCAGATATATCTGTGCTGTCAGAGGGTTTGCGGGAAGATCGGGCCTGCAAGCCATGGGTCAGCGGTTGTTCCCCGCCTAAAAACTAGTATTGGCACGGCGGGGGATTGCCAGCAAAGCGCAACATTATAGGATGTTTTTTGCGCTCTTTTGAGCTCTTTCGTTTTGTTGGTGCCCTTCGGCCCGCTGTGGATGGCATGGGTATGGCTGGACAGGCTGGGTGGGGGGAATTTACGCAGTCCGCCGATGGTGGCGGGCCAGCTCGATGCGCTCTTGCACCGACGAAAACGCCAGGGCCAGCACTGTGCCGACACCAGCCCCCAGGACCGTGTCGAGGATGCGCGCCAGCGCCATGTCGGCGGCTTCGCCGGGGACGGCCAAGGTGGTCATTAGCAGCGCCATGGGGGTGACGAAGATCTGCCCCAGGGCGTAATTCATGCCGATCGTCATTTCGGTGCAAATCTGCAGCACGGCGGCGGCCAGCAGCACCGTCCAGAACGAGGGGGCGGCGGACAGGAAGGCCCAGGCGAGGGCTGCACCCACCAGGGTGCCCAGAGTGCGCTGCCAGGCGCGGTGGACCGTGCCGGGCAGGTGCGCCCCTTGCTGCACGGCCACCGCGCCGATGGCGGCCCAGGCCGGGTGAGGCCAGCCTGCGGCATACGCCAGGCCGGATGCCAATGCAGCGCACAGGGCGACGCGCAGGGCTTGCCGGGGCGCGTACCCGGGCGAGGGGACGGTTAGCACGCGGTGTTGCAGTGCCTCGGTGGGGGGCGCTGGCAGGGCGCTGATATCCCGCAGGCGATCGGTCAGCAGGCACAGCACCCAGGCAACGGCCACCCCCAGCGCGGTGGCGATGCAGCGTTCCAGCAGCAATTGCAGGCTGCTTACAGGGCTGAGGGCGGCGCTGGCGGCAAAAATGAAAATCACCGCCCCCGGCACCCCGGTCTGCAGGCGGTGCGCCAGGGCAGCGATGACCCCCGTAATGGCAGCCAGCGCCAGCAGCAGGGCCAGGGCGGGCAGGCCCAGCCAGGATAGCCAGGACAGCACCGCCACCGGCCCGAGCAGGAGGGCACCGGCGATCAGCACGATGCGCCGGCGCTGCGCTACCGTGGCGCAGCGCCCGAACAGCGCCGCCAGCGCCCCCAGACAGGCAAAGCCGAGCACGTGCTGCCAGGGGGAGGGATGCAGGGCGGCTGCGATCAGCACCAGCGCCAGGGCGACCTGGGCCCCGGCAATGGTGGCGTTGCGCAGGGAGGGTTGCGGCTGGAGAGTGGTCAGGCTCTCGCGCAGCCGGGCCGGGGATAGCAGCAGGCGCAGGGACAGGCGGTAGGACGCTGCGCGTCGCGGGGACAGGGTCATATCAACTTTTCGGCTGGGTGGCGGCAATTCGCGCCTCAATGCGGTCAAAGGCCTGCAACATCCATTGCGCAGCCTGGGGCTCCAGGTCAATGAGCAAGGCATCTTCGATGGCGGTCAGGCTCTGGCGTACCTCGGTGGCGGTTTGGCGGCCTTGCGCAGTCAGATAGATCAATTTGATCCGCCGATCGCTGGCGTGGGTTTGGCGTTCGATTAGCCCCTGGGCAACCAGCATGTCCAGCAGGCGCACCAGGCTGGAGCCTTCCAGCCCAATGGCCGCCGCCAGCTCGGTTTGCGACAGGCCGTCGCCCAGGCGCAGCAAGTGCATCAGCGGTGTCCAGGCCGCGTCGCTCAGCCCGTTGGTGGCCAATTGCGTGTCCAGTGTCTTGCGCCAGCGCCGACCCAGGCCGACCAAGCGTACGCCCAGCAGGCGTTTGGGGTCGGTGTAGGCATCAGGGGGGATGTCAGGAATGGTTTTGTGCATGAATTAATTCTAATGAAATAATTTGAATTCAAACTATCAGGCATTCATGCCCCCATACCTTTTGCTGCATACTGCTTGCCCTCGCAACGAGTAGCTAACCAACAGGTGACGGATATGAATTTGAGCGAAGAACTCCTGGCGCAACTGCAAGGGGCTCCTGTGCAGCAGATGGCGCAGCAATTGGGTGCAGGCACCGAGCAGGTGCAAAGCGCCTTGGGGCAGGTTTTGCCGGTGCTGTTGGGCGCCTTGGGGCACAACGCCGCCCAGCCGCAAGGGGTGGCCGATTTGCTCGGTGGCTGGCTGGGCGCAGGCGCGGGCAGCAGTGATGGTGCGGCGCTTTTGGGGCAGATATTGGGCGGTGCCCGTGGCCAAGTCGAAAGCCAGTTGGGCCAAGCCTCGGGGCTGGGCGACAAAATCGGCCCGCTGCTGACCATGCTGGCCCCCTTGGTGCTGCAGTTTTTAAGCCAACGCGCTGGCAATTTAGATGCCGCCAGTGTGGGCCAGCTGCTGGGCCAGGAAACAGCCCGCGTGCCCCAGCCAGGCGGCTTGGCCGGTGGACTGCTGGGCGGCTTGCTGGACCAAAACGGCGATGGCAAGCTGGATGCGGGCGATTTGTTCAAGCTGGGGGCCGGCTTGTTCAGCAAGCGGTAATGCGCTGAATAATGCTATAAAAATAAAAGCTTTTTCCGTTGATAGATAAACAGTTTTAGATTGTTTTTGCAAAAATATGCGGGTATAGCAGCGGAAAAAGCTATTTTCTTATTTGTTTTCTCCGAGTCTTTGGGTAAACCCTAGACTCCTGCCCCATGCAATTGATCCTGGGTATTGAATCTTCTTGTGACGAAACCGGCGTGGCCTTGGTGCGTGTGCCCGCTGGAGGCGGCCTGCCGCAGCTGCTGGCCCACGGTTTGCACAGCCAAATTGAGATGCACCGCGCCTATGGCGGCGTGGTGCCGGAGCTGGCCAGCCGCGACCACATTCGCCGGGTGCTGCCGCTAACTGAGCAGGTGCTGGCCGATGCCCAGGTGGCTTTGGCCGATCTTGACGTGGTCGCCTTCACCCGTGGCCCCGGTTTGGCCGGGGCGCTGCTGGTGGGGGCGGGCGTGGCCTGCGCCCTGGGCGCGGCGCTGGGCAAGCCGGTGCTGGGGGTACACCACCTGGAGGGGCATTTGCTCTCGCCCTTTTTAAGTGCGGATGCGCCGCAGTTTCCCTTTGTGGCGCTGCTGGTTTCGGGCGGGCATACCCAGCTGATGCGCGTCGATGGCGTGGGCCAGTACACGATTTTGGGCGAGACGATTGACGATGCCGCTGGCGAGGCCTTTGACAAATCGGCCAAGCTGCTGGGCCTGCCTTACCCTGGCGGGCCGGAGCTGGCCAAGCTGGCCGAAGGCGGCAACCCGCAAGCGTTTAAATTGCCCCGGCCCTTGCTGCACAGCGGTGATTTGGATTTTTCCTTTGCCGGCTTGAAAACGGCGGTGCTCACCCAGGCGAATAAATTGGGGGCCGACCTGCCTGCGCACAAGGCCGATCTGGCGGCCAGCACGCAAGCGGCGATTGTTGAGGTGCTGGTCAAAAAAACCGTCAAAGCCGTGCAGCAATCGGGCATGCAGCGCCTGGTGGTGGCCGGCGGTGTGGGGGCCAACCGCTTGCTGCGCGAACAACTCAACGCTGTGTGTGCCGCGCGCGGCATTCGCGTGCATTACCCCGAGCTGCATTTGTGTACCGACAACGGCGCGATGATTGCCATGGCGGCCGCCATGCGCCTGCAAGCGGGCCAGCAGCAGGCCGATTGCAGCTATGCGTTTGATGTTAAGCCGCGCTGGCCGCTCGATAGCATCACCGCAAGCGCTTGAGTCGGGCCCATGGGGTCGGCTTCATCGGGTTGGCTCAATCGGGGCGGTTCAATCGGGGCGGCTTTACGCTGGCTTCACACAGCAGGGAAAAACCGGCTACACGGCGGCGGCACAATTGGCGCATGGTTTTTTCCAATACCTTCTCTCCCTTCTTGGCTTTTCCGGTGCGCTCCTTGGTGGTCAGTGCGCTTGCAGCCGCTAGCTTGGCCGCATGCAGCCACACCACCCGCATGGCGGCGCAGCCGCAGAACCTGCCCGTTCCCGCAGAATGGGCCAACACCACGGGCCCAGCCGCAGCGCCTGCCACTGCCCTTGCCAGCGATGCCCCAGCGGCACCCGCGCTGGATTTGGCCCAGTGGTGGCAAGGCTTTGGCGATGCCCAACTGGTCACACTTATTGAGCAAGCCCTGGCGGCCAACCCCAGCATCGTGAGCGCCCAGGCCGCCGTGCAGCAGGCCCGTGCCCAGGTCGATGTGCAACGCGCCGGTTTGCTGCCCAGCCTGGATGCCAGCGCCGGGGCGCGGCGCAGCCAGCAGGGCGTGGCCGATGCCAGCAACAACTACACCGTGGGCCTGGATGCCAGTTGGGAGCTGGACCTGTGGGGGCGCAAGCGCAATCTGGTGCAGGCGGGCCAAGAAAACCTGGCCGCCACCCAAGCCTCGCTCTACGCTGCGCATGTGAGTTTGTCGGCCGAGGTGGCGCTGCACTACATCCAGCTGCGCAATGCGCAAGAGCGCTTGCGCATCGCACAACACAACCTGGCCTTGCAAGCCCAGACCGAGCAAATGACCCGCTGGCGTGTCCAGGCCGGGCTGGCCTCCAGTCTGGATGCCGAGCAAGCGCGCCAGACCCTGGCGCAAACGGCGGCGCAAATCCCCAGCCTGCAGGCCAGCGTGCGGCAAACCCAGCATGCCTTGGCCGTGCTGACGGGCCAAGCCCCGGCGGCTTTGCTGGCGGCGTTGGCGCAACCCGCCCCGGTGCCTGCTGCGCCGCCAACCTGGGTCATGCGCCTGCCCGCCGACACGCTGCGCCAGCGCCCGGATGTGCAAGCGCAAGAGCACCGGGTGCAAGCGGCGCTGGCCAATTTGTCGGCGCAGGAGCGGGCCAACTTCCCCACGCTGCGCCTATCGGGCAGCCTGGGGGTGGGTGCGCTGACCCTGGGGGCGCTGAGCGATGGGGCCTCGGTGGCCCGCAGCATTGCCGCCAGTTTGGCGGCGCCCATTTTTGATGCTGGGGCCAACCGGGCACAAATTGCCGCGCAGCAAGCCGCCGTCGTGCAGGCGCGGCAAGCCTACCGCAGCAGTGTTTTAGCGGCGCTGCAAGAGGTGGAAGATGCCTTGGTGCAATTGCAAAGCGACCAGCAGCGCCTGGTGCATGTGCGCGTGGCCGCCGAGGCGGCGGGCCATGCCCAGCGGCTGGCCCAGCAGCGCTATGACAGTGGTTTGATCGACTTTCGCACGGTGCTGGAGAGCCAGCGCAGCCTGCTCGCCAGCCAAGACAGTCTGGCCAGTGCCCAAGCGGCCATTAGCACCGATGTTGTCAAACTATTCAAAGCGCTTGGCGGAGGCTGGACCAAAGAAAACAATCAATTAACTGATGAAAACCTTGTTTCACAAACGGTAAGCGCTACAGAATAAAGAGTACCTTGATGCCTAAAGAAAAAAATACGCCCTCGCCCGAAGCCATTCAAGCCCTGCTGGGCGACAACCTGCAGCGCCGCTGGTGGCAAAGCCCCACGGTGTGGATGGGGGTGGCGACCGTGGTGCTGGCCGCCGGTGGCTACGCCTGGTGGAGTGCCAAAGCCGCGGCCAACGCCAAGCCGCTGTACGTGACCGAAGTGGTCAAGCGCGGTGATTTGGCGCTGACCGTCTCGGCCAACGGCACGCTGCAGCCGACGCGCACGGTGAATATTGGCTCGGAACTGTCGGGCACGGTGCGCAGTGTGTTGGTCGATGTGAACGACCGGGTGAAAAAAGGCCAGGTACTGGTCGAGCTGGACACGGCCAAGCTCGATGCCCAGTTAGGCCGCTCACGCGCCAATTTGGCCGCTGCCCAGGCCGGTTTGGGCCAAGCGCAAGCGACGCTGCGCGAAGCGCAGGCCAGCATGCAGCGCTTGCAAGAGGTGCAGCGCATCTCGGGCGGCCAGCTGCCTTCGGCGGCAGAAATGGATACGGCCACCGCAAGCTTGGACAAAGCCAAGGCCGGGGTGGAGTCGGCCAAAGCCGCAGTGGCCGATGCCAAGGCCTCGCTGGTGACGGTGGAAACCGATTTATCGAAAGCCGCCATCAAATCGCCCATTGATGGCGTGGTGCTGTCTCGCTCGGTCGATCCGGGCAACGCCGTGGCAGCCTCCTTGCAGGCGGTGACCTTGTTCATGGTGGCCGAAGACCTCTCCCGCCTGCGCCTGGAGGTGGCCGTGGATGAGGCCGATGTCGGCAGCGTGCAGCAAGGGCAAAGTGCCAGCTTCACGGTCAGCGCCTACCCGGCCCGCAATTACCCGGCCAACGTTACGCGCGTGGACTATGGCGCAACCAAAACCGACAACGTGGTCACCTACGTGGCCCGCCTGGACGTGCAAAACGACGATTTAAGCCTGCGCCCAGGGATGACGGCCAGCGCCACCATCAACGCCACCGAGCGCAAAAACGTGCTCTTGGTGCCCAATGCCGCCCTGCGCTTTACCCCGGCCACGGCAGCAGGCCCGCAGGGCAAGTCCGGCGCGGGCAAGCCCCAAGGCGGCGGCCTGGTCGATCAAATCATGCCGCGTGGCCCCGCGCGCAACCGCAACCCCAATGGGGCGCGGGAGAGCACCCAGGCCGGGCAAGAGCGCAAGCTGTGGGTGCTGCGCCAGGCCAATGGCCAGCCCGAAATGGTGCCGGTCAGAACCGGGCTGACCGATGGCCGCATGACCGAAATCCTGGTCAAGGACGCGGCCCAGCTGAAAGAGGGCGATGCCGTCATCACCGACCAACGCGCCGCCGGAGCCGATGCATGAGTGCGCAGCCGCACCGCGCAGCACCGCAGGACAGCGCCCCGCCCCTGATTCGCCTGCGCAACATCACCAAAACCTATGGGGAAGGGGCCTTGGCGTTCCAGGCCCTGAAAGGCGTGGATTTAGACATTCACCAGGGCGATTTTGTCGCCATCATGGGCCCCAGCGGCTCGGGCAAATCCACCGTCATGAACACCTTGGGGTGCCTGGATAGGCCCACCAGCGGCGAGTATTTATTCAAAGGCGTGCCCGTGCAGGGGCTGGACCGCGATGAGCGGGCGCGGCTGCGGCGGCGCTACTTTGGCTTTGTCTTTCAGGGCTTTCACCTGCTGGCGCGCACCAGCGCCCAAGAAAACACCGAGCTGCCGCTGCTGTACCGGGGCGAAAGCACCGCCCAGCGCCGCGCCGCCGCCCGCCAAGCGCTGGCGGCCGTGGGGCTGAACGGCTGGGAGCACCACACCCCGGCCGAACTGTCCGGCGGCCAGCAGCAGCGCGTGGCCATTGCCCGGGCGATTGTGTCCAACCCCGCCGTGCTGCTGGCCGATGAGCCCACGGGCAACCTGGACAGCCAGCGCAGCGCAGAAATCATGCAGCTGTTGTGGCAGCTCAACCAAGACCAAGGCATCACCGTGCTGATGGTCACGCACGAGAGCGAAATGGCCGCCTACGCGCGGCGCATTGTGCATTTTCGCGATGGTCGGCTCGACAGCGACCAGCCCAATACGCCGCTGCCCCTGCGCCCGGAGCACGTGGGCAGTCATGTGGGCAGTCATGCGGGCAGTCCGGTGGGGCTGGGCAGCGCTGTGCAGGAAGGGGCCTAACCATGCTGTGGAACACGATTTGGCTGGCCCTGCGCTCCATTCGGCGCAACTTGCTGCGCTCGTTTTTGACGATTTTGGGCATTGTGATTGGGGTCAGCGCCGTCATCACCATGGTCACCCTGGGCAATGGCGCCACGCAGGCGGTGCAAAACCAGATTGCCGGCTTGGGCAGCAATTTGCTGCAAGTGCGCTCGGGCCAGCGCCTGGGGCCGGGTGCGGCACCGGCCCCCTCGTTCAAGGTGAGCGATGCCACCACCATTGCCCAGCAAATTGGCGGCATTGCCGCTGTCGCGCCCGAGGCCCGCTCCGCTGGCACCGTGGTGGCCAATGGCCGCAACTGGAATACCAGCTTTATCGGCAGCAGCAATGACTGGCTGATTACCGGCAACTGGCAGCTGGAGCAAGGCCGCCCCTTCACCCCCCAAGAGCAACGCGCCGGGGCGGCGGTGTGCCTGATTGGCAGCACCTTGCACCGCGAACTGTTCAACAACACCCCCGATATCTTGGGCGAGCAGCTGCGCTTGAAATCGTTTTCGTGCGAGATCGTGGGCCTGCTTGGCTCCAAAGGCCAGGGCGCGTTTGGCAATGACCAGGACGATGTGGTGTTTTTGCCCCTGACCACCTTGCAGCGGCGCGTGACGGGCAACCAGCGGCTGAACACGATTTTGGTCTCGATGGCCGATGGCAGCGATCCCGAGCGCGTCAAGGCCAGTTTGAACCAACTGCTGCGCGAACTGCGCAAACTGGCCCCCGGCGACGATGACAACTTCAACGTGCTCGACACCAAGCAGCTGGCCGACACCATGGCCGGTGCCACCAAGGTGATGACCACGCTCTTGGGCGCGGTGGCGGCGGTCAGTTTGCTGGTGGGCGGCATTGGCATCATGAACATCATGCTGGTCAGCGTGACCGAGCGCACCCGCGAGATTGGCCTGCGCCTGGCCATTGGGGCCCTGGAGCGCGAGGTGCTGCTGCAGTTTCTGATCGAGGCCGTGGTGCTGGCCGCGCTGGGCGGTTTGCTGGGCATTGCCCTGGCCACGGTCGCTTCGCTCCTGCTCACGCAGGTGATGCAGGTGCCGTATATCTTTAACACCAGCATCAATGTGCTGTCGTTCGTGTTCTCTGCCGTGATTGGCGTGGTGTTTGGCTACTTTCCAGCCCGCCGGGCCGCGCAGCTTGACCCGATTGAAGCCTTGCGGCATGAATAAACAAAGCTGTTAGCGCTTTTACATAGGCGGTTTTAAAGCTAAAAAGCCTTGAAATGCTTATAAATAAAGCGCTAGCAGCTATGGTTTAAGCCACTAAAGGCCAATCTGGATGGCCCGGCACACCGTAGAAAGTACGGCGGCCGATGCTGGCTTTGCCCGGTGTTGCACAATCGCGCCGCCTGGCGGGGGCCCCGCTGGGATGCAATGGCAATGGAATAAAGGATGCACCGTGTTTGGCATGACAGAAGAGCAGTTTTCAGAGTTTTTTTCGACCTACGGCGTAGGGGCGTTGATTCTTTTCATGGTCTTCATCATCGGCAATTTGGCCTGGCAGTCCAAAGCGGGCAAGTTCGGCACCTTTGTTTTGTTTTTGGGCTTGGCCGTGGGTTTTCTGGGTTTTATCGCCAAGTACGTGATCCAGTGGTACTTAGAAAACCACATGTAAACCGGCCAGCCAGCAGCGGGCCCATGGCTTAGCGGCCCAGCGCCTGGGCCGCCGCGATGCCGCTGCGCACAGCACCTTCGAGCGTGGCGGGGTAGGGCCCGTCGATATAGTCGCCACAGGCCCATAACTGGGGGGCAATGGCCTGGCCTGGGCGGGCGACGGCCGGTGTACACGCAAACGTGGCGCGTTTGTCGATCACGGTTTTGAGGGCTTGCAAGCGGGGCAGGGCCAATTGCGCTTGGGCTTGCGCCAGCGTTAAATTTTCTAATTCCGCACGGCCATGCTGATTGGCGCTGACCACCAAGGCCAGCAAACCTGCGGGGCCGCCAAGCTGGCCTTTGTCAAACACAAATTGCGCTGGCCCCCCCTGCAAGGCCAGCATGGGGCGGGGCAGTTGCACGCCTGCGGCCCAGGCGTACACCGTGGCAATAGCGGTGTGGGGCAGTTGGCCTGCCGTGGCCGCCCAGGCCGGGGCCGTGGGCTGCGCCAAACGGGCCGCTTCGTGGCTGGGGGTGGCCAGCAGCACGTGGGCAAAGGGGCGGCCATTGACCTGCCAGCCTGGGCCCGTGCTGCTGCGGGTGAGTGTGTGCACCCGTGCGCCCAGGTGCAGTTGGGCCCCTTGCTGGGCCAGCCAGTGGGCGGCGGCCTCGGGGAACAAGGCCCCCATGTCCACGCGGGGGATCAGAAAGTTGGAGCCGCCCCGCCCGGCAAACAGGCTGTCGGCCAGGATGCGCAAAAACACGCGGCCACTGGCTGTTTCTATCGGCAGGTTCAGGGCCGAGACGCACAGCGGGGTGACAAAACCATCGAGCAAACGCGGCGGCAGGCCTTGGCACAGGTCGGCCACGGTGGCCTGGGCGGCGCATTCAAAGCCTGCCCTGTGCCAGCGGGCGGCGCGGCGCAGCAGGGCGAGTTTTTCGTGCCAAGTCCAGCCTTGGGCGCGGGCGATGCCCAGCAGCGCATCCCAGGGTGGGGGCAGATCGGGCAGGTGCAGGCCCTGGTCGTGGCCATCGCGCAAATCCAGGGGGCTGCGGTAAAGGGCGTGGGCAGGGTCGATGCCCACGTGCCGCATGAGCGCCAGGCTGTCGCGGTAAGCGCCGATGAGGATGTGCTGGCCGTTGTCCACCCGCCACATTGCGCCCTGCGGCCCGGCAATGTCCAGCCCCCGGGCGCGACCGCCCCAGTGGCGGCTGCTTTCAAAGACGCTGATGGCGTGGCCACCGGCCTGCGCCAGCGTGACGGCAGCGGCCATGCCGGCCCAGCCGCCGCCGATGATGGCGATGTGGGGTTTTTGTTGGGCAGTGCTCACATGCGGCCCAGGGCCTGCATCTTCCAGGCCAGCCACAGTTTGCGCAGGGGGGTCAGGCCGATGCGCTGGTGCAGCACTTGGTAGTGGCTCGATTCAATCTCGCGCAGCAGGGTGCGGTAGATGCTGGCCATCATCAGCCCGGGTTTTTGGCTGCGGCGATCGGCTTCGGGCAGCAGGGCCAGGGCCTCGTCATACAGCTGCTGGGCGCGTGCGACCTGAAATTGCATCAGGGCGGTAAACCGCTCGGAATACTGGCGCTCAAGCAGGTCGCTGGCCGGAACGTTGAAGCGCTCCAACTCTTGCAGGGGCAGGTAGATGCGCCCGCGCAGGGCATCTTCGCCCACATCGCGCAGGATGTTGGTCAGCTGAAAGGCCAGGCCCAGCTTGTGCGCGTAGGTGGTGGTGGCCGCGTCGGTTTGGCCAAAAATTTTGGCGGCCACTTCGCCCACAATGCCGGCGACCAGGTGGCAATAGCGCTCTAGCCCGGCAAAGTCGGTGTAGCGGCTGTAGGCCAAATCCATCTCGCAGCCTTCAATCACCGCGTGCAAATGCCGCGCTTGGATGCCGTAGGCGCTGGTGTGCGGCATGAGTGCTTGCAGCACCGGGTGGCTGGGGTTGCCGGCAAAGGCGGCGCTGACTTCGCGGCTCCACCATTGCAGGGTGCGGGCGGCAACCTCGGGGTCGTGCACCTCATCGACCACATCGTCCACCTCGCGGCAAAAGGCGTAGAAGGCGGTGATGGCTTGGCGCTGGGCTTCAGGCAAAAACAAAAAGGCGTAATAAAAACTGCTGCCCGAGGCAGCAGCTTTTTGCTGAACATAGGTTTGGGGTGTGGTCATCGCGCAGGCAAAGGGGCTTACATGCCCAAAGATTTGAGCAAGGCAGCGGTTTCGTCATCATCCCCTGTGCCAGCGGCGGCAGCGGCGGGGTGGTTGGCGTTGGCGGTGGCTTGGTTGGTTTGCTCCATGATGGCATCGGGGTCGATTTCTTCCGAGGCATCAAAGTCGTGCAGTTTGATGAACTCGGTGCTATCGACGGCCAGCTCCAGGTAAAAAATATTGCCGCCCGCGGTGTAGAAGGTCACGCGCCGCGCCTCGGGGTTGTCCAGGTTGGCATCGACACTGAGCTGCACCTGCTTGTTCAGCACCAGCATCTTGGGCTGGTTTTGGGTGATGTGGGTTTGCATCTCGCGGCGTACTTTGCCGGTGAAGTCGCCCACTACCTGGTTCATCAACTCCCCCATGACGTTGCTGACCTCGTCGGCGGTGTGGGAGTTGGCCAGGTCGTCCTTGCTCAAGCCCATATTGAGCAAATAGCTGCGGTACAGCTCCATGGCGGCATCGGCTGACAGGTTGATGATGACCAGGCCAGAAAAACCGCCGTCAAACAGCACAAAGCAGCCAATATCGGGTTTGAGGTAGGTCTTTTTGATCCGCTGCACCACCGCTGAATACTGCACTTGGCTGTTGGTGGCCATGCTTAAAACACGGGTTACAGAGGTGCACAGGGTGACCAGCAGGTCGTTGGTGCCCAGGGTGTCGTCGGTGGTAAGGGTCATGGTCATAGGGTGGGGATTGTCCTTTAAGCGGGCATTATCGGCCGCCTGCAGGGCTTGGGGATGTTGAATGCGCCCTGGGTGGGGGTGGTAGTAACCCGCTATCCCCGAAAAATTGGGGTAACTGTGTGGATAAGTCTGGGTTTTACAAGGTTTGCATGCATAAGTCTTTGTTTTTGCGTGCGTTGCCACCCTTTGCTTAGAAAGCGAGCAGGTGCTGCCCCAGGGGGGAGGCCAATGCGGGCCGTGCTGCAGGCTGGGGAAGACCTCCTTAGACTAGCGCCCTTTCAGAATCAGGGAGATGGCCGTGCTCTACGCTTTTTTGGCTTTGTTGGTGCTGCAGTGGGTGGGGGAGGTGCTGGTGCAGGCCTTGGGACTGCCCTTGCCAGGGGCGTTGGTGGGGGCGTTGCTCCTGCTGGTGGGTTTGTTGCTGCTGGGGCGTTTGCCCAAAGCGCTGGAGCAAACATCCGGAGCGCTGTTGCAAAATTTGATGCTGTTGTTCATTCCCATTGTGGCCGGGGTGATGCTGCACTTTGAACGCATTGCCAGCGAGTGGCTGCCGTTTTTGGCCTCGGGCATTGGTGGGGCGGTGCTGACGCTGCTGGTGACAGCGGCGGTGTTTCGCTGGCTGCTGCAGCGCAGCGGCCAAAAGACGGAGGTTGAGGCTGAGGCTGCGGAGCCCAAAGCATGAGCGCGTTGTGGCAAAGCTGGTTGCATGGCGATTTGCCTTGGCTGGTGCTGACCGTTGGCGCGTATTTGCTGGCGGTGTGGCTGTACAAGCGCAGCAATTTTTACCCGTTGCTGGTGCCCGTGTTTACGGCGGTGGCCTTGGTGGTGGCGGTGCTGCTGGCCACCAATACACCGTATGCGCAGTACCGCGCAGGGGTGCAGTGGCTCACGTTTTTGATTGGCCCGGCCACCGTGGCGCTGGGCGTGCCGCTGTACACCCAGCGCCAGCGCATCAGGGCCTTGTGGCGGCCCATTGCAGTGGCGCTGCTGGTGGGGTGTGTGGTGGGTTTGACCGGGGCCATGGGCATTGCCTGGGTGCTGGGCGGCAGTTGGCAGACGCTGGTGTCCTTGGCGCCCAAGTCGGCCACCATTCCCATTGCCCTGCCGATGGCCGAGCGCTTGGGCGGCGAGCCTTCTCTGGCGGCGGTGGCCGTGGCAGTGACCGGGGTGGCGGGGGTGATGCTCAGTGGCCTGTGCATGCGCTTGCTGCGGGTGCGTGACCCGGCGGTGCAAGGCTTTGCCCTGGGCCTGACCGCCCACGCCATTGGCACGGCGCGGGGGCTGCAGATGCACCCTACGGTGGGGGCGTTTGCGGCTTTGGCCATGGGGCTCAATGGCGTGGCAACGGCCGTGGTCATGCCGCTGGTGGTGGCGTTGTTTGCGCGCTTGCAGTCCTAATAACGTGAGCTGTTTCCGCTTTATTTAAATGGTTTTTTATATAAAAACGCCATTTAAATGATTAAATAAAAGCGGAAGTAGCTATTATTTTTGATCTGCTTGCATCCTCAGTGTCCGCCAGAGGATGCCGGGCCAGTCCCCCTTTTTGAGCTGCAGCCGGGTGTGCAGATTGCCCCCTTGCTGGGCCTGCACTTTGCGCAAAATCGCCCAGCCGCCTTGCACCACCAGGCGCAGCTCCCAGCCAATGCGCCCGGGCAGCTGGTGTACCAAATCTTGCCCGGCGTGCATCAGGGCGGCGGCCCAGGCGCTGCTGTCGGCCAGCAGTTGGTGCATGGCCGGGGTGACTTGGGCGGCCTGCAGGTCTTGGCGGGTGATGCCAAAGCGCTGGCAATCGGCCTCGGTCAGGTAAAAGCGGCCCCGGGGCAGGTCTTCGCTCAGGTCTTGCCAAAAGTTGATCAGTTGCAGCGCGGTGCAAATGGCATCGCTGCGCTGCAGTGCTTGCGCGTCGGTAATGCCGTACAGGTGCAGCAGCAAGCGCCCCACGGGGTTGGCTGAGCGGCGGCAGTAGTCCAGCAACTCGGCGCGGTCGGCATAACCGGCGGCGCTGGCGGTTTTTTCAATGTCCTGGATGAAGGCACTGAGCAAATCATCGAGCAGCGGCACCGGCAGCTGGTGGCGGGCAATGGCCTGCTGCAGCGGGGTGAACACAGCGCTCCAGCGTGCGCTGGTGGCGAGGCCCTGGGCGCAGGCGTGCAGGTCGTGGCGGTAGGCGCTCAGATCGGCCAGGCGCTGGGCCGGCAGGGCAGCGCCCTCATCGGCCAAATCATCGGCAGTGCGGGCAAAGGCATAAATTGCCGCAATTGGCGGGCGCAGGTGCGCGGGGCACAGCCACGAGGCAACGGGGAAATTCTCGTAATGGGTGCGGTGCGATGCGGCCAGGGCGGGCGTGTCGGTCACACTTTGTGCACGATCATGCACATGGGGAGGAGGCAGGGGCGTATTCACTGTCGCATTGTCGCTTGACAAAGCCTGGGTCGCCCCCTAGATTGCCGCGCCATTTTCGAAATATGCCGTAAGCGAGTTGCTATGAAATTTTTATCATCCCTGCGACCTGGGATTGTTGGGTTGGGCCTGGGCTTGGTGCTGGCGGCGTGCTCGCGCCAAGCCGTGCCCCCGGAGCCGATCCGGGCGGTCAAGCTGCTGCAAGTGCAAGCCCATGCGGCACAAGCATCGCGCAGTTTTGCCGCTGAGGTGCGCGCCCAAACCGAGGCCCGTTTGGGGTTTCGTGTCGCCGGTAAGCTGCTGCAGCGCCCGGCCCAATTGGGGCAAGCGGTGACGGCAGGCCAGTTGCTGGCCCAGCTCGATGCCCAAGATTACGCCCTGGGGGCGCAAGCGGCCCAGGCACAGGTTCAAGCGGCGCAAACCCAGCGCGATTTGGCCCAGGCCGATTGGCAGCGTTTTTCGGCCCTGCAAGCGCAGGGCTTTATCAGCCCCGTAGAGCTGGACCGCCGCCGCGCCCAACTGGAGGCGGCCCAGGCCCAGCTGCAGCAGGCCAAAGCCCAAGCGACCGTGCAAGGCAACCAAAACCACTACACCCAATTGCGCAGCGATGCCGCAGGGGTGGTGACCGGTGTGCATGCCGAACCGGGGCAGGTGGTGGCCGCGGGTGCGCCGGTGCTGACGGTGGCGCTCGATGGCCCGCGCGATGCAGTGTTTGCGGTGCCGGAAGGGTTTCAGGCGCAACTTACCGTGGGCCAGACCGTGCAGGTGCAGCCATGGGGAGACGGTGCCGCGTTGGCAGGCCAGGTGCGCGAGGTGGCCGCCAGTGCCGACCCCGTGACGCGCACTTTTTTGGTGAAAGTGGCGCTGCCCCCAGCCGTGGGGGGCCAGGCCCTGGCACTGGGCAGCACCGTGCAGGTGGTGGTGCCGGGCGGCACCAGCATGGCCACCACTGCGCCCAGCGCCGCACCCGCTGAGGTGCTGACCTTGCCCAGCAGTGCCGTTTGGCAGCAGGCCCAGGGGGGCGCGGCGGTGTGGGTGTTTGATGCGCCTACTTCTACCGTGCGGGCGCAAACCGTGCAGTTGGGAGGGGTGCAGGGCAATGCCTTGGTGGTGCGCTCTGGCCTGCAGGCTGGGCAGCAGGTGGTGGCCGCAGGCACCCATGTGCTGACCGAAGGGCAAAAAGTGCTGGTTTATCAAGGCCCAAGCCACGGGGCCGTGGGGGCGCAACCATGAGCACGCCGCCCGAAAATCCGCGCAAGGGCTTTAACATTTCGCGCTGGGCGCTAGAGCACATGGCGCTGACGCGCTATTTAATGGTGGTCATTTTGCTGCTGGGGGGGCTGGCGTATTTCCAGCTGGGCCAGGATGAAGACCCGCCGTTTACCTTTCGCGCCATGGTGGTGCGCACGTATTGGCCCGGGGCCACCGCCCAGCAGGTGGCCGAGCAGGTTACCGACAAGATTGAGCGGGTGCTGCAGGAGGTGCCCTCGGCCGACAAGATCAGCAGCTACTCCAAACCAGGCGAGTCGCAAATTATTTTTCAGCTGCGCGATACCTCGCGCCCTGGCGATGTGCCACAGCTGTGGTACACGGTGCGTAAAAAAATTGGCGATATCCGCCACACCTTGCCCCAAGGCACGCTGGGGCCATTTTTTAACGACGAATTTGGCGATGTGTATGGCGTGATTTACGCCTTGAGCGGTGCAGGCTTTACGCCGGCAGAGCTCAAAGACTTGGCCGATGGGGTGCGCCAGCAGCTACTGCGGGTAAAAGACGTGGCCAAGGTCGAGCTGTTTGGCGTGCAGGATGAAAAGCTGTACATCGAAATCTCGCAAAAACGCCTGGCCACCCTGGGCCTGGACATGCAGCAGGTGATTGGCCAGCTCAACCAACAAAACGCGGTGGAAAGCGCCGGGGTGATTACCACCGACCTGGAGCAGGTGCAGCTGCGCGTGGGCGGGCAGTTTGATGCGGTGGAGGATTTGCGCGCCCTGCCGCTGCGTGGCCCTGCCACCGCGACCACCCCAGGGCGGCAATTGCGGCTGGGCGATATTGCGCAAATTACCCGGGGCTACAGCGATCCGGCCAGCGTCAAGGTGCGCTTTGACGGCGAGCAGGTGGTGGCGCTGGGGGTGGCGATGACCAAGGGCGGCGACATCATCGCCCTGGGCAAAGCCTTGCGCCAGGCAACCCAGTCGATTGCCACGCAACTGCCTGTGGGGGTGACGCTGAAAAACGTGCAAGACCAGCCGCAGGCGGTGGCCAGCTCGGTCAATGAGTTTATTCAGGTGCTGATCGAGGCCGTGGTGGTGGTGCTGGCGGTCAGCTTTGTCAGCCTGGGCTTGCACACCCGCAAGGATGCACCCGTGTGGTGGCGGCGCTGGACGATTGATCCGCGCCCAGGGCTGGTGGTGGGGGTGACGATTCCCCTGGTGCTGGCGGCCACTTTCTTGGCCATGTGGTATTGGGACATTGGCTTGCACAAAGTGTCGCTGGGCTCGCTCATCATCGCCCTGGGGCTGTTGGTGGACGATGCCATCATCGCGGTGGAAATGATGGTGCGCAAAATGGAAGAAGGGCACGACAAGCTGCGCTCGGCCACCTTTGCCTATGAGATCACCGCCATTCCGATGCTGACCGGCACCTTGATCACGGCGGCCGGCTTTTTGCCCATTGGCATGGCCAAGTCCATGACGGGGGAATACACCTTTGCCATTTTTGCGGTGACGGTGATTGCCTTGGTGCTCAGCTGGCTGGCCTCGGTGTACTTTGTGCCCTACCTGGGGATGCTCTTTTTAAAAGAGCGTGTTCGGCATGTGGGTGAAGGGTTTGCGCCCAATCCGCATGAGGTTTTTGATACCCCCTTCTACAACCGCTTTCGCCGCTGGGTGTATGCCTGTGTGGAACACCGCTGGCTGACCATTGGTGCCACGGTGCTGATTTTTGCCCTGGGCTTGCTGGGCATGACGCGGGTGCAGCAGCAGTTCTTTCCCGACTCCAGCCGCCCGGAAATCATGGTCGATGTCTGGTTCCCCGAGGGCACGGCCCTGGCGGCCAATGAAGCGGTGGTCCAAGACATGGAAGGCGTTTTCCGCACCCTGGCCGGGGTGCAAAGTGTGACGGCCTGGGTAGGTTCGGGCGTGCCCCGGTTTTACTTGCCGCTGGACCAAGTCTTTCCCCAGCCCAATGTTTCGCAATTTATTTTGCTGACCGATGGGATTGCGCAGCGCAAAGCCTTGCAAGAGCAATTGCCGCCCTTGCTGGCGGAAAAATTTCCGCAGGTGCGGGCGCGGGTCAAGCTGCTCTCCAATGGCCCACCCGTGCCCTACCCGGTGCAGTTTCGGGTGCTGGGGCCCGATCCGCAGCAGCTGCGCACTCTGGGCGATACCGTCAAGCAAGCGCTGCGTGCGCACCCCGATATGCGTGGCGTGAACGACAACTGGAACGAGGCCGTCAAAGCCGTGCAGTTAGAGATCGATCAAACCAAAGCCCGGGCGTTGGGGGTCAGCAGCCAGTCGATTGCCCAGGCCAGCAAAATTTTGTTCAGTGGCACCACGGTGGGCCAGTACCGTGAGGGAGACAAGCTCATCGACATCGTGCTGCGCCAACCCCGCCAGGAGGGCAACCAGATCGGTGCTGTGGAGCAAGCCTATGTGCCCACGGCCAGCGGCCAGGCCATCCCACTCACGCAAATTGCCCAGCCGCAGCTGGCCTGGGAGCCGGGGGTGCTGTGGCGCCAAGGGCGTGAGTACGCCATTACCGTGCAGGGCGATGTGCGTGCGGGCATTCAGGGCGCGACGGTGACCAAGGCGTTGCTGCCGCAATTGCGGGCGCTGGAGCACAGCTGGCAAGAACAAGGCCTGCAGGGCTACCGCATCGAAGTGGCCGGGGCCGTGGAAGAAAGCGCCAAAGGGGCCAGCGCCATTGCGGCGGGCCTGCCGGTGATGCTGTTTTTCGTTTTTACCTTGCTCATGCTGCAGCTGCACAGCTTTAGCCGGGCGGTGCTGGTGTTTCTCACCGGCCCGCTGGGCATTGCCGGGGTGGCGGCGGCGCTGTTGGTGCTTGATCGGCCGTTTGGCTTTGTCGCCCTGCTGGGGGTGGTGGCGCTGATGGGCATGATTCAGCGCAACTCGGTGATCCTGATCGACCAGATCGAAACCGATCGCGCCCGGGGCGTGCCCGCTTGGGATGCGATTGTCGAAGCCGCCGTGCGTCGCCTGCGCCCCATTGCCTTGACGGCAGCGGCGGCGGTGCTGGCAATGGTGCCCTTGTCGCGCAGCGTGTTTTGGGGGCCGATGGCCGTGGCGATCATGGGCGGATTGATGTTGGCAACGGTGCTCACGCTCTTGACGTTGCCGGCCATGTACGCAGCCTGGTTTCGTGTGCAACGCCCACAACCGGCCGCAGGGGAGTAAAAAAGAGCGGACTAAGCCCTGGTGGTTTGTATTTCGCCACTACAATAGTCAGCTTGGCAGCTGATAAAGGCGGGTTCTTGTGCCCGCTTTTATTCTGCCCAAGCGCGGGTGGCGAAATTGGTAGACGCACCAGGTTTAGGTCCTGACGGTGGCAACACTGTGCGGGTTCGAGTCCCGCCCCGCGCACCATAAAATTATTAATAAATTCAAGGGCTTATAGAGAAATCTGTAAGCCCTTTTGTTTTGGTCAGATTTCCGGTTTTATCCTCGTCTTTACGGCTTTTCCCGACCCTTTCCAGCGGGAATTTGGGAAGCATCTGCGTAAACTGCTCTGCTGCGTGACCGCTCCATGATCGAGGGCTTGCGCTTTCACGACCTGCGGGCCACAGCCTTGACCGGCTATAGCTACTCGTGCCACTCGAACTGGCGTTTTCCGTCTTTGCTGCGCATCAGCACAGCATCGCGCGTTGCCTTGCAAATCCACTCCTGCTTAGATTGATCAATCTCTGCATTGCTTGCATGCAAAGCATCAGGCGTGAGGACTGCAGCCAGCTGGCAGGATGGCGCACGAACAGACTCGTACTGAATCCACTGTACGCCTGTTTTGACGGCTGCTTCAGCGAGCTTGTGGGTTGCGCTGTAGTCTGACGGATGCTTCCAAATATGCGCAAAATCGACCCAGGGTAACTCCATCAAATTGATGGCTTTGCCTTGTACTGTGGCTTGGTAAAACGTGTGCTCGGTAACAACCGCGCCATCTCCAGACAAGCCAGCACTGTCCAAAATGAAGCGCATGCGCCAGTAGGCGATTTCAGAACAGGCCCCCTCCAAGGTTGATGATCCGTACCACAGCCCACTTTGCTGGCCTGGGCGAAAGCGTGAGCTATGGTGTGGAAAATAGCGAAAAGGACTTAAAAGCAAATAGTGCTTGCTGACCTGTGTTGGAGGTATCGGTGGCTTGCTTTCCTCCAGCAATTGCTCCAACACATCTTGCTCTTCCAGCGTATCAACCAGTTTCATGGAGGCAGCGATGTACTGGGTTTCTACCCCGCGCCACGCGCCCTCCATGCTCAGCTCAATGCAGTGCGTCTCAAGCCAATTGGGGTTCCAGCTTTCTGACCTCATGATGCTGCACGCATTCCATCTAAATACGACAGGGTACGCACCAAACCGTCGGCCTTGCAGATCAACTGATTGGGCTGACCTACCAGCGCTTTGTTGTAGCTGTTCATCCAAATCTTTCGCTTGCCTTCATCGCCACCGATTAGCGGATCCAGCGAGCGGAAAACGCGGATCAGCAGCAGCGCCAGTTCACCTTCCTTGGAATCGGGGGCAATAGTTCGGTTGCTGTTTTTGATGCGCGATATGGTTGGCTCGCTCACGCCAATCACAGCCGCCAAATCTGCATTGCTCAAACCCAGTTGCTCGGCAGCACTCAAGGTGGCCTTAGTCAGGACGACTGCACGGTCGAGTGTTGGGCGTTGAATGGCTTGCATGTGCTCTCTCCTACTAGCTAGGGATGCGATTGCGAAGGGTCGCAATCCATTGTTGGTGTAGATCATACTTAACAAAGTATTTTTTGAAATTATTTTCTAATTTTCTTTCATTTGATTGGGGTAAAGCTGCATGTCAAAGCCATAGCACTACGGACAGCCATTGGCGGTCGATTGATGGCAAGTGGTATGAGGTACCAGTCTTCGGTTCTTTGCACCCGCTGCACAGGCTGGTGCTGCGCAGCAGGCAAAACGCAAAATATTTTTAAATTTGGGTAAACCGAATGGGCAAGTGCCTCGTTAATGGCGATAGGTTCGGTTGTGTTAAATCAAATTCAGCTACAGTAGCACCCGGTTTCTCACTGAACTAGCGTTTTGCTCTATTGACAACAATCCTTTTGAGAGGTGTTTTTCATGAAAAAATCCGTCCTGCTGGCCTCCTTGCTTGCCGCTTTCGCCTTGACCGCTTGCGGTCAAAAAGAAGAAGCTGCTGCGCCCGCTCCCGCACCTGCGGTTGAGCAAGCCGTTGAAGCTGCCAAAGACGCTGCTGTTGAAGCCACTGATGCCGCCAAAGAAGCTGCTGACCAGGCCGCAACCGCTGCCACTGCCGCTGTTGAAGAAGCTGGCGACAAAGCGCAAGCCGCTGCTACGGATGCCACCGATGCTGCCAAAGACACCGCTGCTGAGGCTGGCGAAAAAGTAGAAGCTGCTGCTGACGCTGCCAAAGAAGCCCTGGACAAGGCTGCAGATGCTGCCAAAGAAGCTGCTGATACTGCTGCCAAAGCCGCTACCGAAGCCGCCAAGTAATTCGCGTTCACCACAAAAAAGCCTGCTTGCTTAAGCAGGCTTTTTTATTGGTGCGGCCCGGCAGCGTGTTGGGCGCTGGCCAATAAAAAAACCGCTGCCCAGGCAGCGGTTTTGTTTTGATTTTGGTTTGGGGATGGCACCAGCGGTGGTGGCCGCCGCTGGTTGGAGGACTACTTCAGGTCTTCGGCCAACACCCGCACAATGTTTTGCGCCGCTTTGGTGGTTTCCGGCTGACCCTGGGCATTCAAGACCAGTACTTGGCTGCTTGTGCCTTCGCTGCGCACGGCAATTTGGTATTGCTGGGGGGTGTTTTCGGCTTGCTTCTTGCTGCTGAACTTGCGGGCAAACCAGCCTTGTTTTTCCTTGGTGGTTTCGGCCTTGTTGGCTTGTACATAGCGCACGTAGTACAGCCCTTTGCTGCGGTCGCGGTCTTCCACGGTGAAGCCAGTGCGATCCAGGGCCACGCCCACAATGCGCCAAGCGCGGTCAAATGGCTCTTGCATCGCCAGGGCCGGGGCATCTGCGACGGTGATGATTTTGACGCTGCTGGTTGTGTTGCCACCTTGGGCTGCGGCTGAAGCAACCAAGGCTTTGGATTGCTCTTCGCTGGTGCCCAGTTTGATCATCAGGCGGCGCAGAAATTCGGTTTCCAGCTCCGGGTCGGCACCGCGCGGTTGCCAGACGGTGGAGTCTTTCTGGCTGGAGCTGTACACCTCTTCCATGCCCCGGTGGGTGATGAAGATTTCGGTCTTGCCATCGGCGCGGCGCTCTAAGCGGGTGCGAAATTTATCGCGCTCGCTGGTCGAGTACAGCGAGTCGAACACCTTGCCCAGGGTTTTGCGGATCACGTCCTGGGGCAGCTTGGCGCGGTTTTCTGCCCAATCGGTTTCCAGGATGCCCAGGTCGGGCTTTTCCTGTTCGAGGTTAAAGCCGTGGTCGATCCAGAACTCGCGGGCGGGCTCCCACAGTTGCTCGACGGGGCGATTCACCAGCAGCCAGCGCTTGTCGCCTTCACGCAGAATTTGCACATCACCCACTTGCAAGGGGGCCGAGCGCTCGACCGTGGGCACCTGCGCTTGGCCGGCTTGCAGCGCCAGGGCCGATACCGACTTGTCTTGCGTGGTGGTGTAACGCGTGTCTTTGGACAGCTGAGTCAAATCCGGCGGCACTTCCAGGGTGCTGGCTTTTTGAGCGCTTTTGTAGTCGATCTTGTCTTCTTGAATGACGGAGCAGGCCGACACGGCAAGCGCCAAGCCAATTACGCCAGCACGGGCAAGGGGGTGTTGCACTTTCACGCGAGTTTCCTTGGGTAAGGTCCTAGGGGATTTCAATGGGCAGCCACTTTTGCGAAAAAATGGCAAACCGCGAGTTTAGAGCAAGCCAGCACCTTGCAAAGCCGATTCCACCACCGCGTGATTTTGCGCCGTGAACGGGGTCAGCGGCAGGCGCAGGGTGGCACCGCAGTGGCCCAGGCGGGCCACGGCCCATTTCACGGGGATGGGGTTGGATTCGACAAACAGGCTGCGGTGTACGGGCAGCAGGCGGCGCTGAATGGCCATCGCGGTGTCGCGGTCACCGGCGATGGCGGCTTTGCACAGCTGGCTCATCAGGCGGGGGGCCACGTTGGCCGTCACGGAGATGTTGCCATGGCCGCCGCACAGCATCAGGGCCACGGCGGTTGGATCGTCGCCCGAATACACGCCAAAGCCGGCGGGCACTTCACGAATCAGCCACTGGGCGCGTTCAATGTTGCCGGTGGCTTCTTTCACGCCAATGATGCTGTCGATCTGTGCCAGGCGCAGTACGGTTTCGGGCTGCATATCGGCGACCGTGCGCCCGGGCACGTTGTACAGCACGATGGGCAGGTCGCCCACGGCCTCGGCAATGGCTTTGTAGTGCTGGTAAATGCCTTCTTGGGTGGGCTTGTTGTAGTAGGGCACCACTTGCAGCTGGCTGTCGGCCCCCACTTGCTTGGCGTACTGCGCCAGGGCAATGGCTTCGCGCGTGCTGTTGCCGCCGCAACCGGCCATGATGGGCACGCGCCCGGCGGCTTGCTCGACGGCCACGCGAATGATTTCGCAATGTTCTTCTACGTTCACGGTGGGCGATTCGCCGGTGGTGCCCACCACGCCAATGCAGTCGGTGCCTTCGGCAATGTGCCAGTCGATGAGCTTGCGCAGGGCGGGGTAATCGACGCTGCCGTCTTCAAGCATGGGGGTAATCAGGGCGACGATGCTGCCTTGCAGGCCGACGGTGGGAGTGCTCATAAAAATTTCTGCGATTCTAAAAAAAAGGCCGAGGGGAGAAGAAAACCGCCATTTTAGTGATCTGAATGGGGGTATTTTTTCGTCGATTTTTGCCATTCATGGCAAAACAATGATTAATCTGACGAAACAATTGGTCAAATCGTTATTCGGCTTGCAGTGGCCGTAGGGTGTCCGCTGCATCGGATGCGGGACGCACAGCGGCAATGCGCTGCACCACCCGTGCAGAACCTGGGCTGGTCAGCACGCCATGCTCGTACGCCACGATGTGCCAGCCAGCACACAGGCTGAGCAACTCCCCCGGCTGCAATAAAAATTCTGCCCGCCTGGGGTGTCCATAGGCGGCGTGGCCGTGGGCAAAGGTTTCGTACAGCAGCACCCCACCTGGGGCCAGGCAGTCACGCAATTGGGGCCAGCGGGGCCGCCAGAGGTAGTTGGTCACGATGACGGCAGCAAACTGGCGCTGCGCCAAAGGCCAGGGGCCGTTTTCCAAATCGGCGGGCAGCACTTCGCCCAGGTGGGCTAGGTGGGCCAGGGCCTCGGCGTTGCGATCGACCCCGGTGACCCGGTGCCCCCGCTGCGCAAAATGGCGCAGATGGCGACCGGCTCCACACGCCAAGTCCAGCACCGTGCAGTGCGCAGCCAGCAGGTGTTGCCAGCGCAGTATCCAATCAGAGGGGGGTGGGGGAGAGAGCATGGGGCAAGAGTTTATAGCCCCAGTTGCTCGGCCAGCGCGGCCATTTTTTGCGTCACCTGGGCATCCATGGCCATGGTGCGGCCCCATTCGCGCTGGGTTTCGCCAGGCCATTTGTTGGTGGCATCCAGCCCCATCTTGCCGCCCAGGCCGCTCACGGGCGAGGCAAAGTCCAGGTAATCAATTGGTGTGTTTTCCAGCAGCATGGTGTCGCGCACGGGATCCATGCGCGTGGTCATGGCCCAGATGACCTCGGGCCAGGAGCGCACGTCGATATCTTCATCGACCACGACGACAAACTTGGTGTACAGAAACTGACGCAGGTGGCTCCACACCCCCATCATTACGCGCCGCGCGTGGCCCGCGTAGGCCTTTTTGATACTGACCACGGCCATGCGGTAGCTACACGCTTCGGGGGGCAGGTAGAAATCAATGATCTCCGGAAAAGCGCGTTGCAACAGCGGCACAAACAACTCGTTGAGCGCCAGCCCAAGCATGGCCGGTTCGTCCGGCGGCTTGCCGGTGTAGGTGCTGTGGTAGATGGCATTCTGGCGCTGGGTGATGCGCTCGACGGTGAAGACGGGAAACTCGGCACACTCGTTGTAGTAGCCGGTGTGGTCGCCATACGGGCCTTCCAGCGCGTGCTGGTAGCCGCTTTTGTGGCTGGGGTCGGGGTGGATGTGGCCCTCCAGCACGATTTCGGCGCTGGCTGGCACTTGCAGCGGCACGGTCATGGCATCGGCCACTTCGGTGCGGGCACCGCGCAGCAGGCCGGCAAACTGGTACTCCGACAGCGTATCGGGCACGGGGGTGACCGCGCCCAGGATGGTCGCCGGATCGGCCCCGATGGCCACCGCCACGGGGTAGGGTTGGCCGGGGTGCTGCTTGGCGTGCTCGGCAAAGTCCAGCGCTCCGCCCCGGTGCGCCAGCCAGCGCATGATGAGCTGGTTATGGCCGATCACCTGCTGGCGGTAGATGCCCAGGTTTTGCCGCTTTTTATGCGGCCCGCGGGTGATGGTCAGCCCCCAGGTGATGAGCGGGGCCACATCGCCGGGCCAGCAGTGCTGGATGGGCAGCCGCGTTAAATCGACCTCTGCACCCGTCCACACCACCTCCTGGCAGGGCGGGCGGCGCACGCTGCTGGGGGCCATGCTCCACAGGGTTTTGATCAGGTCGCGCCGGCCCCACAGGTCTTTCATGCCGCGCGGCGGCTCGGGCTCTTTCAGCGCGGCCAGCACTTCGCCAAAGGCGCGGATCTCTGGCAAGCCCGCCACGCCCAGGGCGCGGGCCACGCGCTGCGGCGTGCCAAACAAATTGGCCAGCACGGGCATGGTGTGGCCGGTGGGGTTTTCAAACAACAGCGCCGGGCCGCCCGAGCGCAGCACGCGGTCGGCCAGGGCGGTCATTTCCAGGTGGGGCGAAACCGGGGCGCTGATGCGGCGCAGCTCGCCCTGGCTTTGCAGTTGCGCGATGAAGTCACGCAGGTCGCGGTAGTGCATTTTGAATAAAAAGTGGTCTTATCGCTTATGGGATAAGCGCAAGTAGCTATGTATTTTATTGGTTCAATCCCATCCACGGTGCAGCCAGCGTTTGCTTCAGCCCCAGTAAATCGAGCACGCGGGCCAGGCTGTGCTGCACGATGTCTTCGACGGTTTGCGGCTTTTGGTAGAAGGCGGGCACCGGCGGGCAGACGATGGCCCCCATTTCCGTCACGGTGGTCATGTTGCGCAGGTGGACCAGGTGCAGCGGGGTTTCGCGGGCCAGCAGGATCAGACGGCGGCGCTCTTTGAGCATTACGTCGGCCGCGCGGGTGAGTAGGTTGTCGGTCAGGCCGTGGGCGATGGCCGCCAGCGTGCGCATGGAGCAGGGCGCCACCACCATGCCACTGGCCCGAAACGAGCCGCTGGCGATGCTGGCACCGATGTGGTCGATGCTGTGCACCACGTCGGCCAGGGCGGGTGCGTGCGTGCGCTCTAGGCCCAGTTCGTGGGTGATGTTGAGCCAGCCTGCGTCAGAGATGACCGCGTGGGTTTCTATGCCTGGCAGTGTGCGCAGTGCCTGCAGCAGGCGTACGCCGTAGATGGCGCCGCTGGCCCCGGAAATGCCGACGATGATGCGTTGGCGCGGTTCAGACATGGGCGGTGGCCAGCGGGGGCTGCTCAGGCAGGGGATGGGCGTGCAGGTCGGCCTGGATGTGCGCCAGCACGGCAGCGGCCTGTTCGGGGTCAAAGTCCTGGTGGTTGCGCTTTTTCACGCCGTATTTGTGCAGCTGGTAGTGGCGGGTCGGGGTGATGGCGTGGCGCTGCAGGCTGTTGCGCACGCATTCGAGCGGGCAGCCATCCAGCGCGAGGATGGGGCGGCCCGAGGTGGCCAGTTTCACCAGCTTGGGCACGTCGCCCCCGACACCGGCGATGCAAGACATTTCTGCCATGCCGGTGCGGTCCATGCGCACGGCAACGTGGTTGGCCAGCTGCGCGGCGCTGGAGCAGCCGGAGCAGGAATAGACCAGCGGCAAGGCAGCGCTGGCGGGATCGGTGGCAGCGGTTGCACCGGTGGTATCGGCAGATGGGGCGGTGTCGGTCATGGGCGGTTTCCGAACAAGGTGCTCAAAGATGGCAGGGCAGGCAGTTGCCGGGCCAGATGGGGGGCTTTGCGCTGCAGCACCGCACGCGGGCTCCAGTGGCTGGGGTCGAGTACGGGCAGCTCCAGTGCATCCAGGGCGTTTTTCACCACCAGGCCCAGTTCGGTGTCGCCTTCCATGACCAAACGGCGGTTAAAGAACAGGGTGTCCGGGTCTTGGCGGCGCTGGGCCAGCAGCAAAAAGTCTTGCGCGTTGGCGCTAATGGTCAGGTCGGCCTCGGCGTAGGGCTGGCTGGGGGCAAAGCGCTGGCCGTTCCAGGTGAAATCAAAGCCCAGCCGGGCATCGCGCACGCGGATGCTGATGCGCTTGCCGTGCAAGATGGCTTTGACATCGTCCGGTAACTGCTTGGCCAGGGCCAGGTTGATGGCGGTGACCAGCAGCAGCGAGCCGGGGTAGGCCGGCAGGCGGGCCAGCACAGCGCCCACCGG
>NZ_JAFNME010000074.1 GCF_017368815.1 Comamonas denitrificans | reverse complement strand
CGCGCCGCTGCCTGACGCGCAGCATCCAGCAGCTCGACGATGCCGCCGTGGATGCCGGCATAGCCAGCCGGTAAGGAGGCGGGCTTCCGCGTTGCCACAGGTGTCTTCCTTGTCATACTGTCACCTCCATAGAACGGGATGCACCGGTAATCGCCAGCCGCCGATTCGCCACCAGTTCGGCCGCGTCCCGTACCGGCTTGTCCTCGGTATGAACATAGTGCATAAACATGGCCACGGTCTTGTGGCCTGTGAGCTTCATGCCCACCTTGGTCGGCACGCCCGAGTTGGCAATGTCGGTCGTCGCCCGGTGACGGATGCCATGCGTGCCAACGTGGGGCACGCCAGCGGCCTTGAGCACGCGCGTCCAGCCGCCGTAGTGCTCACCGTGGGTCATGTGCCGGGTGGGATCGTTCGGCGAAGGCAGGACATAGGGGCAGCCTTCCCGACGCGGCGCGGTGGACAGCAGCCGATAGGCTTCCTCGCTCATGGGCTTGGAAATGCCGCCGGTCTTGCTGTCAGGCCAGACGACTCGGCGCTTTTCCAGATCAACCCATGCCCATTCGAGCGGGCAGATTTCGGAGCGCCGGGCGGCGAACTCGAATTGCAGGCGAATCGCCAGCGGGATGACGTAGTTCTCCAGTCCCTCGGCTTCCAGATGCTCCAGGTGACGGAAGACCCGCACCAGCTCGTCATCGACGATAAGCCGGGTTTCCTTGCCGGGTGGGTACATCGGGACGTGGCGGCACGGATTGGTGCCGTCAGGGCGCAGCCCCCACACTTCGGCCAGGTTGAACATCTTGCGCAGCACGCCGAA
>NZ_JAFNME010000073.1 GCF_017368815.1 Comamonas denitrificans | reverse complement strand
AGGTTTTACGGCGGATGCGCTCACGTTTGAGCAACTGGAAGAAACTCTCTGCGACAGCGTTGTCATGGCAGTTGCCCCGTCGGCTCATGCTGGGCTGCAGTTTGTGGCTCTTGAGGAAGTCCTGCCATTCATGGCTAGTGAATTGGCAGCCCTGGTCTGAATGAACCAGCACCGTTTTGCTGGGCCTGCGCCGCCAAACGGCCATCAGCAACGCATCCAAAGCCAACTGGGTGTCGATGCGGTTGCCCATGGACCAACCCACCACCTGACGCGAGAACAGGTCAATAACCACCGATAGGTACAGCCAGCCTTCGTGAGTGCGGATGTAGGTAATGTCCGTCACCCACGCCTGGTTGGGCATTTCCACCGAGAACTGCTGCTCCAGCACATTGGGTGCGACCACGGCAGGCTGACCGCCTCGGGGGCTGGGACATCTGCGGTAACCCCGCTGGGCCTGCAAGCCTTCTTGCTTGAGCAGCTTGGCCACCCGGTGTTTGCTGCACCGCTCGCCCAGGTCACGCATGTCCAGGGTGAGTTTGCGGTAACCGTACACCCCACCGCTTTCCAGCCAGGCGTGCTTGAGCAAGCCCAGTAACCTGCGGTCGTCCTGGGCACGGGCACTTTGCGGTTGCGCCTTCCAGGCGTAGTACCCGCTGGGGTGCAGCCGCAAAACACGGCACATGCCTCGCACGCTGTACAGCGCTTGGTGCTGAGCGATGAATGCGTACTTCAGCGGGACTGCCGCGCGAAGTACGCCGCCGCTTTTTTTAGGATGTCACGCTCCTCGGTGACCCGTTTGAGCTCGGCCTTCAGGCGGCGCAGTTCATC
>NZ_JAFNME010000072.1 GCF_017368815.1 Comamonas denitrificans | reverse complement strand
AGGCTCTGTTGCACAAACCCTGCCCCCCGAACTGTTAGCCTCGGGACATGAGTGAATCCAAGAGCGCCAAGCCCCGCTACAAGACCACCAACTGGGCAGCGTACAACGCAGCGCTCAAAGCCCGGGGCTCGCTGGCGATCTGGCTGGACAAAGACATGCAGTGGTACGCACCCGCCAGCGGCAAGCGGGGTAGGCAGCACGTGTTCAGCGACGCCGCCATCCAGTTCTGCCTGAGCATCAAATGCCTTTTTGGTTTGGCCCTGCGCCAAAGCCTGGGACTGGTGCAAAGCCTGCTGCACCTGGCAGACCTGGATTGGAGGGTGCCCGACTTCAGCACCGTGAGCCGACGCCAAAAGACACTGCAGGTGCAACTGCCCTACCGAGCCTCTACCAGCGCGCTGAACCTGCTGGTGGACAGCACCGGCATCAAGTTCCTGGGCGAGGGGGAGTGGAAACGCAAGAAACACGGGGCAGAGTACCGGCGCCAGTGGCGCAAAGTGCACCTGGGTATTGATGCCAGCACGCTGGAGATACGGGCCATTGAAGTCACAGACAACAGCGTGGGCGACGCGCCCATGCTGCCTGGGCTGCTGGGGCAGATACCACCGGGTGAACCGATCGCCAGTGTGAGTACCGACGGTGCATACGACACCAAGGCGTGCCATGCGGCGATCATGGAACGTGGGGCACAAGCGATCATCCCGCCGCGCAAGAACGCCCAGGTGTGGAAGTCCCAAACGCCTGGGGCCATGGTGCGTAACGAAGCGGTGCTGGCGTGCAAGAGGCTGGGTTGGCGTATCTGGAAGAAGTGGAGCGGCTACCACCGCAGGAGTCTGGTGGAGACCAAGATGCATTGCTTCAAGCGCCTGGGCGAGCGGGTGATGGCCCGCACATTCGAGCGTCAGGTGACAGAGTTGCATGTGCGGGTGGCCTTGCTCAACCGATTCACGCAACTTGGGTGCCCCACAACGGTGGCGGTGCCTGCTGTGGCGTAGCTGCGTCTGGGGTAGGGGTCATATCGACTTTTTTCGACTTGTGCAACAAAGCC
>NZ_JAFNME010000071.1 GCF_017368815.1 Comamonas denitrificans | reverse complement strand
CCCACGCCCTGCTGCCCCGATTGCGGCCAAACCCTGCCCCCCGATAGCGATGAATGCCCGGCCTGCGCCCGCCAGCCCCAAGAAAAATCCTCCACCTGGGTGCTGCTGCGCGTGGGCCGCTTTGCCAAGCCCTATAAAGGGCAGCTGCTTTTGGGCCTGATGCTGACCCTGCTGGGCACGGCCGCCACCTTGGTGCCACCGTATTTGACGATGCCCATCCTGGACGACATCCTCATCCCCTACCAAAACAACCGCCAGGCCATTGACCCACAGCTGGTCGCCCTGTACCTGGGCGGCTTGCTGGCCTCGGCCATTTTGGCCTGGGGCCTGGGCTGGGCCCGCACCTGGGTGATGGCCAAAGTCTCGGAGCGCATCGGCGCCGATATGCGCACCACCGTCTATGCCCACATGCTCAACCAGTCGCTGGAATACTTTGGCAGCAAGCGCACCGGTGACCTCATGAGCCGCATCGGCTCGGACACCGACCGCATCAACATGTTTTTGTCGCTGCACGCGCTCGATTTCATCACCGACGTGGTGATGATGGTGATGACCGCCGCCATCCTCATCAGCATCAACCCCTGGCTGGCCCTGGTCACGCTGGTGCCGCTGCCCTTCATCGTCTGGCTGATTCACAAAGTGCGCAGCCGCTTGGCCATTGGCTTTGACCGCACCAGCCGCGTCTGGGCGGAAATCACCAACGTGCTCTCGGACACCATTCCCGGCGTGCGCGTGGTCAAAGCCTTTGCCCAAGAGCAGCGCGAGATGCAGCGCTTTGCCCGCGCCAACCAGCGCAACCTGCAAGCCAACGACCGCGTAAACAAAATCTGGGCGCTGTTCTCGCCCACCGTGGGGCTGATGACCGAAATCGGCCTGCTGTTTGTCTGGGCCTTTGGCATCTGGCTGGTGGCGCACGATCAAATCACCGTGGGCGTGCTCTCGGCCTTTATTGCCTACATCGGGCGCTTTTACACCCGGCTGGACTCCATGAGCCGCATCGTCAATATCACGCAAAAATCGGCCGCTGGGGCCAAGCGCATTTTTGACGTGCTCGACCAGGTCAGCAGCGTCCCCGAG
>NZ_JAFNME010000070.1 GCF_017368815.1 Comamonas denitrificans | reverse complement strand
GGGCAGGGGTGTCGAAGGTGGCGGGCGTGTCGGTGAAATCCAAACGGCTCAAGCCAAAATCGTCTTCCTCGGCCGGTGTTTCAGCAGCGGGGGCTGGGGTCGGGAAGCCAAAGCTGCTGTCCAGAGAAAAGTCCAGCGTCTCGGCGGGCGCAGGTGCTGGCGCAGCGTTGGTCTCGGTTGCTGTAGCGGTGGCGCTGTCGGTTCCGGAAGGCAGGTCAAGATCGACGCGGCTGAAGTCAAAACTGGGCACGGCCTCTTGTGGGCTGAGCATGCTGTCCGCAAATTGGGTGTCTTGAATTTGGGAGGGCAGCTCTGGCTGCGACGGCGGGGCTTCAATGTTGAGGCTGCTGTCTATCGACGCAATGAATTGGTCGGTCGAGTCATCGTCTTGGATGCTGGGCGGGATGAGCAGTTCGCTTTCCAAAGAAGGCGTGGGCGCGGCAGTCTCGGCAGATTGCGCCAAGGCCTGGGCAAAACCGGTGGTGGTGGCCGCCGCCGCGGCGGCACCGGTGGTGGTGCCCTCTGCGTACAAGGAGTTGTAGGGGTCCATGTTGAAGCCCAGGGTGCGCACGCGCTCCCAATCGCTCCCCTGGCCTTGGGTCAGGCCCTTGACGGCGCGCGCCGTCACTTCCAGTTGGGTGAGGTCTTGCTGCTTGGCGTAAATTTCGGCCAGTTTGATGTGAATGTTCAGCCGATCTGGGGCGCTGCGCAGGGCTTCGGCCAAAATTTTGATGGCTTCATCTTCTTTGCCATAGGCCAGGTACACATCGGCCTCGGCGATGGGGTCCACATCGCCATTGGCATCCAACTGGCTTGGCGAGTACGCCATGGTGCTGGCCGGGGTGTCGCTGTTGGTATCAATTTGTTGGCCGCCACTGCTGTCAAACAAAGAATCAGGGGCCGGTGCCACCTCTAAGCTTGAGTCATTGAATGCGCTGGCTGCGGCTGCTTGTTGCTTGCGTTTGCGCCATGCCAGCAGCCCCAACAAGCTCAATACGGCTACGCCACCGGCCGGGAGCAGGGGGTTTTCGAGCAACTGATCGACCAATGAAGGCTCAGGCACAGGTGCGGGCTGGGGGGCTTTTTGCGCTGCTTTGCGCGCAGGGG
>NZ_JAFNME010000007.1 GCF_017368815.1 Comamonas denitrificans | reverse complement strand
CGTCATCGACGATAAGCCGGGTTTCCTTGCCGGGTGGGTACATCGGGACGTGGCGGCACGGATTGGTGCCGTCAGGGCGCAGCCCCCACACTTCGGCCAGGTTGAACATCTTGCGCAGCACGCCGAAGGTGCGGTTGGCCTCGGCCTGCTTGTAGGCCAGCTTCTTCATCAGCGCGGCCACGTCCGGGCGCTTCACGTCCTGCACCTTCATCCGGCCCATGATCGGGATGATGCAGCGGTCAATGACGCCCTGATAGCCGCGCTGCGTGCTGGGCTTGTTGCGCTGCTTGGAGTAGTCCTCCATGAAGGTGTGGCAAAACTCCTTCATGGTCGGTGCCTTGCGGGCCGCGTTCTTGGCCGCGCTGGGATCGCCACCCTTGCGCACCTCGGCCAGCCATTCCTGCGCCATCGTGCGCGCCTGATCGACCGTCAGTTCCCCGTACTGGCCCAGCGCTGGCTTGCGGCGCTCGCCGGCATTCGTGCGGTACTGGAGCATGAACACCTTGCGGCCCGCTGGGGTGATCTTGCACAGGAAGCCGGGCACCACGGTATCCCGCAGTTCGATGGCCTTGTCTTGGGGTTGTGCCGCATCGACTGCGGACTTGGTGAGCTTGATCTTCGCCATGATGACTCCTCGGAAAGCCCGGTTTCCAAGAGCCGCATGGGAGCCACGCGAGGGGAAGCCGGGTCAAGTTTCGGAAAGCACCGGCATATGTTGAACTCGCCTAAGTGATTGATAAACCTGCTGTATCGAACCTTGGCGTAGTCCAGCGAATTGCGGTACTGGAGTCATCGTGAAACAAAAAAAGGCCGCTTCCATCAAGCGGCCTTTTTTAAATTTTTTACTTTATTGATAGCAGCTTGCGCTTAATCAATCAGTAAAACTTCAACGCGTCGTGCTTTATCGTTACTGCCATTGGCCAGAGTGTGCTCTGGTTTTACAAGCTCTAGCAACGCCTCGTCCACCCCCAATTTCAGCAACAGATCGCGCACAGCCACCGCGCGGCGTTTGGCCAGTTCGACATTCAACGCCGCATCGCCAGTGGCATCATGAAAGCCAGAAATGCGTATCCGCTGGCCCGCTTTGGCCCCTTCCAGCACGGTGGCCAAGGCTTCTTGCGCTCCAGGGGCCACGTCAGTTTTGCCCTTGGCAAAAAAGAACTTCACCTTATTGCCATCCACGCGCACGGCCGCTTGCTCGGTCAGCACCACGGCCGCCGGGGCCAGGGCAGCGGGCTCCAGCGGGGCGGGGGTCGCATCGACTGCGGCCGCTGTGGCAGAGGCAGGCACGGTGGTGGCCACCGCCAGCCCACTGCGCTGGGCCGCAAAGCCGACCACACTGGCAACTACCGCAGCCACCAAGGTAAACACCAAACCCAGGGCAAAGCGTTGTTGATCATCCCCATTGGCCGCCGGCATAAAAGCACTCCTTGAATAAAAATCGTGGGGCGCATTGTAGTAAAACACCTTGGTCGATTCTTCAAGATTTTTTGCACTCCGGTGCGTATTTCAGCAGCGCCCCTGCGCTGCGCCCAGGACCTTTTGCTGTATGTCTGACCTTCCCCACACCATCGCCCAGTTGCGCAAAAGTTATGGCCGCGCTGAATTAAATGAAGCCAGCACACCGGCCAATCCCTTAGAACTGTTTGCGCAATGGCTGCAAGAAGCCATCAACGCCCAGCTGCCCGAGCCCAATGCCATGACCCTGGCCACCGTGAGCAGTGCCATGCGCCCGAGCACGCGGGTGGTGCTGATCAAAGGTTTTGATGCGCGGGGCATCGTCTGGTACACCAATTACCAAAGCCGCAAAGCCCAAGAGCTGGCGGCAACCCCCTTTGCCGCGCTGCAATTTCATTGGGTTGAGCTAGAGCGTGTGGTGCGCATCGAAGGGCGCGTGGAAAAGGTCAGCGCCGAAGAAAGCGATGCTTACTTTCACAGCCGCCCCTTGGATTCGCGCATTGGTGCTTGGGCCAGCCCGCAAAGCCAGGTGATTGCCGGGCGCAGCGTGCTGGTCACCAACGCGGCCAAATACGGGGCGCAATTTTTGCTCAACCCTCCGCGCCCGCCACATTGGGGCGGCTACCGCCTGGTGCCCGAGCAATGGGAGTTTTGGCAAGGGCGCAAAAGCCGTTTGCATGACCGTTTGCGCTACCGCCCCGAGGAGAGCGCCCCTGCCGATGCCTGGGTGCGCGAGCGCCTGGCACCCTAGGCTTTAGGCTTTACTTGATCGACTGCAAGATGGTGCGAAAGTGCGGGTGCTCGCAATCGCGCAGCCACTCAAACAGCACCATTTCGGTGGTGACCAACTCAGCGCCCGCCCCTGCCAGGCGGTCAAATGCCGCATCGCGGTTGCGCTCGGTGCGCGAGCTGCAGGCATCGGTGACCACCCAGACATCCATTTCCTCGGTCAGTAAATCCAGCGCGGTTTGCAGCAGGCAGACATGGGTTTCACAGCCGGCCAGCACAATCGTGGGGCGCTCTGGTTCGGCCACTTCAGGTTTGCGCAAATGCTTGGGCAGGCTGCGGGCATTGCCCCCTGCTGGGCGAGCCGGTGGGCGCAAGGTGTCAAGCAATTCTGGGGTGGCCGCGCTGAAGCTCATCTTGTGCAGCGTTTTATCGGCCAGGGCCGCCAGAGCCGGCACATTGCCGCCCAGTTTCAACGGGTTTTGCTCGGTCGCCCAAATTGGCACCTCCAGCAGCCGCGCGGCTTGGGCCAAGCGCAAAGCGTTGGCCACCACCTGCTCGCCATCGCGCATGGCGGGCATCAGTTTTTCTTGGTAATCGACCAGCACCAACTGGCATTCATCCACATCCAAGAGCATTGCGATTTCCTTTTTAATTCACACGAGAAAGCTGGCATTTTTACCTTTTTTACTGGCTTCAAATGCTTCGCCTGAAAAAACAAACGTGTTACCCTTGCGGGATGCCTTTTTCACGCTGCCTTTTTGCCCTTACCCTGTTTGTCAGCTCAGCGCTCCAAGCGCAAACAGCACCCAGTCCGGACAACGCCGCATTAGTGCAAGCGTTTTCCTATGCGCTGGACGATGTGAGTACCTTTTCCGTACCGTCGGCGGCACTGGAGCTGGATACCGAGGCCTTGTCCATCACCGCCACACCCTCCCCTTCGGCAAGCAGCAACGCCGGTGATGCCGCCGAGCACGACTGGCTCCCCCAGATTACCCATGCTGGCGAGACTGTGGCCCACAACACCAAGCAGCTGATCAGCACCGCCATCCAATTCATGGGGGTCCCCTACCGCCGTGGTGGCAGCAATGCGGCCTCTGGCTTTGATTGCAGCGGCTTTGTGCGCAACGTGTATGCCGATGCCCTGGGCTTGGTGCTGCCACGCGTAGCCCGTGACCAAGCCAATGCCACCAAAAAGATTGAAAAGAAAGAATTGCGCCCCGGTGACCTGGTCTTTTTCAACACCATGCGCCGCACCTTCAGCCATGTCGGTATTTATCTGGGCGAAGGCAAGTTCATCCACTCCCCCCGCTCGGGCGCCAAGGTGCGCATTGAGAGCATGAATACCAAATACTGGAGCGCCCGCTTCAACGGTGCCCGCCGCGTGGCATCGGTAGCCAGCTTGAGCAGCACGGGTGCTGCCAATTACTCTTTGGCCCCTTAAGGAAAGCCTGCTTGCTGCCCGCTTTGAGCGTCACTTTCAAGCTTCTTGCCCCGTGCTTTTCATAGAAAAAGGCCTGCTCCACTCGGGCAGGCTTTTGAATTGACTCCTTATGCCCACCTCCGAAAAAGACCCTTCCAAAATCAACGTCGTGCGCTGGGCCATCGGTCTGCCCGTCGGTTTTTTTGCCGTGTTGATGCTCATCAGCAAGCTCTTGTTTACCACCTCCCCGGACACCGAGGCCCAGTGGATCGAGCGGGAAACCATTCGCCAATGCTGGAAAGAGTTGGAGCGCAAACCCGAAGACGACAAACCCAAGCACTTTGCTGGCAAAGAAGATTGCGAGCGGCTGGAGTTTGACTTCAAGGCCCGCTGGAATACCAATCCCTAATTACAGGATTACAACAAGGCCGCAACCGCCTGGGGCTGCAACTGCGCTTGCAGCTTGACCACATGGCCAATGATGATGAGCGCCGGGGCCTTGATATTTTCATCTTTGGCCAGTTGCGGCAGGTTCGCGACGGTGCCGGTCACGCAGCGCTGCTCGGGCAGGCTGGCTTTTTCGACCAACGCGGCCGGCGTATCTCCCGGCAAACCATGGGCCAGCAACTCGCGGCAAATGATGGGCAAGGTGCCAATGCCCATGTAAATCACCACCGTTTGGCGCGGGCGCGACAGGGCTTGCCAATCCAAGGCCACTTCGTTGGCCCCGCGCAAATGCCCCGTGGCCAGCACCAGGGTGGCCGAATAATCGCGGTGGGTCAGCGGAATGCCAGCACAAGCGCCCGCGCCTTGGGCAGCGGTAATACCGGGAACGACCTCAAAGGGAATGTCTTGCTCGGCCAGCACCTGGGCTTCTTCGCCGCCACGGCCAAAGATATAGCCATCGCCGCCTTTTAAGCGCACCAGATCGTGCCCGGCCTGGGCCAGGCGCACCATCAGATCAATGATGCTTTCCTGCGCCAGCGTGTGGTGCGAGGCCACTTTGCCCACATAAATCATCTCAGCCCCGGCGGGCACCAGCGCCAGCACATCTTTGCTGACCAGGTTGTCGTACAGCACCATCGTTGCCTGCTCCAGGGCGCGGGCCGCACGCACTGTGAGTAAATCGACGGCCCCCGGGCCGGCACCCACGAGCGTGACCTTGCCAGGGCGGCAGCCGTCTCCAACCGGGGTGAACCAGCGAGCTTGTTCGACGAAATCCATGTTCTTCCTTCATCAGTCATTGGTGGCGCTGCAACGCATTGTTCGAGGATTGGCGCAAAGCGTCCTTAAACCAGTTTAAGGATTATTCCCTATTGCCACGGCACGATTGTGGCTATGGATTGAACGCCTGAAGGACTGGTCATGACCAAGCATTTTTTTACGCGCTGGCCCTGGGGGCTGATCGCCACCCTGACCGCTGCCACGGTCAGCGCACAGCCCGTGCCAACACCCGCAGCGGCCCCGTTGATCCCTGCCCAGCGCATCGAGGCCCTGACCCACATGGTGCGCCAAGACTGTGGCTCCTGCCATGGCATGCGCTTAACGGGCGGCCTGGGCCCGGCCCTGACCGCTGAGGCATTAACCGCCAAACCCCCTGAATACCTGCAAGCCGTGATTTTGCATGGCATCCCTGGCACGCCCATGCCGCCCTGGAGCGCCATGCTCACCGCGCCCGAGGCGCAATGGATTGCGCAGCAATTGTTCCAAGGTTTTCCACTTGAGAAGTTAGAGAAATAAGGAGTCCCGCCCCATGTCCACATTGCACCGCCGCGCTTTACTTTCGCTGACTGCCGGGGCCGGCCTGTTGGCCGCTGGCTGCGCCAACACCACCAGCACGGCCACCACCCCTGCTGCCCCAGCCCTGCAAGGCACGGGCGACTTGGGCGTGGTGATTGAACGCGCCCTGGGCGCACTCACGCTGGTCAATACCTCCACGCGCCAAGCCATTGGCCGGGTCGAGGGTTTGGGAGACTTATCGCACGCATCCGTCGTATTTTCGCGCGATGGCCGCTATGCTTTTGTTTTTGGCCGCGATGGTGCCGCCACCCGCGTAGACATCCTGGCGCAAAAAATCACCCACCGCGTGATGCAGGCGGGCAACTCGATCGGTGGGGCCATCAGCGACGATGGCCGCTTGGTTGTGGCGCAAAACTACACCCCCGGTGGCATCAAGGTGTTTGATGCCGCCACGCTGGAGCTGTTGGCCGATGTGCCCGCCACCATGCCCAATGGCCAGCGCTCGCGCGTCGTTGGACTGGCCGATTTGCCGCAGCGGCGCTTTGTTTACAGCCTGTTTGATGCCGGGGCAATTTGCATTGCCGATTGCAGCGATCCGCGCCAGCCCAAAGTGACCACCCTGCCCAATATTGGCAAGCAGCCCTACGATGCCCTGCTCTCGCCCAATGGCCGCACCTACATTGCCGGCCTCTTTGGCGAAGATGGCCTGGCCATGGTCGATATGTGGGCACCCAAGCTGCAAGTGCGCCGCATTCTGGGCGGCTACGGGCGCGGCGAGCAACCGCTGCCGGTGTACAAAATGCCCCATTTGCGTGGCTGGGCCATTGCGGGCCAGCACGCCTATCTGCCCGCTGTGGGCCGGCACGAGGTGTTGGTGGTCGATACCACCACCTGGGAAGAAGTGGGCCGCATCCCCGTGGCCGGGCAACCCGTGTTTGTCATGGCCCGCCCGGATGGCCGCCAGGTGTGGGTGAATTTTTCGGTGCCCGATTACCACCGCGTGCAAGTCATCGACACCCCCAGCCAAACCATCATCGACACCCTGGAGCCGGGCAAAGCCGTGCTGCACATGGAGTTCACCCCCCGGGGCGAATCGGTGTGGATCAGCTGCCGCGACAGCCACCAGGTGCAGGTGTATGACACCCACACCCGCCAACTGCAGGCCAGCTTAAAAGTGGATGCGCCCAGCGGCATCTTCTTTACCGCCCGCGCCCAGCGCATGGGGTTTTAGGTGGTCAAGGCCATGCAGCACCCCCACAGCCCCACCGAGCTGGCCCTGCTCAACCACTGGCAGCGCGGCTTTCCCCTGGTTGATGCACCCTTTGCCACCATTGCCGCGCAAGAAGGCATGCCCCCGGCGCAGGTGCTGGCCACCTACGCCCAGCTGCAGCAGCGCGGGTCACTCAGCCGCATTGGCGCAGTTTTTGCCCCCGGCGCTGGCGGCGCATCGCTGCTGGCGGCCATGGCCGTGCCACCGCAGCAGCTGGAGGCCGTGGCTGCCATCGTCTCCCGCTTTGCCGGGGTCAATCACAACTACGAGCGCGAGCACCGGGTAAACCTGTGGTTTGTCGCCACCGGCAGCGATGCCGACCAGGTGGAGCAGCTGCTGCAAAGCATCGAGGCCGCCACCGCCCTGCCCGTGCTGCGCCTGCCCATGCTGCGCCCGTACCGCATCGACACCGGGTTTGACCTGCGCCAGGCGCAATCCACCACCAGCGGGGCCACCCACTGGGCCCCGGCCCCTATCGCTGCGCACGATAAGCCACTGGCCGCCCTGGCCGAGCAGGGCCTGCCTTTGGTCGATGCGCCTTTTGCCATGTGGGCCAAGGCCTTGCATACCGATGTCGATGCCGTGCTGCAGCGCCTACAAGCCTGGCTTGATGCCGGGCTGATGAGCCGCTTTGGCGTGGTCGTGCGCCACCACGAGCTGGGTTTTTCGGCCAACGCCATGACGGTGTTTGACGTGCCTGCCGCCCAGGTCGATGCCTGCGGGCTGGCCCTGGCCCAGGTGCCGGGGGTGACCCTGGCCTACCAGCGCAGCCGCGCCCCAGGGTGGGATTTCAACCTCTACTGCATGGTGCATGGGCGCGACCGTGCGGCGGTGCTGCACACCGTGGAGCACGCCATTGCCCACGCTGGCTTAAGCGGACTGCCCCGGGCCACCTTGTTCTCTTTGCGCCGCTTCAAGCAAACCGGGGGGCAACGGTTTAGCGCATCAAATACTAAATTGATAGCTGTTGCCGCTGATTAAATAAAGACTTGAAAGCACTTTATGCCTGAAAACATCCAATCCATTGCGGCACTAGCTGCGGAAGATGCCTTATTGATCAACCACCTGCACGGCGGTTTTCCTTTGGATGAGCGCCCCTTTGCCACCGTTGGGGCGCAACTGGGCTGGAGCGAAGAGCGCGTCATCGAGCGCCTGCACCAGCTGCTGGCGCGGGGCGTGCTCACCCGCTTTGGCCCCCTGTTCCAAATCGAACGCGCTGGGGGCCAGTTTGTGCTGGCAGCGATTGCCGTGCCCGAAGAGCGCTTTGATGTAGTCAATACTGTGGTCAATAGCTTCCCCGAGGTGGCGCACAACTACCGCCGCACCCACCGCTTGAATATGTGGTTTGTGGTGGCCGCCGAAACCCCGGCGCTGGCGCAAACCGCCATTGCGCGCATTGAAGAAGCCGTGGGCCTGCCCGTGTACGCCTTCCCCAAGGAAGAAGAATATTTTGTCGAGCTGCGCCTGCCCGCCCAGGCCAGCCAAGGAGCGCCCCATGGCCTTGACTGATTTTGACCGCGCCCTGATTGCCGCCACCCAAGGCGGCCTGCCCCTGGTGGCCCGCCCCTACGAGGCCGTTGGCGCGATGCTGGGCGTGAGTGGCGAACAGGTGCGCCAGCGCCTCTCCAGCATGCTGGACAGCGGCCTGATTCGCCGCATCGGCGCCGTGCCCAACCACTACCGCCTGGGCTACACCGCCAACGGCATGAGCGTGTGGGATGTCGAAGATGACCAAGTGCAAGCCCTGGGCCAGCGCATTGCCAAGCTGCCCGGTGTCTCGCACTGCTACCGCCGCCCGCGCCACCTGCCCGAGTGGCCGTACAACCTGTTTGCCATGCTGCACGGCACCAGCCGCGCAGCGGTAGAGCAGCAGGCCCAAGAGCTGGCCGCCATCTTGGGCGCTGCCTGCCGGGGCCACGACATTTTGTACTCCACCGCGATTTTGAAAAAAACCGGCCTGCGCTTGAAAAACTAAGCCACCACAAAGGAACCCTGCCCATGTTTCGTATCAGCCAATACATGCGCGAACTGGCGCACGCCGAGCAAACCGGCCACTACCCCGAGGTGCGCGAGCGCAAAGCCCGCGGCCCGGTGGTGATCTGGAACCTCATTCGCCGCTGCAACCTCACCTGCAAGCACTGCTACGCCCTGTCGGCCGACCACGATTACGTGGGCGAACTGACCCTGCCCGAAGTTTTTACCGTGATGGACGATTTAAAGGGCTTTGGCGTGCCCGCGCTGATTTTGTCCGGCGGCGAGCCACTCTTGCGGCCGGATATTTTTGAAATTTCCGCCCAGGCGCGAAAACTGGGCTTTTACACCGGCCTCTCGACCAACGGCACGCTGATTGACCGCCCGCTGGCCCAGCGCATCGCCCAGGAAGGCTTTGACTACGTAGGCATCAGCCTGGACGGCCTGAAACCCACGCACGATAAATTTCGCCGCCTGGACGGGGCCTTTGACCGCAGCCTGGCCGCCGTGCGCTTTTTGGCTGAATTTGGCGTGAAGGTGGGCCTGCGCTTCACCATGACGGCCATGAACGCCCACGACCTGCCCAACCTGCTGCAGTTGATGAAGGACGAAGGGGCGAACAAGTTCTACTTCTCGCACCTGAACTACGCCGGGCGCGGCAACATCCACCGCGATAAGGATGCCCACCACCTGGCAACACGCGATGCCATGAACCTGCTGTTTGACCGCGCCTGGGCGGATGCGCAGGCCGGCTGCATGGACGATTACGTCAGCGGCAACAACGATGCCGACGGCCCCTTCTTGCTGCACTGGGTGCGCCAGCACCTGCCGCAATGGGAAAGCGCCCTGACCGAGCGCCTGACCCGCTGGGGCGGCAACGCCAGCGGGCAAATGGTGGCCAATATCGACAACCTGGGCCACGTCCACCCCGACACCATGTGGTGGCACCACGACCTGGGCTGCGTGCGCGATCGGCCTTTCTCGGCCATCTGGAACGACACCTCCGACCCGCTCATGGCCGGGCTCAAGCAACACCCCCGCCCGGTGCAAGGCCGCTGCGCCGGGTGCAAGTACCTGGCCATTTGCAACGGCAACACCCGCGTGCGGGCACAGCAACTCACGGGCAACCCCTGGTTTGAAGACCCGGGCTGCTATTTGACCGATGACGAAGTGGGCGCGGCCAGCACCCCGTTGGAAGTGCCCGCAAAAACCAAAGCTTTCAATAGCATTCGCCGCAGTAAAGAGGCTGAAAATGCATAACATTTTGCAAAAATACCCAACAATTATAAGCGCAGCGTGCTTCTTTTTTGCAAGCAATGTGTTTGCACAAACACTGCCGACGGCCCCCACGCCGCCAAGCATCAACGCCGCTGCGCTGTACCAACAGCATTGCGCCAGCTGCCACGGTGAGCAGCGCACGGGCTTAATGGGCCCAGCCCTGTTGCCTGAAAGCCTGGAACGCACCCGCGCCCCCGAAGTGCTGCGCGTAATCAAAGAGGGCCGCCAGGCCACGCAGATGATGGGCTTTGGCGACCTGCTCTCGGGCGCTGAAATCCAGGCCCTGGCCGACTGGATTCGCACCCCGGTGGTGCCCGCCCCGCGCTGGACAGCGGCCGACATCACCGCCTCGCGCATCGCCACCCCCTTGCCCGCCGGAACGCCCAACACGCCGCTGTGGCAGGCCGATCCGATGAATTTGTTCGTCGTGGTGGAAGGCGGTGACCACCACATTTCCCTGCTCGATGGCGACAAGTTTGAAGTCATCAAGCGCTTTCCAAGCCGCTTTGCCCTGCACGGCGGGCCCAAATTCACCCAGGACGGGCGTTACGTGTTTTTTGGCTCGCGCGACGGCTGGATTACCAAGTACGACCTGTACCGCCTGCAGGTGGTGGCCGAGGTGCGCGCGGGCCTGAATATGCGCAACGTGGCCGTCAGTGCCGATGGCCAGTGGGTTATGGCGGCCAACTACCTGCCGCACACCCTGGCGCTGTTTGATGCCGATTTGAATCTGGTGAAAACCTACGACGCGGCCACCCAGGACGGCACAAGCAGCTCGCGCGCCTCGGCGGTGTACGACGCGACACCGCGCAACAGCTTTGTCGTGGCCCTGAAAGACATCCCGGAAATCTGGGAAATCTCGTACGACAAAAACGCCGAACCCATCTACGACGGCCTGGTGCACGACTACAAAATGAAAGAAGGCATCAGCAAACCGGGCTTTTTGAACGTGCGCCGCACCCCCCTGACCGAGCCGCTGGACGACTTCTTTTTCGACCAAAGCTACCAGCACGCCCTGGGAGCGACTCGCCCGCGCAAGGGCGATGGCAAGCCCAGCGCCCAGGTGGTAAACCTCAATGCCCGCGTCAAAGTGGCCGACCTGCCCATTGCCGGCATGCCGCATTTGGGCTCGGGCATCACCTTTGCTTATAAAGACACCACCGTGCTGGCCAGCCCCAACCTGGGCGGTGGGGCGATTGATGTGATCGACATGAAAAACTGGCAAACCGTGCGCACCATCCCCACGCCGGGGGCCGGCTTTTTCATGCGCAGCCATGAAAACACGCCCTACGCCTGGACCGATTCGATGATGAGCCCCACGGCCAAAGACACGCTGACCATCATCGACAAACGCACGCTGGAGCCCGTCGCCCAGGTGCGCGAGCCGGGCAAGACGCTGGCGCACATCGAATTCACCAAAGATGGCCGCTACGCCTTGGCCAGTGTGTGGGAAATGGATGGCGCTATCATTGTTTTAGATGCTCGCAGCTTTAAGGAGGTTAAGCGTCTGCCCATGGTCAAGCCCGTGGGGAAATACAACGTATGGAACAAAATCTCGCGCAGCGAGGGAACCTCGCACTAGCTGACAACGCACAGCTAAAAACATCGACAAAAAATCACCCTTCCCAAACCGCCGCCCCCCCCATGGCGGCGGCCACCTTGCCGGGAGACTTTGTTATCTGGCTGCTGGTGCTGCTGGAGATGACGACCTTTGCCATCCTCTTCATGGGATTTGCCGGTGCCAAGCTGGCCCAGCCCGAGGTGTTTGCCGCCGGACAGGCCAAGCTGGCCCTGTGGTCGGGGGCGGTCAATACGGTGCTGCTGGTCAGTGCCAGCGCCTGCGCTGCGTGGGCGCTGCATGCGGTGCGCACCCAGCGCAACCGCCAAGGCAGCCACTGGCTGCTGGGGGCGCTGGCTTTGGGTATCGGCTTTTTGGTGGTCAAAAGCATTGAATATTGGCAAAAGTGGCAGCTGGGCCTGGACTTTGCCAACAACACTTTTGACATGCTGTACGTGATGCTCACCGGCTTTCACTTCCTGCATGCCCTGGTCGGTTGCGTGCTGTTTGCCCTAGTGTGGGCCCCGACGCGCAGTGGCAAATACACGCCCGACAACTGCAGCACCCTTGAGACGGTGACCGTCTTTTGGCACATGGTCGATTTGCTGTGGATGATTTTGTTTCCGCTGGTGTACGTACTTCGCTAGCTCTTAGATCGTGAACACGTTCTTAAATTTATAGTCTTTTGCAGGAATTGCACCATGACCGATTTACGCCTGAACATCATCTGGAGCATCTTGCTCAGCGCCACCGCCCTCACCTGGTGGCTGGGCGAGGGCCAGGCCGATGGCCAATCGGCGCTGGTCACGGCGGGCATCGTGCTCAGCCTGTCGGTGGTCAAGGGCTGGTGCATCATTCAAGACTTCATGGAGCTGCGCCACGGCCCGCGCCTGTGGCGTTACCTGATGCTGGCCTGGATCATCGCCATGGCGGTGTTGCTTTTTGCGGCCTCTTTTTGGTACAGCGTGCGCGGCTAATGTGATGTTTTCTTGACTAAGTTCAAGGTTTTTCCTTTCTTAAAAGATGAAGATCAGAGTGTTCTTTTTAAGAAGGAGGGCTTGCACATGAGCCAAACACACAGCGGGTTTACCAAACAAATGGCCCGCAACATGTTCTTCGGAGGCACGGTCTTTTTCGGGCTGGTGTTCGCCGGGTTGATCTTTGACAGCGAACGGCGTATTCCAGAACGCTCCAACGCGCAAAACATCACCGAATCGGTGGTGCGCGGCAAGCACGTCTGGGAGACGAACAACTGCATCGGCTGCCACTCGCTGCTGGGTGAAGGGGCGTACTTTGCCCCTGAGCTGGGCAACGTGTACAAGCGCCGTGGCCCGGACTTCATCAAAACCTGGATTCGCGATATGTCCCCCTCGGGCGTACCGGGTCGCCGCCAGATGCCGCAGTTCAACCTGACCGAGCAGCAGCTGGACGACATGGTCGAGTTCTTGAAGTGGACCGGTGAGATCAACACCGAAAACTGGCCACCCAACATCGAAGGCTAAGCCAGGGAGCAACAACTATGACAAACCAAGTCTTGAAATACAAAAGCCAATCGGTCGCCAAGCTGTACTTCATCGGCGCCATGGCACTGTTTGCCGGCCAAATCATTTTTGGCATCACCCTGGGGTTGCAATACCTGATTGGGGATTTGTTCTTCCCCTACATCCCCTTCAACATCGCCCGCATGGTGCACACCAACTTACTGATTGTGTGGCTGTTGTTTGGCTTCATGGGCGCGGCCTACTACATGGTCCCGGAAGAGGCCGAGACCGAGCTGTACAGCCCCAAGCTGGCGATTGCGCTGTTTTGGATCTTCCTGATCGCAGGCGCGGCCACCATCCTGGGCTACCTGCTGGTGCCCTATGCACGCTTGGCCGAAGCCACGGGCAATAACATCCTGGCCACCATGGGACGGGAGTTCTTAGAGCAACCGCTGCCCACCAAGGTGGGGATCGTGGTGGTGGCCTTGGGCTTTTTGTTCAACATCAGCATGACCGTGCTCAAAGGCCGCAAAACCAGCATCTCCACCGTGCTGCTGATGGGGCTGTGGGGCCTGGCCATCTTCTTCCTGTTCAGCTTCGTGAACCCGGAAAACCTGGTGCGCGACAAGATGTACTGGTGGTTTGTGGTGCACCTGTGGGTTGAAGGCGTGTGGGAGCTGATCCTGGCCTCGCTGCTGGCCTACGTGCTGGTGAAAACCACGGGCGTGGACCGTGAAGTGATCGACAAGTGGATGTACTTGATCATCGCCTTTGCGCTGATGTCCGGCCTGCTCGGTACGGGCCACCACTACTTCTTCATCGGCATGCCTGGCTACTGGCTGTGGATCGGTTCGGTGTTCTCCGCCTTGGAGCCCATCCCCTTCTTCCTGCTGGTGCTGTTTGCCTACAACATGGTCGCGCAGCGCCGCCGCAACCACCCCAACCAGGCCGCCATTTTGTGGGCCAAGGGCACGGCGGTGGTGGGCTTCTTGGGTGCCGGTGTATGGGGCTTTATGCACACGCTCGCCCCGGTGAACTACTACACCCACGCCACCCAGCTGACCGCTGCCCACGGCCACTTGGCTTTCTACGGTGCGTATGTGCTGGTGGTGATCACCATCATCAGCTACGCCATGCCCCACCTGCGTGGTCGCCTGGCCAACAGCCCTGAAGCCCAATCCATGGAGAAAAAAAGCTTCTGGGTAATGACCATCGGCATGTGCGTCATGGTGCTGGCCCTGACCATCGCCGGGGTCATGCAATCCTACCTGCAGCGCTGGCTGCCTGAAGGCCAGGCCCTGTCCTACATGGCCACCCAAGACGAGCTGCGCGGTTACTACTGGCTGCGGGTCGTGGGCGGCGTGGTCTTCCTGATCGGCCAGTTCATGTACTTCGCCAGCTTCTTTATCGGTGGCAAACACGTCGAAAGCCACGCCGATGCCATGGCTTTGAAAGCTGCTTAAGCCTTAAAACCCTCGCAATTACGGAGAACCCACCCCATGGACCACAGCGATAGCCGCCACCTGCAGGCCCAGCAACAGACCCCCTACTACGCCGAACAAGGCGGCGAAGCGGCCCTGTTTGCCCATGCTTTCGAGCAAAAACTGCCGGTGCTCATCAAAGGGCCCACGGGGTGTGGCAAAACCCGTTTTGTCGAACACATGGCCGCCCGACTGGGCCGCCCGCTCATCACGGTGAGCTGCCATGACGATCTATCGGCCTCTGACCTGGTCGGTCGCCACCTATTAACCGATGGTGGCACCGTCTGGTCCGACGGCCCCTTAACCCGCGCCGTGCGCCAAGGCGCCATCTGCTACCTGGACGAGGTGGTCGAAGCGCGCAAAGACACCACCGTCGTGCTGCACCCGCTGGCCGACGACCGCCGCGTGCTGCCCATTGAGCGCACCGGTGAACAAATTAGTGCGGCCCCTGGCTTCATGCTGGTGGTCAGCTTCAACCCTGGCTACCAAAACGTGCTCAAAAGCCTGAAACCCAGCACACGCCAGCGGTTCATCGCCCTCAATTTCAACTACCCCGCCCCCGAGGTGGAGCTGCGCATCGTCGCGCACGAAGCCGGGGTCGATACCCTCACCGCCCAAAAACTGGTGGGCCTGGCCCAAGCCCTGCGCCGCCTGACCGAGCAAGACCTGGAAGAAACCGTCAGCACCCGCCTGCTGGTCATGGCCGGGCGCTTGGTGGCCAGCGGCATTGCCCTGCCCACCGCTTGCCAGGCCGCCGTGATCGATGCCCTGACCGATGATGCCGAGACCGCCGCCGCCCTGGCCGAAGTGGCCGCCGCCGTGTTGGGCGAAGCCTCGGCACCGTAATTTAAAAAATAAATAGCTGTTTGCGCTTATTTAACAAAGAATTCAAGATCAAAAACCTTGAATTTCTTATATACAAAGCGCTAACAGCTATTTTTTATGAGGAAAAAGCAGCATGGAAGAATGGGTTGGCATTCAATGGCACCGCTTCATCACCCGCGCCGCCGATGGCCGTGACAACCCCGGTGCCGTGCGCCTGGAAGCCGTGCAGCGCAGCATCGGCCTGATGTTTCGCGCCGGCGGCGGTGCCCAGGCCGTACGTTTGGCCCCAGCCAACACCACCCGCGTACACAACCAACGCAGCCTGCTGCAACGCATTGCCGGCAGCGCCACCCACGCCTACTTGGGCCAATGGCAGCCCGATGTGCTCTCGCTGCCCCCGGCCATCAGCGTGTTTAGCGATGCCCAGCAAAACCGCGCCCTGTACCTGTGGCTGGCCGCACTGGCCGCACAAACCCAAGCCAGCAGCGATTGGCTCACCAGCCAAATGCAGGCCACCCAGGCGGCACTGCAAACCTTTCCGGGCCTGACGAAAAACTACCACGCCCTGCGCCAGGCCCAGCTGGCCCAGCGCCCTGCCCTGGCCCGCCTCAAAGGCCGCGCCGCCCAGGCCGAGCACGCCGTGCAATGCGCCCTGCGTGGCGACGCGCTGCCCAAGGATCGCCCACTCGATCTTCACCAGGCCGATGTGGCCCCGGTGTGGTTGTGGCTCACCCAGCCGCCGCTGGCCGCCGAAGCCACCCGCAACATCAAAGACCAAGATGGTCAGCAAAATAACACGCAAAACTTAAGCGCCAACGACCGCCGCCGCCGCGCCGCCCAGGCCATCAAGGATGAACGCAACGAAGCGCCCTTCATCATGATGTTCCGCGCCGAATCGTTTATGTCGTGGACTGAATTTACCAAGGTCAATCGTGCTGACGACGATGACGATGACGGCAACCAGCTCAACGCCGCCAACAATATGGACGAACTGGCCATTGCCCCGGATGGCCAGTCCAGCGCCTCGCGCGTCAAGTTTGACCTCGATTTGCCCAGCGCTGCCCACGACGACCTGCCCCTGGGCCCCGGCCTGAAATACCCCGAATGGGATTTCAAGCGCCAGGCCCTGGTGCCCGAGCACTGCAGCGTGCAAATCTACACCGCCCGCGATGCCGAACCCGCCACCCCGCCCGTGGCCCTGCGCACCACCGCCCGGCGCATGCGCCGGCGCTTGGAGGCGCTGCGGGCCGACCCAGGCCGCGTGCGCGGGCAAACCGAAGGCGACGACATCGACCTGGATGCCTGGATTCGCTACCAGGCCGACCAGGGCCCACGCAGCAGCACCCCCCCCGTTTTTCAGCGGCGCGTGCGCACCGAGCGCAGCTTGGCCACCGTGCTGCTGGCCGACTTGTCGCTGTCCACCGATGCCCACGTGAATGACACCACCCGGGTGATTGAAGTAATTCGCGATGCGCTCTACGTGTTTGGTGAAGCGCTGCACGCCTGCGGCGACCCGTTTGCCATGCTGGGTTTTTCCTCGGTGCGCCGCACCAAGGTGCGCATCAACCACCTGAAAAACTTTGATGAAGCGTGGGACAAGGCCTGCATTGCCCGCATCCACGCCATCCGCCCCGGCTACTACACCCGCATGGGCGCGGCCATCCGCCACGCCACAGCGCAACTGAGCCAGCGCGGCGAGCACCAACGCCTGCTGCTCATCCTGACCGACGGCAAACCCAACGACCTGGACGTGTACGAAGGCCGCTACGGCCTGGAAGACACCCGCCAAGCCGTGCGCGAAGCCCGCCAAGCGGGCCTGACCCCGTTTTGCGTGACCATTGATGCCGATGCGCACGACTACCTGCCGCACCTGTTTGGCTCGCAAGGCTACGCCCTGGTCCACCGACCACAAGATTTGGTGCGCCGCCTGGCGGGGGCCTATGCCGGTTTAACGCGCTAAAGCAAGATCGTGACCAAGCCCTTCGCTGGTAAACTTGACTGCTATCAATTTTTAGTCTTTGGTTTGTGTCATGGATCTGCAGCAGTTCGATATTCCCCGTTACTTGGCCAATTTACCGCTGTTCGAAGAAATCGCCCCCGCCGATTTGCAGCGCTTGGCCCAGGGGTGTCGGTTGCGCAATTTCTCCCGTGGGGAAAACATTTTTAGCGTCGGCATGCCTTGCGAGGAATTTCACGTCACCGTCACTGGCCAAGTGAAACTGTTCGCCCTCTCGCCCAGCGGCCAAGAAAAAGTCATTGAACTGGCCGGCCCCGGCATCAGCTTTGCCGAAGCGCTGGTGTTCACCGGCAAGCCCTACATCATCAATGCCCAGGCCTTGAGTGAATCCATCGTGTTAAGCGTGGGCAAAGCGGCCGTGGTGCGCGAGATTGAAGACGACCCGCGCTTTGCCATGCACATGCTGGCGGGCATCTCGCGGCGGCTGCATGGGCTGGTGCACGATGTGCAGGCCTACTCGCTGCACAACGGCATGCAGCGCGTGATTGGCTATTTGCTGCACCCGCTGGAAGAAAATCCGGCCACCAGCACCGCACTCAAAGTATCGCTGCCGGTGAGCAAAGCCACCATCGCCTCGCGCCTGTCCATCACGCCAGAATACTTCTCGCGCGTGCTGCACGAGCTGGAAAGCGCCGGCCTGATCCGCGTGGACAAGCGCGAAATTCACATTCCCAACGCCGCCCGCCTGGCCAGCCACTGCGCTTAATCGAGTACCCCCGCGCTGCGCAAAAGCTGCGCCGTCTCAAACAGTGGCAAGCCCATGATGCCGCTGTAACTGCCCTCGATATGGGCAATAAACGCCGCCGCCGCCCCTTGAATGCCGTACGCCCCGGCTTTGCCCATGGGCTCACCACTGGCCACATAGGCGCTGATTTGTGCGGGAGTGAGCGGGGCAAACTGCACCTGGGAAATCGACAGCGCCGCCCAGCGCCCGGCCCCCGATGCCACGGCCACCGCGGTAAACACCTGGTGGGATTGGCCCGACAGCTGCGCCAGCATCTGCGCGGCATCGGCCCCGTTGTGGGGTTTGCCCAAAATCACCCCCTCCAAGGCCACGGTGGTGTCGGCACACACAATCGCCCCAGGCGGCAAACCACGCTGGGCGTGGCGCTGCACGGCCGCTTCAAGCTTCAAGCGGGTGACGCGTTGTACGTAATCCACGGGCGCTTCGCCTGGCAAGGCCAGCTCCAGGGCTTCGGCATCTTCCTGCGGCCCGGGCAAGAGCAGCGCATGGGCCACGCCAATTTGCGTGAGCAACTGGCTGCGCCGTGGGCTTTGGGAGGCGAGGTAAATCAAAGAATGCATAGCAGGTGCCGCTGAAACAAAGGCCGTTTCAAGCAATTTAAATGATGAAACCCACTGGTGGCAAGCGCAACGCGCTCTATTTAATTGGGTTTTTATTCGCGGTGGTAGGGGTGCCCGGCGTTCACCGACCAAGCGCGGTAGAGCTGCTCAATCAGCAGCACCCGCACCATGGCGTGCGGCAAGGTCAGGTCGGACAAGCGGATGCGCTCATGCGCAGCTTGCTTGAACTGGGGATCCAGCCCATCGGGCCCACCGATGATGAGGGCCACATCGTCCCCCTCGAGTTGCCAGTTTTTCAGCCGCTGCGCCAAGGCCGTGGTGCGCAGGGCCGTGCCGTGCTCGTCCAGCACCACGGTGCGGCTGCCCCGGGGGATGGCCGCTTCAATGCGCTTGCGCTCAGCGGCATACAGCGTGGCCAGGGTTTTGGAGCCGCGCGGCTCGGTCTTGACGGTTTTGAGCTCGACTTTGAGCTCCGGCGGAAACCGCTTGGCGTAATCATCGTAGGCCGTCTGCGCCCAATCGGGCACATGCTGGCCCACCGCCACAATCAACACACGCATGGGAACAAAGCCGCAGACAAGCGAGACGGCATCGCCAACTTAGACTTTCTTGGCGGCGGCGGCTTTGCGCACCGCACCGGGCTTTTTGGCCGCACCCCGGGCTGTGGTGGGCTTGACGACCACGGTCTTGATGGCCGCCTCGGCCTTGGGTGCCGCAGGCTTGCGGGCCGGGGCTTTTTTGACTGCGGCGGCCGCGCCACCGGCGACCTTGGTGGTCGTCATGGGCTTTTTCGCCGGGGCTTTTTTGGCGGCGCTGGCACTGGTAGTGGCACTGCTAGCGCTGCGGGTGCTGGCCGCACGCGGTTTGGTGGTGCTGGCTTTGGGTTCGGCTGCGGTTGTGCTGGCCGTTTTACGCACGCTGGGTTTTTTGGCGGGAGTGGCGGCCGGGGCTTCTTGGCTGGCATCTTCCGAGGCGGTGCGTTTGGAAACTTTGGCCCCGCCCAGTTTGACGCGCACGGGCTTTTCGCCCCAAATCTCTTCCAAGCGGTAGTACTGGCGAATGGCCGGTTGCATGATGTGCACCACCGCCTGGTTGCAATCGACAATGATCCATTCGCCGCTGGCTTCACCCTCGTGGCGCGGGGTGGCAAAACCGGCTTTTTTCACGGCATCGCGCACGCTGCTGGCAATGGCTTTGGTTTGGCGATTGGAGGTGCCGGTGGCCACAATTACGCGCTCAAACAGCGGGGATAAATGCTCGGTGTCGAACACCTGAATGTCTTGGGCCTTGACATCCTCCAGCCCATCGATGATGGCGCGTTGGAGTTTGGTCAGGTCTTTTTTAACGGCGGTGTTGGAAGTGGAGCTCATCAGGACGGGCAAATCGAAGTAAAGTAAAAAATGCCCCGACCGTTACAACAGCGGGGCAACAAAGGCAATTTCAAAAATTATAGGTTTAAGCGCTAATCCAGTCCCGGCGCACTAGGTATTTGGTGAGCAGCTCGGCTTCGGGGCTGCCCGGCGGGTCTTGGCGCTGGTAGCTCCAGTTGGCGTGCAAGGGCATGGACAACAAAATCGATTCGGTACGGCCGCCCGATTGCAGGCCAAAGTGCGTGCCCCGGTCCCACACCAAATTAAATTCGACGTAGCGGCCTCGGCGGTAGCGCTGAAAATCCACCTGCGCTTGCGTGTACGGCAGGGCCTGGCGTTTTTCGACAATGGGCAGGTAGGCCCCTAAAAACGCATCACCCACGCTTTGCAGCATGGCAAAGCTGTGCGCCTGGCCCAGCTCGGCAAAGTCATCAAAAAAGATGCCGCCAATGCCGCGCTGCTCTTGCCGATGTTTTAAATAGAAGTACTCATCGCACCAGGTCTTGAATCTTGGGTATAGATCAGCACCAAAAGGCGCTAAAGCATTACGGCAAGCGCTATGGAAATGTTGAGCATCTTCGTCAAACCCATACACCGGCGTTAAATCCATGCCGCCGCCAAACCAGCAAACAGCTTCTTGCCCTGCTGGCTGGGCAGAGATCATGCGCACATTCATGTGTACGGTGGGCACCAAAGGATTGACCGGGTGAAACACCAGCGACACGCCCATGGCCTCAAAGGGCGCACCGGCCAACTCGGGGCGGTGCTGGGTGGCCGAAGGCGGCAGCTGCGGCCCGCGCACGTGGGAAAAGCCGCAACCGGCCCGCTCCCAAATGCGGCCACCTTCCAAGATTTTGGTGATGCCATCGCCTTGCAGGCGCTCCTGCGGCCCCTTGGTCCAGGCATCGCGCACAAAGCGGGCTCCTTGCGGGCCTTCCACCTGCTCCAAAGCGCTGGTGATGCACTCTTGCAGGCCCAGGAGGTAATTGCGCACGCTGCTGCTGTCCACTGCCGTCATAGGGGCTGCCTTGTTTAGCTTTTGATAGCGCGATGGCCAATGTCGCGGCGGTATTGCATGCCATCGAAATGGATGCCCCGGGCCACGTCGTACACCCGCTGCTGGGCCTGGCGCACGCTGTCGGCCAGGGCAGTGACGCACAGGACGCGCCCGCCGCTGGTGCGGGGCTTGCCCTCGGCATCAAGCTCGCTGCCAGCGTGAAACACCATGGCATCGTCCGCTTCGGCCGGCAGGCCGCTGATCAGGTCGCCTTTGCGCGGCGACTCGGGGTAGCCTGCAGCGGCCATGACCACGCCCAGCGCGGTGCGCCGATCCCATTCCAGTTCGACCTGGTCCAAGCGCCCGTCGGTAGCCGCCAGCAGCACATCGACAAAGTCGGTTTTCAGGCGCATCAGAATGGGCTGGGTTTCCGGGTCGCCCATGCGGGTGTTGAATTCCAGCGTTTTGGGCTGGCCCTGGCCATCAATCATCAGCCCGGCGTACAAAAAGCCGGTGAACGGCACGCCGTCTTTTTCCATGCCGCGCACGGTGGGCAGGATGATTTCGCGCATGGCACGGCCATAGACATCGGCGGTAACCACCGGCGCGGGCGAATACGCGCCCATGCCGCCGGTATTGGGGCCTTCATCGCCGTCTTTCAGGCGCTTGTGGTCCTGGCTGGTGGCCAGGGCGCAGACGTTTTTACCATCGACCAGCACGATGAAGCTGGCTTCTTCGCCAGCAAGAAATTCCTCAATCACCACGCGGGCACCGCCCTCGTTGTGCTGCACGCCAAATTTGTTATCGACCAGCATGAAATCGACCGCAGCGTGGGCTTCCTCCAGCGTCATGGCGACCACCACACCCTTGCCGGCGGCCAGACCATCGGCCTTGATGACGATGGGAGCGCCCAGTTTGTCGATGTAGGCGTGCGCCGCCACCGGGTCGGTGAAGGTGTCGTAAGCAGCGGTGGGAATGCCATGGCGCTGCATAAACGCTTTGGAAAACGCTTTGGAGCTTTCCAGCTGCGCGGCGGCCTTGGTGGGCCCAAAAATCTTCAGGCCATGGGCGCGAAATTCATCGACCACCCCGGCGGCCAAGGGCGCTTCGGGGCCGACCACGGCCAGGCCGATTTTCTCGGCCTGCGCCCATTCGCGCAGAGCCACGGGGTCGGTGATGGGCAGGTTTTCGAGCTTGCCGCCGGCCAAGGCGGTGCCGCCATTGCCAGGGGCCACAAACACCTTGGTCGCTTTGGGCGACTGGGCCAACTTCCACGCCAGGGCGTGCTCGCGGCCACCGCCGCCAATAACGAGTATTTTCATAATTCTGCGTTGTGATAGACGTTTTGCACGTCGTCCAGGTCTTCCAGCACGTCGAGCAGCTTTTGCATGCGCTCGGCATCGTCGCCTTCCAGGGCGATGGTGTTTTCGGCGCGCATGGTGACCTCGGCCATTTCGGGGGTCAGACCTGCCGCTTGCAGCGCGTTTTTGACCGCCTCAAAGTCGCCGGGGGCGGTCAGCACCTCGATGGCGCCTTCTTCGTCGGTAATCACGTCTTCGGCCCCGGCTTCCAGGGCGATTTCCATCACCTGGTCTTCGTTGGTGCCGGGGGCAAAAATCAATTGGCCCTGGTGCTTGAACTGAAAGGCCACCGAGCCTTCGGTGCCCATGTTGCCGCCGTGCTTGTTAAAAGCATGGCGCACTTCAGCGACGGTGCGCACGCGGTTGTCGGTCATGGTGTCCACAATGATGGCCGCGCCGCCGATGCCGTAGCCCTCGTAGCGGATTTCTTCGTACACCACGCCTTCAAGGTTGCCGGTGGCTTTGTCGATATTGCGCTTGATATTGTCAGCCGGCATATTGGCCGCTTTGGCCTTCTCAACGGCCAAACGCAGGCGCGGATTGGCATCCAAATCGCCGCCGCCTTGGCGGGCTGCCACCATGATTTCACGAATAATGCGCGTCCAAATCCGGCCACGCTTTTCATCCTGGCGGCCTTTGCGGTGCTGGATGTTGGCCCATTTACTGTGTCCTGCCACAAGAATTCCTTTTATGTTGGTTTAATCTCGGGAACCTAAGATTCTACCTTTTGACTTGAAGCCCCCGAGAGGAAACCCCAATATGCCCACCCCTTTGTCGCTTTTGCCCATCGCCCAGAATGCCCAAGGCGCGTGTGCCTTGCATTTGTCGCTGGCCAATCGCCATGGTTTGATCACCGGTGCCACCGGAACGGGCAAAACCGTGACCCTGCAAAAAATGGCCGAAAGTCTGTCGCTGGCGGGCGTGCCCGTGTTCATGGCCGACATCAAGGGCGACCTGACCGGCATCAGCCAAAGCGGCAGCATTGGCGAAAAAATGGCCCGCATTCTGACCGAGCGCGGTATTGAAGTGCCCCCAGCGGTTGCCTGCCCCGCTCAGTTGTGGGATGTGTTTGGCCAGCAAGGCCACCCGGTGCGGGCCACTATTTCAGACATGGGCCCCCAGCTCATTGGCCGCATGCTGGGTTTGAATGACACGCAAATGGGGGTGCTCAACATCGTCTTTAAAGTGGCCGACGACAACGGCCTGCTGCTGCTGGATTTAAAAGACCTGCGCGCCATGCTGCAGTACGTGGGCGACAACGCCAAACAGTTCACAACCGACTACGGCAATGTCTCGGCCGCCAGCGTCGGGGCCATCCAGCGCGGCCTGCTGCAATTGGAAACCCAGGGCGGGGAGCAGTTTTTTGGCGAACCCATGCTCAACATCGACGACCTGATGCAAACCGACCCCCAGGGCCGGGGCATGGTCAATATCCTGGCCGCCGACCAGCTGATGCAATCGCCGCGCCTGTATTCGACCTTTTTGCTGTGGCTGCTCTCCGAGCTGTACGAGCGCCTGCCCGAGGTGGGCGACCTTGAAAAGCCGAAGCTGGCTTTTTTCTTTGACGAAGCCCACCTGCTGTTCAACGATGCGCCCAAGGTGCTGGTCGAGCGCATCGAGCTGGTGGTGCGCCTGATCCGCTCCAAGGGCGTGGGCGTGTACTTTGTCACCCAAGTGCCCACCGACATACCCGACAGTGTGCTTGCCCAACTGGGCAACCGCGTGCAGCACGCCCTGCGTGCCTTTACGCCCAAAGACCAAAAAGCCGTCAAAGCCACCGCCCAGACCATGCGCCCCAACCCGGCGCTCAATATTGAGGCTGCTATTACAGAACTAGCAGTTGGCGAGGCGTTGGTAAGCTTTTTGGATGAAAAAGGCCGCCCAAGCGTTACCCAGCGTGCGTACGTAGCTCCTCCTGGCAGCCAAATCGGCCCGATTGCCGATGCTCAGCGCCAAGCGCTGCTGACCAACTCGTTGGTGGCGGGGGTGTATGAAACGCCGCTGGACCGCGAATCGGCCTTTGAAATTTTGCGCGACCGCGCCAACGCGGCGGCCCAGCAAAGCGCCCAGGCACAAGAGGCTTCATCGGGCCTTGGCGGCGTACTGAACGACTTTTTGTTTGGCAGCACCGGCCCGCGCGGCGGCAAAAAAGACGGGCTGCTGCAAAGCGTGGCCAAGTCCCAGGCCCGCTCCATCGCCAACAAAGCCGCTGGCCAACTGCTGCGCGGCGTGCTGGGCAGCTTGCTGGGCGGGAAAAAATAGCCCTTCCTTGCGCCATCTCACCCCAGGTGACAGCACAGCGGCAGATCCGCTTTTAGAATCAGCCGGTTTGCGGGTGCTGCCCGCCCAGGTTTTTCCGAATTTTTTCACGATTATTTTTTCACGAGACACCCATGAGCTTGCCTTTAAACAGTCTGGTCGATGCCACCCAAGACACCTTGGCCCACACCCGCTACAACATGGTGGAGCAGCAAATCCGCCCTTGGAACGTCAGCGACAACACCGTTTTAGAAGTGCTGCACAGCCTGCGCCGTGAAGACTTTGTGCCCCCTGCGCACTACCAAAAAGCCTTTATGGACATCGAAATCCCCCTGCGCGACGATGCCTTTGCCATCGAGCGCGGCCATTGCATGCTGGCCCCAAAGATTGATGCCCGCATGGCCAACGACCTGCAACTACAGCCCCATGAGCGCGTGCTGGAGATCGGCACCGGCTCGGGCTACATGGCCGCCCTGCTCTCGCGCCTGTGCCAGGATGTGACCACGCTGGAAATTGACCCCGAACTGGCCGAAACCGCCCGCGAAAACCTGGCCACTGCCGAATGCCACAACGTCACCGTGCGCGTGGCCGATGGCAGCCAAGACAGCTTGAGCGATGGCCCGTTTGATGCCATCGTCTTGAGCGGCTCTGTGGCCCAAATCCCCGAAAAACTGCTGGCCCACCTCAAAGACGGGGGCCGCCTGATCGCCATCGTTGGCGACCTGCCCATGATGCGCGTGACCATCGTGCGCAAGCAAGGCGGGCAACTGACCACCACCACCCCCTGGGACACCGTCGCCCCGCGCCTGCAAGGCTTTGCGGACAAGTCCAAATTCGTGTTCTAAGCACGTTTTCAACGCACTGCGATCGGCCCCGGCATGTTTTACCAAGTTCGGCCCAAGCAAATGGACAGTTGGCTGGCCCAATTTGCCGGCCAGGCCCCATTACCCCTGGTGCTGGATGTGCGCGAGCCATGGGAATGCGAGGTCGTGCGCCTGCCTGAAGATGCCCGCTTTGCGCAAGCCTTCATCCCCATGGGCGACATCCCCGCCCGCTGGCAAGACGCACTCGACCCCCAACGCCCCATTGCCTGCCTGTGCCACCACGGTGCCCGCAGCATGCGGGTGGCGGCTTATTTGGCCCAGCAAGGCTTTGCGCATGTGGCCAACATCACCGGCGGTATTGATGCCTGGGCGCACGAGTGCGACCCCAGCATCGGCTACTACTAGCCCCCACGCCCCCTCCATCCACCCATCATGAATGAAGCACGAGCCGCTTGTGCGCCATCATTTTTGGTAAAAATCACTAAAAAATTCATGCGAATACAGCGCAAAACGCTATGCCTTTTGATTGTTCTGGGCCTCAGCTATAGCGTTAGCGCCCAGGCCCAAAGCCTGCTGGATGCGGCCCAAAGCGCCTTGGCCCACGATGCCCGCTGGCAAGCCCAAACCCTCGCCACCCAAGCGGCCGCCCACCGCAGCGCCCAGGGCCGCGCCTTGTTGCTACCGCAAATTGGCCTGCAAGCAGGCACCCAGCACAGCGACAGTGAAGTGCGCCTGAGCACCCCGCAGGGCCAGCAAACGCACCACTTGCCCGCCTGGGAGCGCAGTGCCGGCATTGCCCTGAGCCAGCCGCTGTACCGCCCCGCCAACCTGGCCCAATACCGCCAAGGCCAGCACGCCCTGGAGCTGGCCCAGGCCCAGGAAGCGGCCGCTGGGCAAAGCCTGTTGCTGCAAGTGGCCCAGGCCTATGTGAACGTCTTGCAAGCGCACGATGTATTGCAAGTGCAAACCACCCTGCGCCACACCGTGACCGAGCAAGCCGCCCTGGCCCAGCGCAATTTTGATGTGGGCCTGGTCACCATCACCGATGTGCGCGAGGCCCAAGCCCGCCTCGATGCCGTGCAAGCCCAATGGCTGGCCGCCCGCAACGAGGTGGACATGCACACCCTGGCGCTGCAAAAACTAACCGGCTGGGCCGCCCCCCAACCCTGGCGATTGCCCCCCACAGCCACCCTGCCCACGGTCACCAGCCAGCAGCGCGATGCCTGGCTGGCCGACCTGCCCAGCACCCACCCTGTGCTGCGCCAAGCCGAAAAAGCCCGCACCGTGGCCCAGTTAGAAGTCACCAAAGCCCAGGCGGGGCACTTGCCCACTGTCGATTTGCAAGCCAGCTACGGCCAGCAGCGCAACCCCGATGGCAGCTTGACCCAAGCGCTGCCGCACCGCACCACCGTTGGCACCATCGGTGTCAGCCTGCAACTGCCTTTGTTTGCCGGTTTTGCCACCCAAAACCGCCTGCGCGAAGCCACCACCTTGGCCGCCAAAACCCAGGCCGATTACGAAGAGGCCCAGCGCAGCCTGGAGCTGGCGGTGCGCCAAGCCTTCCTTGGCTGGCAATCGGCCCAAGAGCAAAGCGCAGCCCTGGCCACTGCCGTCACCTCGGCCAACACCGCTTTGCAAGCCACCCAAACGGGCTACGCAGTGGGGGTGCGCATCAATGCCGACGTGCTGGCCGCCCAAACCCAAGCTGCCAATGCCCAAAAAGACTGGCTGCAAGCCCGCTACCGGGTGGTGCTGGGCTATCTGCAGCTGCGCCATGCGGCAGGGGTGTTGAATTTGGACGATCTGGGCCAGGTCAGCGCCTTGTTTGCCGCTGCTGGCTAAGAACGTGTTCACGATCTAAGTTTGGTTTTTTAGCCTCTTAGCCTCTTACCGCCGCCGCGCCAGGCTTTTTTGCGCCAAAGCGCGCCGCTGCAGCGATGGGCTGCTGCTGCGCAAAGCGGGCGCATCTGGCAGCGGGCGCTGCTGCAGCTGAATTTTTAATTCCTCGATGCGTTCGTTGGCCAGGTGCAGGCTGTGCTGCGTGGTTGCCAAAACGCTTTGCGCCGCCAGGGCTTCGGTCTCCAGCTGCGCTTGGCGGCTGCGCATTTCGGCCACCAGCGCTTGGGCATCCTGGGCGGCCTGTTGCTGCTGTTTTTTCAGTTTTTCCACCTCTTGGCGGCTGCGGTCCAGCTCGCCCAGCCAGCGCTTTTCATTGCCAGAAAACTGCTCGGCCAAGCGCTGACGCTCTTGCGCCGCCGCTTCCAACGCCGTGCTGTGCTGGCGCCGCTCGGCATCGCGCTGTTGTTGCAGCTCGTCCCACTCCTGGCGCTGGGCTGTTAATTGGGCCTCGCGCTGCTCCAGCTGCTGCTGCATGGCCGCCAGGCGCTCCGACAAATCGGCCTGCTGGTCTTGCGCGAGTTTTAACGCCGCGTCCAAGCCCTGTTTTTGCTGCTGCAAGTTCAGCTCCCCTTGCTCCAAGCGCGCCTCACGCGCGGCCAGGGCCTCTTGGGCCTGCGCCAGCGCCGTGTGTTGATCTTGCAGCGCCGTTTGGGCAGCCACTTGCGCCTGTTTGAGCGCGGCTTGCCACAAAGCCAGCGCTGCCTCTTGCACCACCTGGGGCAAGAGGGCATCGCCTTGCGCTTCATTTTCTGCAGCACTCAAGCGTTGCCCCAAGCGGCCAAACCAGCTTTCCAGCATGGGCCCCACGGTATTGGGCGAGCCCCGCCCCATGTGCTGGCGCACGCGCTCAATGGTGGGACGCTCGCCCTGCAGCAGCACGGCATCGGCCGCGGCCCAAACATCTTGCTCTTGCACGCCACGGGTGGTTTTGGGGGTGATGTACGACATAGTGGATAATTTACTTTTGATAAGTGAAGCTTATCGTTAATTATAAGCCAAATTTATTAAATAACATTTGTATTACATATTATTTCATACAAACAAATGCAAAAAAAACACTATTCCTCGGAAAACGACAAAAACAAACCGATTTCGGGCCATTCGCCTGGGGCTTCACATGCCAAAACGCCGCTTGCCCAGCCCGAGCGCCTGGGGGCGGCATTCGAGAGCGCTGCGCCCACCGCTCGCGCGCCTTCGGCCTTGAGCAGCCTGAGCCAGGCCACCTTGCTTGCCCTGCAAGACCTGCTGCGCCAGGGCGAAGCGGAAAACACCCTGCGCAGCTACGCCAGCGCCATGCGCTACTGGGCCGGGTGGATGCAGCTGCGGCTGGGGCAGACCATTGCCCTGCCCTTGTCGATGGAGGTGGTGTTGCAATTCATCGCCGACCACGCCCCACGCCAAACATCGACGGGCGTGCGCGGGGAGCTGCCGCCCGAAGTCGATGCCGCCCTGGTGCAATCGGGCTGCAAGGCCAAACTGGGGCCACTGGCGCACACCACCTTGGTGCATCGGCTGGCGGTGCTCTCCAAAGCGCACCAAAGCCGCAACCTGCCCAATCCCTGCCAAGACCCCCGGGTGCGCGAAGTGCTCTCCCGCGCCCGCAAAACCTATGCGCGGCAAGGTGGGCGGGTGCAAAAAAAAGCAGCCTTGACCAAGGATGTGCTCCAGCAACTGCTGGCCACGTGTGACGACAGCTTGGTGGGCCTGCGCGATCGGGCGCTGCTGCTGTTTGCCTGGAGCAGCGGGGGCCGCCGCCGCTCAGAAGTGGCGCAGGCCGATATGCGGTTTTTGCGGCGCTTGGCACCGGGGCAGTTTGTGTATGAACTGCTGGTGAGCAAAACCAACCAAACCGGCCGCGCTACGCCTGACAGCAACAAGCCCGTGCTGGGCGCGGCCGGCGCGGCCCTGGAGGCCTGGCTGGCGGCCAGCGCGATTACTGAAGGGGCGATTTTTCGGCGCATCCGCAAAGGCGGTCACCTGGATACCAGCGCGAAAGCGGCGGCGGGCTTAAGCCCTGCGGCGGTGCGTTTGATCGTGCAAGAGCGCTGCCGCCTGGCCGGGGTGGAGGGCGATTTTTCCGCGCACTCCCTGCGCTCGGGCTTTGTGACGGAGGCGGGGCGGCGCAACATTCCCCTGGCCCAAACCATGGCGCTCACTGGCCACCAAAGCGTGCCTACCGTGCTGGGCTACTTCCGCGCCGAGGCGGCTATCCACAATCCGGCGGCTTATTTAATGGAAGAGGAAGAGAGCGGGAAAGACTGAATAAGTCAATAAGTGAAGCTGCTTGCGATTGAATTGCGCTAATTTCAGATTAAATAGATGATAAATCTTTATAAATAAAGCGTAACAAGCACCTTTATTTATAGCGTCGCCCGAAACGCATCGCTGGCCGCCGCCGCCTGCTCCAGCCGCCGGGCGATGCTGCCGCACACCAGGTCGCACAGCGCATCGACCGAATCATCCGCCAGCCGGTAGTACACGCTGGTGCCGCGCCCCTCGCGGCTGACCATGCCTTGTTTGGTCATGAGCGACAGATGGCGCGAGATATTGGCCGCCGTGTAGCCGCAGGCCTGGGCCAGCTCGCCCACGTTGTATTCGCGCTGGCGCAGCAGATTCAAGATCTGCAGGCGCGTGGGCTCGGCCAGCACTTGGAAATAGGCGGCAACTTGCTCCAAAGCTTGGGGGGGAAGGTCTTTTTTCATAACAGCAGCTATTTACAAATCAAAAGCACACGGGCCGGCACGGGCTACCACGGGCCCAGGGGTGGCAAAGCCAATAAAGCATGATACATTGTTGCTTATTTAATTGATTGCTTAAATAAGTAATAAAGGAATTGCTATGACCACCGTCTCTGCTCCTTTCCAACAGCGCCGGTTGTGCGCTCTGGGTGCGATCGCCCTGGCTGCGGCTGGCAGCCTGGGCGGCACAGCGTGGGCGCAACAACCCCGTCCACCGGCAAGCGCTTTGGCTTACCACACTGTGGCGGCGGCCACGCAAGCGGGCTGGCACAGCCACGAGGCCCAGGTCGAGGCGGTGCGCGATGCCCTGCTCTCGGCCCAAGTGCCTGGGGCCATTGTGGCGGTGCAGGTGCAGGCGGGGGATGCGGTGAAAAAGGGCCAGCCCCTGCTCAAAATTGATGGCCGCATGGCCCAGCAAGGCGCTGTGGCCAGCCAGGCCCAAGTCAGCGCCGCCCAGGCCCAACTGCACGTGGCCCGCAAAGAGTACGAGCGCCAGCAGCAGCTGTTTGCCAAACACTACATCAGCCAGGCCGCCCTAGACAGCGCCCAGGCCCAATGGCAGGCCGCTCAGGCGCAAGTCAAAGCATTGCAGGCCCAAGCCGGTGTGGCGGCCACGCAATCGGGCTTGCACACCATCACGGCCCCGTTTGACGGCATCGTGGCCCGCGTGCCGGTCACCGTGGGCGATATGGCCCTGCCCGGCACGCCCTTGATCGCGCTGTACGACCCCAGCGCCTTGCGCATTACGGCCCAGCTTGCCAACGCCCCCGCCCAGGCCCTGCGCCAGGCCGACGAAGTGCAGATTGAGTTGCCCAGCGCCGCACAGCGCTTGCGCCTTGCGGCCACGCAAGTGCAGGTGCTGCCCAGCGCCGATCCGCTGACCCACACGGTGACGGTGCGGGTGGCCTTGCCAGCGGATGCCACCAAACTTGTGCCCGGCCTGTTTGCCCGCCTGTGGGTGCCTGCCACGGCCCCCAGCGCGTCCGCAGACGGCGCTGCGGCACGCCTGCCCGTATGGATTCCGACCCAGGCCGTGGTGCGCCGCGCCGAGATGACCGGGGTGTATGTGCAAGCGACCAACGGCCAGCCGCAGCTGCGCCAGGTGCGCCTGGGGCCCGTGCAAGGCGACCAGATCGAGGTATTAAGCGGTCTGCGCCCCGGTGACCAGGTGGCCCTGGAGCCGCAAAAAGCCGCAAAGGGGCACTGATATGAAGCCAACACCTGCCACCATGGGCCTTTCCGGGCGCATTGCCGCCGCCTTCCAAAGTGCCCAAATCACCCCATTGCTGGCCCTGCTGGCCCTGCTGCTGGGCCTGTTTGCCGTGCTGGTCACCCCGCGCGAGGAAGAACCGCAGATCGACGTGACCATGGCCAACGTCATCGTGCCCTTCCCCGGTGCGTCGGTGCGCGATGTCGAGCAAATGATTGCCACGCCCGCCGAGCAGGTGCTGGCGCAAATGCTGGGCGTAGAGCATGTGATGAGCGTCTCGCGCCCCGGCATGGCGGTGCTGACGGTGCAATTTGCGGTGGGCGTGCCACGCACCGAGGCGTTGGTGCGCCTGCACGACACCCTGCGCAGCAACGCCGACTGGCTGCCGCGCGGCCTGGGGGCGCAAGAGCCCATCATCCGCCCCAAGGGCATTGACGATGTGCCGGTGGTCACCCTCACCCTGTACAGCGATGCCCCAGACAGCGGCCCCTTTGCCCTGGAGCGCGTGGCGCACAGCATCGAGGCCGAGCTGATGCGCGTGCCCGGTGCCCGCACCGTGACCACCCTCGGCGGCCCCGGCCGCGCCGTGCTGGTAGAACTGGATGCGGCCCGCATGGCCAGCAGCGCCATCACGGTGGACGATGTGCGCGCTGCCTTGCAATCGGCCAACCAGGGCCTGCCGCTGGGTGAGTTGCTGGGCGGCAACCAATCCGTCACGCTCGAGGCCGGGCCGCTGCTGGCCAGCGCCCAGGAGGTGGCCGACATCATGGTCGGCGCGCGCCAGGGCAAGCCGGTTTTTCTGAAAGACATCGCCACTGTGACCGATGGCCCCCGGCCTGCGCAGCGCTATGTCTGGCATGGGCAGGTGAGCGCTGGCCAAGCCACCGAATATCCGGCCGTCACCCTGGCGGTAACGAAAAAAGCCGGGGCCAACGCCATCGACGTGGCCCAGGCCGTGATGCAGCGCGTGGAAGAGCTGCGCAACACCGTCATCCCCGCTGAGGTGCAAGTGGCCGAAACACGCGACTACGGTGCCACGGCCAACGACAAGGCGCAAAAACTGATCCAGAAACTGCTGTTTGCCACCGCCAGCGTGGTGGCCCTGGTGTTTTTTGCCCTGGGCCGGCGCGAGGCGCTGATCGTTGGCGTGGCCGTGGGGCTGACGCTGGCGGCCACCTTGTTTGCCTCGTGGGCCTGGGGCTTTACGCTGAACCGCGTGTCGCTGTTTGCGCTGATTTTTTCGATTGGCATCCTGGTCGATGACGCGATTGTGGTGGTCGAAAACATCCACCGCCACCAGGCCCTGTACCCGGACAAAACCCTGCTGCAGCTCATCCCCGGTGCGGTCGATGAGGTGGGCGAGCCCACCATTTTGGCCACCTTCACCGTGATTGCCGCGCTGCTGCCCATGGCCTTTGTCAGCGGGCTGATGGGGCCGTACATGGCCCCCATCCCCATCAACGCCAGCATGGGCATGGTGATTTCGCTGGCCGTGGCGTTTACCGTCACGCCCTGGCTGGCGCGGTTGTGGATGAAAAACCATAGCGCCACCAACATATCCAGCAACGCGCAAAGCGGTATTTCAGCCAAAATCACGCCGCTGTTTGAGCGCATCTTTACCCCGCTGCTGGATGAACACACAGGGCGGCGCAACCGCCGCCTGCTGGGGCTGGCGGTGGTGGGCCTGATCGCACTGTCAATGCTGCTGCCGGTGCTGGGCTGGGTGCAACTGAAGATGCTGCCGTTTGACAACAAATCCGAATTTCAAGTCATCGTCGATATGCCCGCCGGCACCCCGCCCGAGGCCACCGCCGCCGTGCTGCACGAGCTGGCCGCCCACCTGGCCACCGTGCCGGAGGTGACCAACTACCAAGCCTACGCTGGCACGGCCGGGCCGATCAACTTCAACGGCCTGGTGCGCCAATACGACCTGCGCAGCGGCGGCGAGGTGAGCGACATCCAGGTAAACCTGAAAGACAAACACGAGCGCCAAGACCAAAGCCACGCCATCGCCATGCGCGAGCGCCCGGCGCTGCAAGCCATTGGCGCACGGTTTGGTGCCAATGTGAAAGTGGTCGAAGTGCCGCCCGGCCCGCCGGTGCTCTCGCCCATCGTGGCCGAAATCTACGGCCCTGAGGCCGAAGGCCGCCGCCAGGTGGCGCAGGCTGTGCGCCAGGCGCTTGCACAAACCACTGGCATTGTTGATCTGGACGATTCGGCCATTGCCAACGCGCCGCGCCAGCTGGTGCTGGTTGATCGCGCCAAAGCCATGCAAATGGAGGTGCCGCAAGCGGCCATCGTCAGCGCCCTGCACGCCGGTTTGATGGGCGAAGCGGCCACCTGGCTGCGCGATGCCCACAGCAAATACCCCACCCCCGTGCTGCTGCAACTGCCGCCAGAGCGCCACGGCGACCTGCCGGCCCTGCTGCAACTGCCAGTGCGCACCGCCGATGGCCGCACGGTGGCCATTGGCGAACTGGTCACCGTGACCGACACCCTGCGCGAGCAGCCCATCTACCACAAGGATTTGCTGCCCATGAACCTGGTGGTGGCCGACATGGCCGGCAAGGTCGATAGCCCGCTGTACGGCATGTTTGCCGCCCGCAGTGCAATTGCCACCATCGTTGCGCCCGATGGTGCGGGGCTGGAGGAATACTTCATCCGCCAGCCCAGCGACCCGTACCGGGGCTACGCCATCAAATGGGATGGCGAGTGGCAAATCACCTACGAGACCTTCCGCGACATGGGCGCCGCCTACGCCGTGGGGCTGCTGCTGATCTACCTGCTGGTGGTGGCGCACTTTGCCTCGTACCTCACGCCGCTGATCATCATGGCCCCCATTCCGCTGACCATCATCGGGGTCATGCCCGGCCACGCCCTGCTGGGGGCGCAATACACCGCCACCAGCATGATCGGCATGATTGCGCTGGCCGGCATCATCGTGCGCAACTCCATCTTGCTGGTGGACTTCATCCGCCTGCAGGTACAAGCCGGGCAAGACTTTAAGCAGGCCATCGTGCAATCGGCCATCACCCGCGCCCAGCCCATTGTGCTGACCGGGCTGGCGGCCATGCTGGGGGCGTTTTTCATCCTGGACGACCCCATCTTCAACGGCCTGGCGATCTCGCTGATCTTTGGCATCGCCGTCTCCACCGTGCTGACGCTGGTCGTCATCCCCCTGCTGTACTACATCGCCTACCGCCACCGCCTGGACGTGGTGCGCGGCCCGGCAGCTTCGCCAGCTGCCCCCTCGCAAGGAGCCGTTGAATGACTACGCTAACCATAGCTGCAAGCGCTTTACCCACAAGGGCTAAACACCGATTTCTTGTAAAACTTCACCCACTGGCTGTTGCCCTGACCGCTACCGCCTGCGCCCTGCTGACCGCCCTGCCAGCCCAGGCCACCGATTTGCTGCACGCCTGGCAGGCCGCACAAACCCACGACCCCCAATGGCTGGCCGCCCAGGCCGCCCACGGCAGCGCCCAGCCCCTGCGCCAGCAGGCCAAGGCGCTGTGGCGGCCCAGCCTGGGACTGAGCGCCAGCGCCGGGCGCGGCTATGGCGAAACGCAGATGCAAGGGGCGCAATTTTCCGCGCCCGGCATGGGCACCAGCAGCGGGGTGGACTTTGGCACCTCGGTCACCCACGGCAACGCCACCCAGATTGCGCTGCAGGCCAGCCAGCCCCTGTACAACCCCGAACGCCGCGCCCAGCAGCAGCAACTGAACGCCAGCGCCGACATTGGTGACCTGCAATGGCAAGCGGCCCGGCAGGCGGCCATGCTGCGCACCGCCCAGCAGTACCTGGACCTGGCCGTGGCGCAAGAAGCCCTGCGCGTGCTGGAGCAGCAACTGGCCGCCATCAACCGCACCCTGGCCGAAGCACAAGAGCGCTTTGACCTGGGGGCCGCCCCCATCACCGCCGTCCACGAAGCCCGCGCCCAGCAGGCCCAGCTACAAGCGCAGCACCTGGCCGCGCAAACCACGCTGGACGTGCAGCGCCGCCAGCTGCACGACACCACCGGCCTGCCAGCGGCCGACCTGGCCCCGCACCTGCCCGTCACCATCGCCCCCCTGGGCCAAGCGCTGGCGTGGTGGCAAGAGCATGCGGCCGCGCACAACTTCAGCATCCGCCTGCAGCAACGCGCCGTGGAGGCCGCCCAAGCCGAAGCCAGCAAGCACCGTGCCAGCGCCGCGCCCAAGCTCGACCTGGTCGCCCAGGCGCAGCAGCAGCGCCTATCGGGCCGGGGCGACTTTGGCCGCCACGCCCGCAACAAAGACACCCAGGCCCTGGTCGGCGTGCAGCTGACCGTGCCGCTGTACACCGGCGGCTACCGCTCGGCCAAGGCCGACGAAACCCAGGCCCAGGCCCAAGCCGCCCAGGCGCAACTGGCCGCCACGCAAACCCTGGTGGCCCAGCAAGTTCACGCCGCCTGGCTGGGCGAGCAAACCGGTGTGCAGCAAGTGCGCGCCCTGGAAGCGGCCCTGCAGGCCAGCGCCGCCCGCCAAGAAGCCACCCGCATTGGCCAAGCCACCGGCGAGCGCACCGTGCTGGATGTGCTGCACGCCGACAACGACCACGCCGCCGCCACCTTGGCCCTGGCCCAGGCCCGCAGCCGCCTGCTGCTGGCGCAATTGCAACTGGCCCAACTGGCAGGCACCTTGGATGAGGCCGCACTGCAGCAAGCCAACCAGGCGTTTGCACAGGCGCCAAAGCCATAAATGCATAGCTGCTTGCGCTGGATGCACAAGGAAATAAAGGATAAAAATAAAAAAACGCCCGTATAACGGGCGTTAAGCGCTATCTTTTAAGCGAGTCGCTTAGCGAATCAGCGGCACCCCTGTTTTGGACTGAATCTCTTCAAACGTCACATCCGGGGCCAGCTCGACCAGCTTCAAGCCTTCAGGGGTCACATCCATCACCCCCAGATCGGTAATGATGCGATCGACCACGCCTTTGCCGGTCAAGGGCAAGGTGCATTCGGGCAGGATTTTCAAATCCGTGGTGCCGTCTTTTTTGCGGGCCACATGCTCCATCAGCACGATCACGCGCTTGACTCCGGCCACCAAATCCATCGCGCCGCCCATGCCCTTGACCATCTTGCCCGGAATCATCCAGTTGGCCAGGTCACCGCTGGCGGTGACCTGCATGGCACCCAGAATAGACAGGTTGATCTTGCCGCCGCGAATCATGGCAAACGACTGGTCAGACCCAAAAATCGCCGAACCCGGCAAGGTGGTCACGGTCTGCTTGCCCGCGTTGATCAGGTCGGCATCAACCTGCTCTTCGGTGGGAAAGGGGCCAATGCCCAGCATGCCGTTTTCCGATTGCAGCCACACCTCTTTATCGCCCGTGTGGTTGGCCACCAGGGTCGGAATGCCGATGCCTAAGTTCACGTAAAAACCGTCTTCCAGTTCCTGCGCCGCACGCGCGGCCATTTGGTCTTGCGTCCAAGGCATATCAGTCTCCTTTTTTCTCGGTCAGGGTGCGTTTTTCGATGCGCTTTTCCGGGTTGGGGTTGTGCACGATGCGGTGTACATAAATGCCCGGCAGGTGAATATCGTCCGGCGCAATTTCGCCCACTTCCACAACTTCTTCCACTTCCACAATGCACACCTTGCCAGCGGTGGCCGCAGCGGGGTTGAAGTTACGCGCCGTCAGGCGAAATTGCAGGTTGCCGCTTTTGTCGGCACGGTAGGCCTTGACCAGCGACACATCGGTGACGATGGAGCGCTCCATCACATAGGTTTCGCCATCAAATTCTCGTAGCTCTTTGCCCTCTGCCACCAAGGTTCCTACGCCAGTTTTGGTGAAAAATGCCGGAATGCCTGCGCCACCTGCTCTTAATTTTTCTGCCAGCGTTCCTTGGGGGGTAAATTCCAACTCGAGTTCGCCGGCCAGAAACTGGCGCTCAAACTCTTTGTTTTCCCCCACATACGAGCTGACCATCTTCTTGATCTGGCGTGTCTCCAGCAGCTTGCCCAGGCCAAAACCATCCACACCGGCGTTGTTGGACACCACGGTGAGGTTTTTCACCCCGCTGTCGCGCAGGGCATCAATCAGCGCTTCGGGAATCCCGCACAAGCCAAAACCACCAACGGCCAACAACTGGCCATCGGCAACCACCCCTTGCAGCGCAGCGGCGGCGCTTGGATAGAGTTTTTTCACATTGCCTCCTTTGTTTGAACGAATGTCGCGTACGATACTACGTAATAAGCTACGTAGTATTTCCTAGCGAACTACCCTAGCACCTGCAAAGGCACTATTTATGACCTCTTTGAATTTGGATTACCGCCTGGCCTTTGAAATGGCCCCGGTGGGCTTGGTGATATCGCGCGATCGACGCATGATCAATTGCAATCAGCGCCTGTGTGAAATGTTTTGCGCATCCCCAGAATTGCTGATTGGCCAGTCCTTTTCACTGCTCTACCCCAGCTTGGAAGAGTACGAGCGCCAAGGCCAGCGCATGGCCCCGATTCTCAATGCCAAAGGTTTCTACAGCGACAACCGCATCATGAAACGTGCCAATGGCGAGACTTTTTGGTGCCATGTCACCGGTCGCGCGCTGGATCGCTGCAACCCCCATGCCAGCGGCATCTGGAGTTTTGAGGATTTAAGCCAGCAACGCCCCGTCAAGGCCGACCTGACCAGCCGCGAACGCGAAGTGGCCGCCCGCCTGCTCGACGGCATGACCTCCAAGGAAATTGGTCGCGTGCTGGGCATCAGCCACCGCACCGTAGAAATTTACCGTGCCCGTTTGATGCGCAAGTACGGGGCCAATACCACCGCCGATTTGGTGCACAAATTGGTGGGGGCAAGTTAAATCCACAAGCCAACGACGCTGCGGCCACGCAACAAGGGTTTATCCGAATAAATTGTCAGTAACGGGTAAGAATATTTACTCTTATGCTTGACGTTTCCGTAAACGTCAATTCAACCGCCATGACCACACCTGCTTCGCTCGGCCCCGCCCGCTACCCTTTTCCGGCCCTGGAAAATTTGCCGGAAGACATCCGCACGCGTATTTTGGAAATACAGGAAAAAGCCGGTTTCATTCCCAATGTTTTCCTCGGCCTGGCCCGCCGCCCGGCGGAATGGCGGGCATTTTTTGCCTACCATGATGCCCTCATGGCCAAAGAAGAAGGCAATTTGACCAAAGGCGAGCGCGAAATGATCGTCACCGCCACCAGCAGCGTCAATCAATGCTTGTACTGCGTGGTCGCCCACGGGGCGGTCTTGCGGATTTACGAAAAAAATCCCCTGATTGCCGACCAATTGGCGGTCAATTACCGCACGGCCGACATCACCCCACGCCAAAAAGCCATGCTCGACTTTGCCATGAAGGTCAATCAACGCAGCTACGAAATCAACGATGCGGATTTCGCCACCCTGCACGCCCATGGGTTTGACGACGAAGATATTTGGGACATTGCGGCCATTACCGCCTTCTTTGGCCTGTCCAACCGCTTGGTCAGTGCCACCGGCATGCAACCCAACCCCGAGTTCTACCTGATGGGCCGCATTCCCCGCGAGAAAACGCGCTAAGCCACACCACTAGGAAAGCACCCAAAGACTTGAGCGCGACCCAAGGGCATAGAATGCGCGGCAATTTTCGGCAATACAATAGAACGATCGTTCTATTTTTCCAACTTCAAGAGACATCCCTATGACCCACGAAGAAATCCTGGCCCAGTACGGCCCCCGCGAAGCCATGGAGTACGACATCGTCATCGTCGGCGGCGGGCCCGCTGGCCTATCGACAGCCATACGCCTCAAACAACTGGCGGCAGAAAAAGGCCAGGATGTCTCGGTCGTCGTGCTGGAAAAAGGTGCTGATGCGGGAGCCCATACCCTCTCTGGCGCCATCATGGACCCGCAGGCCCTGAGCGAGCTGATCCCCGACTGGAAGGCCAAGGGCGCGCCCCTGAACCAGCCCGTCACCCAAGATGCCATGGTTTTCCTGAGTGAGAACTCCTCGCTGCGCACCCCCAACTGGCTGCTGCCCCAGTGCTTTCACAACGAGGGCAATTACATCGTGCGCCTGGGCTTTGTCACCAAGTGGCTGGCCGAGCAGGCCGAAGCGCTGGGCGTAGAAATTTTCCCCGGCTTTGCCGCTGCCGAAGTGCTGTTCAACGACAACGGCAGCATCAAAGGCGTGGCCACCGGCAACATGGGCATTGGCAAGGATGGCGAGCCCACGGCTGAATTTCAGCTGGGCATGGAGCTGCACGGCAAGTACACCATCTTTGCCGAAGGGGCCCGTGGCCACCTGGGCAAGCAGTTGATCGCCCACTTCAAGCTCGATGCTGGCAAAGACCCGCAGGCCTACGGCATCGGCATCAAGGAGCTGTGGGAGATTGACCCGGCCCGCCACAAGCCGGGCACCGTGGTACACACCGCTGGCTGGCCGCTGCAGTCCGACACCTACGGCGGCGGCTTCCTGTACCACCTGGAGGACAACCTGGTCACCCTGGGCTTTATCACCGGGCTGGATTACGCCAACCCGTACATCTCGCCCTTTGAAGAGATGCAGCGCTGGAAAACCCACCAAAACATCCGCTGGTACCTTGAAGGCGATGAGTCCAAAGGCATCAAGTCGGCCAAGCGCCTGTCCTACGGGGCCCGGGCAATTACGGCGGGCGGTATTCTGAGCCTGCCCAAGTTTGTCTTCCCCGGTGGGGCGTTGGTCGGCTGCGAGGCCGGGTTCCTCAATGTCAGCCGCATCAAGGGCAGCCACGCCGCCATCAAGACCGGCATGATGGCCGCCGAAGCCGCCTACGAAGCGATTGTGGCTGGCCGCCAGGGCGACACCCTCACCGCCTACGAAACCGCGTTTGAAAACAGCTGGCTGTACGATGAACTGTACAAGGCACGCAACTTCAAAGCCTGGTTCAAAAAAGGCCTGTCCACTGCCACACTGATGAACGGCCTGGAGCAATTTCTGCTCAAGGGCAACATCCCCTGGACGCTGCACCGCGACAAGCCCGATCACCTGTACTTGAAACCTGCAGCCGAGTGCAAACCCATTGAGTACCCCAAGCCCGATGGCAAGCTGACGTTTGACCGCCTCTCCAGCGTCTTTATCAGCAGCACCAACCACAGCGAAGACCAGCCAGCGCACCTGACCTTGAAAGATGCCAGCGTGCCGGTGAACGTCAATCTGGCCAAGTACGCTGGTCCCGAAAGCCGCTACTGCCCGGCCGGGGTGTACGAGTTTGTGGACGATGAGGCCCGCCAAGGTGCCAAGCGCCTGCAGATCAACGCGCAAAACTGCGTGCACTGCAAGACCTGCGACATCAAAGACCCGACGCAAAACATCACCTGGGTCACGCCTGAAGGCGGCGGTGGGCCAACCTACGCAGGCATGTAAACCTGCGCAAAATTCATATTTCCTGCAAAAAATAGTCTATTTAATAGGCTATTTTTCATGAAAACGCACTTTTTCTAAATAAAAAAGCACGTTCGCTTGTTTTAAAGCAGGCGACGTGCAATGCACCTTTTGCCCTCGTGCAAACCCTGGGATTTCAAGCTTTTTGGCCACATTGGCTGACTTAGACTTGCCCCACCTCAAATTTACCCCCGGTAACTTTTTATTTTTCTACTGCTTCGCTGGAGACCACTTTATGCAACTCAAAGCCCTAGCATCTGCTGTCGCCCTGTCCCTGTTGAGCCTGAGCGCAGCGCACGCTGCCGAAGAAAAATCCGTGGCTGTCACCGCCATCGTGGAGCACCCCGCCCTGGATGCCGTGCGCGACGGCGTGCAAGCCGCCCTGAAGGACGCTGGCTACGAGGCAGGCAAAAACCTCAAGTGGCAGTACCAAAGCGCCCAGGGCAACACCGGCACCGCTGCACAAATTGCCCGCAAGTTCATCGGTGACAAGCCCGATGCGATTGTTGCCATCGCCACCCCTTCGGCCCAGGCCGCTGTGGCCGCAACGAAAAACGTGCCGGTGGTGTTCTCCGCGGTAACCGATCCGGTGGCCGCGAAACTGGTACCGGGCTGGGAGGCTTCCAAAATCAACGTGACCGGCGTATCGGACTTGCTGGTACTGGAAAAACAAATTGCATTGATCAAGGAAGTGGTGCCAACCGCCAAGCGCGTAGGCATGGTGTACAACCCCGGCGAAGCGAACTCGGTCGTGGTCGTCAAACAACTGCAAAAGCTGTTGCCTGAAGCGGGCCTGACCCTGGTTGAAGCCGCTGCCCCGCGCACCGTGGACGTGGGCAGCGCCGCCCGCAGCCTAGTAGGCAAGGTGGACGTGATTTATACAAATACGGACAACAACGTGGTGTCCGCCTACGAATCGCTGGTCAAGGTGGGCCAGGAAGCGAAGATTCCCCTGATCGCCTCGGACACCGATTCGGTCAAGCGCGGCGCGATTGCCGCCCTGGGCATCAACTACCGCGATTTGGGCGAGCAAACTGGCCGCATGGTGGTGCGCATTCTGAAGGGCGAGAAGCCCGGCGATATCAAGCCCGAAACCAGTGACAAGCTGGAGTTGTTCGTCAATCCCGGCGCGGCAGAGCAGCAAGGCGTGAAATTGCCCCAGGCACTGGTGGACAAAGCCGCCCAAGTCGTGCAGTAAGCGCTGCGGTGCAGACAACAGGCAGGTGCCAGTAGCGGCCCCTGCCTTTTTTCGTTCTTTTTTCCACTCCCCTTCTCACCCTTTCGATGGTGGCTCTCCCATGTCTTTGTTTTCCCTGCTTGGTGCTATTGAGATCGGCTTGATTTTTGCCTTGGTCGCGCTGGGCGTTTACATCTCTTTTCGCTTGCTGCGCTTTCCCGACTTAACCGTCGATGGCAGCTTCCCCCTGGGGGGGGCCGTCTGCGCTGTCATGATCGTTGCCGGTTTTAACCCGTGGATCGCCACCTTGGGGGCCACCCTGGCCGGGGCTGCCGCCGGGCTGGTAACGGGCTGGCTCAACGTCAAACTCAAAATCATGGATCTGCTGGCCTCGATCCTGATGATGACGGCGCTGTACTCCATCAATCTGCGCGTCATGAACGGCCCCAACGTGCCCCTGATTGCCGAACCCACCCTGTTCACCCAACTGCAGCCCGACAGCATGGCCGATTACGTACTGCGCCCCCTGGTGCTGCTGGTGATTGTGGTGCTGGCCAAACTGTTGCTGGACTGGTTTTTCGCCACCGAGCGCGGCCTGGCCATTCGCGCCACCGGCTCCAACGCCCGCATGGCCCGTGCCCAGGGCATCAACACCGGGGCGATGGTGCTACTGGGCATGGCCATCTCCAACGCGCTGGTGGGGCTGGCCGGTGCCTTGTTCGTGCAAACCCAGGGCGGGGCCGATATTTCGATGGGCATCGGCACCATCGTGATCGGTCTGGCTGCCGTGATCGTGGGCGAGTCCATCCTGCCGTCGCGGCGCATTATTTGGGCCACGCTGGCGGTGGTGCTGGGGGCCATCGTGTACCGCTTCTTTATCGCTGCGGCGCTCAACAGCGACTTTATTGGCCTGAAGGCGCAAGACCTGAACCTGATCACCGCCGTGCTGGTCACGCTGGCGCTGGTGCTGCCTCAGCTCAAGCGCAAACTCAACGCCCGCGTCTCGTAACGCTCACAACAAAGGAAGTTTTATGCTGAGTGCACAAGACCTGCGCTTGACCTTCAACCCCGGCACCCCGATCGAGACCAAAGCCTTGCGCGGCCTGTCGCTGGAGATTCCCACGGGGCAGTTCGTCACCGTGATCGGCTCCAACGGGGCGGGCAAATCGACGTTTTTGAACTCGGTCTCAGGCGACCAAAGTGTCGATAGCGGCACCATCAAAATCGATGGCTTGGATGTGACCAAAATGCCTGTCTGGGCCCGCTCTGAGCGCGTGGCCCGCGTCTTTCAAGACCCCATGGCCGGCACCTGCGAAGACCTGACCATCGAAGAAAACATGGCCCTGGCGCAATGCCGGGGCAGCTTTCGCAAGCTGACCCGCGCCGTCAAGACCGAAATGCGCGCGCTGTTTCGCGATCGGCTGGCCATGCTGGGCCTGGGGCTGGAAAACCGGCTGACCGACCGCATCGGCCTGCTCTCGGGCGGGCAACGCCAGGCCATCAGCCTGCTGATGGCGGCCTTGCAACCCTCGCGCATTCTGCTGCTGGACGAACACACCGCCGCGCTCGACCCCCGCACAGCCGATTTTGTGCTGCAGCTGACCTGCCGCATCGTGGAAGAATCCAAGCTCACCACCATGATGGTCACCCACAGCATGCGCCAGGCGCTGGACGTGGGCAGCCGCACCATCATGCTGCACCAAGGCCAGGTGGTGCTGGACGTGAGCGGCGAAGAGCGCAGCCGCATGGATGTGCCCGACCTGCTGCAAATGTTCGAGAAAGTGCGCGGCGAAAAACTCTCGGACGATGCGTTGCTGCTCAGCTAAGCGCATTAAAAACAAGAGCTGTTAGCGCTTATTTCATCGACAATTCAGGCTTTTAAGTCATTGAACTTGAGATTTATCCAGCGCAAACAGCTCTTTTTAAAATTAAACCCCCTGGCTTTCATTGCGCACACCGTCGGCAGAAAGCGTGTTTGTGAACGATAAAATCGCCCGAATGAGCCACTCCCCCGCCCCCCAATTTGGCGCCATCATCATTGGTGACGAAATTCTCTCTGGCAAACGCCAAGACAAGCACCTGCCCAAGCTGATCGAATTGCTCGCCGCCCGGGGCTGCACCCTGTCCTGGGCAGAGTACGTGGGCGATGAGCGCACCCGTTTAACCGAGGTGCTGCGCCGCGCAGTCGCGGGCAACGACATCGTCTTTAGCTTTGGCGGCATTGGTGCCACGCCGGACGATCACACCCGGCAATGCACGGCGGCCGCGTTGGGCGTGGCACTGCAACCGCACCCCCAGGCCCAGGCCTTGATTACCCAGCGCATGCAAGAGATGGCGGCTGAAAAAGGCGAGGCATTTGCGCCCCAGCACCCGGACAACGTGCAGCGCCTGCAAATGGGCGTGTTGCCCGCCGGGGCGCAGATTATTCCCAACCCGTTTAACCGCATCCCTGGCTTTAGCTGCCGGGGTGCGCGTGGAGCCTGGCTGCATTGCGTGCCGGGTTTTCCGGTGATGGCCTGGCCCATGGTGGCGTGGGCGCTGGATGCCCACCACCGTGATTTGCACCAGCAGCAGGCCTACACCGAGCGCTCGGTCATTTTGTTCAAAGCCCAAGAAGCGGCCCTGACCCCGCTGATGCAAGCCGTTGAGATGGCCCACCCCGGCATCAAAGTGTTTAGCCTGCCCAGCGTGGACCACCCCGAATACGGCCTGCACATTGAGCTGGGCGTGAAAGGAAAAACCGCGGCCATTGCCCCGGCTTGGCAGCAATTGACTGAGGGTTTACACCGCCTTGGGGCACAATTTGGCCCCGAATTGCAGCGCCAGATTTAATGATCGGGCCCCTTGGCCCGCCACCCAGCGCTTTTTTAAACGCATTCCCCCTTATTTCCCCCTACTACTTAACCAGGCACAAGCCGGAGCAATTGATGAGCAAAACCATCGCTGATGTGATGCAAATGGTCGAAGACTACGAAGTGAAATTCGTCGATCTGCGTTTTACCGATACCCGGGGCAAAGAGCAGCACGTCACGGTGCCCGTATCGCATTTTGATGAAGACAAATTCAGCGAAGGGCACGCCTTTGATGGTTCCTCCATGCCCGGCTGGAAGGGCATCGAAGCCTCGGACATGCAGCTCATGCCCGACCCCAATACGGCCAACATCGACCCCTTCTTTGAAGAAACCACCCTCTTTTTGCAGTGCGACGTGGTCGAGCCGGGCGACGGCAAGGCCTACGACCGCGACCCGCGCAGCATCGCCAAACGCGCCGAAGCGTATTTGAAAGCCTCGGGCCTGGGTGATACGGCCTTTTTCGGGCCCGAGCCAGAATTCTTTTTGTTTGACAACGTGCGCTGGGACAACCAGCCGGGCAACACCTTCTACACCATCGAAGAGTACGAAGCCCCCTGGAACAGCGGTGCCCAGCTCGATGGCAACAACAAGGGCCACCGCCCGCGCACCAAGGGCGGCTACTTTCCCGTGCCGCCCATCGACAGCACGCAAAACATCCGCGCCGAAATGGCCCTGCTGCTCGAATCCCTGGGCATCCCCGTCGAAGTGCTGCACCGCGAGGTGGGCGGTGCCGGCCAAAACGAACTGGGCACGCGCTTTTCCACCCTGGTGCAACGCGCCGACTGGACGCAGGTGCAAAAGTACGTGATCTGGAATGTGGCCAACAACTACGGCAAAACCGCCACCTTCATGCCCAAGCCCTACGCGGGCGACAACGGCTCGGGCATGCACGTGCACCAATCGGTCTGGAAAGACGGCAAAAACCTGTTTGCTGGCGACGGCTACGCCGGCCTGTCGGACTTTGCGCTGTACTACATCGGCGGCATCATCAAACACGCCCGCGCGCTCAACGCCATCACCAACCCCGGCACCAACAGCTACAAGCGCCTGGTGCCCGGCTATGAAGCGCCGGTCAAGCTGGCCTACTCGGCGAAAAACCGCTCGGCCTCCATCCGCATCCCCTACACCAGCAACCCCAAGGGCCGGCGCGTAGAGGCCCGCTTCCCCGATCCGCTGATGAACCCCTACCTGGGTTTTTCGGCCCTGCTGATGGCCGGTCTGGATGGTGTGGAAAACAAAATCCACCCCGGCGAAGCCGCCACCAAAGACCTGTACCACCTGCCGCCCGAGGAAGACCGCCTGGTGCCCACCGTCTGCCACAGCCTGGACCAGGCCCTGGAAGCGCTGGACCAAGACCGCGCCTTTTTGACCAAGGGCGGCGTGTTCTCCAACGACATGCTCGATGCCTACATCGCCCTGAAGATGGACGAGGTCACGCGCTTTCGCCAGGCCGTACACCCCATCGAGTACGACATGTACTATTCGCTCTAAAAAAAGTAGCTGCTTGCGCTTGAATTTATTCAATTTATTGCACTAAACAACTTAAATCACTTTATTTAAAAGCGCAACCAGCTCTTTTTATCAAAGCCCAGCATCAATGCCCAGCGCCGCAGTCGGTGGCTGGGCTTTTTTGCGTGCGCCCTGCTGCCGCGAAAGGTGGTGGGATAATTCGCCGCCATGAATATCACTTACAAAACCGCCGACGACATCGAACGCATGCGCGAAGCGGGGCGTTTGGCCTCGGAAGTGCTGGACTACATCACCCCCTTTATCCAGCCCGGCATCACCACCCTTGAAATCGACCGCCTCAGCGCCGAGTGCATGGCCCGCCAGGGCACCAAATCGGCCACCGTGGGCTACCAGCCCCCGGGCTACCCGCCCTACCCAGGGCATGTGTGTACCTCGGTCAATCACGTGGTTTGCCACGGCATCCCCAACGACAAGGTGCTGAAAAAAGGCGACATCCTGAACGTGGACGTGACCGTCATCACCAAAGACGGCTGGTTTGGCGACAACAGCCGCATGTTCTTGATTGGCGAGGCCACCATTGCCGGCAAACGCCTGTGCCAACTCACCTTTGAAGCCATGTGGAAAGGCATCGAACAGGTCAAGCCCGGCGCCACCCTGGGCGACGTGGGCCACGCCATCCAGACCTTTGCCGAAGGCCACCACCTGTCCGTGGTGCGCGAATACTGCGGCCACGGCATTGGGCAAAAATTCCACGAAGACCCCCAGGTGCTGCACTACGGCAAACCGGGCACCGGCGTAAAGCTGCAAGAAGGCATGGTGTTCACCATCGAGCCCATGCTCAACCTGGGCAAGCGCGATGTGAAAGAGCAAGGCAAAGACGGCTGGACCATCGTCACCAAAGACCGCAGCCTCTCGGCCCAGTGGGAGCTGATGATGGCCGTCACCGCCACCGGCTATGACATCCTCACTTGGTCAGACGGCTCGCCCACCCCGCCGCCGTTTATCCAGGGCATTCGCACCTAAAGCCTAAGGAGCAAGCCGGTGACCGCCCCCTCCCCCCTTGCTCCCGCGCTGGCTGCGCTGCGCCAGCGCTACCAGGCCGACAAAGCGCAGTTGCTGGCTCCTTTGCAGGCCCCAGGTGGCCCTGCGGTGCGCCTGCTGCTGCAGCGCCTGACCCAATTGGTCGATCAGCAACTGGTGGCCCTGGCCGCGGCCACGGGCTTGCCAGCGCAGGTGGCCATTGTGGCGGTGGGCGGTTATGGGCGCAGCCAGCTTTTTCCGTATTCGGATATTGACGTTCTGCTGCTGGTGCCGCCGGACAATGCCGCTTTGCGTCCAGCGCTGGAGGCTTTTGTCACCGCCTGCTGGGATACGGGGCTGGAGATTGGCTCCAGCGTGCGCACCGTCGATGAATGTTTGGCCCTGGCGCAGCAGGACATTACCGCGCAAACCTCGATGTTGGAAATGCGCCACATTGGCGGCAGCACAGAGCACTTTGCGCAATTGCTGGCCCAACTGCCCAGCACTTTCCATCCCCAGGAATTTTTTCTGGCCAAACACCTGGAGCTGCGCCAGCGCCATACCAAGTTTGAAAATGCGCCCTACGCACTGGAGCCCAACTGCAAAGAATCCCCCGGCGGCTTGCGCGACTTGCACACCATTTTGTGGGTGGCCAAAGCGGCCAATCTGGGGCACGACTGGCATGAACTGGCCCAGCACGGCATCCTCACCAACCTGGAAGCGCAGCAGCTCGAACGCAACGAAACCACCCTGTTCCAAATCCGCGCCCGCCTGCATGGGGTGGCGGGCCGCCACGAAGACCGCTTGCTGTTCGACTTGCAAACGGCGGTGGCGCTCAGCCTGGGCCTGAAAAACCACACCCCGCCCGGCCAAAACTACCCGGTACGCGCCAGCGAAGTGCTTATGCGCCGCTACTACTGGGCGGCCAAAGCGGTGATGCAGCTGCAGCAAATTGTGCTGCTCAATATCCAAGAGCGCCTGCACCCCAGCCAGGCCGCCCCCCTGCCCATCAACGACTGGTTTGCCGACAAAAACGGCCTGCTCGACGTGCGCGATGCCGCCCTTTACCAGCACCAGCCGCTGGCCATCCTGCCCAGCTTTCTCACCCTGCAAACCCACCCAGGGCTGCGCGATTTTTCTGCCCGCACCCTGCGCGCGCTGTACAACGCCCGCGACCGCATGGATGCCACCTGGCGCCACGACCCGGCCAACCGCGCCACCTTTATCCGCATCCTGCAGCAACCCAGCGGCATCTTGCGGGCGCTGCGCTTGATGAATGCCACCTCGGTGCTGGGGCGCTATTTGTGGTCGTTTCGGCGCATCGTCGGCAAGATGCAGCACGACTTGTTTCACGTCTATACCGTGGACCAGCACTCGCTCATGGTGCTGCGCAATATGCGTCGCTTTTTCATGCCCGAGTTCACGCACGAATACCCCTTGTGCTCAGAGCTGGCCAGCCAGTGGGCCCAGCCGTGGCTGCTGTACTTGGCCGCCCTGTTTCACGACATCGGCAAAGGCCGGGGGGGCGACCACAGCGCCGTGGGGGCGATTGAAGTGCGCCGCTTTGCCCGCCAGCACCAAATGGCCCCCGCCGATGCAGATTTGGTCGAGTTTCTGGTGCGCGAACACCTGCGCATGAGCACCGTGGCGCAAAAGCAAGACACCAATGATCCTGCCGTCGTCCGCGCCTTTGCCGATTGCGTGCAAACGCCCCAGCGCCTGGTCGGTCTGTACCTGCTGACCGTGGCCGATATTCGCGGCACCAGCCCCAAGGTGTGGAGCGCCTGGAAGGGCAAATTGCTGTCGGACCTGTTCCATGCCACCTTGCGCATGCTCGGCGGGCAAGCCCTGCAAGGCCAGGCCCTGACCCAGGCACGCCAGCAGCAAGCCCAGGTCTTGCTGCGCCAACGGGGCTGGCCCGCAGAAAGTGCCCAGCTGCTCTGGAATACGCTGGAGCCCGGCTACTTCCTGCGCCACGAGCCCGCCGACATCGCTTGGCACGCCCGGCAATTGATGCTGCACGTGGGCAGCCCACAGCCCATCGTGCGGGCACGCCCCTCGTTGGCCGGTGAAGGCGTGCAAGTGCTGGTCTATGCGCCGGATACGCAAGATTTGTTTGCCCGCATTTGCGGGTATTTTGACCAAGCCAACCTCTCCATCCTGCACGCCCGCATCTACACCAGCCCGCACGGCCATGCACTCGACACCTTTCAAGTGCTGCCCACGCAGCTGGAAATGGAGGCCCGCACCCTCTCCTCTTTCATCGAAGCGCGCCTGCCCCCTGCGCTGGCCGCTGCCACCCCTTTGCCCGAGCCAGTGCGCCGCCAGCCCTCGCGCCGCGCCCGCAGCTTTCCGATTCCCCCCCACGTGAGCCTGGAGCCTGATGAAAAAGCCCAGCGCTGGCTGTTGCACATCAGCGCCACCGACCGCGCCGGCCTGCTCTACAGCATCGCCCGCGTCCTGGCCCGCCACGGCCTGAGCGTGCAGCTGGCCAAAGTCATGACCCTGGGGGAACGGGTGGAGGACAGCTTTTTGCTGGAAGGCCCCCAACTGCAACACACCACCCGGCAATTGGATTTAGAGAAAGAGCTGACGCACATTTTGTCAGTGGAAACGACAACCCAACCCCACGCCCGCAGCACCACGGCCGTGCGCTAACTTTATGGACGCTGGCGGAAAATAGGCGCAAAGTAAAAAGCTTTCATCTTTGCATCTAAAAATAGGCTACAATCAGCGCTTCTCTTGATTTGCCAACAAAAACATCGCTCAATCAACAGAAACCAAATTACCGCGAGGTGGAGCAGCTTGGTAGCTCGTTGGGCTCATAACCCAAAGGTCGGTGGTTCAAATCCATCCCTCGCAACCAAACCAAAAAAACCAGCTAACTGCTGGTTTTTTTTCGTCCCTATTTTTTTGGACTGCAGTCTGCTGACAGCACTCTGAATAGGGCTTTGGGCTGCCAGCGCTGCGGAAAATCCCTAGAATCGGGGTTTTTCCGATTTCTTATTAATAAAAAAGACTGCCATGACACACGTCGTCACCGAGAACTGCATCAAATGTAAATACACCGATTGCGTGGATGTTTGCCCCGTGGATTGCTTCCGCGAAGGCCCGAACATGCTGGTCATTGATCCCGACGAGTGCATTGACTGCGCCGTTTGCATCCCCGAGTGCCCGGCCGACGCTATTTTTGCTGAAGAGGACACCCCCGCCGATCAGCTGCACTTCATCAAGCTCAATGCCGACCTGGCCTTTGCCAAGGGCTGGACAAGCATTACCAAGCGCAAAGCCGCCATGCCCGATGCCGACGAGTGGAATGGCAAGGACGGCAAGCTGGCCATGCTGGAGCGCTGAGCCTGCCTGTCGGCACCCACCCGCCCCCGTACCAGCAACAGCCCCCTAGGGGGCTGTTGGCGTTTGAGGCAGAGTGTTTCAGTGGGATGTAGCCAGGTGCTGCATTGACCCCCCAGCATTGTGGTTTTAAGCTGCCAGTTTTGCTGATTTTCTCGACTCAGGAGCTTGTATGAATACCAACGCCAGCCGCTTTTTGCCCACCGACCGTGAGGCACGGCTCAAGGAGCTGGATTTGGAAATTGTGCGCTTGGCCATCATCTGCAAAATCCGCCTGCTCGATCCCGGCATTGCCGAGCGGGTGCTGGCCAACGACACCAGCCTGTGCGACATCCAGCATTGCAACAACGCCTTCCGCACCCTGCGCGGTCTGCTGCTGATGCACTACAACGAGCTCAACGCCATCAACGCCGAAGCCGACCCGCAAACCATGCGCGTGGTGGCGCAAAACGTGCGCGATGCCCTTAAGGGCGTGATTGGCGGGCAACTGGGCGGGCACGGGGCGATGTAATCCCTCTTCGGGCAGGTATTTAGTGCTCCTGCCCTATTGCACCCGTCCGGTCGGTAGCCCCGGCACGGCCAAGTCACGCCAGGGCGAGGCCTGTACCTGGACGCGCCCCTCCCGCAAGGCCTGCACCAGTTGTGCCTGTTGCTGTTCCGTAGCCTGCGGCCAGCGCACTTCACCGACCTGCTGCCAATGCGCCTGCTCTCTCTGCGTGTCACGGGCAAACACCCGGCACATCAGGTTGTACCGGACCGTCGTGCACAGCAACTGCTGAGGCTGCTCGCTGGTGCTGTCCAGAGACGCTTGCAAGACCAGGCAAGAGGCCGTTTGCGGATCGGGGGATGGCTGCGCACCCGCTGTTGGGGCAGATTTTTGTCCCGCGCCCCGGCAGACACTGCCACTGGTGATTTCCTTATCGGCCAGCGCTTGCCACCAGTCCTCGGGCGGCTGGGCGTGGCCCGGAGCGATGGCCAGCCGACTGCGCCAATCGGCGGCCGACAGCGCGCTGGCCTGCCGGGGCAGGTAGCGCTTGGCTTCGGCACCCAGTATCTGGCGCACATCCTGCGCCACCTCCCCTTGGGCAAATGCGGGTAAACCTTGCAAGCGCTGCAGCGCTGGCAGCCCGTGGCGGCCATGGTCAAAGCGCAAATCCTGCAGGGCCTGCAGCGTCGGTGCCTGCATGCCGTCCGCCAAGCGCTGGTACTGGCTGGCCGCACCAATACGGTAAGGATCGAGCAAAGGGGTGTGCAACAGCACCAGCAGCGCCATGACCAGCCAGGACATGGCCGGATTGATACGGCCGATCCGTTGCAGCCACGCGGCGGCATCACGCTCCAGCGCCGCCCAGGCATAGCCCAAGGCATAGAGCATGAGCACGCCGGCGATGGCCACAGCCCAGATGCGCTCATGCGTCCAGCCGTATTGGCGCACGCGCAACGCCACGGCCCACAGGGCCAGAGCGGCCAGCACCGGCATCAGCGCCAGGGCGGCGGCAATCAAGGCCCGCAGCGCGGTGGGGTAAGGCGCTGCCTGGCGGCTGCCGTCTTGGTAAACGGCATTGACGAAAACCAACAGGCACAACAGCACCCCCATGAGCAACGGGGCCGCCTTGCGCGTTTCCCACAGCGGCTGCACGCCGGTGAAGGGCAAAAAAGCCACGAACAGCACCACCACCAGCGCCAATAGCGGCAGCAGCAGGCGGTACAGGGTGAGCACCAGTTGCAGCATCAGGCGCAAAGGCCGGGGCTGGCCACGTGCCAGCAGCACACCCAGACCGGCCATCAGCCCCGTGGCCATGTACACGAAAGCCGGGGCCGTAAAAGTATCGGCAAACAGCCGCACCTTGACCAAAGCAAACAGCCCGGCCCACAACCCCAGCACGGCCCAGCCCAGGGCAACAAATTGCAGGGCAAAGCCCAGCACCACGGCGTTGTTCCAGGCGTGGTCAAACAGCAGGGCATACGGCACGCGGCGCAGGCTGCGTTGTTGCTGCAGCGCCTGCATCCATGCCAGGGCGATAAACAGCAATGCCCCCTGACTCAGCAACCAGGGCACCCAGGCGCTGCCACTGCGTGCATCCTGGCTGCCCAGCAGCCACCAGACGCTGCCATGCAAGGCCACCAGCAGCAGCGCCAGCGCCGCCATGCCGCGCCACAGCAAGCGGTCGCCCAGCTGGCGCACGCACAGCACAAAAAAACCCGGCACCGCCAGCAGCAAAGAGAGGGCAATCAGCCGCAGCGGCCCGGCAGGGCCAAACCAGCCCTCCAGCAAAGCGTACACACCCGCACCTTGCACCAGGGTGGTGAGCACCATCACCTCCTTGGTCAAACGCGGCAGATCGGCGGTGGGGGCGAAGCGGTCAGTGGCCATGGCAAGGGTGATGGGGCAGGTATTTGTTCAGGCCGTCAATGCTGCAACTGCGCCCACACTTTGTCCAGGCGCTTGCTGCTCACCGGGTACGGCGTGCGCAGCTCTTGGGCGAAGAAGCTCACGCGCAGCTCTTCCAGCATCCAGCGGTATTCCTGCAGCCGCGCATCGTGTTGGCCTTTGCGCTGGGCCAGCAGGCGGGTATAGCGCTGCTGCAGCGGTTGCAGTTCCTTCAATTTGGCGGCATCGCGGGCCGGGTCGGCGCGGTATTTATCCAGGCGGATGGTGATGGCCTTCAGGTAGCGGGCAAAGTGCTGCAGCTGCGCCCAGGGGGTGCGGGCGATGAAGTCCTTGGGCATCAGATTGTGTAGCTGCTTGCCTGCGTCCTCTGTGGCCTCTTGGGCGTTTTTGGTGTCTTTGATCTTGCGCTGGGCGCTGGCGTATTCGGTCAAGATGGTGGCGGCCAAGCGGGCCACTTCCTGGGCGATCAGGGTCAGGCGGGCGCGGCCCTCTTGCACGCGCTGGGCGAACTGGGCGGCATCCTGGGGCAAGGGCTCTTGCACAAAAGCGCGGTCCAGCGCCACATCCAGAATCTGCGCCCGCAGCTCTTCTTGCGTGCCCAGCGGCATGTAGGCCACGGCCATTTTTTGCAGGTCGGGGATATTTTTTTCCAGGTATTTCAGCGCGTCTTTCACCTGCAAGGCGCACAGGCGGCGCAGGCCCTGGCGGTGGCGGGCGGCGGCAATGTCCGGCTCGTCAAACACTTCGATGGTGACGGCATCGCCCTGGTCGATGAGGGCGGGAAAGCCGATCAGCGTTTGCTTGCCCTGCTGGATTTCCATCAGCTCAGGCAAGCTGCCAAAGTCCCAGCTGGTGTGGCGTGCGCCTGCGGCATGGGGCGCAGCCGTTCCCGGGGAGTTATCTTTTTCAATAGCTGATTGCGCTTTTAAATTGGTGTTTTTAGGCTGTTTTGGCTCTGAAACAGCTTTATCTTCAGCGGAAGAAGCTATTTTTAATGAAGCCAGCGCCTGGAAGGCCCCCCGCGCCTTGCTGCCCCACTGGGCCTTGAGGGCGGCGATATTACGCCCTTGCGCCAGCTGGCGGCCATGCTCGTCGATGATGCGCAGGTTCATGAACAGGTGGGTGCCCAGCATGTCGGGCTTGAAGTCGGCACGTTTCACGTCCAGGCCGGTCTCTTGGCGCACCTGCTCCAGCAGGGCATCGATCAGCCCGCCCTGCCCCCAACGCTCGGGCTGGGTGAACAGCGCGGCCAGGCGCTCGGCGCTTTCGGGCAGCGGCACCAGGCGGCTGCGCGGGCGCTGGGGCAGGCTTTTCAGCAGGGCCTGGATTTTTTCTTTCAGCATTCCCGGCACCAGCCACTCGGCGCGGTCTTCGCTGACCTGGTTCAGGGCAAACAGCGGCACCGTCACCGTCAAACCATCGCGGGCATCCCCGGGGCTGTGCAAATAGCTGGCCGCGCAATCGACACCGCCCAGGCGCACCAGCTTGGGGAAGGCATCGGTGGTGATGCCCGCCGCCTCGTGGCGCATGAGTTCGTCTTTGGACAGGCGCAGCAGCTGGGGCTGCTCTTTGCTGGCCTGGCGGTACCACGCGTCAAAAGTCGCGCCGCTGAAAATGCCGTCGGGGATGTGCTGGTCGTAAAAGGCGTAGATCAGCGCATCGTCCACCAGCACGTCTTGGCGGCGGCTTTTGTGCTCCAGCTCTTCGACCTTGCGGATGGTTTTGTGGTTGGCAGCCAAAAATGGCCAGGTGGTTTCCCACTCGCCCTCGACCAGGGCGCGGCGGATGAACATTTGCCGCGCATCGTGCGGGTCTTTGCGGCCATAGCTCACGCCCCGGTTGTTATAGACCACCAGGCCGTAGAGCGTGGCGCGTTCAAAGGCGATCACGTCGGCGCGTTTCTTGCTCCAGTGCGGGTCGAGCAGTTGTTTTTTCAGCAGATGGGCACCGACTTCTTCCAGCCACTGCGGCTCAATCGCCGCAATGCCCCGGCCATACAGGCGCGAGGTTTCCACCTGCTCGGCGGCCACAATCCAGCGCCCCGGCTTTTTGCTCAAATGCGCCCCCGGATGCGGGTGGAACTTGATGCCGTGTGCGCCCAGGTAGGCCTCGCTCTCTTCACCCTTAAAGCCGATGTTGCCCAGCAGGCCGCACAGCATGGACAGGTGCACCGCCTCGTAGCTGGCGGGCTGGGTATTGATCTGCCACTGCTGCTCTTTCACCACGGTGAGCAGTTGCGAGTAAATATCGCGCCACTCGCGCACGCGGCGGATGTTGATGAAGTTTTGGCGCAGCAGCTGCTCCCACTGGCGGTTGCTGAGTTTGTGGGTGTCTTGCTCAGGTGCTATCGACTCAGTAGCTGCAGGCGCTTGCATACGCTGGGCTACAGGCAAGAAAGACTGATTTTTTTGCGCTGCCACCGGTGCCTTGTGCGCGGCCTGGGCCGCCATCTCCTTGCGGCTTTTGGCCACGGCCTTGCCGCCGCGGGCATCCTGCAGCCACTGCCACAGGCGCAGGTAGCCGGAGAACTCGCTTTTCTCGTCGTCAAACTTGGCGTGCTGCTGGTCGGCCTGGGCCTGCGCCTCTAGGGGGCGGTCGCGCACGTCCTGCACGCTCAGGGCGGCGGCAATGACCAGCACCTCGGCCAGCGCCCCGCGGCTGCGGGCCTCAACAATCATGCGGCCCACGCGCGGGTCCAGCGGCAGGCGCGACAGGGCTTTGCCCATGGGCAGCAGGCCGCCGCGCTCATCAACCGCGCCCAGCTCTTGCAAGAGCTGGTAGCCATCGGCAATCGCCCGGCCCGAGGGGGCTTGCAAAAAGGGGAAGTTCACCACATCGCCCAGCCCCAGCGCCTTCATGCGCAGGATGACCCCGGCCAGCGAAGAGCGCAAAATTTCCGGGTCGGTAAAGGCGTCGCGCTGGTTGAAATCGGCCTCGTCGTACAGGCGAATGCAGATGCCGTTGGCCACGCGCCCGCAGCGCCCGGCGCGTTGGTTGGCGGCGGCCTGGCTGATCGGCTCGACCAGCAATTGCTCCACCTTGCTTCTGAATGAATAGCGCTTAACGCGGGCTGTGCCTGCGTCAATCACGTATTTGATGCCAGGAACGGTGAGCGAAGTTTCCGCCACGTTGGTCGCCAGCACAATGCGCCGCTGACTGTGGCTGTCAAAAATGCGGTCTTGCTCGGCCTGCGACAGGCGCGAGAACAGGGGCAGCACCTCGCTGTTGCGCAGCGCTGGGTAGTGCTGCAGGTGCTGGCGCAAGTGGTCGGCGGCCTCGCGAATTTCGCGCTCGCCGGGCAGAAAAATCAAAATGTCGCCGCCCGCGCCGCCTTGCCACAGCTCGTCCACGCCATCGGCAATGGCCTCGTTCAGGCCGTAATCCTTTTTCTCTTCAAAGGGCCGCCAGCGCATTTCCACCGGGTAGGTGCGCCCGGACACCATGATCACCGGCGCGGCCTGCCCCTGGGCATCGGCAAAGTGCCGGGCAAAGCGCTCGGCATCAATCGTGGCCGAGGTCACCACCACCTTCAAATCGGGCCGCTGGGGCAGGATTTGCTTCAAATACCCAAGCAAAAAGTCGATGTTCAGGCTGCGCTCGTGCGCCTCGTCAATGATCAAGGTGTCGTAGGCCTTGAGCAGTGGATCGGTCTGCGTCTCGGCCAGCAAAATGCCGTCCGTCATCAGCTTGACCGACGCGCCTTTTTGCAGCGTGTCCTGAAAGCGCACCTTAAAACCCACCACCTCGCCCAGCGGCGTGTTCAGCTCTTGCGCAATGCGCTTGGCCACGCTGCTGGCGGCAATGCGCCGGGGCTGGGTGTGGCCAATCAGCCGCCCGCGCTGCCCTTGCGGCGCATTGCACACGCCCCGACCCAGCGCCAGGGCGATTTTGGGCAGCTGCGTGGTTTTGCCCGAGCCGGTTTCGCCGCAGACGATGATGACCTGGTGGGCCTGCAGCGCCTCGGCAATCTCTTGGCGACGGGCGGATACAGGAAGGGCTTCGGGGAAGGTGATCTGCAAGGAAGTTAGAGAAGGCATAAGGGGCGGGATTATCCCAGCAAGCTTTGTACCCGCGCCTGCAACACCGCCGGAGTGACCTCTGCCCCAGCCAAAGGGGTGCCAATGTTTAAACCCACCCGGTTGAACACCCCCCGGCGAAATGGGCGCTTCATGGCACCGTTGCTTTCGATGCGGCTGAAGAACGAGCCCCACAGCCCCGTCAGCGCCATGGGCACGGTGGGCACCTGCAGGCCTTCTTTTTGTGCCCGGCGCAGGATTTTCACCACCCCACCTTTAAACGGCTGCACCTGGCCATCGCCGGTAATGCCGCCTTCGGGGAAGATGCCCAGAACATCGCCCTCGGCCAGCACTTGCTGGGCCGTATCAAAGGCCCGTTCGTAAGCCTGCGGGTCTTCATGGTGCGGGGCAATCGGAATGCACTTGGCCAGGCGAAAAATCCAGCCCAGCACCGGTACTTTAAAAATCCGGTGGTCCATGATGAAGCGAATCGGCCGGGGGCTGGCCGCCATGAGCAGCACCGCATCGACAAAGCTGATGTGGTTGGCCACCAGCACGGCGGGCCCGGTGATGGGAATGTGTTCATCGCCCACCACCCGAAAGCGGTAAATCAGGCGCGAGAGCACCCAGGCAATAAAGCGCAAGACATATTCAGGCACCAGCATGAAGATGTGAAAACTCACCACCGCATTGGCCAGCCCCAGCAGCAAAAAAATCTGGGGAATGCTCCAGCCACGGCCCAGGAGCAGACCAACGATCAGGCTGCTGGCGACCATGAACAGGGCATTCAAAATATTGTTCGCGGCAATGATGCGGGCGCGGTGCGTGGGGGCGCTGCGCAGCTGAATCAGGGCATACATGGGCACGCTGTACAGGCCGACAAACAGGCTCACCAGCAGCAAATCGGCCAGCACGCGCCAGTGGGCTGGCTGGGTGATAAAGGCAGCCACCCCCATTTCAGCCTGTAGCGGCAAACTGCGCGTGGCAAAGTACAGGTCAATGGCAAACACCGTCATGCCAATTGCCCCCACCGGCACCAAGCCAATCTCGACATGGCGGTGCGAGAATTTTTCACACAGCAGCGACCCCACGCCCACGCCCACGGAAAACACCACCAGCAACAGAGAGGCCACCTGCTCATTGCCGTGCAACACCTCTTTGGCAAACGCGGGGAAATTGGCCAGAAACACCGCGCCAAAAAACCACATCCACGAAATGCCCAGCAGCGAGCGAAACACCACCACCTGCTGGCGGGCCAGTTGCAGGTTGCGCCAAGTCTCGGTGAAAGGGTTCCAATTGATATGCAACTGCGGCGTGGTCGCCGGCAGCACCGGCACCATCTGGGCGCTGATGCGCCCCAGCAGCGCCAGCCCCAGGCACGCCAGCGCCACGGCGGTGTGGCCAATCCCGGGCAGCGCCACCAGCAGGCCGCCCGCGACGTTGCCCAGCAAAATGGCCACAAACGTGCCCATCTCGATCATGCCGTTGCCACCGGTCAGCTCGCGCTCGCTCAGCACCTGGGGCAAATAGGCGTATTTCACCGGGCCAAACAAGGTCGAATGCAGGCCCATCAAAAACACACAGCCCAGCAACAGCGGCACCTGGCTGGCAAAAAAGCCCCAGGCGGCCAGCAGCATGATGGCAATCTCCAAATCCTTGACCAGCCGGATCAGGCTGGTCTTGGGGTACTTATCGGCCAGTTGCCCGCTGGTGGCGGAAAACAACAAGAACGGCAGGATAAACAGCGCCCCAATCACCAACCCGGCCTGGGCGGCGGGCAGCCAGCTGACCGACAGCTGGTAGGTGACCAAGACCGTAAACGCAAACTTGAACAGGTTGTCATTGGCCGCCCCGGCAAACTGCGTCCAGAAAAACGGCGCAAAGCGGCGCTGGCGCAGCAGGGCAAACTGGCTGGGAGGCGGGCTCGGCGGCAAAGAGGAACAGGAGGTGTTTTGGCGCATAGTGAAAACAAGAGCTGCTTGCGCTTAAAAACAATCTATTTAAAGAATAAATCTTTAAAAATTTGTTGTTTTATGAGCGCAAACAGCTCTTTTAAAAGTAGCAAAGAACGCTACGGTGCTGGCAGAACCGATGAACGATCAGTCCTTCAACGCCACCAGAGGGTGGCTGTGCGCGGGCCAGGGGCTGACAAAAAAGGCGCGCCATGCGTCCTCGGTCACCTCTTCGATGCGTGCTGGGTTCCAGCGCGGGGTTTGGTCTTTGTCGATGGCCAGGGCGCGGATGCCTTCCATCGTTTCGCTTTGCCCCGGGCGCAGGAAGAAGCAGTTGCGCACCAAATCGCGCTCCATGCGCAGGTCTTCGGCCATGGTCATGCTGCGGGCGCGGCGGATTTGCTCCAGGATGACGTGCAGCAGCAGCGGCGAGCGCTTGCGCAGGGCCGCGGCGGTGTGCTGCGCCCATGCGCTGGATGCGCTGCTGGTGTCGGCCTCCAGGGTGTCAATGATGGCCTGCACCGTGGGCAGGGCAAACACGCGATCAATCGCGCTGGTGTCGCGCACCGCCTCTGGCCCCTGGGGCTGGGTGCGGCTGGCGGCAAAGGCCTGCACGGCGGCGCTATCGGCAAAGCTTTGCGTGGCCAGCGCTTCCCACAGCCCAGCCTGCTCGGCAGCGGGCAGGTACGCATCGGCCCAGCCAAAGGCGATGGCTTCGCTGGCGGCCAGGCTCTCGCCGGCCAGGCCCAGCCATTCACCCACCCGCCCAGGGCAACGGGCCAAAAAGTAGCCGCCGCCCACATCGGGGAACAGGCCGATCAGCGCCTCAGGCATGGCCAGCTTGGATTTTTCGGTGACGATGCGCAGGCTGGCCCCTTGGCTGATGCCCATGCCGCCGCCCATGACCACGCCATCCATAAAGGCGATGTAGGGCTTGGGGTAGGTGAAGATGACGTGGTTGAGGGTGTATTCCTCGGTAAAAAAGTCCTCGATCTGCGGACTGCCCGCTTGCACCGTCTGGTGCAAAAAGCGGATGTCCCCACCGGCGCAGAAGTGGCCAAATACGCCCTCTTTGTGGCTGCCGCGAATGGCCACGGCCAGCACCGCCGGATCATCGCGCCAAGCCAGCAGCTGGGCCAGCAGGCCGCGCACCATGCCCAGCGACAGGGCGTTGAGCGCCTTGGGGCGGTTCAAAGTAATAAAGCCCACTTGGCCGCGCACTTCGCACAGCAGTTCGGTGGTTTGCGTCATGGTCTGGTGTCTCCTTGGATTGGCGCAAAGATTGGCGCAAAAAATGGCCACCATACCGCAAACCCAGGCGGGCCATGGTGCAAAAACTGTCTTTCAAGCTGCAAATAACGACACTCCCAACGCCTGCCCAAGGGCCAGAAAACCCGCGCACGCAGCGCATCGGCCGCACAGGCCGCTGGCGGCGCAAAGCGCGGGCATACTCGCGCCCCTGTTCGTTTTTTCTGTTGTTCTTTTCTGAAAGCGCTTTGTCCGTGCCGCCCCTGCCCACTCCCGCCGTTACGCTCAACCGCCACGCCATTTGGCGCGGTTTTCAGCAATTGCTGCCGATTTCGCTGTTCGTCGCCGTCTTTGGCCTGGCCTTTGGGCTGGCCGCCGTCCAAACCGGGCTGGGCGGCAGCGCCATTGTGCTGATGAGTGCCCTGGTGTTTACCGGGGCAGCGCAGTTTGCCACGCTGGATTTGTGGGGGGCACAGGTGCCGCTGGTGCCCCTGGCGGTCACGGTGTTTGCCATCAATGCCCGCCATCTGCTGATGGGGGCCACCCTCTACCCTTGGCTGCGCCATCTGCCGCCCGTGCAGCGCTATGCGGTGATGTTGGTGGCCTCGGATGCCAACTGGGCCCTGTCCATTCAGGCACTGGGCCAAAACGACACCAACCGGGGCCTGGGCCTGCTGCTGGGCGGGGGGCTGGCGCTGTGGCTGTTTTGGATTGTGGGCACTTGGCTGGGCTTGTACATGGGCAACGCCATTGCCGACCCGGTGCGCTGGGGGCTGGACATGGTGATGGGCTGCTTTTTGCTGACCATGGTGGTGGATGGACGCAAAGACCGGCGCCTGGTTGCCATTTGGGCCATGGCGGCCGGGGCATCGCTGCTGGCCTGGCGCTACCTGCCGGAAAACAGCCACGTGGTGGTGGGGGCCATCGCCGGCGGCCTGCTGGGCGCGTTCTGGCCCGAGGAGAACGCCGCATGAGCATCGCCACGACCGATCTGGGCACCTTGCTCATCATCCTCATCATGGCCCTCGTCACCCTGGCAACGCGCTGGGGCGGGGTGTTCATCATGGCGTTTGTGCCCATCAGCCGCCGGGTGCAGCAGTTCATCCGGGCCATGTCCGGCTCGGTGCTGATTGCCCTGTTGGCCCCCTTGGCCGCCCAGGGCGACGGCGGGGCCAAGCTGGCCCTGCTTGTCACCGCAGGGGTGGCCCTGGTGCTGAAAAAGCCCCTGCCCGCCATTAGCGCCGGGATTGTGGCGGCGGCGCTGTTTCGGCAGTTGGCACCGCTGCTGGGCGGGGCATAAAAAAGCCCGCCGCAGGAGCGCTCTGGCACCCCTGCGGCGGGCCGCTGTGCGGCGCAAACAGATTACAGCCGCTGTGCCACCCAGGCTTGCACGCTGGCCAGCGCTTGGGGCAGTGCGGCCGGTTGGGTGCCGCCGGCCATGGCCATGTCGGGCTTGCCGCCGCCTTTGCCGCCAACTTGTTGGGCAACAAAATTCACCAGCTCGCCAGCCTTGACCTTACCCAGGGTGTCGGGCGTGACACCAGCGGCCAGCTGCACTTTGTCGCCATCGACGGCGGCCAGCACGATGGCGGCGCTTTTGAGCTTGTCTTTGAGTTTGTCCAGGGTATCGCGCAGGGTTTTGGCATCGGCCCCTTCCAGTTGCGCAGCAAGGATTTTCACGCCCTGCACTTCCACGGCCTGCCCCAGCAGTTCATCGCCCTGGTTGGAGGCGAGCTTGCCTTTGAGCTGGGCCACTTCTTTTTCCAGGGTTTTGATCTGCTCCAGCGTGCTGACGATGCGGGTGGTCAGCTCGGCCGTGGGTGCTTTCAGGGTGCTGGCCGCCGCATCGACGGTGGCCTCCAAGCCTTGCAGGTAGGTCAGCGCGTTCAGGCCAGTGACGGCTTCGACGCGGCGCACGCCAGCGGCCACGCCGCTTTCGGCCACGATTTTGAACAGGCCGATATCCCCCGTGCGCTGCACGTGGGTGCCGCCGCACAGCTCGCGGCTGGTGCCAATGTCCAGCACGCGCACGGTTTCGCCGTATTTCTCGCCAAACAGCATCATCGCGCCAGTGGCTTTGGCCGCCTCGATGTCCATCACGCGGGCATCGGTGGCGGTGTTGGCCAAAATTTCAGCGTTCACCAGCGCTTCAATCTGCGCAATTTGCGCAGGCGTGACCGGGGCGTTGTGCGTGAAGTCAAAGCGCGTGCGCTCAGCATTCACCAAGCTGCCTTTTTGCTGCACATGCTCGCCCAGCACGGTGTGCAGCGCATGGTGCATGAGGTGGGTGACGGAGTGGTTGCGCATGGTGGCCGCGCGCAGATCGGTATCGACCTGGGCTTGCACGGCATCGCCCACTTTCAGGCTGCCCTCGGCCAGCACGCCGTGGTGGCCAAACACATCGGCTTTGATTTTTTGCGTGTCTTGCACGACAAAACGGCTGCTGCCAGCGCTGATCACGCCCTGGTCGCCCACTTGGCCGCCGCTTTCGGCATAAAAGGGAGTGCTTTCCAGCACGATTACGCCACTTTCACCAGCATTCAATACAGAAACTGGCGTACCTTCTGCGTAAAGAGCTACGATTTTTGTTGATTCGGCCAGCTGCGTGTAACCGGTAAACGCGTTGGCAGCGCCCTGGTAGTCCAGCAGTTTGTCCATCTTGAACTTGCCGGCGGCGCGGGCCGTTTCTTTTTGGTGCTGCATGGCGGCGTTAAAGCCAGCTTCATCCACGCTCAGGCCGCGCTCGCGGCAGACATCGTTGGTCAAATCCAGCGGGAAGCCGTAGGTGTCGTGCAGCTTGAAGGCCACCTCGCCAGGCAACTGCTGCTGGCCACCGGCCAGGGCGCTGTCCAAAATTTCCATGCCGTGGGCCAGGGTCTCGAAAAAGCGCTCTTCCTCGACTCGCAGCACCTCGGTAATGCGGGCTTCTTGTGCGGCCAGCTTGGGGTAGGCCGCGCCCATTTGCTGCACCAAATCTTGCACCAGCTTGTGGAAAAACGGCGTTTTCTGGCCCAGCTTGTAGCCGTGGCGAATAGCGCGGCGCACGATGCGGCGTTGCACATAGCCCCGGCCTTCGTTGCTGGGAATCACGCCATCGACAATCAAAAAGCTGGTGGCGCGGATGTGGTCGGCAATCACTTTGAGCGATGGGTTGGCCAGATCGGCACAGCCGGTTTCGCGTGCTGCGGCCTTGATGAGCGCATCGAACAGGTCGATTTCGTAGTTGCTGTGCACGTGCTGCAAGATGGCGGCCAGGCGCTCCAGCCCCATGCCGGTGTCCACACAAGGCGCGGGCAGCGGGGTGACGCTGCCGTCTTCGTGCATCTCGAACTGCATGAACACGTTGTTCCAGATTTCGATGAAGCGGTCGCCATCTTCATCGGGGCTGCCCGGAGGGCCGCCAGGGATGTGCGCCCCGTGGTCGTAGAAGATTTCGCTGCACGGGCCGCAGGGGCCGGTGTCGGCCATCATCCAGAAGTTGTCGCTCTTGTAGCGCCCGCCCTTGTTGTCGCCGATGCGAATCACGCGCTCGGGCGGCAGGCCGATTTCTTTCGTCCAGATGTCGTAGGCCTCGTCGTCCTCGGCGTACACGGTGGCCAGCAGCTTGTCGGCGGGCAATTTATACACTTCGGTGAGCAGCTCCCAGGCCCACTTCAGGCTTTCGCGCTTGAAGTAGTCGCCAAAGCTCCAGTTGCCCAGCATTTCAAAAAAGGTGTGGTGGCGGGCGGTGTAACCGACGTTTTCCAGGTCGTTGTGCTTGCCGCCGGCCCGCAGGCAGGCCTGCACCGACGTGGCGCGCTGGTACGAGCGCTTGTCGGTGCCCAAAAACACGTCCTTGAACTGCACCATGCCGCTGTTGGTGAACATCAGCGTGGGATCGTTGCCGGGGACCAGGGGGCTGGACTCGACGATGGTGTGGCCCTTGGAAGCAAAGAAGTCCAGAAACGTCTTCCGAATATCGGCAACGGTAAAAGCAGGTTGGCTCATGGGGGAAGGAAGAAAAAAGGTGTCAAAAAAAGAAACACCAAAGCGCCGCAAGCGGCGCTCTGTGATCGAAGCGGTCAGTATTTTAGAGCTGCCATTTTTTCAGCAGCTTGTCTGGCGTAAGACTGTCATAGCCTTCAAAGGGCTGGTGAATCCAGGGGTTGGTGGGCAAATCCTCGACCGAGTAATCGGCGCGGAAGGTGGAAATGCCCTTCGTCCAGAGCACCGCCGTGCGCAGCTCGGTGATCGGTGGGTAGCTCTCTTGCAGGCGCTTGACCACAGCGGTCAGCGTCACGCCCGAATCGGCCAAGTCATCAACCAGCAGCACGCGCCCGGCAATCTCGCCCTTGGGCGTGGCAATAAAGCGGCCAATATCGAGGTGGCCGCGCAAAGTGCCCGCCTCGGCCCGGTACGAGCTGGTGGACATGATGGCCAGCGGTTTGTCAAAAATGCGGCTCAGGATATCGCCTGGGCGCAGGCCCCCACGGGCCAGACACAAAATGGTGTCGAATTGCCAACCGGATTTGTGAATTTGCAGTGCCAGCTTTTCAATCAAACCGTGGTAATCGTCGTAACTTACGTACAAGTGTTTGCCGTCTTCCGTCAGCATAGGAAACATCCTTTATGGCCTTAAACGGCGCTATAGGGGTTATGAAGCAAGATGGTGTGATCGCGGTCCGGGCTGGTGGAGACCATCGCAATCGGCACACCGGTCACTTCCTGAATACGGTCCAGATAGCGGCGCGCATTGGCGGGCAGCTGGGCGTAATCGGTCACGCCCACGGTGGTATCCGTCCAGCCAGGCATGGTTTCATAAATGGGCTTGCAGCGCTCGATATCGTCCGCGCCCAGGGGCAGGATGTCGATGGTCTCGCCGTCCAATTCATACCCGACGCACAGTTGCAGCTCGGTCAGGCCATCGAGCACATCCAGCTTGGTAATGCACAGGCCCGACAAGCCATTGATCTGCGCCGAGCGCTTGAGCAGCGCCGCATCAAACCAGCCACAGCGCCGTGCGCGGCCCGTGGTCACGCCTTTTTCGGCACCGATGGTGCTCATGTGGTAGCCAGGGGTGCCCTCTTTTTCCCAATCTAACTCGGTCGGAAAGGGGCCGCTGCCCACGCGGGTGCAATACGCCTTGGTAATGCCCAGCACGTAATGCAGCATGCCCGGCCCCACACCCGCACCGGCCGAGGCATTGCCGGCTACGCAGTTGCTGGAGGTAACGTAGGGGTAAGTGCCGTGGTCCACGTCCAACAGTGTGCCCTGGGCCCCTTCAAACAGCAGGTTGCCACCCGCGTTGTAGGTTTCATGCAGCTCGCGCGAAACGTCGGCAATCATGGGTTTGAGCGCTTGGGCTTGCTCCATGGCTTCGTTGTACACCGCGTCAAACTGCACTTCGCCATTGACGATGTAGGGTTTGAGCGCTTCAGGAAATTCAAACGTGCGGCTGCCCAGCACCTCGACCAACACATGGTTGTGCAGCGCCAGCAAATCGCGCAGCTTGGCGGCAAAGCGCTCAGGGTGCTTCAAATCCTGCACGCGCAGGGCGCGGCGGGCAATTTTGTCTTCGTAAGTCGGGCCAATGCCTTTGCCAGTGGTGCCGATTTTTTGCTGGCCGCCTTGCTCGCGGGCGGCTTCGCGGGCCACATCCAGCGCTTGGTGAACCGGCAAAATCAGCGGGCACGCTTCCGAAATGCGCAAACGATTGCGCACCTGCACGCCCGCCTTTTCCAGGCCGGCAATTTCTTCAAACAACTTGCCCACCGACAACACCACCCCATTGCCAATAAAGCACTTCACCCCCGGGCGCATGATGCCGCTGGGAATCAGGTGCAAGGCGGTTTTTTGGCCATTGATCACCAAGGTGTGGCCAGCGTTGTGCCCGCCTTGGAAGCGGACCACCCCTTGGGCACTTTCGGTCAGCCAATCGACCAATTTGCCTTTGCCTTCGTCACCCCATTGAGTGCCAACGACCACCACGTTACGAGCTTTGTTTGCGTTCATCACGTTCACATCCATAAAAGAAGGAAAACTGTTTAAAGGGCTTGCACCGTCCACTGGCCATCGACTTGGGCCAGTTTTCGGTTGCAGCGAAATTCATCCACCCGGTCATCCTGCCCCGGCAGGGTGCAGACCACGGTTTCGCCCGCTTGGCGCAATTGGGCAATCAGCGCATGCAGCGCAGCATCGTGCGCCCAGGGCGCGCGGATGGCGGCTTTGAGCGGGCGCGCAGGCACAACGGCAACCAGCTGCTTGATATCCAAACTAAAGCCGGCCGCTGGGCGGTTGCGGCCAAACACGGCCCCCACTTCGTCGTAGCGCCCACCACGCACCAGCGCATCGCTGGCCTGGGGCACGTAAGCGGCAAAGCGCGTGCCGCTGTAGTAGGCGTACCCGCGCAAGTCGGCCAAATCGAAGGTGAAATTCACCCCGGTAAATTGCTCGGCCAGATATTGCAAATTTTGCAGCACTTGCCGCACGGCAGGTGTAGCTTTCAAGGCTTTTTCTGCTTCTTTTAAAACCTTTTCGTCCCCGTACAGCTGCAAAATTGCGAGCAACCCTTCGCGGGCAGGCGCAGGAAAGTTTTTGGTCAGCTGGGCCAGCTCGGTGGCATCTTTGGCAGCCAAAGCGGCATGCACCCGCTGCAACACGGCGGCATCCACCATCACGCCAGCGCACAGATGGCGCACGATGCGCACATCGGCCAAATCCACGCTGAAGTCTTTCACCCCCGCGCCGCGCAGGCAGTCCAGGGCCAGGGCCAGGGCCTCGACATCGGCCTCCATGCCGGCATGGCCGTAAATTTCAGCCCCAAACTGCAGCGGCTCGCGCGTGGCGCGGGGGCGGTCAGGCTGGGTGTGCAGCACCGGCCCGCAATAGCACAAGCGGGCAATGCCGGGACGGTTGAGCAAGTGCGCATCAATGCGGGCGGCTTGCTGGGTCGTATCGGCCCGCAGCCCCAGGGTGCGGCCCGAGAGTTGATCGACCAGTTTGAACGTTTGCAGATTGAGCGCTTCCCCTGCGCCGGTAAGCAGGGAGTCGAGGTATTCGAGCATCGGCGGCATGATCAATTCATACCCGTAGCTGCGGGCCGTATCCAAAAGACCACGGCGCAATTCCTCGATATGCCGCGCCTCAGAGGGCAAGACGTCGGCAATGTGATCCGGCAAGAGCCAGGCTGACATGAAGGAGAAAGAAAAAAGGGGGAGCTGTTAAAAACGTGATTCTATCGGGTCACAGGCCCGCCCCTTGGAAAAGGACTGGGCCTGCACTGCGATATCGACAGAAGCCGTGACAAGGGCGGCTCTGCAAGGGCGGCACCCACCGGCGGTGCCTGGGCCTTAGAACGTGTTCACGATCTCCTCATGGGTGTGCGGGCGCGGCTTCGGGCAGTCTGCGTCGTTGCAAATCCTCGCAATAGCCAAGCTATTGCTGTGGTTTGCGCCTCGCAACCCATCCCGAACCGCATCCCCCACACCTTCATTCGAGATCAGGAACACGTTCTTAGTTGGCTGCCGAAGCGCTGCCACCTTGGCGGTAGGGCTTGAAGAATTCGGTGCTGGCAGGATCGATGACCAAAACATCGCTCTTATTGGCAAAACTGGCCTTATAAGCCTCTAAGCTGCGATAAAACTTGGCAAATTGCGCATCTTGCCCAAAGGCCTCGGCATACAGCCGTGCGGCCTCCGCATCGCCCAAGCCTTTGACCTTTTGCGCATCCCGGTAGGCATTGGCCACAGTCACTTCACGCTGGCGATCGGCATCGGCACGAATTTTTTCGCCCTCGGCTGCGCCGGTGGAGCGCAACTCGTTGGCCACGCGCTTGCGCTCGGCTTCCATGCGGCGATAAACCGATTCGGTAATGGTCTCGGCGTAATCGACGCGCGTAATGCGCACGTCCACCACATCCATGCCCCAGGGCTTGCCCCGGCGAATGGCTTCAACCACTTCTTTCTTGACATCGGCCATCAAGGTTTCGCGCTTGGAAGACAACAGCTCGCGCACGGTGCGCCGGTTGATTTCTTCTTGGAAGGCGTTGCGCACCACACGATTGAGCTGCAGGGTGCCGGCGTTTTCATCGAGGCCGACGTTGCGGATGTATTCCGACGGATCGGTAATGCGCCAACGCACATACCAGTCAATCACTACGCGCTGCTTTTCCGCCGTGAGCATGGGCTCGGTGTCCGTGCTCTCCAGGGTTAGCAAGCGCTTGTCAATGTAACTGACGTTTTGAAACGGCGGCGGCAGCTTCCAGTTCAAACCCGGCTCAGTAATGACGGTTTTAATTTGCCCCAAGGCATAGACCACGCCAAATTGCCGCTGATCGACAACAAACAGCATGGAGCTGGCCAGCGCCAGCGCAACCAGGGCCGAGGTAGCGAAAAAAGCCAATCGATTCACTCTTTAACTCCTAAGCGTTTAACGCGATTAACGGGCACGCGAACGGTCGGCATCGCGAGCGCGGGTACTGCTGGCGGGGGGATTGGGCTCCAGCGCCGCAGCATTGCCGGAAGGGGCTGGCGCGCGGCTGGCGGCCTCGGCAGCGGCACGCGGATTGACCCCAGCGTTTTGCATGACTTTGTCCAATGGCAAATACAGCAAGCCTTGGCGCGAATCGACCAATACCTTGGTCACATTGCTGTAAACCTCTTCCAGCGCTTCGGTATAGAGGCGCTCACGCGTGACTTGCGGTGCTTTTTTGTATTCGGTCAGCAAATAGCTAAAGCGCTGGGCATCACCTTCGGCCTGGGCCACGATGCGGGCTTTGTACCCTTCGGCCTCTTGTGCCAAACGGGCCGCTGTACCTTTGGCCCGAGGAATCACATCGTTGGCGTAGGCTTCGGCCTCATTTTTAGCCCGTTCGCGCTCTTGGCCCGCTTTGAGCACATCATCAAACGCGGCTTGCACCTGCTCCGGCGGGCGCACACCGCCTTGCTGCAAGTTAATCCCGACGATTTCCACGCCCACGGCGTAGCGGTCCAGAATGGTTTGCATCAGTTCACGCACCCGAGGAGCAATTTGATCGCGCTCTTCGGCCAAAGCCGAATCCATCCGCATCTTGCCCACCACTTCGCGCACGGCCGATTCAGCTGCTTGCACCACCGCGATATCGGGGTTCTTGCTTTCAAACAGCCAGGCACGGGCATCGCTTAAGCGGTATTGCACGGCAAACTTGATTTCGACAATGTTTTCGTCTTCGGTCAGCATGGCCGATTCGCGCAGACCGGTGCTTTTAATCACGATATCGCGGCCAATATCCACCGAGCGAATTTGAGTGACAAACACCAACTCATGGCTTTGCACCGGATACGGTATGCGCCAGTTGATACCCGCCCCCACAGTGGAGTGGTAGCGACCAAACTGGGTGACCACGGCTTGCTGGCCCTCTTGCACAATGAAAAAGCCTGTACCCAGCCAAATCAAAGCCGCCAAACCGCTGATCAAACCGATGCCAATGCCGGTGCCTTTCATGTCCGGCGGCGTATTGTCCGGACGCAGACCGTCGCCACGTCCGCCCCCGCCTTTATTGCCCATCAAGCCCGACAGCTTGCGGTTTAAATCGCGCCACAGCTCATCCAAGTCCGGGGGTTGCCCGCCACCAGAGCCCTGGGGACCACGCCCCCGCGGTGGGGGTGGAGGGGGCGGAGGCGTTGGCCGATCATCCGAATCGGCCGGGCGCTGTTCGCCCCCCTCCTCACCCCGACCCCAACGCGGGTCATTTAAATTGAACATGCCGCGCAAACCAGGAAGTGCAAGTACCCAGCGAGGAAGGCGATGAGGAACATTCATGCGCAAAATCTCAATGAAAAGAAGGCGGTGTTTCCACCGTGATCAAAACAAGCTTTCGCCCTTATCAGGCTCAACAGAACAGATAGGGGGAAGATCCGAAAATTCCCGAGCAGCTGCGGTTGGTGCCTGCAATACCCGCTGGGTCAACAGCTCACGCAGCGCATCCAAGCCCTGGTTGGCTGCAGCACTGACAAAAATACGGGGCAGCATTTGGCCATCGACTTCGTAGTGGTCTTGCAACCGCAAGGGGCGCTGCGCAGGCTCTATGGCATCCAATTTATTGAACACCAACACTTGGGGAATGGCACTGGCACCAATTTCGGCCAGCACTTGCTGCACTTGGCCAATTTGCTCACGGTAATTGGGATTGGCCGCATCGACGACATGCAACAGCAAATCAGCATCAATGGCCTCTTGCAGCGTTGCTTGAAACGCATCAATCAGCCCGTGCGGTAAGGCACGGATAAAGCCCACCGTGTCCGAGAGCGACACCGAGGTTTGCGCCCCTTCCAGATACATCTGCCGTGTGGTGGTATCCAACGTGGCAAACAACTGGTCGGCAGCATAAGCCTGGGCTTTGACCAGGGTATTGAATAGCGTGGATTTACCCGCATTGGTGTAACCGACCAAAGAGACCGTAAACACCCCATGGCGCTGGCGTTGACGGCGCTGGGTACCGCGCTGTTTTTTCACCTTTTGCAGTTTCTCCTTGGTGCGCTTGATGGCTTCGCCAATCATGCGCTTATCCAATTCGATCTGTGTCTCGCCCGGGCCTCCGCGCTGGCCGATACCGCCTTGCTGGCGCTCCAAGTGGCTCCAGCGGCGCACCAGTCGGGTGCTCAAATACTGCAACCGCGCCAATTCGACCTGCAACTTACCCTCGTGGCTGCGGGCACGCTGGGCAAAAATCTCCAGAATCAACATCGTGCGGTCATTGACCGGGCACTGCAAAAAGCGCTCTAAATTGCGCTGTTGCGCAGGGCTTAAGGCCTGGTCAAACAGCACCTCCTTGGCCTGGTGCATATCGACCAAGAGTTTGAGCTCTTCGGCCTTGCCGCTGCCAATGAACAAGGCCGGATCAGGTGCTTTGCGCTTGCACACCAAATCGGCCACCGGCTGCATACCCGCCGTCTCGGCCAGCAAGCCCAGTTCTTGCAGCTCGCCATCAAAATGTGAAAAACCCAAATCCACCCCAACCAAAATAACTGGGGTGGATGCAGACAGAGAGGAAGATGATAAGGATGCGGTCATATAGCGCTAGCCTGCGCGAGTTCAGGCACCCACGCACCCCAGATTAATGGTCTCAAGCGGCCGCGCTGTCGTCAGCTTCAGTCACGCTGAAATTCACCGGGCGACCGGGAACGATGGTTGAGATGGCATGTTTGTAAACCATTTGCGTTACGGTGTTACGCAACAGCACGACATATTGGTCAAACGACTCAATTTGGCCTTGCAATTTAATGCCATTGACCAAGTAAATCGAAACTGGGACATGCTCACGGCGCAGGGCATTTAAAAACGGATCCTGCAAAAGTTGGCCTTTATTGCTCACGATATAACTCCGTGTTAGGGGTTGTTGTTGTAAACCGACACCTTACCACAGCAAAGAAAGACTTATGCGCTAAGGCAAGTGAGTTTCTTTACTGCGAAGGGGATTTTATTTCTTGTTCTTCTCAGCATAGGGGTTGTCTGCCGTTTTAAATTCAACGCGCAAGGGTGTCCCCACCAAATTGAATTCCTTGCGAAAGCGCCCTTCCAAAAAGCGCTTGTACGCATCGGTAACCAGATTGAGCGAATTGCCATGGATCACGATGATGGGCGGGTTCATCCCCCCTTGGTGGGCGTAGCGCATTTTCGGGCGGTAGGCGCCAACTTTTTTCGGGGTTTGGAATTGCAGCGACTCCAGCAGCACGCGGGTGAGCACCGGGGTGGACATTTTGCAGGTCGCCGCCTTGTGCGCCTGCGCAATGGAGGCCCACAGCGGTGCCAGACCTTGGCGTTTGATCGCAGAAATAAAGTGCAGATTGGCAAACTTTAAGAAGCCCAGGCGCGTTTCGATGGAGCGCTGCACCAGCTCGCGCTGATACTCATCAAGCGCATCCCATTTGTTCACAGCCAACACCACGGCGCGGCCACTTTCCAGGATGTAGCCGGCGATATGCGCATCTTGGTCGGTCACCCCTTCGGTGGCATCAATCAGCAGCAACACAACGTTGGCCGATTCAATGGCTTGCAGGGTTTTGACGACGGAGAACTTCTCAATCGCCTGAAACACCTTGCCTTTGCGCCGCAGCCCTGCCGTGTCAATCAGTTCAAACTTTTGCCCATTGCGCTCAAAGGGCACGCTGATGGCATCGCGCGTCGTGCCCGGCAAGTCAAAAGCGACCAAACGCTCTTCGCCCAGCCAGGTGTTGATGAGGGTGGATTTACCGGCATTGGGGCGACCGGCCAGGGCCAGTTTGATCGGGGCCACCTCGCCCTCTGCCAGCTCGGGCAAATCCTCTTCATCGGGCAGTTGCAAAGGGGCCAAGGCCAAATCGACCAGATCACGCACCCCTTGGCCATGGGCGGCGGAGACCGGATAGACCTCCCCCAGCCCCAGCTCATAAAACTCGGACAGTTGCGCACCGGCCTGCATGCCTTCGGCTTTGTTGGCCACCAGCAAGCACGGTTTGCTCAAGCGACGCAGGTAGTTAGCAATTTCGTGGTCCTGGGCCGACAAACCATCGCGGGCATCGACGACAAAGACCACCACATCGGCCTCGGTAACGGCTTGGCGGGTTTGCTTGGCCATCTCCCGAAAAATGCCTTGCGAAGCATCGGGCTCAAAGCCACCCGTATCAATCACGATGTATTCGCGCTTGCCCTGGCGGCCTTGGCCATAGTGGCGGTCGCGCGTCAGTCCGGCGTAGTCCGAAACGATGGCATCGCGCGACTTGGTCAGGCGATTAAACAAGGTGGATTTGCCCACATTGGGCCGCCCTACCAGGGCAATCACGGGTTTCATGTGAATTCTTAACTTTTTAATCAGGGCGGAAGCCGTACACCCCGCCATTGCGGGTCAGCACCACCAGGGTATCGGCCACCACCACGGGGGTGGCGGCAATGCCGCTGCTGTCGGTGGTCAAACGGTTGAGCGGGGTGCCATCGTCTTTAGAGAGCATATGCACTAAACCAGAGCTATCACCGACCACCACAGAACGACCTAAGGCCAAAGGAGCGGTCAATTGCCGCAGCTGCAAGCGCTGCGTGCTCCATTGTTTGCTGCCATCGCGGCGGCTCCAGGCCTGTACGGTGCCATTGCTTTCGCTGCCAAAGACCTGCTCGGCATTGCTGGCAATGCCAACCGCGCCGGTGGCTTTCGCCGTCCACATCAGCCGGGCTTGGCCGACATCAACGCAGCCTACGCTGGCTTGGTAGGCGCGGGCACAGACCACATCGTTGTTGCGGGTGGAGGGGCCAACCAAATCGACCAGGCGCTCCACATCATTGGTGCCCCGGGGCGCAGCCAAGGGCGCTTCCCACAGCACGGCACCGTTGTCCGGATCGATTGCCACCAGGCGGCCCGACAGGCCCGCCAACAAGGTATTGCCATGGGCGACCAACACGCCCTGCTGGCGCAGCACCAGGGGTTCGCCATCGCGCTGCAGCGTCCACAAGTGGGCACCGTCTTGGGCATCGTAGGCGCTCAAATGGCGGTCGGCGGTGAGCACAAACACCCGGCCACCGGCCACCAGCGGTGCGGTGTAGGCGGCCGCATTGAGCGGTTTGCTCCATTGCGTGCGGCCTTGGTCCAGCAGCACCAATTCATTGGCCACGGTGACCACCGCGGCCTGGGTGCCATCGCTGCCCACGCCGGTCAGCAAGGCTTTGCCGACCTGGCCGCGCCATTGTTCACGGCCCGTGGCTCCGTCCAGGCTCACCACGGTGCCATCGGCCGCAGCCAGCACCAGGCTTTGGCCCACCACTTGGGGGGCGATGCTGGCATTTTTCAAACTGGGAATGCTGCTGTGCCAGGCCTGGCGCACGGGCAGCAGGGGGATGTTGGGGCCCAAATCAGCAGGTTTCGGTGTTTTGGAGCCGCAAGCGGCCACCCCAAAAGCAAGGGCCAAAACCAAAGCGCTGCGCTGCGCCCAGCGGGGAAGAGGAGATGTTGTCATTACGAAGCCTGCGGTGTTGTAGTTGCCACGCCCAAGGCGTTGAGTTTGAAGCCCACCAGGGCGCGGTATTCCAAACGGGGATCGAGCTGCTGCCACGCTTGCTGGTAGGCGGCAATGGCCTCTTGCGTTTTGCCTTGCAGCTGCAGCACATCGCCCAGGCGATCTTGCACCAGGGCGTTGAATTCAGGGGCGATAGCGCCTTGCAGCACAGCAGCGGCGGCATCGTAGTCTTTGGCCTCGACGTGCAGGGCCGCCAGGCGCAATTTGGCCGCTGCTTGGTAGCCGGGGTCTTCAGCGTGGTCAGCGGCCCACTGCAAAGCGGCTTTGGCGGTATCAGATTTGTGGGCTGCTTCGGCCGATTTGGCCACCTGCAGCGCCGCTTGGCTGGCTTGCACGGTGCTGCCGTATTCATTTTTCAGGGCTTCAAAGGCCAGGGCCACGCGGCCTTGGTCTTGGCTTTCAATGGCAACAGTCACCGCATCGGCCAAGGCGGCGGCTTGCTCTGCCTGGCGTTGTTGCCACAGCTGCCAGCCGTTCCAAGCGGCAAAACTGCCCAGTACCACGACCAAAACACTGGTGATCGGGGTGCCCCACTGGTTCCAAAAATGCTTGAGCTGGTCAAGCTGTTCCTGTTCTTCTAAGTCCAAATGCGTTGCCATCGTGCTGTGCCTTCGCCAAAAATTTAAGCCCGTGATTGTAGGTGGTGCGCCCAGTCTGCGGCAGCGGCCAGCGGCTGGGTGGTTTGCGCCCCTTGGCCATCGCGCAGGGCTTTGACGGTGACCTCGCCCCGCGCCAGCTCGTCGCCGCCAAAAATCAGGGCAAAGTGGGCCCCACTGGCATCGGCTTTTTTAAATTGCGACTTCATGCTGCCCATGCCTTGCTCGGTGGCGGCGTGCATTTGCACGCGCACCCCGGCTTCGCGCAGCGCCGTCAGGGTGGTGAGCACCTGGGGCATGGCCCCCGCATCGGGAACGATGGCATAGGCATCGGGCTGGGGCGTGGGGATGTCGGTGCCCAGCTCTTTGACCAGCTCCAGCACGCGCTCCACGCCCAGCGCCCAGCCCACGGCCGGGGCCGGCTTGCCGCCAATTTGCTCGATCAGGTAGTCGTAGCGCCCGCCGGCGCAGATGGTGCCTTGGGCACCGAGCAGGTCGGTGACAAATTCAAACACCGTGAGGTTGTAGTAATCCAGGCCGCGCACCAGGCGGGGGTTGAGCGTCCAGGGCACGCCGTTGGCATCCAGGATGGCTTGCACGCCGCGCAGGTGCGCCAGGGACGCTTCGCCCAGGTAGTCAATCAGCTTGGGCGCAGCGTTCACCATGGCTTGCATGGCGGGGTTTTTGGTGTCCAGCACGCGCAAGGGGTTGCTGTACATGCGCCGCTTGGCTTCCTCGTCCAGCACATCTTGGTGCTGCTCCAGGTACGCAATCAGCGCGGTGCGGTGCGCCTGGCGCTCTGCGGGCTGGCCCAGGCTGTTGATTTCTAAGCGCCATTGCGACAGGCCCAGGCGCTTCCACAGGGCCACAGCCAGCAAGATCAATTCGGCATCGACATCCGGCCCGGCAAAGCCCAGGGCCTCGGCACCGATCTGGTGGAACTGGCGGTAGCGGCCGCGCTGGGGCCGCTCGTGGCGAAACATGGGGCCGATGTACCACATGCGCTTGCCGCCGTCGTAGAGCAGGTTGTGCTCGACCGTGGCGCGCACCAGGCTGGCGGTGCCTTCGGGGCGCAAGGTCAGGCGCTCGCCGTTCAACTTGTCTTCGAACGAGTACATCTCTTTTTCAACAATGTCGGTCACTTCACCGATACCGCGCACAAACAGCTGGGTGTGCTCCACGATGGGCGTGCGCACATTGCGGTAGGCATAGCCGTCCATCAAGTCGCGCACCTGCGCTTCGAGCCACTGCCAGCGCTCGGACTGGCCGGGCAGGATGTCGTTCATGCCTTTGACGGCGCTTAACTTTTCGGGTTTTGTCATCTTGTTTTAGATTTTTAAAAAGAGCTTCTACCGCTTTATTGATAAGAGTTTCAGGGCAATTTTTACCTGAAACTGTTTATAAAAAAGCGCAAACAGCTATTAATTTTTTCCGTACCGCTGCTGGACGTAATCCAGCACGATGCGCTGAAACTCTTGCGCAATGTGCTCACCGCGCAGCGTCAGGGCTTTTTCGCCGTCGATGTACACCGGGGCCGTGGGCGCTTCGCCGGTGCCAGGCAGGCTGATGCCGATATCGGCGTGCTTGCTCTCGCCGGGGCCATTGACGATGCAGCCCATGACGGCCACTTTCATGCTTTCCACGCCTGGATATTGCTTGCGCCACACGGGCATTTGCGCCCGCAGGAAGTCATCAATCTCTTTGGCCAGCTCTTGAAAAACAGTGCTGGTGGTGCGCCCACAGCCGGGGCAGGCGGTGACGCTGGGCACAAACGAGCGCATGCCCAGTGCCTGCACGATTTCGGCCGCTACCACCACCTCTTGCGTGCGTGCTTCGCCCGGCTGAGGCGTGAGCGAGACGCGAATCGTGTCGCCAATGCCCTCTTGCAGCAGGATGCCTAAGGCCACGCTGGACGACACCGTGCCGCGTGTGCCCATGCCAGCCTCGGTCAGGCCCAGGTGCAGGGCGTAGTCGCAGCGCCGTGCCAGCTCGCGGTACACGGCGATCAAATCCTGCACGCCACTGACTTTGCAGGACAGCAAGATGTTGTCGCCGTTCAGCCCAAGCGCTTGCGCGCGGCGTGCCGAGTCAATGGCCGAGGTGATCAGCGCCTCGTACATCACCTGCCGCGCATCCCAGGGCTGGGGGCGCTGGGCGTTCACATCCATCAATTGCGCGAGCAGCTCTTGGTCCAGGCTGCCCCAGTTCACGCCGATGCGCACCGCTTTGTCGTGGCGGGCGGCGATCTCGATCATCTGGGCAAACTGCTTGTCCTTTTTGTCGCCCTTGCCCACGTTACCGGGGTTGATGCGGTACTTGGACAGCGCCTGGGCGCAGTCCGGAAAGTCGGTCAGCAGCCGGTGGCCGTTGTAGTGAAAATCGCCCACCAGCGGCACATTGCAGCCCATGCGGTCGAGCTGCTCGCGGATGTAGGGCACGGCCTGGGCGGCCTCTGGGGTATTGACGGTAATGCGCACCAGCTCTGAGCCGGCCTGAGCCAGATCGCGCACCTGGATGGCGGTTTCCACCGCTTCCACGGTGTCGGTATTGGTCATGGACTGCAGGCGCACGGGGGCATCGCCGCCCACCGTCACCACATGACTGCCCCACACCACGCGGGCCTGGCGGCTGCGCCGAGGCAGGGGTGCGGCCAGCGCAATGGGGCTGGCGGCCAAACATTCAACAGACACTTGTTACTTCACCTCAAAGCGGGCCACGTTGCTGCGGGCCACAGCCTGCAGATCAAACGGGGCACCATTGACTTCCACCGTCGCCAGATCGGCCTTGCCCACCGCCACCGTCAGCGGCTTGGGGGCAGAGGTGGAGAACACCTCGCCGTCTTGCAAAATTTTCTCAATCAGCAGGCGCTGCTGGGCATCCAACACCTGCACCCAGGTGGCCCCCTTGGCGGTAATGCGCAGCACAGGACTCACGCTGGCCGCTGCTGGTGCCGCTGGTGCTGCTGCTGGCTCAGCCTGAGCAACTGGGGCCGGGGCCGGGGCTGCAAAGCCAGGCTGAGCGACCTCTTCCTCCTGCAAGGCAGGCTGCATCAAAGCCGCAGCTTGAACCGTAGGGACTTCGCCGGCCTGGGCCCCATCGCCTTCTTCGGGCCCGGCAGGGGAGAACAAGGGGCTGTCGCCTACCGGGTCGGACGGGGCAGGCACCGTGGTGGACACGCCACGCACCCACTCTGGCGCCATCCACTGCACCCCAAGGTAGCCGCCCCCGCCCAGGACAATCAGCAACAACACCACCCAAGGCCAAGGGGAGTGTTGGGTTTTGGTAGCCAGAATCGATGGCACGCCACGCTCGCGCATGGGGGCGTTGAGCCCGCCCTGCGGTGCCAGGGCCGTCACTTTTTGCTGCGGCAACAATGCCAGAACCGGCGCAGCCTCTAGGTGCAAAGTGCGGCAGATGGTTTGCGCCAAAGCACGCAAAAAGACCACATCGGGCAAGCGCTGCCAGTCTTCATCTTCGAGGGCTTGGAGTTTTTCGACCGGCACTTTTAACGTCGCCGCCAAATCCCCCAGCGCCACCCCCTGGGCTTGACGCGCTTGGCGCAGCAAGGCACCGGCAGATACCGCTGCGGCAGGTGCCACCTCCTGTGGCAACGTTGTTTCTGTCGCCGCTGACATCGAATCACTCATCAAACGTCCCTTGCTCAAACTTCTCACGCTCTGGCGAAGTGGGGAAGCGCTGCACCAGCTGGCCTGCCAATTGGCGCACAGCCACGCTGTCGCCCAGCTTGCGCTCAACCTTGATCCCCAGCCACAAAGAGGCGGCGCTGACCCCTTCACTGTTATTCAACCGCTGCACATAAAAACGCGCTTTTTGGGCATTGTCTTGGTCAAACAAGACTTGCGCATAGTTCAGCGCGATCGACGGATTGCCCGGGTTCAATTCATAGGCCTGGGCCATCAACGGCAGCAAATCTTCTTTGCTCCCCGCCTGGCGCAGGCACACCACCTTGGCCAACAAGGTGCGGGCACGGTCTTCGCTGGCAAAGCGGCTGGCAGCCAAGGCTGCATCAAAGTGCAGCTGGGCCATATCAAAATTCTTTTGCTGGCACTGCGACCAGCCTTGGTTGTAACGGGTGTTGGGGTCCCCCGGGCGCAGCCTGAGCGCACGGTCAAAGCTGGCATCGGCCTTGAGGTAATCGCGCTCGGCCATGTAAATCCAGCCCTGCAGGTTATGGGCATCGACATACTCCGGGTACACCTGCAAAGCGCGCATCACTTCGTTCAAAGCGATTTCATTGCGCCCTTCTTGAAAGTGCATGGCCCCCAGTTGCAATCGGGTGTTGGCCAGGCGATAAACCTCGGACTCGGTGTCGATTCCCGTGCTCACTGCACTTGCACTGTCGTACATCGCCCCCGTGGTAGTGCAACCGGCCATGGCTGCCGCCAGTATCCCAACGCTTAAGCCCCATTGCAATCGACGTGCAATAGCCAACACAGAGGGCAGCAACCGAGACGGGACAAACGCTGCAGACATGAAGATCCTTTCACTTTCAACAACCAAAAAACCCTAGTGGGTGCGGTGAATGCGAATAGTACGTTGCTTTGCCATCCGGTCAGCCGCTCCAGTGCGATCTTTTACGTCGCCGGCCAACTGGCCGCAGGCCGCATCAATATCGTCGCCGCGCGTCTTGCGCACGGTGGTGACAATGCCCGCCTGCGTGAGCAACTGGGCAAAGCGCTGCACTGCCGCATTGCTCGAGCGTTGCAACCCCGACTGGGGAAAGGGGTTAAACGGAATCAAATTGAGCTTGCACCAGGCCTTGCCGTTGCCGTACTGGCGTACCAAGTCAATCAGCTGTTGTGCGTGCTCAGGCTGGTCGTTCACGCCATCGAGCATGCAATATTCAAAGGTGACAAAGTCACGCGGGGCAAACTGCAAATAGTCCTCGCAGGTCTGGAGCAATTCGGCTAGCGGATACTTTTTATTGAGCGGCACCAAGTAATCACGCAACGCATCGTTGGGCGCGTGCAGCGATACCGCCAGCGCTACCGGGCAGTCCTGGCCCAGGCGCTCCATCATCGGCACCACGCCAGACGTGGATACGGTTACCCGCCGGCGCGACAGGCCGTAGCCATGGTCATCCAGCATGATTTTCAAGGCCGGCACCAAGGCCGAATAATTTTGTAGCGGCTCGCCCATGCCCATCATCACCACATTGGTGATTACACGCTCAGAAGTTTGTAAGTGCTGGCGCAGAAAATGCTCGGCAAACCACAGCTGGGCAATGATTTCGCCGCTGGTCAGATTCCGGCTAAAGCCCTGGTGTCCCGTGGAGCAAAAACGGCAGCCCACCGCGCACCCGGCCTGGGAAGAAACGCACAGCGTGCCGCGGTCGTCCTCAGGAATGAACACCGCCTCGACCGCATTGCCATCGCCCACATCAAACAGCCACTTGATCGTGCCGTCACGCGATTCCTGCTGGGTGAGGATTTTCAGGCCTTCAATGCGGGCCTGGGCGGTGAGCTTTTCGCGCAGCGACTTGGCCAGATCGGTCATCTGGGCAAAGTCGGTCGCCCCGCGCTGGTGAATCCAGCGAAACAGCTGCGTGGCGCGAAAAGGTTTTTCCCCCAGTTCCTGGCAATACGCAATCAGGCCTGGGAGATCAAAATTCAAAAGATTGGTCAAGGAAGTCGTGGTAGTAGTGGTCATGATGCCCATGCCAGCGCAAGTGCGCGCACCAAAAGGCAACGCCCCATGCAGCGCCAAGGCCGCATGGGGCTTTTTGCTGTTAGCGCAAAAAATTAACGTGCGTAAACGTTCATGCCGGGGAAGAAGAAGGCAATTTCCACAGCGGCAGTTTCCGCAGCGTCCGAGCCGTGTACGGCGTTGGCATCGATGCTGTCAGCAAAGTCAGCACGGATGGTGCCCGCTTCGGCTTTCTTGGGATCGGTAGCACCCATCAGTTCACGGTTTTTCAGGATGGCGCCTTCACCTTCCAGCACCTGGATCATCACGGGGCCGGAGACCATGAAGTCCACCAGATCTTTAAAGAAAGGGCGCTCTTTGTGCACGGCGTAGAACTGCTCGGCTTCGCCACGCGACAGGTGGGCCATTTTGGCAGCCGCAATCTTCAGGCCAGCAGCTTCAAAACGAGCGTAGATTTGACCGATCACGTTCTTGGCAACAGCGTCGGGTTTGATGATCGAGAGGGTACGTTCGAGGGCCATGAAATATTTTTCCTAGAGTAAAAAATCTTAAACATCTTTTTTGCAAGAACAACAAAAGCACTTAGGCCTAGTTGGCAAAACGGGCGATTTTATCCGAAATGATTACAAAAGCCCACACACCCTCCACCCGGCCACACATAAAAAAGGCTTCCCTGCGGAAGCCTTTTTTCGTTCCAGCTGCGCGGAGCACACTGATTACACGCGTTTGCGGTATTCGCCGGTGCGGGTATCCACTTCAATCTTGTCGCCCTGGTCCACAAACAAGGGGATGGCCACTTCAAAGCCGGTGGCAATTTTGGCGGGCTTGAGCACTTTGCCCGAGGTGTCGCCTTTGACAGCAGGCTCGGTCCAAGTCACTTCACGCACCACGATGGTGGGCAGCTCGACCGAAATGGCTTTGCCGTCATAGAACACGACTTCAGCGGTCATGCCATCTTCCAAGTAGTTCAGGGCATCGGCCATGTTTTCGGCTTCCACTTCGTACTGGTTGTACTCAGCGTCCATCCACACGTACATAGGATCGGCGAAGTAAGAGTAGGTGCACTCTTTCTTGTCGAGCACCACGTTGTCGATTTTGTCGTCGGCCTTGAACACCACCTCGGTGCCCATGTTGCCCAGCAAGGCTTTGAGCTTCATGCGCACCGTTGCCGCGCCACGGCCACCACGGGCGTATTCGGTTTTCAGAACAATCATTGGATCCTTGCCGTTCATGATGACGTTACCAGCGCGGATTTCTTGAGCGATTTTCATAATTTAACTAGAGAGGAAAAAAGGGAATAAAGAGAAAGAGCAACCGCACCGGCCAAAGACGTAAAAACATGCAAAGGCATGACCCACGGTCAGCAAAAGCTGCGGATTTTAACTTTTTTCAGCAATAAACATTTGCAGTTGATCAATAAGGCTGTTTTGCTCCAGCAAACGCTGGCGCGCGGCCACGGTGCAAGCGCGCCACTGCGCCAGCATGGCGTGGTCAAGCAACGGCAAGGTATCAGGGGCCGCCATGCCATTCCAGGCCCAGTGAAAGTCCCGCAAACTGGCCGGGGCTTGCAGCCAATCCAAAAACGCTTGCAGCTTGGCATGGTGGGCACCATCCTCTTGCGGGTAGATGTGCCACACCAACGGCTGGCCCGCCCACAGCGCCCGCACCAATGAATCTTCACCCCGCACCAAATTGAGGTCACAGGCCCAGAGCAAATGATCAAACTCAGCTTGGCTGCAGGGGTTTAAAAATAAGAGCTGCTTGCGCTTATCCATCAAGGGATGAGCAGCGTTTTTATCTAAATATTCTTGCACCGCTGCAGTTGCCCGCCCTGGGGTCACCAGCAACTGCCAATCGGGCTGGGCTGCGCACTGTTGCAACCATTCCGGCAAGGCCGCCGGTTCATAACAAAACAAAGAGATCGCCAAAGATTGAGCACGCACGCCCTGCTGCTGGCGCCAATGCTGGCGATCAAACGCCGCCTGGCGCTGCGGCAAATCAGGCTCGCGCAGCAAACCGCCGGTCATTGGCGTAAATCCAGGATAAAAAAACCAGCGCACCAAGCCCTGCCCCGAGCCTTGCAAAATCGGGGACGGCAGGCGGTGGCAGCGCTCCACATAGCCTTCAGCGCTTAAATATTCCAAATTAATGAGCGGCACCGGTCGCTGGGCCAAGGCGAGCAAGTGCGCAGGCGGAGCCTCACAGCCAAAGGCCTCAATGACCACATTGGGCGCTTGCGCATCGTCCCATGGCGCATCGTAGGGCAGCACCTGCACCCCATTGGCACCCTGCGGGGCCATCCAGGCCAAGGCAGCCGGATCATCCACCCGCAAACATACGGCATGACCACGCTGGGCCAAATCGGCCGCCAGCCGCCAGCAAACGCCGATATCGCCAAAATTATCAATAACTTGACAAAAAATAGCCCAACGCAGAACTGGATGATCCATAAAAAACAGGCAAAAAAAATCCCGCAATTTTTATTGCGGGATTTTTAATAATTTGGTAGGCGCGATTGGATTCGAACCAACGACCCCCACCATGTCAAGGTGGTGCTCTAACCAACTGAGCTACGCGCCTGTCGTTGCGAAGATCGAATTGTAGCACCACTTTTTCGATGATTTTTCAAAAATACCGATTTATTCATTTATCCGTGTTTACAGCCGATCTGCCCTGCGTTTATCGCCTGCGTGCAGAGCGCACACCAGGCACGCCCGCAACCAACGCCAGCACTTTGGCTAAGCGCACAGCATCCGAGACTTCGACGGTAAACGTCATCCACGCCACATTTTTGAGTGACTGGGTTTGCACACCAATGACATTGGTTTTCTCCCGGGCAAAGACCTCAGAGATATCTCGCAACAGGCCTTGGCGGTCGCTGGCTTGCACGGCCACATCCACGGGGTAAACAGCGGCTTTGCTGTCAGTGCTAGGGTTGCTTGCGCCCCATGCCACATCAATCACCCGCTCGTGGTTGCAGGCGGCCATTTGCCGAAAATTAGTGCAATCGGTGCGGTGCACACTCACGCCTTTGCCACGCGTGACAAAGCCGGCAATCGGATCTGGCGGTGCCGGGCGGCAGCATTTGGCCAACTGGGTCAATAAAGAATCCACCCCCACCACCAACACCCCTCCTTTGCTCCCTTGGTTGGTGCGGGGTTTGCGCACCAGCAATTGGGGGTCGGTGTCCGGCGCAGCCGACTCAGCGGGTCGCAGCAAGGTTTCAATATTGCGCAGTGAATACTCATCCTTGCCCACCACTTCAAACAAGGCATCGGCCGATTTAAAACCCAGCTGCAGTGCCAAGTCGTCCAGTTTGAGTGCTGTTTTACCTTCGCGCTGCAGGAGTTTTTCGACCGACTCGCGCCCGCGTGCCACCGTTTCGTGCGTGGCCTGGGCATTGAACCAAGCCCGCACCTTGGCCTTGGCGCGGTTGCTATGCAAATAACCTAAATCAGAATTGAGCCAATCGCGCGAAGGGCGGCCTTCTTTGACGGTGATGATCTCTACCGTCTGCCCGCTTTTCAGTGCTGCATTAAGCGGCACCATGTTGCCATCGACCCGCGCGCCCCGGCAGCGGTGGCCCAAATCCGTGTGCACGCTGTAGGCAAAATCTACCGGAGTGGCCCCTTCCGGCAACTCAATCACCGCTGCATCTGGGGTCAGCACATAGATGCGATCGTCAAACAGCCCTTTGTGCGCTGGGTCTTCGGACAAATCCTTGCCCCAGGCCAGCAGCTGGCGCAAGACAGCAATTTTTGCATCGTATTGCCCGGTCGCACTCACTCCGGCATAGCCCTTGGTCCCCGCCTCTTTGTAGGCCCAGTGCGCAGCCACTCCGTTTTCTGCATGCTCGTGCATGGCTTGAGAGCGAATTTGAATTTCAATGGCCTTGCCATTTTCATCGCGCACCACGGTATGCAACGACTGGTAGCCATTGGGTTTGGGACGGGCGATGTAGTCGTCAAACTCCGACTCGATCGGCTTGAAATGCTGGTGCACCCATGACAAGGTGGTGTAGCAATCTTTCACCGTGGGAACCACCACACGCAAGGCCCGAAGATCAAACAGCTGGTCAAAACTCAGGCGCTTGCCGCGCATTTTTTTGATAATGCTGTAGATGTGCTTAGGCCGCCCTTGCACGCTGGCACTGATGCTTGCCGCCCGCAATTGGGCCTCTAATTTATGGCGCAGCTGCTCCAGGTACACCTCGCGTTCAGCGCGTTTTTCATCCAGAAGCTTGGCAATTTCACGGTAAGTTTGTGGCTCCAAAAAGCGAAATGCTAAATCCTCAATCTCCCACTTGATTTGCCAAATACCCAAGCGATTGGCCAGGGGCGCAAACACATGCAAAGCCTCGTGCGCCATGGCCGGAGCGATGGTTTGCTTACTGGCCGCATACCAGCGCAAGGTTTGCAGGCGCGAGGCCAAGCGCAGCAACACCACCCGCACATCACGCGAAAAACCCAGCAGCATTTTGCGCACGGTCTCGGTTTGCAAGCCTGGGTTTTGCGCCTGGGCCACCAAGCGCTCGGCATTGCGCGATTGCTGCTGCACGCGCATGAGCTTGACAGTCTCCACCGCCAAAGAGGCAAAGTGCGGGCCAAACGCCTTGGTGAGCACCTCCAGGGGCTTATTCAAGTGCAAGCTGGCATACACCAGATACACCGCCGCCTGCATGGTCTCTGAGCCGCCAATGCCTTGCAAAATTGCCGCTACGGCATCGGCGTGGGCCAAGGTGCCTTCGCCAGTGGAAAGGGTTTCACCCGCCAACAAGGGCTCGGCAAAGGTACGCGCCCGCAGCAAAGCATTGACCTGTCCCGGAATTGAATTGGCCGTCGCCGCGATTAAATCTGGTACATCGGCCACGGGCTGAACCGGCTGGGCAAGCACATTGGGGGGTGTGACGTTTTCACCCACTGTGGGGGGCAAGGAAGTTACGCTGCGCATACACGCCCCGGGTGGATGCCAAAGTTACAACAGGGCATTTATTTACCTAAATAAGAATTCTTTCACCAGCGCCACTTGCTCTGGCTGCACCAAGGTGGGGGCATGCCCCACACCTTCAAGCGTCGCGCTGTGTGCTTTGGGGCCGCGTTGGGCCATTTCCTGCACCGTCTTAGCGGTCAGCAAATCCGATTTTGCACCACGCAGCACCAGCGTTTGCGCGGTGATCGCGTCATACAAATTCCAGAGCAAGGCTTCACCCTGCGCGACCTGCTCTTGGGTCATGCCTTGCATCGGCACGGCAATTTTTGGGTCGTAGTGCAGGACAAATCCGCCCTCAGGCCCAGGGCGCAGCATCGGCCCAGACAAGGCCAGCCACTGTGCATCGGTATGCGGCCCGAAATCGGCCGACTGCACCCGCAGCCAAGCGGCACCTTCCTCCACCGAGGCAAAGCGGGGCGACTCGCCCACATACGTGCCAATGCGTTGCAGCGCCGACCACTCCAAGCGCGGCCCAACATCATTGAGCAATAAACGCCGAATCGGCACCGGCAAGGCCAAGTCTGGGGTTCCAGCAACCGCCATACCAATCAAACCGCCCATGCTGGTACCCACCCAATCAAGCTGCGCGATGGGGTACTGGGCATGCACCTGCGTAAGCAACACCAGCATATCGAATGCATATTGCGGCACGCCATAGGCCATTGGATCGGCCAGCCAGTCGCTTTGGCCACGGCCTGCGATATCGGGGCAAATCACCCGGGCATGGTGGCTGAGCGCCTGCGCCAGCACATCAAAATCACGTCCTTGCCGTGTTAATCCATGGACACAAACAATGACATGCGGATGGTCCACCTGACCGGTTTGGTTCCACTCCCAATAGCCCACACGGTGCTGATTCACACCGTCTTCCCCGCCTGGGACGGCGCGGGCGGCACCGGGGCACATTACGTAGTTCAGCCTAGATTCAATCATGGTAGAAAACATGCCACGGGGCATTTGATAATGAATGCTTCATCGTAATTCATTCTGCTGCTATCAAAGAGAGGCAAAGTCATCATGCTCACAGGAAAAACTGCTTTAGTCACCGGCTCCACCAGCGGCATTGGCTTGGGGATTGCCCAAGCCTTGGCCGCCCAAGGTGCCAACATCGTCCTCAATGGCTTTGGTGAGACTGAAGGCCCCATCGCGGCCGTACGCCAAGCGGCCGGCCAGCGTGCCATCCAAGTCGAATACCACGGTGCCGACATGAGCAAAGCCGACGAAATTGCTGCCATGATGGCTTTTGCCGCTGAGCGCTTTGGCCGGGTGGATATTTTGGTAAACAACGCCGGCATTCAGCATGTGGCCCCGGTGCAAGACTTTCCGGTGGAAAAATGGGATGCGATTTTGGCCATCAACCTCTCCAGCGCCTTTCACACCACCCGCTTGGCCCTGCCTGCCATGCAGCAAGCCAACTGGGGGCGCATCATCAACGTTGCCTCCGTGCATGGCTTGGTCGGCTCTGCCCAAAAATCAGCCTACGTCGCCGCAAAGCACGGCATTGTGGGCCTGACCAAAGTCACGGCCTTGGAAAATGCCACCACAGGAGTCACCTGCAACGCCATCTGCCCCGGCTGGGTACTGACTCCCCTGGTGCAAAAGCAAGTAGATGCCAAAGCGGCTGAGCACAGCATCTCCAACGCCGAAGCCACCAAACTGCTCTTGGGTGAGAAAGAGCCCTCGATGCAATTTACCACCCCCGAAGAGCTGGGCGGCTTGGCCGTCTTCTTCTGCTCACCGGCCGCCAACAACGTGCGCGGTGTGGCGTGGAACATGGACGGTGGCTGGGCTGCGCAGTAAGCGCACGGCACACCCTTTTTGTCACTGCGCATAAAGGCCTGCACCAAAGTGCAGGCCTTCTTAGTATTTGGCAATTTATGTAACTTTTAGTCAGGCAAACAGAAAATAACAATTAGTAACCACAGAACCCGGCACAATTGGCGCATGTTACAGATGCTGCCCGTTTGAAAGGATTTTGAGATGTCTACCTCCCCCAGCCGCACCGACAAAATCATTGTGGTCGATGACGATGCACGCATCCGCGACCTGCTGCGCCGCTATCTGACCCAAGAAGGGTTTGAAGTCTCGATTGCCGAAGATGGCAAAGCCCTCAACCGCTTGCTGCTGCGTGAAAGTGCCGACTTGATCGTGCTGGACTTGATGATGCCTGGCGAAGATGGTCTGTCCATCTGCCGCCGCTTGCGTGCGGCCCACGACCGCACCCCCATCATCATGCTGACCGCCAAAAGCGAAGATGTCGATCGCATCGTCGGCCTGGAAGTCGGGGCCGATGACTACTTGGGCAAGCCTTTTAACCCCCGTGAATTGCTGGCCCGCATCCACGCCGTTTTGCGCCGCCGCCCACAGCCAGAAGCGCCAGGGGCCCCCAGCAGTGAGAATGAAGTGGTTAATTTTGGCCCCTTCTGCCTGGACTTGGGCACCCGCGTGTTACTGAAAAATAACGAAGAACAACCGCTCACCACCGGGGAATTTGCCATGCTCAAAGCCTTGGTGCGCCACCCCCGGCAACCCCTGTCACGCGAAAAACTGGCCTTGCTGGCCCGAGGACGTGAATTCGAGCCCTTTGACCGCAGCCTGGACGTGCAAGTCTCACGCCTGCGCAAACTGGTGGAAGAGGATGCGGCCAACCCGCGCTACATCCAAACCGTTTGGGGCGTGGGCTATGTGTTTGTTCCAGATGGTGCGCACTAATGCCCAATAAGCCCAGTTGGCGCAAAGTGGAGCTCAGCCTCTTTTGGCGCACCTTCTTTTTACTCGCCGTGCTGATGCTCTCCAGCACTGGCGGGTGGCTGCAAGCTTTGCGTGCCTTCAACGCCCAGCCCCATGATTTGCTGGCGGCAGAGCAAACGGCCTCGCTGGTCAATCTCAGCCGTGCCGCGCTGGAGCATGCTGATGGCATTACCCAGGTAGCCTTGCTTAAAACCCTGGCGGATCAAGAGGGGCTGCGCATTCGCGAACGCAAGCCTAGCGACAGCTTCAAGCCCATGGCATTGACCCATGACAACCAGTACTTGCACGAAATCATCCGCCAGCGCCTAGGCCCGGACACCATTTTGGCCAGCGATGTGAACGGACAAGCCGGAACCTGGATCGGCTTTGACATTCACGACCGCCCCCATTGGCTGTTGCTGGAGCAGCGCCCCCCTCCCGTTTTGCCCGAAGAAAAAACCTGGCTGCTGTGGCTGATGGTGGCCGTGGTGCTGTCTTTTGCTGGCGCGGCCATGATTGCCCGGCTCATTAACCAACCCCTCAAACAGCTGCGCTACGCAGCCACCAGGGTGCGTGAAGGTGATTTTCTCGATAGCCAACTGGATGAAGAGGCGGCCACCAGTGAAATCCGCGAAGTCAATATCGGCTTTAACCGCATGGCACAAAAACTTGCCAGCCTAGAACAAGACCGCGCCGTCATGCTGGCGGGCATCTCCCACGACCTGCGCACCCCTTTGGCCCGCCTGCGCCTGGAGACCGAAATGAGCGTGACCGACGATGTCGCGCGGGAGCACATGATTGCCGACATCGTCCAGCTGGATGCAACGATTGATAAGTTTCTGGACTACGCCCGCCCCGACCACGTCCATCTCACCCCCATCAATCTGCATCAAGTGGTTTCCTCTTGCATGTACGCCGTGCAAAACCACCATGAGCTGCAAATCACCATGGAGGTTCCAGAGGACTGCGCCGTCTTGGCCGACGAGGTCGAGCTGGCACGGGTGATCTCCAACCTTTTGGAAAACGCACGGCGCTACGGCAAGACACCGGACACCGATATTGCCCAGGTCAATATCTCGGTGGACATCCGCCGCCGCCACGTGCGCCTGAAAGTGCGCGACCACGGCAACGGTGTACCGCCCGCACAGTTAGCCAAGCTGATCGAGCCCTTTTTCCGCAGCGACACCGCCCGCACCGCCGCCGCCGGGGCGGGGCTTGGCCTCTCGATCGTCGATAAAACCGTGCAGCGCATGGGCGGCCATCTGACCCTGCAAAACGCCGAAGGGGGCGGGATGGAAGCACAAATTCACCTGCGCCGCGCCAGCGACCTGGGCCAAAAAACCGAGCAACGTCTGCAGCGGCCCGCCATCAAGCGCCAGCTTCCGCCCGGCGTAGAGGCGGACATTCAAAAACAATAGCTGCTTGCGCATATTTATCAATAAATTAAAGGGTTAAACCAATTAATTTGTTATAAATACTGCGCAAAACGCTCCTTTTATTTCACAGCCAGCCTGGCTTGCCTGCGCTCACGCCAAGCGCAACGTTGGTTGCACCGCAGGCAAGGCATAGGCCACATCGGCCAAATGAAAGCGCTGCACCAACCCGCGCAATTGCTCCGATTGCTGGTGCATGCTGCTGGCGGCGGCCGCGCTTTGCTCGACCAAGGCCGCATTTTGCAGCGTCATTTGATCCAAAGCACCCACCGCCGCATGCACCTGCCCCACGCTATCGCGCTGGGCCGCCACACTGGCATTGATACCGTGCATCACCGTGCTGGCGCTGTAAATTGCTTGCACCACTTCGCTCATGGTGCTGCCGGCCGTATCCACCAGCCGCCTCCCATCGGCCACACGCTGCACAGAATCCTGAATCAACTGTTTAATCTCCCGCGCTGCCTGGGCGCTGCGCTGGGCCAATTCGCGCACCTCGGCCGCAACCACGGCAAAACCACGCCCTTGCTCACCCGCCCGGGCCGCCTCAACCGCCGCATTCAAGGCCAGGATATTGGTTTGAAACGCAATGCTGTCAATCACGCTGGTGATGTCGGCAATTTTTTCACTATGGGCATGAATGTCCTGCATCGTCGCCACCACTTCCCCCACCACTGCCCCGCCACGCTGGGCCACACTGGACGCTTGGCCGGCCAACTCGGCCGCCTGCTGCGCCCCATCCGCCGTGGTTTGCAAGGTTTGCACCAGTGCCTGCACAGCCCCTGCCGCTTGCTGCAAATGGCTGGAGGTTTGCTCTGTGCGCAAAGACAAATCGTGGTTGCCACCCGCAATTTCCGCACTGGCCAAAGCAATCGTGTCGCCACTATCACGCACCTCACTGAGCATTTGCGCCAACGAGCCACTCATGCTTTGCATCGATTGCAGCAACTGGCCAAATTCGTCTTGGCGCTGCACCTGCACCGCCACAGCCAAATCCCCTGCAGCAATTTGCCCTGCCACCGCATTGGCCTGCAGCAAGTCGCGCCGGATGCCATTAATCAATTGGTAAGCACCCAGCGCAATGAAGGCCAACAAAACCAGCATGTTAATCACGGCACCGCGCACCACGCCTTGGCGGGCCGCTCCCATTTCTGAACGCAGTGCCGCTAGGCTTTGGCCGGTGTGCTGCACCAACCCCTCAATCCCCTGCAAATAAGCTTGCGCTGCAGGCAAATAGGTTTGCGCAATCTGACTGGTGGCATCGCCATCGGCAGCGAAGATTTTTTGGCGCTGCTGCAAGGCCTGCTCACGCAACTGCTGCACCTGTTGCAGCTGCAGTTTGTCTTGCGGTGTTTGCGCACTGGCTTGCAGCGCCTGGAGCAAACCCTCAATCTCCTGCCCAGTGGTAGCAATCCGCTGCGCAAACGGCTGGGCCTGCCCGCTGGCTTGCCCCAGCACCTGTGCCTGTGTGCGCACCATATTTACCTGTGCGAGCGACTGCCATTGCACGGCCTGGGCCAACCGGGTAGCGAGCACCTGCTCATGCGCTGTAAAGCTTTTTTGGTGCTGCGCCGATTGCACCCCCGCCATGCCCGCAATCACAATCGAGCCCACCACCATGGTGGCCACGCCCAGCCACAACTTTTGCGTCACGCTCAAATGGGGCATCCTGCCCTGCTTGTTTTTGGCCACCAGAATCTCTCCTCATCAGCAAAAGCACGACCGTGCTAAACAAGGCAACAGTGGACAATAACAACCCATCGGTCGCATTGGTGATTTCACCAATTGCGTACAAAAACGCCCACCAAGGGCATCGCGGCGGGCGTTTTAAATTTGCCACAGCATTCGACCATGTTTTCCCTAGCCCAGCCCCTCACGGCTTGGGTTTGCCCCAGCAAACTGGCATGATGGCGGGATTATTGATTCAGAGACAGCGATGACCGACACACCTATTTCCCTTGATAAAGCCATCACCCAGGGCCTGAGCGAAGTGACCCGCGAGCGCACACTGAGCACCCATGCCCAGCAGATGGGATCGGGCAATCCGAAAATCATTAATTTTCGGGGCGATATTGCTGAGAACTACCAATACGACAAAATCAAACCCCTGTCGTCCAAAGCCCAAGCCATGGGCAATGTGGTGATTATTCAAGGGGAAAGCCAAAAAACCGGACAAACCGCGCACTACCAAATTTTGGCCAATCAATGGGGCTTACTCGAAGCCTTGGCGCGCCTGGACTAAGGCTGCGCACTCTTGCCTGCCCGCGGCCCATTTCAGCCTTCGCGCTGGATGTGCCGCTCGACTTCCAAAGCGTTGGAATTGAACAACTGCATCGCCAGCACGGTTTCCCACAAAAAGCCGATCAGTGCCGCAATAAACGACACCACGCCAGCCAAAAAACTAAATATCGCCATGCGTTGGCCGTGCAGGCCCCACTCTTGCCCCAAGAACAGAAAAATAATCGTCAGGCCAATCAAAAAGCCACACAAGGTCAGCAGCCCAATCGAGGCATTGGACAACCGCCCGCGCAAGTGCAAGTAGCGCAACTCACGCAAATTTTTTTCGATTTCAGTGGTTTTACTGGCGTTTTCCAAAGCCAACTCCACCACCCGCGCACGATCGACGATGCGGGCCAACCGTCCTGCAACCACGGCAATCATGCCCGCCACAGCCGTTAAAAAAAAGACGGGAGCCAGTGCCAGCTGCACGTTTTGGGCAACGGTTGAAGTATCCATACCAAGATTCATACTAGGAACTGCACAGCAGAGGGGGAGCGATAGTAAGCAAATGCCACAGCAAAGCACAACTCTAGGGTCAATCCTAAATTTTGATATGCGTCAAACAAAAAACTACTGAGAGCATGGATATTTAGGGCACTACCAACTTAAACAAACCGAGGGTTGCTATGCAGATGCTGACTGATTTATTCTCCACCGACTATGGCCTGATGAGCTTGGCGGTCATCGTTTTTGTGATCGTCATGTGGATCTGGTTCACAATTTTGTTCCTCGGCAAAATCCGCTTGGGTGAAGATCCGGAAAAAACACAAACAAATTTGCCAAAGCCTTAAGTTTTCTCTGGCTTGCGCATGCAAGCAAAATTGAAAAAAAGAGCTTCTACCGCTGATAAAAAATGGAGTTCATGGTGTTTTTACCTTGAAATCCACGTATTTAAAGCGGTAGAAGCTCTTTTTTTATTTGATTTTTTTACTACCAGCAGCGTTTTTTCCCGCTTTCGCTGCCCCACTGGCGCGACTGGGCGATTTGCTTTTGCTGGCTTTGCTGGCCTTCACCGCTTGAGCGCCGCTGGCCTTGTGCGTGGACGCGGTTTTCGCGCCAGAGGGGATGCGCTGCTCAGCCTTGCCCACTTTTCCGAAGGCTAGGGCCTCATCAAAGCGTGTATCGGGGATGAATGCCCCCACCATCTCTTCCTGCTCTTGCTGCTGTAGCAAGGCCGCCGTGCGCCGCGCCGCCCGGCTGCGGCCCGGGCCACGTTGCGGCGGCGGTGCAGCGGCAAGGTCTTTGCCCTCTTTCCCCTCTTTGCTCTCTTCCTGCACCAGGCAAAAATCAATGCGCCGGGCATCCAGGTCCACCCGGCTGACCTGCACTTGCATGCGGGTTCCAATGGTATAGCGCACGCCGGTGCGCTCACCGCGCAGCTCTTGGCGCATCTCATCAAAGCGGTAGTAGTCCCCACCCAGCTCACTGATGTGCACCAAGCCTTCGACGTACATCGTCTCCAGCGTGACGAACAGCCCAAAGCTGGTGACCGCTGAGACCGTGCCCGAAAACTCTTCGCCCAAGTAATCGCGCATGTATTTGCATTTAAGCCAGGCCTCCACATCGCGGCTGGCTTCATCGGCGCGGCGCTCATTGGCACTGCAATGCAGGCCGGCGGCCTCCCAGCCTTGCATTTGCGCCTGAGCAACGCGGCTGCGGGTTGCCTGGGCGCTTTTGGGGGCCGTGACCCGCTCGGCCAAGCGTTTGGCCAGCTTGGCCTGCGCTTCGCCAGGGGTGGGCAGCGCAGGCAGGGTGTAGGGCTTGTCGGCCAGGATGGCTTTGATCACCCGGTGCAGCAGCAAGTCCGGGTAGCGGCGAATGGGGCTGGTGAAGTGGGTATAGGCCTCATACGCCAAGCCAAAGTGGCCAATATTTTCCGGGGTGTACATAGCCTGCATCATCGAGCGCAGCAGCATGGTGTGCACCTGCAACGCATCTGGGCGGTCGTGCGTGGCTTTGGCGATCGCTTGAAATTCAGCAGCAGTGGGATGGTCGCTGATACTGGCAGGGATGGCCAAGGCTTTCAGGTAAGCCCGCAGAATTTCTATCTTCTCGATGGATGGTTTTTCGTGCACTCGAAACAGCGCCAAACGCTGGTTGTGCAAGATGAAATCACCGGCGCTCACGTTGGCTGCCAGCATGCACTCTTCAATCAGCCGGTGCGCTTGGGTGCGCTGGCTTGGCACAATTTTTTCGATTCGCCCCGCCTCGTCGCTGACGATTTTCGTCTCCACCGTGTCAAAGTCCACGGCACCGCGCGCTTCGCGGGCTTTGAGCAAGGCGCTGTACACCCCGTGCAAATCCAGGAGGTGTGGGACTAAATCTGCACGTTGTGCCGCTTCTGGCCCCCGGGTATTACTCAAAATCGCGGCCACTTCGGTGTAGGTCAGCCGGGCATGGCTGTTCATCACCGCCGGGTAGAACTGGTAGGCATGCAAATCACCATCAGCGGTAATCAGCATATCGCACACCAGGCACAGACGATCAACTTTGGGGTTGAGTGAGCACAGGCCGTTGCTCAGCTTTTCCGGCAGCATGGGAATGACCCGACGCGGAAAGTACACGCTGGTGGCACGGTCGTAGGCATCCACGTCAATGGCGTTGCCGTTTTGCACATAGTGGCTGACATCAGCAATGGCCACGAGCAAGCGCCAGCCCTTGGCGCGGCCAATTTTGGCGCTTTCGCAGTACACGGCATCGTCAAAATCGCGGGCATCTTCGCCGTCAATGGTAACCAGCGGCACATCGCGCAGATCCACCCGGCCTTTGCGGTCTTTGGCCATGACCTTGTCGGGCAATGCTTCTGCTGCGGCCAAGCAGTCCGCAGAGAACACATGCGGCACGCTGTATTTACGCACGGCAATTTCAATTTCCATGCCCGGGTCATCGACCTCGCCCAGTACCTCAATCACTTTGCCAACGGGCTGGCCATACAGGGCAGGCGCTTCGGTCAAGGCAACAACAACGACTTGGCCCGATTTACCTTCCCCCGGCCCCTGCGGCAGCAGCACATCCTGGCCAAAGCGTTTGTCCTCCGGGGCGAGTAGCCAGACACCGCTTTCTTGCAGCAAGCGGCCAATGAGTTGTTTGACGGGCCGCTCAACAATTTCCAGCACATGGCCTTCCGGGCGGCCTTTGCGGTCTTGTCCGATGATGCGCACACGCACCTTGTCCTGGTGCAGCACGGCGCGCATTTCATTGGGCGGCAGATAGATGTCCGATTGCCCATCGCTGCGCAGCACGAAGCCATGGCCATCGCGGTGGCCTTGCACTTGTCCTTCAATTTCTTTTTGAAACTCGCGGGAATTATTGCGAGAGGTGTTTTTTTTAATATACAATTTGAGTCTTTCCTGAAATGCCCAGGTGGCGGAATTGGTAGACGCACTAGTTTCAGGTACTAGCGCTGAGAGGCGTGGAGGTTCGAGTCCTCTCCTGGGCACCAAGTTTAACGATATGCGGTGAAGCACTTCACCCAATTGTGAAAAGAATTCAGAGAAAAAAAGATTATTCAACGTGCTTTTAGCAAGAGCCCAGGTGGCGGAATTGGTAGACGCACTAGTTTCAGGTACTAGCGCTGCGAGGCGTGGAGGTTCGAGTCCTCTCCTGGGCACCAAAGCCGTTGATTGATTGTGAGTGATTAAAATTTTGCAGATAGTTTTGCTGAGTACTACCACACTCCTAAGAAAAAGCAAAACGATCAGCCCAGGTGGCGGAATTGGTAGACGCACTAGTTTCAGGTACTAGCGCTGCGAGGCGTGGAGGTTCGAGTCCTCTCCTGGGCACCACATAAAAAGCCGTTGTGTTTACACAGCGGCTTTTTTTTCGTGGGTGCGTTCATCCATAAAAAAACCCGGCCAAAGACCGGGTGGGCTATGAATAAAAAATAGCTTTATCCGCTTTGATCATAAGAATTTAAAGGCGTTAAACCCTTTAAACTCATAAAAATCAAGCGGATGAAGCTATATTTAATATAGCAATAACCGTTTAATTGCTGCCGGGCACCTTGCCCTCCACCCCTTGCACGAAGAAATTGACCCCGGCAAGGAAGCCATCGTCCGCCACTTCACCGTCTTTCAGCACGACTTCGCCGCGATTGTTCACAAGGGGGCCTTGCCAGATGTGCAGGCTGCCGTCTTTTAAGCCAGCCTTGGCGGCGGCCACTTTGTCTTTGACCTCTTGGGGGATGTCATCGGCCATCGAAACCAAGTCGATTGCGCCTTCTTTCACGCCCCACCAGGCTTTGCCTTCGGCCCAGGTGCCATTCAAGACATCGTTGATCGATTGGGTGTAGTACGGCACCCAATTAATCGCTGCCGAGCCCAGGTGCGCTTGCGGGCCGTAGTCTTTCATGTCCGAATCCCAGCCGAAAGCACGCACGCCTTTTTCTTGGGCGGTTTTCAGCACGGCCGGGGAATCGGTGTTTTGGAACAACACATCCACGCCGCTGTTGATGAGGCTGGTGGCGGCCTCGGTTTCTTTGGGCGGGCTGAACCATTCATTCACCCACACCACCTTGGTGCTGATGTTGGGATTGACGCTTTGCGCCCCCAGGGTGAAGCTGTTGAGGTTGCGCAGCACCTCGGGAATCGGCACCGAGCCCACCACCCCCAGCTGGTTGCTTTTGGTCATGCTGCCAGCGACGATGCCGGCCAGGTAAGCGCCTTCGTAGGTGCGGGTGTCGTAGGTGCGCACGTTGGCCGCCGTTTTGTAGCCGGTGGCGTGCTCCCATTTCACATCGGGAAAATCAGCGGCCAGCTTTTGGATGGTGTCCATGTAGCCAAAGGTGGTGCCAAAAATCAGCGTGTTGCCCTGGGTGGCCAGGTCGCGCAGCACGCGTTCGGCATCGGCCCCTTCCGGCACGCTTTCAACAAAAGTGGTTTCAATCTTGTCGCCAAACTGCGCCTCTAGTTGCTTGCGTGCTTGGTCGTGGGCAAACGTCCAACCACCATCGCCGACCGGGCCAATGTAGGCAAAACCGATTTTTAAGGGGCCGGTTGGGGTGGCGGCCGGGGCTTCTTGCGCCGTGGGCGCGGCCGCTGGGGCTTGTGCTTGGGGCGGTGTTTTTTCACCACAGGCGCTCAAGCCCAAAACAGCGGCGGCAGAAACCGCTGCAAGTTGGAAAAATTGGCGTTTTTGCATGGTCTTCCTCGCGAAGTTTTAAAAATTTAGGGGGTGCCGGGCACTTGGCCTTCAATGCCTTGGACAAAGAAGTTAATCCCGCGCAAGAAAGCATCGTCGGCCACTTGGCCAGCGGCCAGCACCTCTTGGCCTTGGTTGTTGCGGATCGGGCCAGTCCAGACAGCAAAGCTGCCATCCTTTAAGCCCGCTTTGGCGGCGGCCACTTTGGCATGAATCTCCTGGGGGACGATCTCGGGCACTTTGATCAAGTCCATCGCGCCTTCTTTCACTCCCCACCAGTAATTGCCGCCTTGCCATTGGCCATCCAGCGTGTCTTGCACCACTTTGGTGTAGTAGGGCTCCCAATTGATGACCGCCGAACCCAGGTGCGCTTTGGGTGCAAAGGCGCTCATGTCGCCATCTTTGCCAAAGGCGTAAGCACCGCGCTCTTCGGCCGTTTTCAGCACGGCTGGCGAATTGGTGTTTTGGTACATCACGTCCACGCCGCCATTGAGCAGGCTGCTGGCCGCTTCGGCCTCTTTGGGAGGGTTGAACCATTCGTTCACCCACACCACTTTGGCCTGAATGGCAGGGTTCACACTTTGCGCCCCCAGCACAAAGCTATTGACGTTGCGCACCACCTCCGGAATGGGCACCGAGGCGACCACGCCCACGGTATTCGTCTTGGTCATGCCCCCGGCAACGATGCCTGCCAGGTAGGCACCTTCAAAGGTTTTGCTGTCGTACACGGCCACGTTGTTGGCCTGTTTGTACCCGGTGGCGTGCTCAAATTTGACGTTGGCAAAATCGCCAGCGGCTTTTTGCACGTATTCCTGAAAGCCAAAGCTGGTGGCAAAAATCAGCTGTGTGCCTTGGCCCGCCATGTCGCGCAAAACGCGCTCAGCATCGGGGCCTTCGGGCACGCTTTCGATAAAACTGGTTTGTACCTTGTCACCAAACTTGGCCTGCACAGCTTGGCGGCCCAGCTCATGCTGGTAGGTCCACCCTCCATCGCCAATGGGGCTGACGTACATAAAGCCGATTTTCAAGGGGCCAGCGGCCTGGGCCGACTCAGGGGCCGGGGCCGCTTGCGGTGGTGGCGCTTCTTTTTCGCCACAGGCGGCCAAAGCGACGGCGGCCAAAATGGACAGCGCCAAGGTTTTGCCCCCAACAGGGCGTTGTGCAAATAAAGTCATAAAGCAAACACACAGTATGAAAAAAGGCGAGCCCAATGCGCTCGCCTGAAGCCCATATTGACGATTGCCGCCCAGGTAGGCAACAGCGGCCACCTGTGCGCAAAGCGCCAACACGTTCCAAGGAAAAAATGCTCAATTGCCCGGATAAAAAGGCTTACCCAACGAGGCGGGCATGTTCGCACGAATCCAAGTGGGGTTGCGCGAAATCAACACCAAAACAACGATGGTTGCCACATAAGGCAGCATCGACAACAGCTGGCTGGCCACCTGCACCCCTGAGGCTTGTAAGTGAAACTGCAGCATGGTCACCCCACCAAACAAATACGCGCCCAGCAGCACCCGCACAGGTCGCCAGGTGGCAAAGGTAGTCAGGGCCAGGGCAATCCAGCCCCGGCCGGCAACCATGCCTTCGACCCACAGGGGGGTATAGACGGTGGAGATATACGCCCCGGCCAAGCCACACAAAGCGCCCCCGGCCATCACCGCCAGCAAGCGGATGCGGCGCACGGGATAGCCCAGGGCGTGTGCCGAATCGGGCGATTCGCCCACCGCCCGCAGCACCAAGCCGGTGCGAGAGCGGTCCAGCCACCACATCAGCCCCAGCGCCAGCACCACGGCCAGGTACACCAACGGGTGGTGGTTAAACAGGGCCGGGCCGATCAGCGGAATATCGGACAAGCCCGGGATGCTGTACTTGGGCAAGGTCGGCATCTTGGCCTGGACGAAATTCAAGCCGGCAAAGGCAGAGAAACCCGCACCAAACAAACTTAACGCCAGCCCCGTGGCGTACTGGTTGGTGTTAAGCCAAATCACCAGCACCCCAAAAATACCGGCCAGCACAGCACCTGCGGCCATGCCTGCGGCAAACCCCAGCCCCGTGCTGCCGGTGGCCACCACGGTGGCAAAACCGGCCAAGGCGGCGCACAGCATCATGCCTTCGGCACCTAAATTAACGATGCCGACCTTTTCATTGATCAGCAAGCCCAGCGAAGCCAGGGCCAATACCGTGCCCGCGCTCAGCGTTGAGGCAAAGAGTAAAGCGTAGGCATCCATGCTCAGCGCCCTCCTTGTGCAACGGCCAGCGCTTGGGCGCGGCTTCTCCAGCGCACGCGGTAAGCGATCAAGGTATCGCAGGCCAACAGGCTAAACAACAGCAACCCCTGGAACACGCCTGACAAGGCCTTGGGCAGCCCCAAACGGGATTGGGCCAACTCCCCCCCGATGTAAAACATACTCATCAAAATCGCCGAAAAAATCATGCCCACCGGGTGCAAGCGCCCCACAAAGGCCACGATGATGGCCGCAAAACCGTAGCCCGCTGGCACATACGGCGTGAGCTGGCCGATGGGGCCCGCCACCTCCAATGCCCCGGCCAAACCGGCAGTAGCCCCAGAGACCAACAGCGCCGTCCACAGCGCACGGCGCGAAGAAAATCCCGCATACCGCGCTGCGGCCGGGGCCAAGCCACCCACCTGCAGCGCAAAGCCAGCGCGGGTGCGAAACAAAAACACCGACAGCAGCGCAGCAGCGCCCAAAGCCAGGAAAACGCCGATGTTCAAACGGCTTCCAGCTATTAATTTAGGTATTTGTGTGACCGGCTCAAACAGCTTCGATTGCGGAAAGTTGTAGCCGGCCGGGTCTTTCCACGGGCCATACACCAAGTAACTCAGTACCAAGGTGGCGATGTACACCAGCATCAGGCTGACCAAGATCTCATTGGCATTAAAACGGTCACGCAGCAAGGCCACAATGGCCGCCCAGGCCATGCCACCCAGCACCCCGGCGAGCAAGATGACCGGAATAATCCAGCCCCCCGTGCTCTTGTCCGCCAGCAGCGCCACGCCACCGGCGGCCACCGCACCGATGACAAATTGCCCCTCGGCCCCGATGTTCCAGATATTGGAGCGAAAGCACACGGCCAGCCCCAAGGCAATCAGCAGCAGGGGCGTGGCCTTCATGGCCAACTCGCCCAGTGCGTAGGCGGATTTGATCGGCTCCCAAAAAAAAGCTTGCAAGCCTTTCACCGGGTCTTTGCCCAGCAAAATAAAGAGCAGCACGCCAATGCCCACGGTCACCGCCAAGGCCAACAGCGGCGCCGCATAAGTCCACAGCTTGGATGGCTGCGGGCGTTGTTCCAACTTAAACATGCTGCGGCCCCTTCACCAGGGCATTTGCCTGCGCGGCTTCGCTGCTGGGCAGCACCTGCTCCATATCGGCCAAATGCTGTTGCACGTCGGCATTCCACAAGCCACTCATCCATTCCCCTACTTGCTGGACCGTGGCATCGGCACGGGCCACGCTGGGGCTTAAATGCCCTTTGGCCAGTACGTACAAACGGTCGCTTAACTCAAACAATTCATCCAGTTCTTCGCTCACGATGAGCACGGCACACCCGGCATCGCGCAGCGCCAAAATCTCGGCGTGAATTTGCGCGGCCGCCCCCACATCCACGCCCCAGGTGGGCTGGGCAATGATGATGAGCTTGGGCTGGGCGGCAATCTCGCGCCCGACAATGAATTTCTGTAAATTCCCCCCGGAAAGCGAGCGCGCTGGCGCATCGGCCCCCCCCGCTTTCACACCAAAACGCTCAATGATGGCCCGGGCCTGCTCCTTCAGTTGCCCCAGGTGCAACCAGCCCATGGCCCCCACCGCATCGTTGCGCGTAAGCAGCAGGTTGTGCGCCAACCCCATGGTGGGCACCGCCCCCCGACCCAGGCGCTCTTCGGGCACAAAGTGCAGGCCCAGCACCCGGCGCTGTTGGGGGCCCAAGCGGGCCACGTCTTGGCCGGTGACCTGCACCATCGCGGGCTGCGCCCGGGTGTCTTCGCCGGACAAGGCCCGCAGCAGTTCTTGCTGGCCGTTGCCCGAGACACCGGCAATCCCCACCACTTCGCCACTGCGCACCTGCAGGCTCACATCGATTAAATCTACGCCAAACGCATCTTGGCGCGGCAGCAGCAAATCGCGCACTTGCAATACCACGTCGCCGGCCTGCGCCGGGCGGTGCTCTAGCGCCGCAGGCTCGGCCCCAATCATCAGGCGCGAGAGCGAGGCGTTGCTCTCGTTTTGCGGCTGGCACACGCCCGTGACCTTGCCGCCACGCAGCACCGTGCACGCGGTACACAGGGCACGAATTTCGTGCAGCTTGTGGCTGATATACAGAATAGAGCAGCCTTCGCTGACCAGCTGGCGCAAAACGACAAATAACTGCTCCACCGCCTGGGGCGTGAGCACCGAGGTGGGCTCATCCAAAATCAGCAAACGGGGATTGGCCAACAGCGCCCGCACAATTTCCACCCGCTGCATCTCCCCCACCGAGAGGGTGTGCACGGGCCGCTGCGGATCGAGCTCCAAACCGTACTGGCGGCCTTTGTCGATCATGCGCTGCGTGACTTCGGCCAGGCTCAAGCTTTTGTCCAAGCCCAGCCACACATTCTGTGCCACGGTCAAGGTGTCAAACAAACTAAAGTGTTGGAACACCATGGCAATGCCCAACTGGCGGGCCTGCTGGGGATTGCGAATTTGCACCGGCTGACCATCAAACAGCACCTGACCGGCATCGGGCTGGGTGCTGCCGTAGATAATTTTCATCAGGGTTGATTTACCCGCACCGTTCTCACCCAAGATGGCATGGGCTTGGCCTGGTTGCACGCTTAGACTGACCGCATCATTGGCCACCACAGCAGGATACCGTTTGGTAATACCCACCAACTGCAAACGCGGCGCACTGGCGGTTGCAGGTGACATTGGGGAGGAAGAATTCATGGCGGGCGATTTTCGCTGAAGTTGCGAGGCTTGCTGCCAAAGATACGCAGGAAGGCTTAAACGATTGACGGGCTATTTTTTATTTTTTTATAGCTATTTGCACTTTATTTGCCGATATTTTAAATACTTTTATTTCTAATGTTCAATAAAAATGACCCGAAAGTGCTCCCATTAAAAAATGGGGTCAAACCCAGCTGCGTGGTGCTGCCCAGCCAAGGCCAGGGCTTGGCCTTGGATTTTTTGTGCCAACGTCTGCCTGCCGTCTCGCGCAGCGACTGGCTGCAGCGCATGGCTGCCCACGAAGTGGTCGATGAGCGGGGCCGCCCCGTAACCCCAGAAACCCCATTTTTAACCGGCCTGCGCATCTACTACTACCGCCAAACAGCGCACGAGCCGCCCATGCCTTTTCGGGCCCAGGTGCTGTACCAAGATGCCCACCTGGTCGTGGCCGACAAGCCGCACTTTCTGCCCGTCACCCCCGGCGGCAGCTACATCCAGCACACCTTGCTGGTGCAACTGAAAAATCAGCTGGGCCTGCCCGACCTGTCCCCCATCCACCGCATTGACCGCGACACGGCCGGGCTGGTACTGCTGTCCACCCAGCGCAGTGACCGGGGGGCGTACCAGGCGCTGTTTCGCGAGCAGCGTGTGCACAAAACCTACCAAGCCATCGCGCCTTACCGGCCCGAGCTTGGCTTCCCGCGCGAACACCACAGCCGCATGCAGGAAAGCGGCCACTTCATTCGCATGCACGAAGTGGCCGGCCCGCCCAATAGCCACACCCGCCTGACGCTGCTAGAGCACAACACCCACTGGGCCCGTTACCAATTGGAGCCCATCAGCGGCAAACGCCACCAACTGCGCGTACACATGGCGGCCCTGGGCATCGGCATCTTGGGCGATGGCCTCTACCCCGAGGTGAACGATGCACCGGAAGGCGACTTTTCTCGCCCGCTGCGGCTATTGGCACAAGCGATTGCCTTCACCGACCCCCTAACCCAGCAACAGCGCCACTTTCACAGCCAGTACACCCTGGGCGCATTGCCACCAGCGCCAGAGCCAGCCCCGTCCGGCCAGCAGACCTGGCAAGGCCTGCCTGCAAATGCATAAAAACCAGATTCCTTATAACCAAATAAGAAAAAATTCCAATCCACGCCCACCAACCACCCCTAGACTATGCAACTTCTCACCCCACGGCCCATGGCAATCGCAACCGCACCGCGACCCCCAAGGCCCTGGACACCCCACAACCTGCTTGTTTTCTTGTTTGATTGACCACCATGTTGAAAAAAACCCTGACTGCCGTTGCCATCGCCACCCTGGCCTTCACCGCCCAAGCCGCTGACGTGCTCAAAGTGGCCGCCACGGCCGTGCCGCACGCGGAAATCCTGAACTTCATCAAGCCCCAACTCAAGGCCGCTGGCATTGAGCTGCAAGTCAAAGAATTCAGCGACTACGTACAGCCCAACGCTGCCGTGCAAGACAAGCAGCTCGATGCCAACTTCTTCCAGCACCAGCCCTACCTGGACAGCTACAACAAAGACCGCCAAAGCAGCCTGGTCACCGTGCCCAATGGCAAGGTTCACGTCGAGCCGTTTGGCGCCTACTCCAGCAAAATCAAAAACGTGGCCGAACTCAAAGACGGTGCCTTGATCGCCATCCCCAACGACCCCTCCAACGGCGGCCGTGCGCTGATCTTGCTGGCCAAGCAGGGCCTGATTGAACTCAAAGACCCCGCCAGCCTGACCCCCACCCCGCTGGACATTGTGAAAAACCCCAAAAAACTGAAATTCAAAGAGCTTGAAGCCCCCCTGCTGCCCCGCGCTTTGGCCGATGTGGATTTGGCCCTGATCAATACCAACTACGCCATCGAAGCCAAACTCAACCCCACCAAAGATGCGCTGTTCATTGAAGGGGCTGACTCGCCTTACACCAACATCGTGGCCGCCCGCAAAGACCGCGCTGACGGTGCCGACATTGCCAAGCTGATGAAAGCCCTGCACAGCCCAGAGACCAAACAGTTCATCCTGGACAAATACCAAGGCGCGGTCGTACCGGCGTTCTAAGCGCGGCTCGCCGACCAACGGCAATCATCATCCCCCTACCACGCCAGTGCAACACGCTTGTTTTGTTGCACTGGCGTAATGGTTTCAGGGGCTTGAAGGGGCTTAAAAGGGCAGAGAACCCGTGTGACAAAGGCTAGTTTTACAGCAATGAATGATTCAAATAATGAATTAAAACAAAAAGTTAAAGATTACCCACGCCTCTCCGTTGCGCCCATGCTCGATTGGACGGATCGGCACTGCCGCTATCTGCACCGTCTGCTCTCACGCCATGCGCTGCTCTACACCGAGATGGTCACCACCGGCGCCCTGCTGCACGGCGATGTGGCGCGGCATTTGCGCTTGAATGCTGAAGAGCACCCCTTGGCCTTGCAACTGGGCGGCAGTGAACCGGCGGATTTGGCCCAGGCCGCCCGCTTGGGGCAGGAATGGGGGTATGACGAGATCAACCTGAACTGCGGCTGCCCCAGCGAACGGGTGCAGCGCGGCGCGTTTGGGGCCTGCCTGATGCGCGAGCCAGCGCTGGTGGCCGACGGTGTCAAAGCCATGCGCGATGCGGTGACGATTCCGGTAACAGTCAAACACCGCATTGGCATTGACCAGGACGAGAGCTATGGCTTTGTGCGCGATTTTGTCGGCACGGTGGCCGATGCGGGCTGCGAGGTGTTCATCGTGCACGCCCGCAACGCCTGGCTCAAAGGCCTATCGCCCAAGGAGAACCGCGATATTCCCCCGCTGCGCTATGGCGTGGTGGCGCAGCTCAAACGTGATTTTCCGCAGCTGACGATTGCCATCAACGGCGGCATCAAAGACAGCGCCACCGTGGCCGAGCAGCTGACCCTGGTCGATGGTGTCATGGTCGGACGCGAGGCTTACCACAACCCTTGGTGGCTGACGACCTGGGATGAGCAATTTTTTGGCGCAGCGCCTTTTGCCCTGAGCCACCGCGAGATCGAAGCACACATGGTGGCCTACATGCAACGCGAGGCGGCAGAGCACGGCACCCACTGGTATGCCATTGCCCGGCACATGCTGGGCCTGCGCCACGGGCTGCCTGGGGCGCGGCATTGGCGCCAAGTGTGGAGCAACCACCGCTTGAAAGACCTGCCAGCCAGCGACGTTTCGCATATCGCCAACACCAAGCAAGATAAAAATGATAGCTTCTAACGCTTTCTACAATTGAAAAAATAAGAATCTTTAATAAAAATAGAAAAGTTAAAAACCCTGATTTGTATTGCGCGGGGAAAGGGCTTTTTGCTATATTTGCTGCACCGCAACATTTTAAGTTTTTCCTGATGCTGTACCACATTTACGAAGCGCAACGCTCCCTGCTTGAGCCCTTTGCCGATTTTGCGCAGGCCACCGCCAAGCTTTACAGCAACCCATTGTTGCCCCTATCCAAATCGTTCACCACCCAGCGCACGGTGGCGGCGTTTGACCTGTTCTACCGCCTGGCCAAAGACTACGAGAAGCCGCAATTTGGCATTCAATCGGTGCAGGTCAATGGGGTGGACGTAACCATTCGCGAGCGCGTGGAAATCGACAAGCCCTTTTGCGAGCTGCGCCGCTTCAAGCGCTTTTCTGACCACCCCGCCACGCTGGACACCCTGCTGGGCCAGCCCCCGGTGCTGATCGTTGCCCCCCTGTCCGGCCACTACGCCACCTTGCTGCGCGATACCGTGCGCAGCATGCTGGGCGACCACAAGGTCTATATCACCGACTGGAAAAACGCCCGCATGATTCCCCTGTCTGAGGGCGAATTTCACCTGGACGACTACATCAACTACGTGCAGGAATTCATTCGCCACCTGCAGGCGCGCTATGGCAACTGCCACGTCATCAGCGTATGCCAACCCACCGTGCCGGTGCTGGCGGCCGTCTCGCTCATGGCCAGCCGGGGCGAAAAAACTCCGCTGTCCATGACCATGATGGGGGGGCCCATCAACGCCCAGCGTTCGCCCACCTCGGTGAACAACCTGGCCATGCAGCGCAGCTTTGAATGGTTTGAGAACAACGTCATCCACCGCGTGCCCGACAACTACCCCGGTGCCGGTCGGCGCGTGTACCCCGGCTTTTTGCAGCACACCGGCTTTGTGGCCATGAACCCCGACCGCCACACCAGCAGCCACTACGATTACTTCAAGAGCCTGACGCGCGGCGACGAGGCCAGCGCCGAGCAGCACCGCAAGTTCTACGACGAGTACAACGCCGTGCTCGACCTAGATGCGCCCTACTACCTGCAAACCATCCGCGTGGTGTTCCAAGACTTCAGCTTGGTGCGCGGCACCTGGGATATCCGCAACCCCGAGGGCCAGTTGGAGCGTGTGCGCCCGCAAGACATCAAGGACACCGCACTCTTGACTATTGAGGGTGAGCTGGACGATATCTCGGGCATCGGCCAAACCCAAGCCGCCCACGATTTGTGCACCAGCATTGCCCCAGATGCCCGCCAGCACCTGGAAATTGCCGGTGCGGGCCACTACGGCATCTTCAGCGGCAGCCGCTGGCGCAAAGTGGTGTATCCGCAGGTGCGTGAATTCATCTTGCGCCACCACCCCAAACCATCGGTGCCAGCACAAGAGCCTGTCGAAAAAGTAGCGCCACCCGCTGAAAAGACAACGGTTTCTGAGCAAAAACAGTTTGAAATCATTATCAACACTGCGCAAACAGCTCCTGAAAACGCCAATCCTGCTACGGTGCAGGCTCCTGCCCTGCCCGCTGCCCCGGCGCCCACAGCCGCCGCCCCGGCCACGCCTGCTGCCCCCGCCATCGTGGTGAATGCCCAGCCGGCCGGAAAACGCAAAGAAACCGGGCGTAAAGCCAAGCGCTAAGCCAAAGGGTTGCGTCCAACGCTAAACTCGGCGGCCATGACTGCAGCTTTTGCCACCAAGCCAGCCTTATCCGGGCTGGCTTTTTTGATTGACCAAGCCCTGCCGCAAACCCAGTGCACGCGCTGCGGCTACCCCGATTGCGCCAGCTACGCCAGCGCCATTGCTGCGGGCGAGGCCCCCATCAACCAATGCCCCCCCGGCGGGCAAGAAGGCGTGCAGCGCTTGGCCGCGCTGACGGGCCAGCCTGCGCAGCCCCTGAACCCACAATTTGGCATTGAAGGGCCGCTGACCGTGGCCCGCATTGACGAGGCCTGGTGCATTGGCTGCACCCTGTGCATCAAGGCCTGCCCGGTCGATGCCATCTTGGGGGCCAATAAATTCATGCACACCGTGGTGGCCGAGCACTGCACCGGCTGCGAGCTGTGCATTCCGGCCTGCCCGGTCGATTGCATTGAGCTGGATGTGGTCACCCCCCATGCCAGCGGCTGGCAAGCCTGGAGCCCGCAGCAAGCCGCCCAGGCCCGCCAGCGCTACACCCAGCACCAGGCGCGTTTGAGTGCTGCTGCCCCCACTGCCAGCGCCACCAGCACGGCGCACGATGAAAAAAGCGCCAAGGCCTCGGCCATTGCCCAAGCGCTGGCCAAAGCCCGGGCACTGCGCCAGTCCGGGGCATGAGCCGATAAGCCGATGCCCAGGGCCAGCCCTAGCCGTTGAATTTTTTGTACACGCCACAGCCCAAATAGCCATCATCGAGCTTGCGCACGTACGACATTTTGGCTTGCACCTGCCCGGTCACTGGGTTGGTGAAGTCGTACTCCACCCAACCTGGCCCTTGCTCTGATTGGTTCACGATGGCGTTGAGCAAGCCCTGCCCATCCACCCCCGGCAGCTGGTGCACACTGGTGCCGACCTTGGCCGGGTTGCCACCAAACACAATGTAATTGCCCAGCGCATCGAGGATAAAAACATACATATCCTTGTAAAACAAGCGCTGCTGCGGGTCGGTTAAAAAATTCCAAAACTGCGGCCCCCAGGTGTGGGAGCGGCGCAACTGCACAACACGATCGACCAGCTCGATGGCCTCTTGGGGCTTGCCTTGTTGCAAATGAAACCCTTGCACCGATTCCCCCAAAGTGCGGGCACGCAGCTCCAGGCTTTGCGCCTGGTGTAGGGCATCGCGCACCATGTGGGCGTTGTTTTGGGTCAGTTGGTCAATGTGGTGTATGGCCTGGCCAATCTGCGCCAAGCCATGGCCTTGTTCGCTGGAGGATTGGGCAATCGCCTCAACGTGCCCGGCCACATCGTGAATGCCCCGGGCCACCTGGCGCATATCCTGCCCGGCTTGGCGAATCAGCCGGGTGCTGTCGGTGACTTGGCGCACCGAATCCTCAATCAGACCGCGAATTTCCTTGGCCGCATCGCCCGAGCGCTGTGCCAAAGTGCGCACCTCGGAGGCCACCACCGCAAACCCGCGCCCTTGCTCGCCTGCGCGCGCGGCCTCTACGGCGGCATTGAGCGCCAGGATATTGGTTTGAAAAGCAATTGCATCAATCGTGCCAATGATCTCGGACATGCGCCCGGCGCTGCTCTCAATGGATTCGACAGAATTGACAGCCTTGTCCATCACCACCACGCCCGCATCCATGCTGGAGCGCACGTGTTGTGTCTGCTGCTGGGCGGCGGTGGCAGCCTGGGCATTGTTTTGCACGGCGGCGGTGATTTGCTCCACGCTGGTCACGGTTTGCACCACATTGCTGGCCTGCTGGTCGGTGCGTTCGGCCAGCAATTGATTGTCTTGCAGCAAAGTGGCTCCCGTGTGCGACACCAGGGCGGCATTGCTGAGCACATCGGCCACCATGCTGGACAGGGCAATCACCATTTTGTCCAGCAGCTGCGCCATCTGCGCCAGCTCATCGCGCCCCTGGGCCTCGACCCGCACCGTCAAGTCGCCCGCCGTGGCTTGGGCCATGGCCTGGGACAACTGCCCCAGTTGCTGCATCAGCACCGCTTGAAAAGCCCAGACCACATACAAAAAAAGTGCCCCTGCGCCCAGCACCACCCCCAGGGCCGGCAGCGTCGGCAGCGCTTGGACGGCCCATCCAGCGCCCGCCATGCTGCCCAACCCCAGCACGCTGACCAACGCAAACTTGCCACGCAAGCCCAAACGCTTTAACACCCACATGGCTGGCGCCGTCATAAACACGTTTTTGACTCCTTTGCAAGCTTGTTTCACCTAGATGTGAACCATGTTATTGCGAAAAATATAGCAGCCTGGTTAGTGATTTCGACAATAGAGAAAACTGAACAACGTCAGCCCTTCGTCAGGATCTTCTGCATAACGGTAAAAAATCGTCTTTAAGCAACAACGGCGCGCAGGCCTCCAGCACAATCGCCGTTTATCGGTGTAGCCTTGCTGGCTTGACATTCTTGAGAGGTATCTATGAGTACGATGGAACGCATCCTGCGTTTAATGGCCGATAAAAAAGCTTCTGACGTTTACTTGGCAGTCAACTCCCCCGTCCTCATAAAAATCAACGGCGAATGCATTCCCATCAATAGCCAATTGCTGCCTGTCGATGGCCCGCGCTCGTTGCTGGCCGAGATCGTCACGCCGCGCGATATGGAAACCCTCCAGGAAACGGGCGAGCTCAACATCGGCGTACCCCTGCAAGGCGTGGGGCGGTTTCGTATCAGTGCCATGCACCAACGCGGCTCCATCGCCGTGGTCATTCGCTTTATTTCGCAGCACGTGCCCAGTCTGGCATCGCTGCAGCTGCCAGAAATTTTGGGCGACTTGATTTTGCAAAAGCGCGGCCTGCTGCTGGTCGTCGGCTCCACCGGCTCCGGCAAAAGCACCACGCTGGCAGCCATGATCGACCGGCGCAGCGAAAGCATGAGCGGCCACATCCTGACGATTGAAGACCCGATCGAGTTTCAATTTCGCAACAAAAAATCCATCGTTAATCAGCGTGAAGTCGGCACCGATACCCAATCCATGCAAATCGCCCTGAAAAACGCCCTGCGCCAAGCGCCCGACGTGATTTTGATTGGCGAAATTCGCGACCGCGAAACCATGTCGGCGGCCATCGCCTACGCCCAATCGGGCCACCTGTGCCTGGCCACCCTGCACGGCAACAACAGCTACCACGCGTTGAACCGCATCTTGAGTTTCTACCCCGTCGAGGTGCGCCCCACCCTGCTGGGCGATTTGTCCTCGTCCCTCAAAGCGGTCATTACCCAGCGCCTGGTGCGCACCGTCGAAGGCGGGCGCATTGCTGCGGCCGAGGTGCTGCTCAACACCAAGCTGGTGTCCGAATTGATCGAAAAAGGCGACTTCTCCGGCGTGCGCGACTACATGGAAAAATCCATGGCCGAAGGCTCGCAAACCTTTGAAGAAGACCTGTGCCGCTTGATCCAAAGCGGCAAAATCTCGCGCGATGAAGGCCTGAGCAATGCCGATTCGCCCACCAACCTCACTTGGCGGCTGCAAAACGCCGCCCATGCAGCGGCCAAGCCCAACGCCGAAAAGCCCAAGCCCAATGCCATCCCGGAAATATCGGATGCTTCATTCAACGGCTTTCTCCTGGATGCCGAAGCCGAAAGCAAGGCGTAACGAGGCCTTGAGCTGCCCCTGTTTAGGCCCTCAACAGGCCTGACAAGATCGCTAAACTTCGGTGCATGACACACCAACCCTTTTCAACCACTTTGCCCCACGGCACCACCACCGTGGGGCAACTTATTCATAGCGCCACTCAGCGCCTGGAACAAGCCCAAGTCGGCTTTGGCCACGGCACGCAAAATGCGCAGCAAGAAGCCACCTGGCTCATCCTGTGGAGCCTGGGCCATCCCCTCGACAGCGCACTGGGCACAGAAGAAAATTCAATAGAAAATCACCCTGTAACGCCCGACCAGCAAGCGCAAGCAGCTACGCTTATTGAAGAACGCATTCGCACCCGCAAGCCCGCCGCTTACCTCACAAATGAAGCCTGGCTGATGGGCGTGCCCTTTTACGTGGACGAACGCGCCATCGTGCCGCGCAGCTTTATCGCCGAGCTGCTGGCCGATGGCAGCATCGACGGCTGGCTCTCGGACACCACGCGCAACGTCCTGGATTTGTGTACCGGCAATGGCTCGTTGGCCTGCCTGGCCGCCATGGCCTACCCCGATATCCACGTCACCGGCGCTGACATCAGCCCCGATGCCCTGGCCGTGGCCCGCATCAACGTAGAGAAACACCAGTTGCAAGAGCGCATCACCCTGGTGCACTCGGATGGCTTGGCGCAAACCCCCGGCCCCTGGGACCTGATCCTGTGCAACCCGCCCTACGTAAACAGCACCAGCATGGACCAGCTGCCCAGCGAATACCGCGCCGAGCCTGCGCTGGCCCTGGCCGGCGGCAGCGATGGCATGGACTTCATCCGCCAGCTGCTGCGCGATGCCTCCGCCTGCATGACAGAAAACGCCGTGCTGGTACTGGAAATCGGCAACGAACGACCCTTTTTTGAAGCCGCCTTCCCCAGCCTGCCGGTGTTCTGGCTGGACACCAGCGCCGGCGAAGATGCCGTGCTGCTGATCACCCGGCAGGCACTTATAAAAACCGCTTGATGACACACAGCCTCAACCGTACGCAAACCGTCAGTGGCTCAGCAGAGAGTTTCAAGTGTTTTTGGCCTATAGCGCTTATGCAGAAAGCGTTAGAAGCTACTATTTTAATAGTGCCACCACCCACTAATGAGCACGCCACATCAACGTATCATTGCCTACTGTAATTTTTAATACGCTAATTTACACTCTCTGACATGGACAAGTTCTACAACCGCGAGCAACAGCTCCAGCAGCTGCGCGCCATCACGGCCCACATCGAACGCAGCAAGGGGCAGCTCTCGGTCGTGGTGGGCAGGCGGCGGGTAGGCAAAACCCGCTTGCTCAAAGAGGCCTTTGCGCACACGGCGCAGCCCTATCTGTACCTGTTCATCAGCCGCAAGAACGAAAAAGCTCTGGTGGAAGAGTTTGCCAACATCATTGGCCAGCAATTGAATGCCAAATTCTTCCATCCAAAAAATCTGCTGGATATTTTTGAATTTTTATTCGACTACGCCCAAGGGCAGGCACTGACTTTGGTGGTCGATGAATTTCAAGACATTGATCGCTTAGATAGCAGCATTTTTTCCGGCCTGCAAAACCTATGTGTCGCATCCCGGACGATTGCATAGATAAAAATCGCTATCCGCTGTTTATGGCGCGATCCGTGCTGCGGGAGTTGATAGAGTCCCTGCCATCAACCAGGAGCCTGTAATGCAAATCTCTCTGCACAA
>NZ_JAFNME010000069.1 GCF_017368815.1 Comamonas denitrificans | reverse complement strand
CCTGATGTTGTCCCCGTATTCCCGTCCCCGTCCTAGTCGCAATAAAGCGCCTGGTCCATCGCCGGTTCCTGGCGCACTTGTGCAGCCCGCTGCCTCCTGAACTCCCGAGGCGAGCGCATTTTCAGCGATGAATGCGGATGCACCTCGTTGAAGTGCTCAAAGGCGGCCGACAACTGTGCCAACACCGTATTGACGTCTCGAAGGTCCATACGCGCCACGTAGTCGCGTTTGAAGGTGTTCACGAAGCTCTCGGCCATGCCGTTGCTTTGCGGGCTGCAGACAGGTGTGTTGATGGGCTTGAGGCCCAGTGAGCGTGCCAGCGCTCGCGTTTCTGCCGCGATGTAGGCACCACCGTTGTCGCTCAGGAACTCCAGTTGGTGGCCTGCAGGGATGGCATCGGCCGCCCCGAAGCGCCGCTCCACGGCTTCAATGAGCATCTCGCGCACCGGCTCCCCCGGCAGCCCTTTGCCCTCCCATGCACGCCAGGCCAGAACTTCGCGGTCGCAGCAGTCCTTGGTGAACGTTGCCGTCACCGTCTGGCCCGAGTCGCACTTGATTTCCAAGCCATCGGAGCACCAGCGCAGGTCGCTGTGTGCCACTGCCACACGGCCTTCATGCACGCGCGATGAATGGCGCCGACGCGGGGCCTTGGGCAACAACAGCCCCGCCTGTGCCATGACGCGATAGACGCGTTTGGCATTGACCCGCACATCGCCTGTGGCGCTACGTTGGCGGTTCACCAAGGCGCAGGCACGCCGGTAACCATAGCTGGGCAGCTGGGCAATCTCCTGGCGCAGCTCGGCCAGCAACTGGGCATCCCCCTTGGGCGTGCGGTGGCGCCGCCCGTCTGTCCAACTATCGTCGCGTCTGCTCAGCTCACGTACATGCGAGCGCGCCAGCCCCATCGTGCGGCAGACCGTCTTCACTGGTCTTCCCCGGGCAACAAGGGCGAGCGCGCAATCCACTTTTTTTCGGCGGCGTACTCCACGGCTTCCTTGAGGATTTCGTTCTCCAAGGTCTTCTTGCCCAGCACACGCTGGAGCTTGGCAATTTCCGCTCGGGCCGCTGCCAACTCGGATGCCGGCACCACTGCCTCACCAGCAGAGACGGCGGTCAGTGCGCCTTGCCGTTCAAGCTTACGCCACTGGAACAGCAAGCTTGCGGCAACGCCTTCCTGCCGAGCCACCAGCGAGACGCTCATGCCCGGTTCGTAGGTGCGCCGCACCAGGGCTGATTTCTCGGCGAGGGACCAGCGCCTGCGGCGCTGGTCTTTAAAAATCACCTCCACCGACTCCGTATGCCTAGTCATATTCATAGTCCTATTCCTATCTCAAAGATAAGCGATAGGACGGGGATGGGGAATCAGGGGGCTATCTCAC
>NZ_JAFNME010000068.1 GCF_017368815.1 Comamonas denitrificans | reverse complement strand
GTCATGGCAAGTCCTTGGGGGTGCAGAGGTTCAGGCGGCGGTCAGGGTGGGTTCGACCAGCTCCATGCCGGGGCGGCCATGCCAGTAGCCATTGCAGGCATCGGCAGGCATAAAGGGGCGCAGGGCGGCGACCGCATTGGCCTGCGGGGTGTTGGTTTTGCGGGCGGCATCAAAGGCGGCCACGATATCGGCCGTGTGCAGCCCTTGGGGCGAGATGCGCAGGATGTCCACCCCCAGGCTGGCCAGTTGCGGCACATCGGCAATCAGGTTGTGCACCTTGGCCGATTGGGTTTGGATGCCGTTCAAGGTGAGGAAGGCCTCGCCCTCGCGGCTTTTGAGCAGTTGGCCGTCGGCGTGTTCGATGCAGCGAAAGCCGCAGTCGTCCTTGGGCAGGTTGTAGTGTCGGGCGGTAAAGCAGCGCGCCGAGAAGGCCAGCGGCATGCGGCCATAGGCAAACACCTCGGTTTGCAGCCCGGCCGGGCGGCTCTCTTGCAATACGGCCAGGTCGCTGGCACGCATCTCCAGCGGCATCACCCAGCGCGTGGCCCCCAGGCTGGCCATCCAGGCCAGGGCATCGGGGTTGAACAGGTTGAGCTGTGCCCCGGCGACAAAGGGGCGTTGGAGCGCCAGGTTGTGCACCGCGCCCATGTCGCCCGCTTCGATCAAAAACTCGGTTTCGCGCACGATTTTGTGCATGTCGGCCACGTCGCTGGTCGATTCCAGCAGCACCATGGTGGACAGCACCACCTCTTTGCCCGCATCGCGCAGCATGTGGGCAATGTCCAGCCAATCGCTGTGGCGCAGCTCACGGCGGCGTGAGCACACCACTTCGCCCAGGTACACGATGTCCACCGGGGTTTCGGCCATGGTTTGGTAGAACTCAAAAATGGTTTCGCGGTGCCAGTAGTACTGCACCGGGCCGAGGGATAACTTCATCATGGCAATGTCAAAAATTTGTATTCAATAAGGCTTTAACGCTTGCAGAGTAAGCGCAAGCAGCTATGGTTTATTGCTTGGTTATTTCCAAGGCCGGTGGTAAGCGCCCAGGGTGTGCTGCTGGCCCTCGGCCACCTGGTCGAGGCTGGCCATCCAGGCCGTTTTGGGGGCGTAGAGGTGGCCCTGGGCCATGCAGTGGTCGATGGCCTCGCGCCACACCTTGGTCACCTGCGCCACGTAGGCGGGGCTGCGCTGGCGGCCTTCGATCTTGAAGGCCCGCACGCCCATCTTCACCAGCTGGGGCAGCAGCTCCAGGGTGTTCAGGCTGGTGGGCTCTTCCAGGGCGTAGTAGTTGCTTTCAGCGCCCACATCAAAGCGGCCCTTGCACAGCGTGGGGTAGCCGGCGTTTTCGCCGTGGCCGTATTTGTCGATCAGCACGCCGTTCAGGCGCGATTCCACGCCGGTGGACGTGTCTTTCCAGCGCACAAATTTGGCCGGCGAGCACACGCCATGCGTGTTGGGCGACTCGCCTGTGGCATACGACGACAGGGCGCAGCGCCCCTCCACCATCACGCACAGGCTGCCAAAGCCAAAGACCTCGATCTCCACACTGGTGCGCTGGGTGACCTGTTTGACCTGCTCCAGCGACAGCACGCGCGGCAGCACGGCGCGCTGGATGTTGAACTGCTGCTGGTACAGGTTGATCGCGTCGTGGTTGGTGGCCGAGCCTTGTACCGACAGGTGCAGGCGCAGCTGCGGGTGCCGGTCGGTGGCGTAGCGCATCAGGCCGGGGTCGGCCAGGATGACGGCATCAATGCCCCAGGCGGCCGCGCGGTCCAGCGCCGAGCGCCAGGGCGCGGGGTTGCTGGCTTGTGGATAGGTGTTCAGCGCCAGCAGCACCTTGCGGCCCCGGCTGTGGGCGTAGGCGATGCCTTCTTGGATGGCTTTTTCGTCAAAGTTCAGGCCAGCAAAGTTGCGTGCGTTGGTGGCATCGCGCAGGCCCAGGTAAACGCAATCGGCTCCGCCATCAATGGCCGCTTTCAGGGCAGGCAGGCTGCCGGCGGGGCAGACCAGT
>NZ_JAFNME010000067.1 GCF_017368815.1 Comamonas denitrificans | reverse complement strand
GTGCTGGCGGTTTTCGTGGGCGGCGATGACGGGGGCGGGTTCATACACTGGCACCACTTGGCCACTGGGCAGGCTGGCGGTGCCCAAGAGGCCGGCAATCGGGGTGGCCAGCCCGGTGGGCGGCTGCAGCAGCACTTCTTGCGTGGGCTGCAGGCTATCGACCCACAGGCCCCAGCGCTGGGTGGGGCTGCGCACGATGAGGATGTGGACATGGCCATCGAGCGGGGGCAACTGGCTGCAGGCCGATTGCTGCCACAGCGCCCCGGCCCAAAACAGGGGCAGCGGCCCGCGGGGGTCGCCGTGCAGCATGCCGCGCTGCAGGCCCTCTTCGGCCAGGCTCAGGGGGATGCGCAGCACGCCCTCAATCCACTGGCTGGGCAGGGCCACTTGCCAGCTGCCAGCGCGCAGCACCTGGATGGGCAGCACCGCCGGGGGCGCAGGCAGGGTGATGGTGGTGGTGCAGCCCTGGCCGGTGCGGCTGGCAATGTGCAGCTGGCCGCCCAGGGCCTGAATTTGGGCCTGCACCGCATCCATGCCGATGCCGCGCCCGGCCGTTTCGCTCAGGGCTGCGGCGGTGGACAGCTGGGGGTGGACGATGAGCTGCGCCGCTTGCTCGGCCGTGGGGGGCTCAGCACCCTGCCACAGGCCCAGGCGGGCGGCTTGGCGGCCAATGGCATCCAGGTCCAGGCCCGCGCCGTCGTCACTCAGGGTGAGGATGTGCTGGCCATTGGCTTCGCGCAGCGCCAGGGTGATTTGCCCATGGGCGGGCTTGCCAGCGGCGCGGCGCTGGGCGGGGGTTTCGATGCCGTGGGCCAGGCTGTTGCGCAGCAGGTGCTCCAAGGCCGGGGCCAGGGCTTGCAGGGTGGTTTTTTCCAGCAAGATGGCCTCGCCCTCTAGGTGCAGATCGGCTTGCCGCTGGCAGTCGTGTTCCGCCAGGCGCAGGCATTCGGCCAGGCGCTCTTGAATATGCCCCAAGGGCTGCAGGCTGGCGTAGAGCAGGCTGTGCTGCAGGCCTTGCAGGTAGCCGGTTTGGGTGGCCAGGGCGTGGGTGCTTTCCTGGTGGTGGTGCTGCAGTTGTTGTTGCACGGTGCCCAGGTCGTCAGTGGCGCTCAGCAGGCCGGCCAGCAGGTCTTGCAGCTCGCTGTGCCATTCGTAGGACAGCTCCATATCGCCATACACCATCAAGGTGTTGGCCCAGACTTTGCAGTCTTGCACCAGCGTGTGCAGGCGCTGCAGGCTGGCGGCCATTTCTGTGATGGCGCTTTGGCTTTGTGCGGTGGCTTCCTGGGCTTGGGTGTGGCTGATCCACAGCGCTTGGGTGTGGCGCTGCAGGGTCTCCAGCGGTTGTTGCTGGCTGGGCGCTTGCGGCGCGTGCAAGGCCATTTCTTGCTGCAAGGCGGCAAAGCCCAGGCGCAGCGCTTCAATGGGTTCGGCCAGGGCCTCGGGGCTGCTGTGGGGGGCAAAGGCCAGGGTTTCCAGGGCATGCACTTGCCGTGCCCAGGCGGCGGCACCGGCCAGGCGGGCGCTGCCTTTTAAGGTGTGCAAGGCCCGCAGCAGCGCCGGGGGGCAGGCGCTGCCTGGGGGCCAGCTGTGCAGGGCGGCTTGCAGCTGGGGCCACTGGGCTTGCATTTCTTCTTCTAAAACGCTGAAGTGCAAAGTTTGTAGCTGGTTGCGCTCTTCTTCTATAGGATTTTGATTGTTTTCTTCTTTATCTGCTGTATTTTCAGCGGTAGCAGCTTCTGCTTCTGATGCTTCTGCGCTTTCGTGTACGGCGGCGGGGGCGGGTAACTGCTGCACGGCGTGTTCCAAAGCCTGCACGATCTGGGCTTGGGCGCGGCGGGTGTGGCCTTGGGCCAGTTGGTGCAGCAAGCGCTCGATTTCGGTGGTGCCGTGCTGGCAGGTGGTGCGCAGCGCGGCGGGCCACGGCGTGGGCGCACGCTGGGTGATGCGCTCAATGAGGTGGGCCAGCATGGCGATTTCCGCCCAGCCTTGCTCCCAGGCGTAGCGGGTGAGCTGCGCGGCGCTGGTCTGGGCATTGGTATCGGTATCGGTATTGGACTCGGCATCGCTCTCGGCCTTAGCCTCGGCATGGTTCGCTGTGCCGCCAGCTGCTTCACAGGCCGGCCCTGGATCGCGCCCATCGCTCAAGGCCGTGTTCAGGGCGTGCACCAGGGTCTGCGCTGGGGTGATGGCGCTGGCTTTGGCTGGGGTTTGGGGCTGGCCAGCCAGCCCTTGGGTGAGGGTGGCCAGGGGTTGGAGCTCCAGCACAGGGGCCGCGTGCCCAGGGGG
>NZ_JAFNME010000066.1 GCF_017368815.1 Comamonas denitrificans | reverse complement strand
TGCCACCGCTGCCCAGTACCACCACGGCGGCCACCACCCGGTTCCACGCCAGCCAAGGAGCGGCCCCGCACACCCTGGTGCTGGCCACCGAAGTGCCCGTGGCCCTGGTCATCAACGGCATTGCCCATGCGGTGCTGATGGCCACCCCCGCCGACCTGAGCGCGCTGGCGCTGGGTTTTTTACTCACCGAAGGCATCATTGACCAGGCCAGCGATTGCTACGACCTGCAGATCGAACCCCTGAGCGCCCAATGCGTCGGCCTGCCCGAGGGGATAGACGCGGTGCAGGTCGATCTGCAGATTGCCGCCCGCTGCATGGCGCGGCTGCAGAGCAAGCGCCGCAGCATGAGCGGGCGCACCGGCTGCGGTGTCTGCGGGGTGGAAAGCTTTGTCGGCCTGGACCTCGATTGCCCCCCGGTGCCCGCCGCCCCTTGGCTGGCCCAGGTGGATGCGCCCACGGTGCTGGCCGCCATGCAGGCCCTGTACCACCAGCAGCCCTTGCACCACGCCAGCCAATCCGTGCACGCTGCCGCCTGGGCCGATGCCAGCGGGCAGGTGCTGCACGTGATGGAAGACGTGGGCCGCCACAACGCCCTGGACAAACTCATTGGCCACCTGGCCCAAACAGGCCAGCTGAACCCACGCGAGCCGCAGGCCGCCCCGGGTTTTGTGCTGCTGTCCAGCCGAGGCAGCCACGAGCTGGTGCGCAAATGCGCCCGCGTGGGCATTGCCGCGCTGGCCACCTTGTCCGCCCCCACGGCCATGGGGGTGCGCATGGCCGAGCTGACCCAGCTGCGCCTGTGGGGCCTGTGCCGTGGCCCCAGCGCCACCTTGTTTGCCCCTGGGGGCATACCCGCACAGCCCAGCCAGCCCCAGGCCAGCGCCTAAAATCGCGGCCTTCTCTCTCTGACCCCCTCGTTTTCAGCCCCTGGATACACACCATGCCCGCTGTCACCACCACCTTGGCCTGCTCTGGCGTGCGCCCGCTGTGGGCGAAACAATCCAATTGCTGTAATTTTTAATAGCTGCCAGCGCTTACCCAATAAGCGTTAAGGCCACTTTTTATCTAAAATTTATGTCTAAAAAAGTCTTTATCAAAACCTTTGGCTGCCAAATGAACGAGTACGACTCGGACAAGATGGCCGACGTGCTGGGCGCGGCCCAAGGCTACGAACCCACCGACGACCCCGAGCAAGCCGACCTGATCCTGTTCAACACCTGCTCGGTGCGCGAAAAAGCGCAAGAAAAAGTCTTTTCCGACCTGGGCCGTGTGCGCCACCTCAAAGAAAAAGGCGTGCTCATTGGCGTGGGCGGCTGCGTGGCCAGCCAAGAGGGGGAAGAGATCATCAAGCGCGCGCCCTTCGTCGATGTGGTGTTCGGCCCGCAAACCCTGCACCGCCTGCCCGAGCTGCTCAATGCCCGCAAAAGCGCCCGCAAGCCGCAGGTGGACATCAGCTTTCCTGAAATTGAAAAATTCGACCACCTGCCCCCGGCGCGGGTGGAAGGGGCCAGCGCCTTTGTCTCCATCATGGAAGGCTGCTCCAAATACTGTAGCTACTGCGTGGTGCCCTACACGCGCGGCGAGGAAGTGAGCCGCCCGCTCGATGATGTGCTGGTGGAAATTGCCGGCCTGGCCGACCAGGGCGTGAAAGAAATCACCCTGCTGGGCCAGAACGTAAACGCCTACCGTGGCCCCATGGGCGATAGCGCCGAGGTGGCCGACTTTGCCCTGCTGCTGGAATACGTGGCCGAGATTCCCGGCATCGAGCGCCTGCGCTTTACCACCAGCCACCCCAATGAGTTCACGCCACGCCTGATCGAGGCCTACGCCACCATCCCCCAACTGGTCAGCCACCTGCACCTGCCCGTGCAGCATGGCAGCGACAAAATTCTGATGGCCATGAAGCGCGGCTACACCGCTATGGAATACAAGAGCACGGTGCGCAAGCTGCGCGCCATTCGCCCCGACATGGCCATGAGCTCAGATTTCATCGTCGGCTTTCCCGGCGAGACCGAAGAAGACTTCCAGAAAATGATGAAGCTGATCCATGACGTGCGCTTTGACAACAGCTTCAGCTTCATCTTCAGCCCGCGCCCCGGCACCCCGGCGGCCAACCTGCACGACGACACCCCGCACGAAGTCAAGCTGCGCCGCCTGCACGAGCTGCAAGCGGTGATCAACCAAAACATCAAAGACATCAGCCTGGAGCGCGTGGGCACCACCCAGCGCCTGCTGGTGGAGGGCTACTCCAAGCGCGACAACGGCGAGCTGATGGGCCGCACCGAGTGCAACCGCGTGGTGAACTTCCCCGGCAACCCGCGCCTGATCGGCCAGTTGATCGACGTGCGCATCACCGAGGCCATGACCTACACCCTGCGCGGCGAGGTGGTGACCACCGCCTAAGAACGTGTTCAAAGTCTCCTGAGCAGAAGGCCCAAGAATGCCAAGTGGACGAACTGCAGGCTGGTGTTGAGCCAGCGCTCGCAGTTCTTCCACAGCCGCCGATTCTTCTCCAGCCAGGCAAAGCTG
>NZ_JAFNME010000065.1 GCF_017368815.1 Comamonas denitrificans | reverse complement strand
TTGTGCAGAGAGATTTGCATTACAGGCTCCTGGTTGATGGCAGGGACTCTATCAACTCCCGCAGCACGGATCGCGCCATAAACAGCGGATAGCGATTTTTATCTATGCAATCGTCCGGGATGCGACAAATAGGCAGCTCAGAAACACAAAAGGGCCGTGACTTCTACGCATGGCGCGTTCACTGCCGAATAGGCAGCTCAGAAATTTTCAAAAAGCCCCATGTAGGTCGGTCACCCGTTCACTGCCGAATAGGCAGCTCAGAAATGGTCAAGCCTTTTGCTGAGTTTGCTGGCTCAGTTCACTGCCGAATAGGCAGCTCAGAAAAGGGTATGCCGCTTGCCGGGAACAGCCAGCTAGTTCACTGCCGAATAGGCAGCTCAGAAATTACTGCCCTTGCGTGGGCTTCGTGCTGCTGAGTTCACTGCCGAATAGGCAGCTCAGAAACCGCGCGGCGTAGTGACAGAGGTCACGCCCGAGTTCACTGCCGAATAGGCAGCTCAGAAAGCAAGGTCAAGCCTGCGGATAGTGCAAGCGTCGTTCACTGCCGAATAGGCAGCTCAGAAAATCGATTTCTTCTTTCCAGCCTGTCACTTTTAGTTCACTGCCGAATAGGCAGCTCAGAAAGTCAAAAAAATCCAGAGCCACATCGACGCGCCGTTCACTGCCGAATAGGCAGCTCAGAAAAAAAGCCGGGGCATTTGCAGCCACTGCATACCGTTCACTGCCGAATAGGCAGCTCAGAAAGCATTGAACGCTGCGCCCTTTACCGTCTTTCCGTTCACTGCCGAATAGGCAGCTCAGAAAATTTGCGCCAGTCGTTAAATAGATCATTTAAGGTTCACTGCCGAATAGGCAGCTCAGAAAACGCAAAAAGCAAAGCCCGCCCGCGCCGCCTCGTTCACTGCCGAATAGGCAGCTCAGAAAATGGAGTCCGGCGAAAAGCGCTTGGAAATGGTGTTCACTGCCGAATAGGCAGCTCAGAAAACAGCAGGGCAAAGGTCGGGCCGCCGTGCCATGTTCACTGCCGAATAGGCAGCTCAGAAAAATCCCTATCGCGGACAGCCTCTAATTAGTGCGTTCACTGCCGAATAGGCAGCTCAGAAAACCGCCCGCGACATGGTGACGATTGTGGCCAAGTTCACTGCCGAATAGGCAGCTCAGAAAAGATATTTGGCCTGGATGTTCCCAGTCTCTCGGTTCACTGCCGAATAGGCAGCTCAGAAAAACAGGCCGCTTGCGCGGGCCTGCACGTAGTCGTTCACTGCCGAATAGGCAGCTCAGAAAATGCCGCCAATGCGCTCTAGCTCCTGCAAGATGTTCACTGCCGAATAGGCAGCTCAGAAATGCACCGCGATGAATGGGAGCAGCGCCGCACCGTTCACTGCCGAATAGGCAGCTCAGAAAGCGAACAGTGAAGCGCTTGAGCTAATGGAAAAGTTCACTGCCGAATAGGCAGCTCAGAAATGGATGATCTGCACCTCGGTAGTGTCGATCTTGTTCACTGCCGAATAGGCAGCTCAGAAATTTGCGCTGCTGTATGACGATGTGCAGAATTTGTTCACTGCCGAATAGGCAGCTCAGAAAACCAAGCGTGCCCCACACGCCACGGTAAGACTGTTCACTGCCGAATAGGCAGCTCAGAAACCATAAAAACACACACAAGGCGCACACCATGGCGTTCACTGCCGAATAGGCAGCTCAGAAATCTGCGCCAAGCCCGGATGCGGATTTATCCGTGTTCACTGCCGAATAGGCAGCTCAGAAAAGCGCGTGAATTGCTGCATCCATGGCGCTGGCGTTCACTGCCGAATAGGCAGCTCAGAAAGACACCCGCAAATGGTTAAGGTGCTGCCACTTGTTCACTGCCGAATAGGCAGCTCAGAAATAAACCGCAGCGCCGACGTTTACACAATCAACGTTCACTGCCGAATAGGCAGCTCAGAAACGAGAGCAGAACGCACAACTTCAAGAGCTTGAAGTTCACTGCCGAATAGGCAGCTCAGAAATTTTCGTAACGTTCCACCCTTTTGGGTAGTGCGTTCACTGCCGAATAGGCAGCTCAGAAATTCACCTGGGCCCCTGATCGCAGCGAAGCGGAGTTCACTGCCGAATAGGCAGCTCAGAAATCTGAGTTTGTACTCATCAATCGTAATGAGATGTTCACTGCCGAATAGGCAGCTCAGAAAACCAGGTCGAGCCACCAGGTCGAGCCACCAGGGTTCACTGCCGAATAGGCAGCTCAGAAATGGGGGAAAACATCATGGCGATAGCAAAAAACGTTCACTGCCGAATAGGCAGCTCAGAAATGGGCGTTCTAATCACCGAGGCCAACAAAAATGTTCACTGCCGAATAGGCAGCTCAGAAATTGGTAGTGCTCTTCGTCTTCCGTCCACTCCTGTTCACTGCCGAATAGGCAGCTCAGAAACTTGGCACCGCCAGCATCCAGTTCATCGATAGGTTCACTGCCGAATAGGCAGCTCAGAAATCGTGCTGCACGGTCGATTACCCCGGCGTGTAGTTCACTGCCGAATAGGCAGCTCAGAAAAAGACATAAAAAAAGCGCCAGGGTCAGCGCTTGTTCACTGCCGAATAGGCAGCTCAGAAAAAAAAGACAAGCCGATAGTGATGCGGGTCACGGTTCACTGCCGAATAGGCAGCTCAGAAACTGACGGCGGCATAATGAAAAAGCCCCGCAACGTTCACTGCCGAATAGGCAGCTCAGAAATGAAAAATCGACGGGTGAAACTATGGGCAATGGTTCACTGCCGAATAGGCAGCTCAGAAATAAAGGCAAAAAATGTAGCAACAAGAATTAAATGTCGCATCCCGGACGATTGCATAGATAAAAATCGCTATCCGCTGTTTATGGCGCGATCCGTGCTGCGGGAGTTGATAGAGTCCCTGCCATCAACCAGGAGCCTGTAATGCAAATCTCTCTGCACAA
>NZ_JAFNME010000064.1 GCF_017368815.1 Comamonas denitrificans | reverse complement strand
CGATCTCGCCGATCATGTCGCCCGCATGCGTGCCGACCATGCCGCCGCCCAGGATCTTGCCGTGGCCCCGGCCAGCATGGCCGTCTCCTGATCCTGCTTCGGGGCTGTCGTCGAACAGCAGCTTGGTAAAGCCCTCGTCACGGCCGTTGGCGATGGCGCGGCCGCTGGCCGCCCAGGGGAACAGGCCCTTCTTGACCTTGATGCCCTGCGCCTTGGCCTGGTCCTCGGTCAGACCCACCCAGGCCACTTCGGGGTCGGTATAGGCCACGCTCGGGATCACGCGGGCGTTGAAGGCGGCGCTTGCCAGTTCCTTGTTGCCCTGCAGTTCGCCGGCGATGACCTCGGCCGCCACGTGCGCCTCGTGCACCGCCTTGTGCGCCAGCATGGGCTGGCCCACGATGTCGCCGATGGCGAAGATGTGCGGCACATTGGTGCGCATCTGGATGTCCACGTTGGGGTCTCCTCGTTTTCAGTGCAATAAGTGACGGTACGAAAAGCTAGCACTGGCGCGGAGGTGGTGTTGGTAGATCGTTGATTTCATTGACTTTCCTGTTCACTTTCAAATCTGCGATTCGTGGCGTCAAACCGTGGTCGGTTTCATCCATTGGTGCCAGTTATCGATGCATTTGGCCGCGAAGGCAGGATTTGGTCAGCATAGCGGTCAACCGGGAAGCGAAACACACCCCGCAAGTTGATGCTCTCCAGCCTGGTGGGCGCAATCTTCTCGATCAGTTCCGGTGGAATGACCTGGCGGCGGTTCGACCAGCGATCCAGGACCGCCTGCATCTGTGAGGTATTCCACGCCATCACGATGTTGGCCATCAGGCTCAACGCATCGGCCACAGCCTGCATTTCATCGACACGTTTGGCCTGCGCCGGGCTGATCCGGCCGGTATAAATGGCGCGCTTGAGGGCGTTAACAGCCTCGCCCCGATTGAGCACCCGGCGCAACTCGTTCCTGAAAGCGTCCTTGACAAAGTAGTCAGCCAAAAACGCCGTACGCAGCAACCGCCCCAATTGCACGCCAGCCTCATAGATTGGATCGCCCTGGGCGGCAGAACCGAACCGCGCAAGAGCTGCCACCGCACTGGCATGTCCGCTCATGACCGAGGCTGCCAGGTGCACCAGACTATCCCAATGCTTTTCGATCAAAGCGACGTCGACATTGGCTTCGCACACCGCAGCGATTTCTGCGGGCACTTTGGTGCCGCGTGGCACAAAGAGGTGGCGCTGTTTGAGTTCCTTCAACCGCGGGCAAAGATCAAAACCAAGCAAACGGGCATGTGACATGGCAAAGTCGGTGTAGCCATGGGTATCCACAGCAAGCTGGCTGGTCTCCAGCTTTTCTTGGCGGATGACACCTTCAATGGCCACGCCCGCCTGGCGCTCATTGAGCACAAAGGGCTGCGCATGGAAGATGCCCCACCGGTCTTTTACATGGGAGTAGATTCCAATGGAAGGTGTGTTGCGCCGAGGATCAAGCCGGGCTTGCCACACCCGTTTGGTGGTCTCCATGCTCATCATGTCAGAAGATGCCAAATCGGACCGCCCCCAGGTGGCGGCAATCGGGTGTCGCTGCATGAATTCCAGCACAGCCTGGCAGGCCTGGCTCAGACGCCGTTCGTCCCGCGCCCAGCGCATGGCCTGGCGAATGCTGGTGGCAGACAATTGCGGAATCATGCGCGCGCATTCGACCGCAGTCAGACTGGTGCCGTGGGCCATGATGCCGGCATAGACCATCAGCAGCTCGTCGGTAGAGCGCGGCTCACGTCCGAGCATGATCCAGCTAAAGCGCACCTGGGCGTCAACGGCCAGAATCACTTCCGGCAATTGAACCTCACCGATGCGGTGATCCAAAGCCGCGCGCAGCTTGGTCACTTCTGGGTCTTCGTCCTCTGCGGGCAATGGCGACAAATGGAGTTCATCATCCACGCGCAGTACGCCACTGCGGGCTGCAGCGGCCACCGCATCGACACCGGCAGTTACTCTGGCCAGCAAAGGCTTCAAGAAAGTGGCAGCCTTGCTGGGTAACGATAGACGGGCATAGTGTTTCTTGGACTCTGCCTGCCAACGCTCGTCCGTGAAGAACAAGCGCGCACGACCCCGAAAGCTCAGGCTGTGCTCAATCCAGACCGAGCCATTGCGCACCGCGCGGCGCAGGGCAAACAGGGTGGCCACCTCCAACGCCTGAAACGCCCGTTCCCGGTCTGGGCTGGAGATCGAAACCTGCCAGATCATTCCCAGACTTGGTGCCACCACTTCAACTGGCAGCTTTCTGGATCCTTTGAGATATAAAGCTTGCAGCTTGGCAAGGTACTCGATGGCAGGATGCTCGCCGGTGGCCTGCCAGGGCAGCTTTGCAATGGCGACGAGCAACGACCGCACGGGGCGAATTCCATCAATCAATCCCTCGCGGACCAGGGAGGCCCTGCTCGGTGGTTTGCGTTTCTGGGTTTCGGTGATCAAGGCTTCAAGACGGGCACGCAACTCAGCATCTGGCACCGCACCTTGCGCGCTCAAGGCAACAAGTTCGCCGAGCAGCGTTTTGTACATTGCGGCCCAATTGACGGTAGCGGGGACATCGGCGGCAGCCTGACGCCACAGATCGGCGATCCGGCGCTGCACCATAAGGATCAACTGGTCTGTGGTGGTGAACAGGCAATACCGAAGAAAGCATGCGACCTCCACGGTGCGCGCTGGCTCTTTGATCTTGGCTCCGGCTGAGGGCGGCCTGGAGACAAGTCGGCGCGCGTAGCGGCGCAAGATGAGATCGGGGATGTCTGCCAGGTGCTTATGAACGTCCAGCGTGTAAAGCAGGTCGATGCGCTCCAGTACCTCGCTGATTTGGCGGGTTGAGTGTTTCGCCGGTGCAGCCCATAGCCAACTCTGCTGGGTTTGTCCATCTGGGCGCAGCTCTGAAACTGAGGCTCGCCAGCGATCAAGTGTTGCTGGATCAACGCTGGCGGCGATGGCGGTGCCTGTTTCAACTTCAAGCTGGGCAAGTGCCGCCGCAATCAGTGTCCGAATTGCCCGCTCGTGCACGATCACCAGCTTGTTCTTGTACAGCCATTGACGCGCCCGCACGAGTAGCTGATCGCGGTCGGCGCAGCGCGCCACTTCGTCGCGCAGTTCACGTACCAGTGAGCGGCGCTGGTGCTCGCTCATCCACTGGAATCCAAGGACCGTGCAGGCTACTTGTTGGTGATCGAATAGCGTGCGCCCGCGTTCATACATGGCTCTCAGCGAGGCGACTTTTAACATTTTGATATATATACAAAAAAACTAATACTTGGTCTATCCATGGCTTTGTTGCACAAGTCGAAAAAAGTCGATATGACCCCTACCCCAGACGCAGCTACGCCACAGCAGGCACCGCCACCGTTGTGGGGCACCCAAGTTGCGTGAATCGGTTGAGCAAGGCCACCCGCA
>NZ_JAFNME010000063.1 GCF_017368815.1 Comamonas denitrificans | reverse complement strand
ACCCGCGCTGGCCAACTCTAGCCAGGTCTCGTAGTGCTCGGCTACCGTTTGGTAGAGCAGCGTGCGTTCGGGGTGGCGTGGGTTGTAGAGCTTGGGCTTGGAAGTGGCTGACATGAATACTGTACAACTGCACAGTATTCTGCGGCGATTGTTTGGGTACGCAAAGCACAAGGCCCGAACCGTCGCCAGTTCGGGCCTTGTCAGGGTAGCTTGGCTGCGGACTTACTTGCGCGCAGGGCGCATCATGCGGCGCGGGAGGCAGGCACCTTGGGCAGCGTTGTCTTGCAGCGAGGACCGCGGACACACCCGCAGAAATGATTGCTACTGTCCGAGGTGCGACGAGTAATCTTCATCTGACCCCAATTGCGCGGCAATGCGGTGTTCTTCAGCTACGAGCGGCCCCACCCTTCCACCCAGACGCTGCACGGCGGCGCACCGGTGATTGCGGGCGAGAAATGGATCGCCACCAAGTGGCTGCGCGAGCGGGAATTCAAATAAGAACCAAATCATGCTCCAGCGCTTTATATATAAGCGCAAGCAGCTACTATTTTTATAGCAAATGACCAATACTCCCGAACAATCCCAGCTGGGCAAAGCCTCGGCCTACACGGACCAGTACGACCCGACGCTGCTCTTCCCCATCCCACGCGCGGGCAAGCGGGCCGAGATCGGCATTGCCGATGTCCCGCCCTTCTTCGGGGCCGATCTGTGGACGGCGTTTGAGGTGTCGTGGCTGAACCTGCGCGGCAAACCCCAGGTGGCGTTGGTGCACTTCACCATCCCGTGCGAGTCGCCCAACATCGTCGAAAGCAAGTCGTTCAAGCTCTACCTCAACAGCTTCAACAACACCCGCTTTGGCGATGCCAGCGAGGTGCAGGCCCGCCTGCGTGCCGACATCAGCGAAGCCGTGTGGCGCGGTGCGCCCCACCCCGCCACGGTGGGGGTCAAGCTGATTGCACCCGAGCTGTTTGACCAGGAACCCGTGCACGAACTGGACGGCCTGAGCCTAGACCGCCTGGACGTGGAATGCACCCGCTACCAGCCTGCGCCCGATCTGCTCAAAGCCCAATTTGACGAAGCCCCGGTGACCGAGGTGCTGACCAGCAACCTGCTCAAAAGCAACTGCCTGGTGACCGGCCAACCCGACTGGGGCAGCGTGCAGATCCGCTACACCGGCCCACAAATCGACCAGGAGCGGCTGCTGCAATACATCGTGAGCTTTCGCAACCACGACGAATTCCATGAGCAGTGCGTGGAACGCATCTTCATGGACCTGTGGACGCGCTGCAAACCCATCAAGCTGATGGTGTACGCCCGCTACACGCGCCGCGGCGGGCTGGACATCAACCCCTGGCGCACCAGCCACCCTCACGCGCTGCCGGCCAATGTGCGCACCGCGCGGCAGTGAGGGTGGGTTGCGCTGTCAGGAACGGCGCAGATCGAGCCAGTCGCAGCCCAGCTTATGGCGCCGGTGCTCGCTACCGCGCCAGGTGACATAGAGGCTGGGGAACAGCATGCCCACACAACACAGGGGTGCGCCCCACCACTGGTCAAACAGGTAGGTGGGAAACCAACCCACCCAACCCCTGAACCAGAAGGTCAGGACCGCATCCCACAAGTGGTATTCCAAGGGGTGGTCGGCCTTGTGATCCACATGCCATTGCTTGATGCGTTGCAGTTCTTCGAGGGTCATTGGAATCTCCCGGCGCGACGGGGACTCCAATGAAAGTCTGACGTAAGTTTTCGTCAAGATGCCGGTGTGCCACCCGGCACACCGTATCGGGATGACACCACCCTCAACGCACGCGGAACACTTCCAGCGTGCGGCCCAGCACGGCCGCGCTGTCGCTCATGACGCGCGAAGAGGCAGCCGATTGCTCCGCCAGCGCAGCGTTTTGCTGCGTGTCGCGGTCCAGCAGGGTGACGGCCTCGTTGACCTGGGAGATGCCTTCGGACTGCTCGCGCGCCGCCACGCCCATCTGGCCCATGAGGGCGTTGACGTGCGCGACCGACTGCACCACCTGGTCGATGGTCTGGCTGGCCGACTGCATCAGCTCGGCACCGCGTTTGATGTTGGTGGCCGAATCGTTGATCAGCCCCTGGATTTCCTTGGCCGCCTCGGACGAGCGCTGCGCCAGGCTGCGCACCTCGCCTGCCACCACGGCAAAGCCACGGCCCTGCTCGCCTGCGCGTGCGGCCTCGACGGCCGCATTGAGCGCCAGGATGTTGGTCTGGAAGGCGATGCCCTCGATGGTGGAGATGATCTGCCCCATCTTGCGCGAAGACTGCTCGATGGCACCGACCACTTGGCTGACCTGGGCCACCGCCTGCCCGCCCTGGGTCGCCAGCTCGGAACTGTGGCGGCTCTCACGCACCACTTTTTGTGCAGCCTCGTTCGAGTTTTCCACCGTGGCGGAGAGCTGCTCCATGGCGGCGGCCGATTCTTCCAGGCTACTGGCCTGCGACTCGGCCCGGCCCGACAGGTCCTGCGCGCTCTGGGCGATTTCCGCCGAGATGCCGCTGAAGCGCTCCATTTCCTCCATCGCGTCGCCCACCACGGCCCGGATGTTGAGTTGCAGACGCTGCACGCGCGCCATGACCTTGCCCAGCACATGGGTCATGGGCAGCTCGGGCTCGCGGTGCGTGAGGTCGCCAGCGGCCATGCCGTTGAGCAGGCGGCGCAGGCTGAGGATGGGCAGGGTCATGCCCACGTGGTAGCGCGCCAGCACCAGGCCCGCCGTCACCAGCCAGGCCAGGGTGTGCAGGGCCACGGCCATGCCATCGTTCCAGCCCATCCAGCCTGGCACCAGCGACACCAGCATGAGCGGCAGCAGCATGGCCGCCAGGCGCAGCGTGGGGCCCGTGCGGTAGCGCTTGCGCAGATGGTCCCACATGCTGGTGCTGCGCACGCCACCGGCATGGATGCGGATGGTCTGGCGCCCGGACCCGCGCTCCTGCTTGACGCGCGCATACAAGGCCTCTGCCGCCTGAACCTGCTCGCGCGTGGGCTTGGTGCGCACCGACATGTACCCCACCGGTTTGCCCTGGCGCATGATGGGGGTGACGTGGGCCTGCGTCCAGTAGAAGTCGCCATTCTTGCGCCGGTTCTTCACAAAACCCGTCCAGCTGCGCCCGCGGCCTATGGTGGACCACATGTCCTTGTAGGCCTCGGGCGGCATGTCCGGGTGGCGGATTATGTTGTGCGGCTGGCCCATGAGTTCTTCCATGGTGAAGCCACTGACCCGGGCAAAGGGTGCATTGCAGTGCGTCAGCACCCCTTTGGCATCGGTGGTGGACATCAGCAGCTCGTCGGCCGGAAAGTCGTATTCGTTGTTGGTGACGGGAAGGTTGACGCGCATAGGTAAGTCCTGCCGAAAGATTCCGCACGGAAACGGTGCAAACCATTGTGCCGTAGTTTGCTGACACAAAAATTTACGTGATTTCCCTGATGGTCAGAACAGCCCCAGCGTCTCTCCCTGCGCCGGGCCGGGGGAGTGCGCAGCGGCAGGGTGCAAAGCCGCCTCGGCCACCGGCACCAGCGAGGCCACACGCACACCCAGCAGGCGCAGGCGCTGTTGCAGCGGCACGCGCTTGAGGCACTGGCCCGCCACGCGGCGCAGCATGGCGGCGTCGTGCGTGGCCTGGGCAATGGTCTGGTCGCGCGTGGCGCCGCGAAAGTCCGCATAGCGCAGCTTGATGCCGATGGTGCGGCCCGCATAGCCCTTGCGCTGCAGGTCCTGCGCCACCTGCTCGCACAAGGCCGTGAAGATGCGGCCCAGCTCGGCGCGGTCGTGCACGGCGTGCAGGTCGCGCTCGAAGGTGGTTTCGCGGCTGATGCTCACGGGCTCGCTTTCAGTCACCACCGGGCTGTCATCTCGGCCCCAGGCCGCGCGGTGCATCCAGGCGCCGGTGGATTTTCCAAAGTGGCTGATGAGCCAGCGCTCATCCTGCGCGGCCAGTTGCCCAATGGTTTCAATGCCCAGCCGCGCCAGCTTTTCGCCCGCCTTGGGGCCAATGCCATTGATCTTGCGCACATGCAGCGGCCAGATCGTGCTCTGCAGGTCTTCCTCGTAAACGATGGAGATGCCGTTGGGCTTGTTGAACTCACTCGCCATCTTGGCCAGCAGCCGGTTCGGTGCCACACCGATGGAGCAAGTCAGCCCCGTCTTTTCAAAAATGCTCTTCTGGATGAGCCGCGCCAGCACCCGCCCCCCTTCTCGCTGGCCGCCGGGCACGTCGGTGAAGTCGATGTAAACCTCGTCCACCCCACGGATAGGCGTTTTAACCGCATGAGGCCAAGTATCGCACCGCGGAAGCGCCATCAAGCCGGCTGAGACACTCGATTTTCCCGCCCAGGTGTCAGGTTCACCACCAGGGTTTGGCGTTCAGGAGAG
>NZ_JAFNME010000062.1 GCF_017368815.1 Comamonas denitrificans | reverse complement strand
CTCTCCTGAACGCCAAACCCTGGTGGTGAACCTGACACCTGGGCGGGAAAATCGAGTGTCTCAGCCGGCTTGATGGCGCTTCCGCGGTGCGATACTTGGCCTCATGCGGTTAAAACGCCTATCCGTTACGCCAAGCTGTCCTGGCTACAAGCCTGGCATATCCGCGATGAAACCTATTCGGCGGCCTTGGCCGAGCTGGTCAATCACCAGTACCGCCATGCCTTCGCTGCCCATTGGGGCGACGGCACCACCTCATCCTCCGATGGCCAGCGCTTCCGCGCTGGCGGCCGGGGTGAGAGCACCGGGCACGTCAGCCCGAAGTACGGCAGCGAGCCAGGACGGCTGTTCTACACCCACATCTCCGACCAATACGCGCCGTTCAGCACACGCGTGGTGAATGTCGGCGTCCGAGATTCCACCTATGTGCTCGACGGCCTGCTGTATCACGAGTCCGACCTGCGGATCGAGGAGCACTACACCGACACGGCCGGTTTCACCGATCACGTCTTCGCCCTGATGCACCTGCTGGGCTTCCGCTTCGCGCCACGCATCCGCGACCTCGGCGAAACCAAACTGTACGTGCCGCAGGGCGTGCAGGCCTACCCGACGCTGCGCCCGCTGATCGGTGGCACCCTGAACATCAAGCACGTGCGCGCTCATTGGGACGACATCCTGCGCCTGGCCAGCTCGATCAAGCAGGGCACCGTTACCGCCTCGCTGATGCTGCGCAAGCTCGGCAGCTATCCGCGTCAGAACGGCCTGGCTGTCGCCCTGCGCGAACTGGGCCGGATCGAACGCACGCTGTTCATCCTGGACTGGCTGCAAAGTGTTGAACTGCGCCGCCGCGTGCATGCCGGCCTGAACAAAGGTGAGGCGCGCAACTCGCTGGCCAGGGCGGTGTTCTTCAACCGCCTTGGGGAAATCAGGGATCGGAGCTTCGAGCAGCAGCGCTACCGGGCCAGCGGCCTCAACCTGGTGACGGCGGCTATCGTGCTGTGGAACACGGTGTACCTGGAGCGCGCCACCCAGGGGTTGGTCGAGGCCGGCAAGCCGGTGGACGGCGAGCTGCTGCAATTCCTGTCGCCGCTGGGCTGGGAGCACATCAACCTAACCGGCGATTACGTCTGGCGGCAGAGCCGCAGACTGGAAGACGGGAAGTTTCGGCCCCTACGGATGCCCGAAAAACCTTAGCGTACGATTTTTTCCGAATTCTGCGGGCTCCCCTGCATACGTCATTTTATTTTCCTCATGTGATGGACAGATTGATTATGGGTTATAGGTAAAGCGAAATCAGGAAGGCGCCGGCTGTCTGAGCTGATACATCACCTGTGACAATGGACGTGAATACCTCTGGACTCAAAAATCTCCGTACAGCGGTCAAGCTCCGCGTCCGGCATGAACTTGCCTGTCCCTTCACCGAAGTCCAGACGCTGGACACTGCCGAAGCGTGGCAGCTTGTCGAGCCAAATCGGGTTGTACGGCAAGATCTGCATGTTCTTTACGCCGTTCTCGAGCATAAAGTCAGCAATGGCACTGAGGTTTTCATCCGTGTCGGTGATAAAGGGCACCAACGGGACCCGCGGCAGAACCTCGATCACCGAATCCCGTGCCAGGGCCTGGACCTTCCTGAAGTTCTCATGAATAGAATGGTTGGGAACGCCGCAGTACTGCTTGTGCGCATCGCTGTCCATCAACTTGAGATCAAAGTAGATGGTGTCGGTGTAGGGCAATACCAGATTTTCAAATACCTTGTAATTGAATAGGCCCGCTGTCTGGATCAGCGTGTGAACATTCCGCTGCTTCAGCCGCGAGAACAGTTCGCCGACCGAATCCATCTGCATCAGCGCCTCGCCGCCGGAGACAGTAACCCCGCCGCCGGAGGCCTCGAAGAAGGCCTCGTCTTCAAGCACCTTCTCCACCAGATGATCCATGTCGATGTCATTGCCACAGCGCTCCAGAGCACCGGATGGGCAGACATCAACGCACTTGAAGCACTGGGTGCATTTGTCGCGGATGATTTTGTCGGGCGAACTCAGGTCGATCGCCTGCTCGGGGCAGGCGTCAGCACAGTCGTGACAGCTGATGCACTTCTTTGCATCATAGGAGAGTTCGTAACCGGTGTTGATGCTTTCCGGATTCTGGCACCAGGTACAAGACAGCGGGCAGCCCTTGAAGAACACCACACTGCGAATGCCCGGCCCGTCGTCCAGGGAGTTTCTCTTGATGTCGAAGTACAGCGATGCCTTCCTTGGCTCGGTAACTGCTATCGCATCAATCAGGCTTGCATCAGGCCCCATGACTGCTCCGGGATATCACCTCATCCTGCATTTCAGGTGATAGATCGTTGAAGTACGCCGAGTAGCCCGATACCCGGATCAGCAGGTTAGGGTGCAGCTCCGGGTTGTCCCGCGCCTCAATCAGAATCTTCGGATCCAGCATATTGGCCTGCACCTGCATACCGTGCCGCTTGAAGTACACCTTATACAAGCTGGCTAGCGCATCTCGTCCCTCTTCACAGTCGTAACTGGAGGCATCCAGCTTGATATTGAAGTTGATGCCGTTGGCAAACTTCTTGTAATCGATCCGGTTCATGGAGTTCAACAACGCAGTGGTACCTCGCTTGTCCGCTCCGTTTTCAGGCGCAAAACCCGAGGCGAAGGTCTCACCAGCCCGGCGACCGTTGGGTGTAGCGCTAGTCAAACTGCCAAAATGCGTATGGGAAGTATTGGAGTACACGCCCGCCAGGTACTGGCCGCCACGGGTATTCTTGCCCAGCGCGTGAATGGAATCGGAGTAGTGATCACCGACCCACTTCATCCAGGCATCCGCCTTGGGAATGTCGTTGCCAAATTTATCGATGCCTTCCAGCCTGGTCCGCACAACCTCATCCGAGAGGTTGTCTTTCAGGTGAGCGACCAGCTCCTCAAGGGTGAGCCACTTGTCCTCGAACACAGCACTCTCAATGGCCCCCAGGGAATCGGCGACTGTCGCCATACCACAGCCCTGGATACCGGAGAAATTGTATATCGCGCCTCCACTGGTCGAACAAACACCCTGCTCCACACAGCCCTCGACCATGCTGCTAGTCAGTGGGGTGGGATGATGCTCGGCGTGGAAACGTTCGATCGCTTCCAGGTCACGGCGTAGCTTGCCCAGCTGATGCTTCACCTGGGTATCGTAGGCGGCAACAAAGTCGTCCATCGAGCGCATTTCACTAACCGGAGGAGTCTTCGCTCCTATTTGCTTCGAGCTGTGGAACTGTTTGCCTTCGTTAAGGGCCATTTCCACCGCCAGAGGCATGTTGTACATCCCGGCGTCGGTAGAAGCCAGTGACTTGCCCGGCGCCGTGGGCTCAACACAGCCAATGGCCACATAGTTTCGAGCGTCCTCCAGTGAATATCCCACGTTCATCATAGACTCGATGATGGTCTCGTCATTGTACATCGCGGGAGCGGACCCAGCACCAAAGTGGATGCGAATCACCTCGTCGTAGAATGCCTTGGGTGTGTTCTCGTGAATACGCACATGGAAGTTGGGCTGACGCATGCGCAACTCATCGGCGAGCTCTAGCAGAACGTAGCTCAGCTCATTGGTCGCATCGTTGCCCTCGGAGTCCTGGCCACCGATGGTAACTACCTCCCAGCTGGTCAGCCCACCGAGCGTGCTGGTAGCGACGTCTGAATGCATAGGGATGGTTTCGCACAACTTGACACAGAACGCCCCCAGGATTTCCTTGGCCTGCGCACGATCGATACGCGCTTCTGCAAGGTCCTTTTCATAATAGGGTCTCAGGAACTGGTCAATACGGCCCGGGCAGGTCGTTTCGCCAAACGTTTCCTGAAAGATGGCAATATGGGCAAGTGTCATGGACTGCACTGCCTCGTGGAAGTTCGTTGCTCCCTGCCGTGGTACACGAGAGCACACCGCTGCAATGTCCAGAAGCTCTTGCTTTCGTACCGGATCGCTCTCCTGCACCGCCATTGCCTTGGCCTCTGCCGCATAGCGGTCGCCGAATTCCGCCAGTCCACTCATGGCGATCTTGACTGACCGGTAGAAATCCAGCTTTTCAGGATCGCTGGTTTGAGCTTCCATGGATGCCACTTCATCGATAATACCTTGCGCACCAACCTTGATCAGCTTTTCGTAGTCGGGAGCGAGGTGAGCAATGCCACCAGCTTCATAGACCTGGTATTGGAGCGCTTCACCCTGCTCTGCAGCGAAGCGGAAGCGATCTTTCATGTTGTCAAATGCGCGGTAAGCTGCGTTCTTATTGAGCCAATAAGGTACCTTGGAGGCCAGTTTGAACCGATCCCAGAGGCTGATCTCGAGCGGATTAACTCTGCGCTTGGGTAAACCGAACGCCTCGACCATTACCTGAATACCGGCGAGCTCGGGGTAGCAGAACCCTGCCACGCGCTTGGAGGTGAAATTTCCGACAATCAGTTCACGGGGGTAAATTTTGACACTTTTGTGATTCAGTACATGGCGGGTGGCCTCTGCGATACGAACAGCAGGGGTCTTGCCCCTATTGCGCTTGTCCTTGTCGTACTCCGTCCAGAGCAAGGCGCGCTCAATACAGGCGCCATTGGTTTCGCTCTGGACTGCCTTTTTTAGGGCTTCAACTCGTTCACTCGGCGGCTGGGCACAGCGGTCAGAGTTCGCGGCAATAAGATCTTTATTGATAGGGGCATTCATTCTGATGTCCTCACACATTGTTTCATTGTCCAGGCCTTAGCCATGCTGCAGGCTGTTATGTGGCCCAAATGTATATCGCCTCATAAATAGTGTCAAGGCAGAATGGCTTAAAGTTAATGCCTATTTTGTGATGGATAGAGGCTCTGTTGCACAAACCCTGCCCCCCGAACTGTTAGCCTCGGGACATGAGTGAATCCAAGAGCGCCAAGCCCCGCTACAAGACCACCAACTGGGCAGCGTACAACGCAGCGCTCAAAGCCCGGGG
>NZ_JAFNME010000061.1 GCF_017368815.1 Comamonas denitrificans | reverse complement strand
CAGGCGGGGGGGAATGGGGAATGTTCTGTTCAGACATGGTGCGCGGATTGTCTCAGAACGTGTTCACGATTTCCGCGCGAAGGGGTGCGGGATGCGGATCGGGATGGGCTGCAAGGCGCAAACCACAGACATAGCACTAGCTATGGCGAGGATTTGCAACGCCGCAGACCGCCCGAGGCCGCGACTGCACACCCGCGAGGAGGTTGTGAGCACGTTCTCAAACCCATCGCGCATCCTGGGCATCCTCACCTGCCGCCGACTTAGCGATTGGCGTAAATTTGGTCAAAACTGGCCCCATCGACAAAATGCGCCTGGCTGGCTTTGCCCCAGCCGCCAAAGGCCTGGTCAATGGTGAGCAGTTCCAGGCGCGGGAAGCGGTCGGCAAACTCGGCCTGCACCTGGGGATCGGTGGGACGGTAGTGGTGCTTGGCCGCGATGCGCTGGCCTTCGGGGCTGTACAAGTGTTGCAAATAGGCTTGGGCGACCGTGCGCGTGCCTTTTTTGTCCACGACCTTGTCCAGCACGGCCACCGAGGGCTGGGCCAGGATGGACAGGGAGGGAACGACAATTTCCACCTTATTCGGGCCAAACTCTTTGAGCGCCAGAAAGGCTTCGTTCTCCCAAGCCAGCAGCACATCGCCCACCCCACGCTGCACGAAGGTGATGGTGGAGCCGCGTGCGCCAGAGTCCAGCACCGGCACATTGCGGTAAAGCTGGCGCACAAAATCCCGCGCTTTTTCGGCGCTGCCGTATTGGCGTTCGGCAAACGCCCAAGCGGCCAGGTAGTTCCAGCGGGCACCGCCGCTGGTTTTGGGGTTGGGGGTGATGATTTTTATGTCTGGGCGTACCAGGTCATCCCAGTCTTTCACCCCTTTGGGGTTGCCCTTGCGCACCAAAAACACAATGGTCGAGGTGTAGGGGGCGCTGCCATGGGGCAGGCGCTGCTGCCAGTTGGCAGCCAAATGTCCGCCATGCTGCACCAAGGCATCAATGTCACCGGCCAAGGCCAGGGTGGCGACATCGGCATCAATCCCATCAATGATGGAGCGCGCTTGCTTGCCCGAGCCACCATGCGATTGCTTGACCGTGACCACCTGCCCCGTTTTGGCCTTCCAGTGCTTGGCAAATGCTTGGTTGTAGTCCGCATACAGCTCGCGGGTGGGGTCGTAAGAGACGTTCAGCAAAGTCACGGCTTGCGCTGTTGGCGTCGCTTGCTGGGCCCAAACTGCTGGGGCGCTGAACGCTAGGGTCAAGCTCCCAGCAAGGGTAAACAGGGTGGGAATCTTGATAAAGTTGCGGCGATTTTTCATCGTGGGCTTTCTTTGGAGAAGTTTTCTTTTGAAAAAAGGGAACAAGCAGCGTGCTGTTGCCACGCATTCTCAAAGCAAGCTTATAAAACTCAAACCAATAGAATTTCAGTTTGTTATTACTTAAAAATCTGAAATCAACAAGGACCCTGTTATGACGCGCACCGTTTACTGCATCAAATTGAATAAAGAAGCCGATGGCCTGGATTTACCCCCCTACCCTGGCGAGCTGGGCAAGCGCATTTTTGACAATGTCAGCAAACAAGCCTGGGCCGCTTGGCTCAAGCACCAGACCATGCTGGTCAATGAAAACCGCCTGAACCTGGCCGATGCCCAAGCCCGCAAATATTTGGCCAAACAAATGGAAGCGCACTTTTTTGGCGATGGAGCCGAAGTGGCTGCAGGCTACACGCCGCCTTCGGCCTGAAGGGCGTGCGCATCGCCATGCCATAATCACGCGTTTTTTGCGGGAGAGAGGGCTGCCGTCACCACCAGCCCCGCCGAAGGCGCAAACTCCCATAATCGCTCAGGCCCCGGTACCGCAAAAAGATTTCGCCGACTGGAGAGTAGCCACCGCCTGGCCCATGGCCGGGCGCAGTGGCTCACCGAAGGGGCAAGTGCGCCACCCGCGCACGCAACTCTCAGGTAACAAGGACAGCGGGAGAGGCAACCACCCCCCTCTTTCATCTCCTTCACCCCGCAAGGTGCTTATGCTGCTGCCCTCGACTTCTTTGCTGGACTCCTTCCAGCTCTCGCAACTGACCACCATGCTGGTCATTTACCTGATTGCCATCACGGCCGAAGCCATGTCCGGCGCCCTGGCTGCGGGGCGGCGCAATATGGATATTTTTGGCGTAGCCGTGATTGCCTTTGTCACCGCGCTGGGCGGGGGCACCATCCGCGACATGGTCTTGGGCCACTACCCCATTGGCTGGACGCAGCACCCCGAATACGTCTATCTGGTCATTGGCGCCGGGCTGCTGACCACCGTCATCGCCCGCCATATGCGCCACTTGAAGCAGGTGTTTTTGCTGCTCGATGCCATGGGGCTGATTGCCTTTTCGCTCATCGGCTGCAGCGTGGCGCTAGAGCATGGCTACCCGCGCGTGGTGGTCATCATGGCCGGCATGCTCACGGGCATCAGCGGGGGCATCGTGCGCGATGTGCTGTGCAACCAGGTGCCGGTGGTCTTTCGCCGTGAGCTGTACGCCAGTGTCTCGCTGGCCGTGTGCTTGCTGTATTGGCTGCTCAGCGCCTGGAATGTGAACCACGACATCAACATCGCCGTGTGCTTTGCCGGTGGTCTGGCGTTTCGCCTGCTGGCCATTCGCCTGAAGTGGCGTTTGCCGGTGTTTTCCTACCAAGAGCGCTGGGAATGAGTGGCCTGCTGCCAAACTGGCTGGCCCCCTTGCCCCGCGCTTGGGCGCAGCACGCCACGTGGCGCGTGTTGGATGCCAGCGGCAATGCCGATGCCCTGCTCGCCCTGCACCGGGCTGTTTTCAGGGCGGCCCCGCCGCCGCGCCCAGCCGCCCCAGCGGTACTGCATTACGTGCTGGTGCTCCACGATGCCCAGGCCCTGCAAACCCACGCCCCTGCCGCTTGGCAGCCCTGCTTGCAAGGCCTTTTGCCCGGTGTCCACCGGCTGGCACTGGAGGGCGGTGCGCTGCAACTGACCCTGTGGCTGGGCCCGACAGAGAGCGTGCTGCGCCAGCAAAGCATGGTGGCCGACACCATTTTGATCGGCAGCGCTGAGGGTGCTTCGGCCTGGCTCGCCCCCCATGCCCTCAAACCGCTGCTGCGCCACTGCCAGCGCGGCACCCAATTTTTAGGAGCAGCTAACGCAGCACTGGCAACGCTATTGGCCAAAAATGGCTGCACGATTGCCCCTGAAACACCCGCCCTGCACGCCCGCTTTGACCCGCCCTGGACGCTGCGCAAAACCCCATCCCCAAGCGCCCCACCCGGCACCGCCTTGGTCATAGGTGCGGGGCTGGCTGGCAGCAGCGCCGCCTGGAGCCTGGCCCAACGCGGCTGGCAAGTCACCGTTTTGGGCCAAGGCGCAGCGCCTGCCGATGGGGCCTCGGGCCTGCCCGCCGGTTTATTTTGCCCCCACACCTCGCCAGACGACTGCGTACTGTCGCGCCTGTCGCGTGCTGGGTTGCAAACGCTGTTACCCCGTTTAGAGCAGCTGTGCCAGCGCGACCACGATTGGGCGCAAAGTGGCGTTTTAGAGCACGATGCGCTGCAACCAAGCTATCTGGCATGGAAAAACGGCCCTGGATTAGCTTGGAGTCAAGCGGCAACAGCTACTCAATGTGTAGCAGCTGGCCTCCCCCCCGATGCCCGCGCCCTGTGGCACCAACGCGCCGGCTGGCTGCGCCCGGCCGCCTTGGTGGCGGCGCAGCTCAAGCACCCGCGCATTCGCTTTATCGGCCAAGCCCCTGTGGCCCAGCTGCGCCATGAAGGCGGCCAATGGCAGGCCAAAGACGCGCAAGGCCAGCTGCTGGCCGCCGGGGCCAACATCGCCATCGTGGCCGCAGGCATGGGCAGCAGCGCCTTTTTGCCTGCGCTTTGGCGTTTGCAAGCCCTGCGCGGGCAAGTCACCGTGGGGCCGGCAGATAACGCCGCTGCCCTACCGCCCTTCCCCGTGAATGGCAGTGGCAATTTGGTGCCGCAGGTGCCAGGCCCGGACGGCGCTTTCTGGGTCATGGGCTCCACCTTTGAGCGCGATGTCAGCGCCCTGCCCGTCTCTGCTGCAGACCAAGCCAGCGCCCACGCCCACAACCTGGGCAAGCTGGCGCAATTGCTGCCCGCCACAGCGCAGCAGCTGCAAGCGGCCTTCACCCCTGGCGACCCCGCCTGCCAGCCCACCTGGGCACGGGTGCGCGTGGCCAGCCACGACCGCCTGCCCATCGTCGGCCCCGTGCTGCCCAGCTTGGGGCTATTTGCCCTGACCGCTTTAGGGGCACGCGGCATCACCTTGGCGGCGCTGTGCGGCGAGCTGCTGGCCGCCCAATTGCACGCCGAGCCCCTGCCCCTGGAAGCTCAACTGGCCCAACACCTGGGCACCCATCGTTTAGGCTAAACCACTTATAAACCATAGCTGCTAGCGCTTATAAATAAAGGGCTAGCAGCCAATTTAACCAAAATTTTCACTATGCAAGCCCTGCTTGACTGCATCGCCCAGCTGACCCCGCCCACCGATGCCGGCCGGTTATTTCATGGCCGGGGCGGACGCTACCCCGGCTGCGAGCACCTGAGTCTGGATGCCTACCCCCCCGTGCTGCTGCTGACCAGCTTCACCCCCTTGGATGCGGCCAGCCTGGCGACGATCGACCAGGCGCTGCAGCAACGCTTTGCGGCCTTGGGGCAAACGTTGAACTGGGTGTACCAACAACGTGGTGCGGGGGCGCACAACCAGCTGATGCGTGGCACGGTGCCGCAGCTGCACACCGTCAGCGAAGGCCTGGCCCGCTACCGGGTGCGCCTGCTGCAAGGGCAAAACCACGGCCTCTTTTTGGACATGGCGGCCGGGCGTGCATGGGTTGGCCAGCACCTACAAGCCCTGCGCGAACAAGGCCATGCGGACATCAAAGTGCTCAATTTGTTTGCCTACAGCTGCGCTTTTTCTGTTGCCGCGCTGCAGGCCGGGGCCAGCGAAGTCATCAATATGGACATGGCCAGCAGCACCCTGGCGCTGGGGCGCGAAAACCACCAACTCAACCAATTGACCGGGGCCAAATTTTTTGCCCATGATATTTTCAGCAGCTGGGGCAAACTCAAGCGCCTGGGGCCGTATGACCTGGTCATTGCCGACCCACCCAGCTACCAAAAAGGCAGCTTTGTCGCCACCAAAGACTATGCCCGCCTGGTGCGCCGCCTGCCCGATTTGCTGACCGCCCAGGGCCACGCCCTGCTGTGCCTGAACGCCCCGGAGCTGAGCAGCCAGTTTCTGCGCGACACCGTCGAGGCCGAAGCGCCCGCGCTGCAATTCATCCAGCGCTTGGCCAACCCGCCTGCGTTTGCCGATGTGGATGAGGAGCGCAGCTTGAAAGTGCTGGTGTACCAGCAAGGCCCCGCCCCCCAGCCGCCTCCGCACTGAGGCGCAAGACCATGCCAGCCGGAAAAGAAAAACGCCCGATGCTGCTACGCACCAGGCGTGATGGGCCAGGCCGCTAGGCCATTTGGCATGAGGCGCTAGGCCATTACTTGCGCTGCGGCGGCACGTCGGTGCAGCTGCCGTGGGCCACTTGAGGGGGAACACCTCGTAGATGCGGGCGATCAGCACCGCCCACAGGTAGTGCGCTGCACGCTTGGGCAGCACCGGCTCGCTCTGGGATGGCAGCGCGCTGCTCATCGGTACCACACCAGGCGCGCAC
>NZ_JAFNME010000060.1 GCF_017368815.1 Comamonas denitrificans | reverse complement strand
ACTCTCCTGAACGCCAAACCCTGGTGGTGAACCTGACACCTGGGCGGGAAAATCGAGTGTCTCAGCCGGCTTGATGGCGCTTCCGCGGTGCGATACTTGGCCTCATGCGGTTAAAACGCCTATCCGTTCCAGGCTCAGCACGGGGCCTCCGGGGTGGTAAGGATGGGCTGCATTATGGGCAGTCCAGTGCACGGGCCTGCTGCAGGAGCTGCTCCACGGCAAACTGCGCCATCAGCGAGTAGCTGCGGCCGTGCAGCGACACGATGGCCATGTCGGCGTAGACGGCGGGCATGCCGGCAATGTCCAGGCGCACCAGACGCCCGGCCTGCACGTCGGCGAGTGAGCCGGCATCGGTGTTGCCGATGACTGTGTCCGTGGTCAGCGCCAGGGAGCGCAAGAGGTTCAGGTCGTCACACTCCACCGCCAGCGGCAGGCGCTTGCCGTTTTCCAGGCCGGCCAGGGCGCCCAGGCCTACTTGCACCGCCTCCGGCACGCGCACGCTGGCAATGCCATAAGGCAGCAAGTCCGCCGGGGTGACCTGCACCAAAGCCAGCAGCGGGTGGCCCGCGCGCACGTAGAAGCCAGCCGACAGCTGGGCCACGCGGGTGATGCTCAGGTCCGGGGCCGCGACCACGTTGCGTACATCGGCCAGGTAGAAGTCCAGTTCCTCGGCACGCAGGTGGGCGGCCAGGAAGTCGGCGTTGTTCACCTCCACGCGCACGCAGACTTTGGGGTAGCGGGTACGGATTTCGGTCAAGAGCGAAGGCACCAGGGTGGCCGCTGGAAAGGGACCGACGCCGAAGGCCAGGTCTCCGATTTGGCGTTCGCGGTACAGGCTGACATCGCGCTCCAGGCAGCGGTTCTCGAACAGCAGCTTGCGCGCGCGCTCGACCACAAATGCGCCCGCGTCGGTGCAGGTGACTTCCAACGGGCCGCGATCGAAGAGTTGCAGGCCGTACTCCTCTTCGGCCGCCTGGATGCTGCGGCTGAAGGCGGACTGGGTCAGATGGCACTGGATGGCGGCGCGGCCGAAGTTGCGCGTGTCGGCCAGTGCGACCAGGTGCTTGAGGCGTTTGAGGTCCATGCCAGTCTCCAAGGCTCTTGTTATGTACTGAATGCATTGATTTTGCACTCAATATGCATTGGACGAATTTCTTGCTGCCTTCAAAAATCCCCCGCAACGAGGAGACACAAGAATGGATGCCATGGAGTTTGACTACGTGATCGTGGGCGCGGGCTCGGCCGGCTGCGTGCTGGCCGCACGCCTGAGCGAAAACCCGGCCACCACGGTGTGCCTGCTGGAAGCCGGGGGCCCAGACAAAAGCGTGCTGATCCATGCCCCGGCCGGTGTCGTGGCCATGGTGCCGACCACCATCAACAATTACGCCTTTGAAACCGTGCCGCAGCCCGGACTCAACGGCCGCAAGGGCTACCAGCCACGCGGCAAAACACTGGGAGGCTCCAGCTCCATCAATGCCATGCTCTACGTGCGCGGCCACCGCTGGGACTACGACCACTGGGCGGCGCTGGGCAACCCGGGCTGGGGCTATGACGAGGTGCTGCCGCTGTTCAAACGCGCCGAGCACAACGAGCAGTTCGCCGATGCCTTCCACGGCCAGGGCGGTCCGCTCAACGTGACCTACCCGCGCTTCGAAAGCCCTCTGAGCCGGATGTTTCTGGACGCCTGCGCGCACCATGGCATCGCCCCCAACCCCGACTACAACGGCGCTCAGCAGGAGGGCAGTTTTCTGTACCAGGTGACGCACAAGAACGGCGAACGCTGCAGCGCGGCCAAGGGCTATCTGACGCCTAACCTGAGCCGGTCCAACCTGAAGGTCATCACCCACGCCGTCAGTGCCAAGGTGGACCTGGACCAGCGCCGGGCCACCGGGGTGCAGTTCTACCTGGGCAACGAGCTACAGCGCGTGCGGGCACGGCGCGAGGTCATCGTCAGCGCCGGGGCCTTTGGCTCACCGCAGCTGCTGCAGCTGTCCGGCATCGGAGCGCCGGCCGCGCTGCAACAGGCCGGCGTCACGCCGGTGCATGCACTGCCCGGCGTGGGCCAGAACCTGCAGGACCACATCGACTACGTGCAGAGCTGGACCGTGCCCAGCCATACGGCGTCTTTCGGGGCTTCACCGCGCGGCATCGGCCAGATCGCGCGTGCCATGTTCGAGTGGCGGCGCCAGCGCAGCGGCATGGTCACCAGCACCATTGCCACGGCCGGTGCCTTCTTCCGCTCGGCGCCCGAAGTGGCGGTGCCGGACCTGCAGCTGGTGTTTGTGGTGGCGTTGGTGGACGACCACGCTCGCAAGGCCCACCTGGGCCACGGTATTTCCTGCCACGTGGATGTGCTGCGCCCCTACAGCCGTGGCACGGTGGGCATCCGAAGCAGCAACCCGCGCGTGGCGCCGGTCATTGACCCGCAGTTCCTGAGTGATGAGCGTGACCTCGCTTTGCTGGTACAAGGCGGGCAGATGCAGCAGCGCATCCTGGAAAGTGCCGCCTTCGACAGCGTGCGCGGCAAGATGCTGTACCCCGTGAAGTCGGGCGATACCGCCGCCATGGCGCAGGACATCCGCAACCGGGCCGACACCCAGTACCACCCGGTGGGTACCTGCAAGATGGGCCCCGACAGCGACCCGCTGGCCGTGGTCGATGCACAGCTGCGCGTCAAGGGCATTGCCGGTCTGCGCGTGGCCGACGCTTCCATCATGCCCACCCTGGTAGGGGGCAACACCAATGCCCCCAGCATCATGGTCGGTGAAAAATGTGCTGAGCTGATCCGCACCGGCCACTGAACCATCCACGAACACGACAGAAGCAACGAGGAGACACCCCATGAAGACACCGCACTTCGCACCGCGCATGGCCCTGCTGGCCACCTTGCTGACACTGGTGGTCGGCTGCAGCAAGACGACGGGAATTGGTGGCGCCGCCGGTGACGCCAGCCCGGAAACGCTCAAGGCCAACGCCCAGTTTGCGCAGGAACTCAAACTCGACGATGCGCAGGACTTTGAAGACGCCAAGCGCGGCTTCATTGCCAAGCCCACGGGCCAGATCAAGGCCGCCGACGGCACGGTGCTCAAGGACTTCGAGGTCTATGCCTTCCTCGACGGCAAGGCGCCCGACACGGTGAACCCCAGTTTGTGGCGCCATGCCCAGCTCAATGCCCAGATCGGCCTCTTCAAGGTGACAGACGGTGTCTACCAGCTGCGCGGTTTTGACATTGCCAACATGACGCTGATCGAGGGCAAGACCGGCTGGATTGTGGTGGACCCCCTGACCGCGCGCGAGACCTCGGCCGCTGCCTTGGCCTTTGCCCGCCAGCACCTGGGCGACAAGCCGGTGTCAGCCGTCATCATCACCCATGCGCATGCCGACCACTTTGGTGGCGTGCTCGGGATCGTCACCCCGCAGGAAGTGGCCGCACGCAAACTGCCGGTGGTGGCGTCCGAAGGTTTCCTGGAAGAAGCGACCAGCGAGAACGTGATGGTGGGTACCGGCATGGCGCGGCGCTCCATCTACCAGTTTGGCCGCGACCTGCCACGCACGGCCAAGGGCAACGTGGACACCGGCCTGGGCAAGGACGTGGCCTACGGCAGCATCGGCATCATGGCCCCCAACCACCTGATTGAACAGCCGGAACAGAAGCTCCAGCTCGACGGCGTGGACTTCGTGTTCTACAACGTCCCGGGGGCCGAGTGCCCGGCCGAAATGACTTTCAGCATTCCCGCGCTCAAGCTCTACGACGGTGCCGAGAATCTGAGCCAGCAGATGCACAACCTGCTGCCGGTGCGCGGTGCCAAGGTGCGCGATGCGCTGCGCTGGTCCAACTACATGGACCAGGCACTGGTACAGACCCAGGGCGCCGAGATCTACATCGGCTCGCACAACTGGCCGGTGTGGGGCAACGCCAACATCCGCAAGCTGGTGACCATGCACCGTGACGTCTACAAGTACACCCACGACCAGACCGTGCGCCTCATCAATGCGGGCTACACGCCCCGGGAAATCGCCGACGCCGTGAAGCTGCCCAAGTCGTTGAGCGAATTCTTCGGTGTGCGCGGCTACTACGGCGACCTGCGCCACAACGTCAAGGCGGTGTACCAGTTCTACATGGGCGCCTACGACGGCAATCCGGCCAACCTGAACCCCCTGCCTCCCCAGGAGTCGGCGAAACGCTACCTCGAATTGCTCGGCGGAGCCGACAAGGCCGTGGCTGCCGCACAGGCTGCTTTTGATGTCGGCGACTACCGTTGGGCGGCGGAACTGCTGAACCACGCCGTGTTCGGCGACCCATCCGCCAAGTCCGCCAAGGAGCTGCTGGCCCGCACCTACGAGCAGATGGGCTACCAGGCCGAAGCCGCCACCTGGCGCAACTCCTACCTCACAGCCGCGCAGGAGCTGCGCAATGGCCCTCCCACCAAGGGCGTGTCCAAGGCCATGATGATCGAGATGCTGCTGCAGACCCCCATGGAGCGCTTCCTGGAAGCCATGGCCGCCGGCCTGAACGGCCCCGACGCTGAGGGCAAGGACCTCAAGGTCAACCTGGTGCTGACCGACCTGAAGGAAAGCTATGTGCTGTGGATCGAGAACGCAGTACTGCACTTCAAGCGCGCCGAACCGGCCCCTGACGCCAACGCCACACTGGCGCTGACCAAGGACATCTTCGTCAAGATGATCGCCGGCACGGCGGGCGTCAAGGACACGCTGATGTCGGACGACCTGAAGGTGACGGGAAGCAAGATCGACCTGGTGCGCTTTTTCGGCCTGATCGACAAGGCGCCGGGTACCTTCCCCATCGTCACAAAATAGTCGGACGCGCAATTTCGCTGGATTTGCGCTTGTGCTTCAAATAGTCTGCGAAAACACAGGGGACTGTTAGACCAAATAGGCAGCACATTTCGCAGACTATTGCGTAAAGTTCGGGCATCGCAACCTCACACCGGAGACCCCCATGCCCATCACCCTTGCCTCTGCCCAAGCCCAGGACGCCCGCGATGCCCTGGCCCCCTTGCGCCAGGAATTCAACCTGCCCGACGGCGTGATCTACCTCGACGGCAACTCGCTCGGCGCCCAGCCCAAGGCCGCGCTGGCGCGGGCCCAGCAGGTGATTCAGCAGGAGTGGGGCGTGGGCCTGATCCGTAGCTGGAACACGGCCGGTTGGTTCGAATTGCCGCAGCGCCTGGGCAACCAGCTCGGCAAACTGGTGGGCGCCAAAGACGGTGAAGTGGTGGTGACCGACACAACCTCGGTCAACCTGTTCAAGGTGCTGGCCGCAGCCCTGCGCAAGCAACAGGCAGCCGCACCGCACAAGCGTGTCATCGTCTCGGAGCGGCGCAACTTCCCCACCGACCTCTACATTGCCCAGGGCCTCATTGACCAGCTCCACGCCCACGGTGCCCCGGCCTACGAACTGCGCCTGATCGACGCGCCCGAAGAATTGGCCCACGCCCTGAAGGAAGACGTGGCCGTGCTCATGCTCACGCATGTGAACTACCAAACCGGCTACATGTACGACATGGCCGCCACCACCGCGCAGGCGCACCAGCACGGCGCTGTCGACATCGGCAAGACCATCCACCCGCATCCGACGCTGGGCGAGAGCATCGGCATGGCGGCGGAAGTGGCGCATGGCAGCTGCACGGATGTGCCGCCTGCGCGCAAGTAAGTCCGCAGCCAA
>NZ_JAFNME010000006.1 GCF_017368815.1 Comamonas denitrificans | reverse complement strand
CGCTGGCGCTCCCGCCGCCCCGGCCAGCGCCCAGCCCGCTGTGCAGGAGCAAGGCTTTTTCTCCTGGCTCAAAAGCCTGTTTGGCTTTGGCACCCCGGCCCCCGTGGTGGCCCCGGCACCGGCCCCCGCAGCGCCCAGCAAGCCCCAAGGCCGGCGCAACGGCGAACGCAACACCGATGGGCGCAAACGCAACGGTGAACGCAACGGTGAACGCAGCAATGAACGCGGTGAGCGCACTGAGCGCAGCCGCGAACAGCGCGAGGACAGCACCGACCGCAGCGCTGAACGCAGCACCGAGGGCCGCAGCCGCCGCAGCAGCAGCGACCGCCCCCAGCGCGAAGGCCGTGAAACGCGCGAGAGCCGCGAAGGCCGCGAAGGCCGCGAAGGCCGCGAAAGTCGCGAAAGTCGCGACACCCGCAAGCCCCGCACCCCGGAGCACGAGCAGCACAGCAGCAACGACGAGGCCAAAGAGCCGCGCGCCCCGCGTCCACGCCGTGAACCCCGGTCGGCCGAAGCGCAGGCCGTGCCCGCACCAGAGGCCAGCACGCGGCTAAGCCCCACGGCCCTGCCTGCCGATGCGCCCATGGCCGACGTTGCGGCCGAAACCCAGTCGGCAGCCAGCCCGGCCACCGAAGCGCCGCTGGGCCGTGCCGACCAGCATGACGATGGCGAAGACAGCGCCCCGCGCAATGGCCGCCGCAGCCGCGATCGCTATGGCCGTGACCGCCGTGGCAACCGCACCGAGCGCAGCCCGCGCGAAGAGCAGCAGCCCGATGCCGCACTGCAAGACAGCACCCCCATCGAAATCGTGCTGCCCGTTGCAGCGGCCCATTTGGCCCCCGCCGACGACAACACTGCGGACGATGCCGCACCGCGCCGGCGCAGCTACTTTGCCGACGTGCGCCCGGAAACGGGCACGCAGCCAGCCCCTGCATCTGCATCTGAACCTGCGGCAGTGGCCGTCCCCACCGAGGCCAACGCACCGGTTGCGGAAAGCGCCCCCGCTCCCATTGCAGAAGCTAGCCCCGCTGAAATGACGGCCACTTCAGAGCCAATAAGCACTGAAACAACCGCAGAAGAAGCGCCAACAGCTCCTGAAAAAGAAGCGCCTGCCGTGGCCATGGCGGCAGCGGCAGAAGCAACGGCAGCGGCCCAGCCCGCTCCGGCCAGCACCTACCACCTGCCCATCGAGCAACTGAGCGCCCTGGCGCAGGCGGCCGGGCTGCAGTGGGTGCAATCGGATGCCGAGAAAATCGCCGCCGTGCAAGCGGCCATTGCCGCCGAGCCGGCCCCGATCCGCATCCCGCGCGAGCGCCCCGCGCCGGTGGTGCTGGACGATGCGCCACTGATCCTGGTCGAAACCCGCAAGGATTTGGCCGACCTGCGCCTGCCGTTTGAAACGCACAACACCGCGTCCTAAACGGCAACAGGAGTCGGACTGACACCTGGCATAACGGGGGCCGAGATGCATTCTTGGCCCCCATTGTTTTTTCTTGCTGGATTGGAGCTGGCCATGCTGTTTTTACTCTCCCCCGCCAAAGCACTGGACTACACCCGCCCCCTGCCCAAGGCGTTGCCCCACACCCTGCCCGCCTTCAGCGCCGAGGCGCAAGGTCTGATCGACATCCTGCGCGAATGCTCCCCGGCCGACATCGCCCGCTTGATGAAGCTCAGCGATGCCCTGGCCCAACTCAACGCCGCCCGCTACGCCGCGTGGAGCAGCACATTAACCGCCGACAACGCCCGCCAGGCCTTGTTTGCCTTCAATGGCGATGTGTACGAAGGGCTGGATGCCTGGAGCCTGAACCTGGACGATCTGGCCTGGGCGCAAGACCACGTGCGCACCTTAAGCGGCCTGTACGGCGTGCTGCGCCCCCTGGACTGGATGCAGCCCTACCGCCTGGAAATGGGCACCAAACTGGCCAATCCCCACGGCAACACCCTGTACGCCTACTGGGGCAGCCGCATTGCCCAGGCGCTGAACGAGCAGCAGGCCCGGGAAGCCGCCCCAGTGGTGATCAACCTGGCTTCGCAGGAGTATTTCAAATCGGTCGATCTGCAAACGCTGCGGGCGCAGGTGGTCGAATGCGTGTTTGAGGACTTCAAAGGCGGCCAGTACAAGATCATCAGCTTCTACGCCAAGCGTGCCCGGGGGCTCATGGCCCGCTGGGCCATCCAGCACCGGGCCGAAACGCCTGAGCAATTGCAAGGCTTTGACCTGGACGGCTATGCCTTCACCGCCGCCGCCTCCACCCCTGAACGCCTGGTTTTTCGCCGCTAAACCATCACAATGACACCCACCACCTCCCCCGAACACTCCCCCCTGGGCAAAAGCAGCGCCTACGCTGACCAGTACGACCCCAGCCTGCTCTTTCCCCTGCCGCGCCAAACCAACCGCACCGGGCTGGGCATTGCGCCAGGCCAAGCGCTGCCGTTTTTTGGTGCCGATTTATGGACGGGGTATGAACTGTCCTGGCTGAACCTGCGTGGCAAGCCGCAGGTGGCACTTTTGCAGGCGCAAATCCCCTGCGAAACGCCCAACCTGATTGAGAGCAAATCCTTCAAGCTCTACTTGAACAGCTTCAACAACAGCCGCTTTGCCAGCAGCGATGCGGTGCGCGAGCACCTGCGCCACGATTTAAGCGCCGCCGCTTGGCATGGCAGTGGGCAAACGGCCAGCATTGGCCTGCGCCTGGTCAGCCCCGAAGATTTCGACCAGCAAGCCATGGAAGAGTTAAGCGGCCTGAACCTGGATCGCCTGGACGTGGAGTGCTCCCACTACCACCCGACCCCCGAGCTGCTTAGAGCCAAGCACGACGAGCCGCCGGTCACCGAGGTGCTCACCAGCCGCTTGCTCAAAAGCAACTGCCTGGTCACCGGCCAGCCCGATTGGGGCAGCGTGCAAATCAGCTACAGCGGGGCAGCTATCGACCAAGAAGGGCTGCTGCGCTACATCGTGAGCTTTCGCAACCACAACGAGTTCCACGAGCAATGCGTCGAACGCATCTTCATGAACATCTGGCAGCGCTGCCGCCCGATCAAGCTCACGGTGTATGCCCGCTACACGCGCCGGGGCGGGCTGGATATCAACCCACTGCGCACCAGCCACCCGATGCAGTTGCCGCCCTCGGTGCGCACCGCGCGGCAGTAAGAACGTGTTGGCCTAATCTGCCCAGCGCTGGCTGATGGCCAATAGCTCGTCCATCAAGCCGACAAACAGCGCAACCAGTTGCGGGTCAAAGTGCTGGCCCGCTTCGGATTCGATCAGTGCCATCGCATCCTGCGCCGTCCAGGCTTTTTTGTAGGGGCGCACGCTGGTCAGGGCATCAAACACATCGGCAATGGCCACGATGCGGGCCTCCAGCGGGATGGCCTCGCCCACCAGGCCATAGGGGTAGCCTTGGCCGTTGAATTTTTCGTGGTGGTACAAGGCCACCGAACGCGCCAAGCGCAGCACGCGCGAGGGGTCTTCGCCAATGATTTCTGCGCCAATTTCTGGGTGGCGGCGCATAACCACCCATTCTTCGGGGGTGAGCTTGCCCGGCTTTTGCAAGATGGCATCGGGGATGCCAATTTTGCCCACATCGTGCATGGGCGCGGCGTTGAGCAAATCATCTGTCCAATCGGGCGCACACCCGGCCGCCAAGGCCAGGCAGCGGGAAAAATGGCTCATGCGGATGACGTGCATGCCGGTTTCATTGTCTTTGTACTCGGCCGCCCGGCCCAAGCGCTGCACGATTTTTAAGCGCGTTTCGCGCAGCTCATCCAGCCGCACCAGCGACAAGTGCGTGCGCACCCGCGCCCGCACTACCGGGGCGCTGATGGGTTTGGTCAGGTAGTCCACACAGCCGGCGGCAAAGCCTTCGACCTCATCGGCAACATCGTTCAGGGCCGTGACAAAAATCACGGGCACGGCGGCCGTCTGCGCCTCGGCCTTGAGCGCGCGGCAGACCGCGTAGCCATCCATGCCCGGCATCATCACATCGAGCAAAATCAAATCGGGCGTGTGTTCCCGCGCCAACTCCAGCGCCCGTTGGCCATCAGTGGCGAACTGCAGGCGGTACTCTTGCTGCAGCACTTGGCGCAAGACTTGTAAGTTGGTCGGTTCGTCATCCACCAACAAAAGGCGCGGACGGTGGTCGAGGGTAACGGTCATGGTTTCATGGCTTTATGGTTTCGAGTTGCTCGCGCAACAAGGCACTGGCACGGGAAAAATCAAAATGATCCAGCGCCTGGGTCAGCTGCGGCAGCAAGGATGGGGGCAGGCAAGCGGCCAGGCGCGACAGATCAGGGTACTCGCTGCGCTCTAAATTTAAAAGCATTTCGCGCATGCAAGTAATCATTTCATCGGTTAATAACTCATTATTACCTATGGAATTTAAGCGGCCCAAGCTATCTTTTTCTTCAGTCACCGCGAGCAAGGCGTGCACCTGCTGCCAGGCTTGGGCCAGCGCTGACCACGCCGCTGCTGGCAGCGTGTGGCCCTGGTGGGCCGAGGATTCCACCGCGTGCAAAGCCTGGGCCAAGGCCGGCAATTGCAAATTGCCCGCCACCCCGCGCCAGCGGTGGGCCAGGGCGGCCACGTCGGCCATTTGCGCAGCCGCATGGAGCGCTTGCAGCTGCGCAAGCACCGCAGGAAACTGGGCCATGCTGCGCTGCAAAGCACCCTGCCATTGGGCGCGGCTGCCCCACAGCGCCAAGGCGGCGGCCTCATCACACACGGCAGCAGGCGGTGCGTTGGCTGCGGGGGCCGTGACGGCCGCCGGGGCTAGGGGGAGCAGGGGTGCGGCAGGGGTGTCCAAGTGCAGAACCCGGGCAATTTCTGCTTGCAAACAGGGCACCGACAAGGGCTTTTGGGCAAAGCCATTCATGCCGACATCAAACGCCTGCTGGCGGTCTTGTGGCAAGACGCTGGCCGACAGGGCGATCACCGGCGTAGGGGCTTGGCCCTGCTGGGCTTGCCAGGCACGCCACTGCGTGGTGACGGCAAAGCCGTCGATGTCGGGCATGTGCAAATCCAGCAGCACCACATCAAAGGCCTGGGCTTTGAGCAACGCCAACGCCGCTTGGCCGCCACTGGCCAGCGTGACCTGGTGGCCATCACGGGCCAGTACCAGTTGCAGCAACTCCAGGTTCTCGGGCACGTCATCCACCGCCAGAATGCGCAGCGGCGGCAGCGCCACGCTGGCCAGCATGGGGGTGGCGGCCACGGGCTGGCCCGGCGGCAGGGGCAGGCAAACGGTAAAGCAGGTGCCTTGGTTTGGAATGCTGCTGACCTGCAAGCGCCCGTGCATCAATTCGACCAGCTGGCGGGCAATGGTGGTGCCCAGCCCGGTGCCGCCAAAGCGGCGCGTGGTACTGGCATCGGCCTGCGCGAAGGGGGTAAACACCCGGCTCAATTGCTCCGCCGTCATGCCAATGCCGGTGTCTTGCACCTGCACATGCAGCCACTGCTCCGGCCCCTGGCGCACGTGCAATGTGACGCTGCCGATGGCGGTGAATTTGATGGCGTTGGAGAGCAGGTTGAGCAGCACTTGGTGAATGCGCAGGGCATCGCCCTGAAAAAACTCCGGCTCCTCAGGGGGGTAATCCAAATGCAGCGAGAGGGCTTTTTTGCCGGCCTCCAGGCTGAGCATGTCCACCAGCTGCTGGCACAGCTGGCGCAGCGAGAAATCGCGCACCTCCAGCTGCAGCGCACCTTTTTCGAGTTTGGCCGTATCCAAAATGTCGTTGAGCAAGCCCAGCAGGGTGCGCCCCGATTGCCGCACGGTGGTCAGCTGGCGCTGCTGCTGTGGGTTCAGGGGGGTATCGAGCAAGGCCTCGGTAAACCCCAAAATGGCGTTCAGCGGTGTGCGGATTTCATGGCTCATATTGGCCAAAAAGCTGCTGCGCGCCTGGCTGGCTTGTTCGGCCTGCTCTTTGGCCTGGCGCAGCTCCGCTTCGTGGCGTTTATGCTGCGTAATATCGTGAAAAACAGCCACGCAACCACGCAGCACGCCGTCTTCAAAGAGCGGCGAGACCGTCATGGCCGCAGGAAATGACCCACGCTCTTTGTGCACCAGAACCAGGTCATCCTGCATGTCAAAGGGCACGCATTCTTGCAAGGCGTAGCACAAGCACACTGGGCAGGCGGGGGCATCATCGCCTTCTGCTTGGCCTGCGCAAAAATACATTTGGCCGTGCAGCGGCTGGCCTTTGAGCTGCGCCAGCGTCCAGCCCAAAAGGCGTTCTGCTTCTGGATTTAAGAAGGTGCAGCGCTCTTCGCGGTCCAACACCATTACGCCCTTGCCCAAATTAGCCGTAATGCTCTCTAAAAAGGAGCGCTCATGGGCCAATTCTTGTTCTAATTTTTTGCGTTTGGTGATGTCGGTGCGCACCGAGATGTACTCTTTGGGCAAGCCGTTGGCATCCAAAAACGGCACGATGGTGGCCGCCACCCAGTAGGCTTGGCCCGTGACCGGGGAGCGGTTGCAAATCTCGCCATGCCACGTGTGGCCTTGGCTGATGGCCTCCCACATTCCGGTATAGAAAGCACGCGGATGGATGCCAGAAGCAATGATGCGGTGGTTTTTCCCCAGCAGCTGATGCGGTGCCATACCATTGATTTCACAAAACAAATCATTCACATAGGTGATGGTTCCGTGGACATCCGTGGCACTGACAATGGCGTGCTGATTCAGGGTGCGCTCGCGCAGCAGCATGGCGCGGTACTGCACCTCAAAGTCATCGGCAATCACACGCAATTGGAGCAGGGCTTGGGCGGGGTCCTGCCAGTTTTTAATGTGCAGGCCCAGCGGCTGCAGCATGCGGTTGAGCATGGCCTGCAAGTCAGCCAAGTTGTTTTGCACTTGCCCGTGTTGCGCATGCAGATGCGCTTGCTGCTGGGCGGCCGCGACAAGCTGCGCCAAAGCGTGTTGAACCTCCGGGCCAGCAGTTTGGGCAAGGCGGTGCAACTGTGCCAGTGCGCTCGTAGAAAGCTGCTGTGTGGTCACGTCCCCAGCGGTCAGGTCATATTGATTGGGCACAAACAATTATTTTCAAAAGATATGTAGCAATGCTATGTGATTAATTGTGCCAATAAATTCTGCGCCTGCACCAACTCAAAAGAATCCAAAGCTTCTTGAATCGTTTTGATTTTTGCCGCATCCACCCATGGCTGCAGCTGCACCAACTGCTGGTGGGGCAGCTCGCCTTGCGCGAGCATGTCGATGGCTTGCTGCACGAGGCCGCGCACTTGTGCAGCATCGGCCCCCACCGGCACCGCCCCTTGCCCCGCTGGCGCTGGCGCTGGCGCTGGCGCTGGCGGGGCCACAGCATCGCGCACTTGCTGCCACTGCTGCTGCAGCAGCTGCAAAGCCGCTGCACAGGCCGCCCCATCGTGCGCCTGCGCGCTCGCTTCCAACGACCGCAGCACACCGGCCAAGGGTTTGAGCTGCAAATTGGCCGCCACACCATGCCAGCGGTGGGCTTGCACGGCCACGGCGGGCCAGTCTTGCGTGGCTGCCAATGCCTGCAATTGGGCGGGCCCGCTGCGGTATTGCTGCACGCAACGCTGCAGCATGTGCTGCCAAGTCGCCCAGTCGCCCCACAGGGCCACGGCGGCGGGCGCATCCCAGGGCGGTGCATCGGCTGTGGCCAGCGCAGGCGCTGCCGCGCTGGCGGGTGCAGCCACTGCGCTGGGCCCGCCAGCCGCCGCCAGGGGCAGGCCCAGCACCCGGGCCATTTCCGCGTACAAGTCGGGGATATGCAGGGGCTTGGGGGCAAAGCCATTCATCCCCGCTTGCAGGGCCAAGGCCCGGTCTTCGGCCAGCACGCTGGCCGACAGGGCAATGATGGGCACCGGCGGCTGGGCCGCATCCTGTCCAAGGCGGCCCGCTTCCAGCGCGCGGATGTGCTGCGCCACCTGGTAGCCATCCATCTCGGGCATTTGCAAATCGGTCAGCACCAGATCAAAGGGCTGCCGGGCAAACTGCGCCAGGGCCTCGCGCCCGCCCGAGGCCAGCGTAAGCTGGTGCCCCGCGCGGCCCAGCACCACGCGCAGCAGCTCTAGGTTCTCGGGCATATCGTCCACGCACAAAATACGCAGCGGCGGCAGACTGGGGGCCGCCTGGGTAAAGCGCAGCGCCGCCCCGCTGGCCAATGCCAAAGGCAGTTGCACGGTAAACGCCGAGCCGGCACCCGGGGCGCTTTGCACCGCAATGCTGCCGCCCATCAGCTCGGCCAGCTGGCGGGCAATGGTGGTGCCCAGCCCAGTACCGCCAAAGCGGCGGGTGGTGGAGGCATCGGCCTGGGCAAAGGGATCAAAAATGCGATGCAGCTGCTCGGCCGTCATGCCGATACCGGTATCCACGACGCTCAAATGCAGCACCCCGCTGGCATAGGCCACGCGCAGTTGGACGTGGCCCACCTCGGTAAATTTAATGGCGTTGCTGAGTAAATTGAGCAAGATTTGCTGGATGCGCAAGGCATCGGCATGGAAAAACTCAGGCTCGGTGGCCGGGTAGTGCAGCTGCAAAGCCAGCCCTTTTTGCGCCGCCTGCAAGCGCACGGTCTCGCATACTTCGGCACACAGTTGGCGCAAGGAAAGATCGGCCTGTTCCAGGTGGACGGCACCTTTGTCCAGCTTGGCCGAATCCAAAATATCGTTGAGCAACCACAGCAGCGACAAGCCCGATTGGCGCACCGTGCTCAGCTGCTGGCGCTGGGTGGCATTGAGCGGACTGTCGAGCAACACCTCGCTAAAACCAATGATGGCGTTCATGGGGGTGCGAATTTCATGGCTCATGTTGGCCAAGAAACTGCTGCGGGCAGCGGCGGCCACTTCGGCCCGCTCTTTGGCTTGGCGCAGGGCTTCCTCCATGGCATGGCGTTCGCTCAAATCGGTGGCGAATTTCACAATTTTGAAAACCTTGCCCTGGGTATCAAAAATGGGGGTGTACGAGCCCAAAATCCATACCCGGCGGCCCCCCTTGGCCACCCGCAAGAACTCCCCCCAAACGGGCTGGCCCTGGCGCAATTGCGCCCAGCCTGCGGCATAGCCCGGGGCCTTCAACTCTCGTTCGGTGCAAAAATTTTGGTGGTGCAGGCCCAGTACCTCGTCCCGGGTATAGCCCATCATGCGCAGGTAATTGTCATTGGCACCAATGACGTAGCCGTCTAAATCCAGCTCGATCATGGCCACCACGCGATTCAAGGCGCTGACGATGCCCTCAAACTCGGCCCGGCGCAGCTTGGCAACGGTGATATCCATAATCACCCCTTCCAGATACAACTGGGCATCGGACTGGCTGTAGGCCGCCCGGCCTGTTTCCGACACCCAGCGCACCCCGCCATCGCGGTCCAGGATGCGGTACTCCAAGTGGTAGGGTTGGCGCTGCGCAACGGCTTTTTCAACGGCTGCGCCCACCCATTTTTCATCGTCTGGATGCAGGATTTGGGCAAAAGAAACCTTGCCCTCGATAAATGCTTGGGCCGGCCAGCCGGTCAGGGGCAGCACCGAATCGCTGATGAACACCATGCTCCAAAGCGCATCAATGCGGCAGCGAAAAGTCGCTCCCGGGATGTTTTCCGCCAGCGAGCGGTACTGCTCCTCGCTGCGGCGCAACAACTCTTCCACCGCTTCCTGGTGTTTGCGGGCCACCCGCATTTCATCAAGCAAGTAGCGGTAGCGCAGATTGCCGTTCATGACCAGCACCAGCAGGCTCAGGCCCACCGTGACAATCGCCACCGCAATCGACAACACAGTTTGCAAGGAGATGGCCATCGCTTGGCCAGCGGCGGACAGCTGGGCGATCGGCTCGGTAAAGCGCAGGGCGGCAATGCCGGTGTAGTGCATGGCGGCAATCGCACCGCCCATCATCACCCCAGCCAGCACCCCGTTGGCCCAGGAGCCGAGCGGCAAAAACCGCTGCAGCCCAAAGCGTACCCATAGTGCCAAGGCCGCCAGCACCACGGCCACCACCAGAGACACCACAAAGCCCCCCAGGTCGTAGCGCATGAACGGGGCCAGCTCCGAGGCGGCCATGCCCACATAGTGCATGGTGCCAATGCCCGCGCCCACCAGCACGGCAGCGGCCCACAGCACCGGGGCCGAAAGCACCGGCCGCATCAGCACACCCAGCGCCACCCACGAGGCAAAAATGCTGGGCAGCACCGACAGCAAGGTCACCCAGGGATCAAACCGGCCTTGCCCACACACGGCAAAAGCCAACATGCCGACGTAGTGCATGGTCCACACGCCACTGCCCAAGGCCAAAGCCCCCGAGGCCAGGGCCAGGTTTTTGCCTTGCGTGCTTTGGGCTTGGCGGGCCAATTGGGCCATGTGCATGGCCACGGTCGAGGCCCCGGTCGAAACCAGCACCGACAGCAGCACCAGCCACGGGTCGTGCTGCGCCCAGAGCAAAGGATCGGGGGCCCAGCCTTGCACAAAAAACTGTCCCAGCATCGGCCCTCTCCTTGCTACGTTTTAGAACGTGTTCATGATCTCAAATGAAGGTGTGGGGGATGCGGTTCGGGATGGGTTGCGAGGCGCAAACCACAGCAATAGCTTGGCTATTGCGAGGATTTGCAACGACGCAGACCGACCGAAGCCGCGCCCACACACCCATGAGGAGATCGTGAACACGTTGTTAGGGGTGACTACAGGCCGCAATCCAAAGGAGAAAAATCCAGTTGGTAGTTTTGCGGCCCTTGGGCGGCCACTTTCAGTGCCCCCATGCGGTTGCCCAAGGCCGCACAGCGGGGCAAATCCCAGTCCTGCAGCAATCCAAACAGCAAGGCACCACGCCACGCATCGCCACACCCGGTGGGATCGACCACGGCCTTGGGGGCCACGGGGGGCACCTGCACGGCTTGGCCCTGCTGCCAGACCTGGCAGCCTTGTGCGCCCAGCGTCACGACCAGGCCTTGCACCTTGTGGGATAGGGCGCTCAAATCCAGCCCCGTGCGCTCGCAGAGCATTTGGGCCTCGTAGTCGTTTACCGCCACCCAGCTGGCCTGCTCGACAAAGGTGAGCAGTTCCTGCCCATTGAACATGGGCAAGCCTTGGCCGGGGTCAAACACAAAGGGGATGCCCGCCGCATGCAATTGGGCCGCGTGCTGGAGCATGGCATCGCGCCCATCCGGGGCGACGATGGCGATTTTTGCCCCCAGGCTGGCATCAATCGTGTTCAAGTGCGCGTGGTTCATGGCCCCGGGGTGAAAGGCGGTGATCTGGTTGTTGTCCCGGTCGGTCATGATCATGGCCTGGGCGGTGTAGCTGTCCGGCACCTCTCGAATGCAATGGGTCGCAATGCCCAAGTTTTGCAAGCGCTGCACATACTCCACACCGTCTTGGCCCACGGTGGCCATGGGCACGGCCTGACCGCCCAGCAGGTTCAAGCTGTACGCAATATTGCCTGCGCAGCCACCAAAATCGCGGCGCAGCGAGGGCACCAGGAAGGACACATTCAAAATGTGTAGCTGCTGGGGCAGGATTTGATCGGCAAAACGGCCTTCAAAGCCCATGATGGTGTCAAACGCCAGGGAGCCACAAATCAGGGCGGTCATAGCAAAAATCTTTCTTCAGTTTTTTTCAGTCTTAGGGATAAAACAGCTCCATGCGGTAGCCAGAAATAGGCTGCGGCAAGGCCTGTACCTGCATGGGCAAGGTGCCATTCCACTCGGCCCGAGGGCCCAGTTCAGGCGGCATGCCCAGTTCGGCAGGCAAAAATATTTTGCGCACCAGCGGCTGGTCGCTGGCATCGGTCAGCGTCAGCTCCAACGCCGGGGTAGCGACGATGCTGCTGGCCTGGTTGCGCACACTCAGGCCCAGGCGGTAGCGGCCCGGCGCAGTTTCCTGGTTAAAGGCCGAACCTGCCACCACCACCATGCCAATGTTTTGCGGGGCGGCAATCGTGCATCCCAGGGCCGCGCACAGGCCGCTGAGCGCCGGACGCAACGCCGGGTTTTGTGCGGCCAGCGAATCGCGCTGGTACACCACGTACTGCAATGCCAACGCCAGCGGCAACAGCACGCATAACAGCCCCACCAGCGCGCGCAGCCACGGCTGGTTCCAACGGGCGCGGCGCTGGGCTTGGCGCACAAAGCTGGGGGCGGGGGTGAGGTCGTCATCGTCCGCATCATCGTCTGCCGCCACGGCGGCGGCCGGCACATCCAGCACCGGCTCGGTACGTGGTGCGGCTGGCGGGAGTGGCGGAGCGACGGGCGCAACCGGCAGCGCCCCAGCCAGCGGGTCGCGCGCGTGCGGTTCAAACGCCTCGGGAAGGTCTTGCACCCCATCGGGCACCGGGGCGGGTGCATCCAGCAAGCGCGACTCCAACTCCAGCTCCATGAATGGCTCTGGCCTGGGTGCAGGTTCTGGTGGTGGTTCTGGCTGCAGTTCCGGTTCCGGTTCCGGTTCCGGTTCCGGTTCCGGTTCCGGTTCCGGTTCCGGTTCAGCTTCCAGCTGCGGTTCTGGATCGGGCAGTGGCGCAGGTTTTGGCTGCGATTCCGGCTCCGGTTCTGGCTCTGGCTGCGGCTTCGCTACTGGCTCCGGTTCCGGTTCTGGTTCAGGGAGAGGTTCTGGTTCCGGCTGTGGCTCCGGTTCCTGCGCAGGCGGCGGGAAAAATTCTGGCCCAGGCAAAGGTGTGCCCTCAGTCACAGGCGCAGGCGCAGCTTCTGTCGCCGGTGCTGGCGGTGGCGGTGGCGGTGGCGGTGGCGGTGGCGGCACCGCCGGTTGGGGGGCGGCCAACGCCGCCTCCTGCTGCTCTTGCAGGGCGGCGGCGGCATCAAAGACTTCTTGACAGCGGCCACAGCGCACCCAACCGTCGGAAATCCGCAGTTGGTCGGGGACGACCCGAAACCGGGTTGCGCAAGAGGGGCAGCAGGTGATTAAGCTCATGGCCCGCAGATTGTAGAAGCTGGCTGCGGGGCTAAGCCATGCCGCGCTGTGCGGTCATGAGCACCCAGCCATCTTCGCTATCGGCCACTTGCAGGGGCAAATAGGGAGCGTAGGCCGCGATCAACTCTTCGGTCTGGCGCTCCAAAATTCCAGCCAGCACCAAATGGCCGCCCGCCTGCACATGGTTGGCCAGCAGCGGGGCCAGCACCTTGAGCGGCGTGGCCAAAATATTGGCCAACACGGTTTGGTACTGGCCGCTGGCCTGGTCGGGCAAACCGGCCTTGAGCTGCACCTGGTTGGCCTGGGCGTTGAGCTGGCAGGAGGTCACGGCATCGGCATCAATATCGACCGCATCAATGTCTTGCGCCCCAAACTTGGCCGCGCCAATGGCCAAAATGCCCGAGCCACAGCCGTAGTCCAGCACCCGGCCCAGGCTGCCCTGGGGCTGGCGAGCAATCCAGCGCAGGCACATGCGGGTGGTGGGGTGGGTGCCCGTGCCAAAGGCCAGGCCAGGATCGAGGCGGATGCTGACCTTGGCCGCCTGCGGCAACTCGTGCCAGGTGGGGACGATCCAGAAATCGGGCGTAATGTCCACGGGCTGAAATTGCGCTTGTGTCAGGCGCACCCAGTCTTGCGACTCCAACTTCTGAATCCCCAGCAGCTGGCAGCCCGTGAAAAAATCTTGCAGCGCCAACAACTTGGCCGCCTCTTCAGCGCCCGCACGCTCTTGGAACAGGGCCGTGATGCGGCTGCGGTTCCAGCCGTCTTTGGGCGCGGGCATGCCGGGTTCGCCAAACAGGGCTTGCTCGGCATCGGTGTGGGCATCCATGTCTTCGACCGAAACGCTCAGTGCATCCAGCGCATCGAGCGCATCGCTGATGTCTTCCACCTGTTCTTGTGGGCACATGAGGATGAGTTCAAACATGGGGTGAATCTTTCAAAATAAGAATAGCTATTAGCGCTTGCCAATACTCAATTTCAGGCCAAAAAACATCTGAAATGATATTAACAAAGCGGTAATAGCTATATTAATAAGGCGGCACACTGGTGCGTGCCGGGCCTGCTGGCGTATCAACGCTTGCGCTGGCTGAGCCAATGCTCCAGGTAGTGAATGTTGGTGCCGCCTTCGGCAAAGCCGGCATCGACCATCAGCTCTTGGTGCAGGGGCACGTTGGTTTTAATCCCTTCGACCACCACTTCAGACAGTGCCGTGCGCATGCGGGCCATGGCCTGTTCGCGGGTGTCGCCATAAACGATGATTTTGCCGATCATCGAGTCGTAATTGGGCGGCACAAAGTAGTTGTTGTACACGTGCGAATCCACGCGCACGCCGGGGCCGCCGGGCATGTGCCACATGGTGACGCGCCCAGGCGAGGGGATGAACTTGAACGGGTCTTCCGCGTTGATGCGGCACTCAATGGCGTGGCCGCGCATTTGGCCATTGATCTGGCGCTGGCTGAACGGCAGCTTTTCGCCCGCCGCCACCATGATTTGCGTTTTCACGATGTCCACGCCGGTGATCAACTCGGACACCGGGTGCTCCACCTGCACGCGGGTGTTCATTTCGATGAAATAGAACTCGCCGTTTTCGTACAAAAATTCAAAGGTGCCAGCCCCACGGTAGCCAATTTTTTTGCACGCGCTGACGCAGCGTTCACCAATTTTTTCGATCAAGCGGCGCGGAATGCCGGGGGCCGGGGCCTCTTCAATCACTTTTTGATGGCGCCGCTGCATAGAGCAATCGCGCTCGCCCAGATAGACGGCGTTCTTGTGCTGGTCGGCCATGATCTGGATTTCGATATGGCGCGGGTTCTGCAAGAACTTTTCCATATACACGGCCGGGTTGCCAAAGGCGACCTGGGCCTCGGCCTTGGTCATTTGCACCGCATTGACCAAAGCGGCCTCGGTGTGCACCACCCGCATGCCCCGCCCGCCACCGCCGCCAGCGGCTTTGACAATCACCGGATAGCCAATGGATTTGGCAATGCGGCGAATGGTGGCCGGGTCATCGGGCAACTCGCCCTCCGAGCCAGGCACGCAGGGCACACCGGCCTTGATCATGGCCTGCTTGGCCGAGACTTTGTCGCCCATGATGCGGATGGATTCGGCCGTGGGGCCAATGAACTGAAAACCGCTTTGCTCAACGCGTTCGGCAAAGTCGGCGTTCTCGGCCAAAAAGCCATAGCCGGGGTGAATGGCTTCGGCATCGGTGACTTCGGCCGCCGAGATCAGCGCCGGCATATTCAAATAGCTCAGCGGCGACGGCGCGGGGCCAATGCACACGGCTTCGTCGGCCAATTTGACGTATTTGGCATCGCGGTCGGCTTCGGAATACACCATCACCGCCTTAATGCCCATTTCGCGGCACGCGCGTTGGATGCGCAAGGCAATCTCACCACGGTTGGCGACTAGGATTTTTTTAAACATGAAAGAAGGCTCCTCGTTGTTTCGCACCCCTGGCTGCTGCCGGGGCGAGCGCGCTGTACACGATGCTGGCACCGGCCACAGGGATGTCTGTGGCAGCGCCCACGTGGCAAGGCTTACTCAATCACGAACAGCGGTTGGCCGTATTCAACGGCTTGGCCGTTTTCTGCCAGCACGCGGGTGACGGTGCCGGTCTTGTCGGCCTCGATCTCGTTCAAGATCTTCATGGCCTCAATAATGCACAGCACATCACCTTCTTTGACCTGGGCACCGATTTCAATGAACGGCTTGGCACCCGGGGCCGATGCGCGGTAGAACGTACCCACCATGGGCGATTTCACTTGGTGGCCGACCACGGCCGCAGGGGGGGCCGGCAATTCAGCCACTGGGGCGGCAGGCGCTGCAGCCGGGGCAGCAGCCACTGGGGCGGCAGCGACAAATTGCTGCACTACACCCGCGCTTTTAACGATGCGGACTTTGCCCTCGGCTTCGGTAATTTCCAGCTCCGAGACGTTCGATTCGGACACCAAGTCAATGAGGGTTTTGAGTTTACGCAGATCCATGAAAGCTCCCACAATCATTCAAACAAGGGCGCGAATGTACCCTAATTTCGGGCTTTTGCGTTCTTTTGGTCTTATTTTTAATCAACGTCGTTGTGGAATTTTTTTATGCCGCGCGTGCCGTTGATTCAACAAACGCTATTTATGGTGCAACTGCAGCCATCCAGCGCTGCAAAATTTCTTCGGTAAAGGCGCCGATTCTACGCTGCTTCAACTGCCCCGCCCCGTCAAAGAGCAGGGAAAACGGCAGGCCCCCGTTGCTATTGCCCAAGGGCCGCGTCAGCGCCACGCCCCCCGTTTCAGCAATCACCACCGGAAAGCTCAAGGGCTGGCGCTGCAGCCAACGGGTGACATTGGCCGCCTTGTCCGCCGCAATGCCCAGCACCCGCAGGCCTTGGCCACCGGCCTGGGCTTGCGTTTGCGCCAGTTGGTCGAGCAAGGGCAGCTCTTTCACACACGGCGGGCACCAAGTGGCCCAAAAATTCACCAGCAGGGGCCGGCCCTGGCCTTGGAACTGCTGCAAGGCCACCATCTCGCCCGAGGCCAAGGGCAGCTGCTGCGCCCAAAAGTGCGCCAGCCCAGCGTCCAGCTCGCCAGCCGCAGGGCGCACGGCTTGCCACACACCGATGCCCACAGCGCTGGTGAGCGCCACCCCGCCAGCGGCGAGCAGCCATTGGCGGCGGGCGCTCTTGTTGTCTGTGCTTGTCATGCATCCTCCTGCGCGGCCAGCAAGGTTTGCAAGGCGCGTAAATCGCCGCGTGGGCTGCGGCCTTGGCTGTCGGGCTTCAGCGCTCCGCGCAGCTCGTCAAAATCATGAATCAGCAGGTGTACCCCCACCGTTTCGCCCAGGGGGGCGCACCAGCTGTGAATGCTCAAGGCATCAACCAGCGCCCCTTTAAAGCCGGGCACTTGGCTGACCTCAAAGCGCACTTGCCGATCCAGCAGGGCAATTTCAGCGGCTTTGGGGTCATCGCAAAACAATTGCAGATAAATATCGGATAAGCGCGTGGCCGTGCCCCGCCACACCGCACCGGTCAGGTGGGGGCGAAAATCTTCCAGCCGCTGCATCCACTCCTGCGCCAAGGTGCGCAAGGCGTGCAGCTCCTGCGGCTGGGTATCGGCACAAAACAGCTCCAGGTAAGCGCGCACCGCATCTTCGAGCACGGCGTTATCGGGCAAAGCCGTGCGCGGGGGCAGCCCCATTTGTTTGACGGCGCGGCGCTTGGCCGGCCCCCACTCCAAGCCCTCTTCAACAATCAGGCGGGCAGCGGTTTCGGCAATTTCTAGGGCAAGGGGACTGGACACATTCATAGCCGCCAAGCGTAGCAGAGCCAGCCACTGCGGCCCAATGGCAGCGCCGCTGAAGGGGCAAGCGGCAGATCAACGGCCATGCGGGCGCTTCAATGTTTGCGCCGCCACACCCACGGCGGGGTGGGCTTTTTCGTTTGCCACAGGCCTAGGCGGTAGGCGCGGGCTTGTTTTTCGGCATGGGCATAGGTGGCGGCATCCACCACGCTTTGCTCTTTGGCATAGGCGCGGTACCACCAGGCCAAGCCGCGCGTGATTTGTGCATGGCCGGCATCCAGCGTCAAGGGGCAGTGGGCGGCACGGCAGCCGGGCTCGGCCACCAGCACCTTGCCCAGCCAACGGCCGTAGCGGTCTTTGCCTTGCAGTTGCACCCGCACCGGCTGGCCAAAGACCAAATCGGACAAGGCTTTTTTTGACTGCCGCCCAAAGGCTTGGCGCAACTCCGGCGCATCAACCCCTTGCAAGCGGATTTTGTAGCGCTTGTTCTTGGCGCTGAGCACCGTAACAGTGTCGCCATCGGCCACGCCAACCACCTTGCCATGCACGCTGCTGGCGGCCTGCACAGCGCACGCGGCCAGCAGCAGCCAAGCGGCCACGGCCAGGCGCATGCGCCCAATGTTTAACAATTGCTTCAAACTTCTCTAACCTTCTGCTGTAACTGACTTCACTGGCTAACTTGACTGGCTGCGCATGCCCTTAGAACGTGTTCATGATCTCGAATGAAGGTGTGGGGGCTGCGGTTCGGGATGGGTTGCGAGGCGCAAACCACAGCAATAGCTTGGTTATTGCGAGGATTTGCAACGACGCAGACCGCCCGAAGCCGCGCCCGCACACCCATGAGGAGATCGTGAACACGTTCTTAGTACACCCGCCCGGCCTTGAGCATGGCGTGCTGGCGCCGCTGCAGGCTGGTTTGGTCGGCCAGCTTGTCCAGCATGGGCGCAGCGTGGGCGTGGGTGATGGCCAGCCCCAGGGCATCGGCCGCATCCGGCCCGGGCAGACCCGGCAGGCGCAGCATGTGCTGCACCATGGCCTGGATTTGCCCCTTGGCGGCGCGGCCATTGCCGGTGATGGCTTTTTTCATTTGCAAGGCGGTGTACTCGGCCACGGTCAAATCGTGCGCCACCAAGGCGGTCAAAGCCGCACCGCGCGCCTGCCCCAGCAGCAGGGTCGATTGCGGATTGACGTTCACAAACACAATCTCCACCACGGCGGTGCTGGGCTGGTAGCGCTGCACCACTTCGCCCAGACTTTGAAAAATAATTTTCAGCCGCTGCGGCAAATCCCCCAACGCCACCCCCGGCGTGCGCGTGGTGCGGATGGTGCCGCTGGCCACGTACTGCAGCTGCGCCCCGTGGCAATCAATCACGCCAAAGCCGGTGGTTTGCAAGCCGGGGTCAATGCCAAGAATACGCATAAAAAGGAGCTGCTTTCGCTGATAAATCAACACTATTTTGCTGATTTAAATAGATAAACCAATAAACAAGAGCGCAAAGCACTATTACTTTAAACAAAATCCCACACAGGCGCTAAGAACGTGTTCACGATCTAAGGAATCGCCGTGCCCGCCATGCGCCGCGCAATCACTTGGGCGCGTTGGCTTAAATACCCCGACTGCCAATGCTGCTGAAAGTAGCGCGGGCGCGGCAGCATGACGGCCAAACGGGCCGCTTCCAAGCTGGTCAGCCGACTGGCCGGTTTTTTAAAGTAATGCTGCGCCGCCGCCTCGGCCCCAAAAATGCCCTGCCCCCATTCGGCATGGTTCAGGTACAGCTCCAAAATCCGGCGTTTATCCAAGAATTGCTCTAATAAAAAGGCCAATGCCAGCTCTTGCCCTTTGCGCAGCAGATTGCGCTCGCCCGACAACAGCAAGTTTTTGGCCAATTGCTGGGTGATGGTGGAGCCGCCAACAATGCGCACCGGCTTGGCCGTGGGTTTGTGCTCGGCCTGGGCCAAGGCTTTTTGGTTGCGCTGCCAGGCGCGTTCGATGGCCTGCCACTGCACGCCGTCATGTTCGGTAAACAGGTCGTCTTCTGCCGTTAAAACCGCTTTTTTCAGTGCGGGGGCGATGTTTTCATAATCCACCCACTGCTGCTGCCAGGGGCTGCGAACCCCGGTGTGCCAGTGTTGCCACAACTGGGTGCGCTCAAACGCGGTCGATTGCGGGGCCCACCAGGCCATCAAGGCAATGCGCAGCACAAAAAACAGCTGCAGCAACACCGCTGCGGCAATCACCGCCAGCAGCCAGCGCTCCAGCCCGGTGAGAAACGCTTTCACCACCGCCAAAGCATCATGCCTGCTGCGCCAGCAACAGATCGCGCAGCTCATCGAGCACCTGTGCGCTTGGGGGCTGCACACCGCGCCACAGGGCAAAGGCCGCCGCCGCTTGCTCGACCAGCATACCCAGGCCATCGCGGGCAATGCCGCCTTGCTGCCAGACCCAGTCTAAAAAACCTTCGGCGGCCGGGCCGTACATCATGTCGTACACCAAGGCACCGGGGCGCACGCTGCCCTCGGGCACGGGCACTGCGCCGCCGCTCAGGCTGGCAGCGGTGGCATTAATAATGACGGAAAAATCGCGGTCCAAGGCTTGCTGCTCTTGCGCCAGCAGCTGCACATTTTGCTGCTGGGCCAGGGCTTGGTGGCGGGCCACCAGCGCCTGCGCCTTGGCCGCGGTGCGGTTGCAGACGGTGATACTGCGGGGCTGGGCCTGCAGCAGCGGCCCGAGCACACCCGCTGCCGCGCCCCCGGCACCGACCAGCAAAATATCCGCCCCGGCCAGCGCTACCCCGGCGTTGTGGGTGATATCGGCCACCAGCCCCAGGCCGTCGGTGTTGTCGGCGTGAATCTGCCCGTCGGCGCTGATGAGCAAGGTATTGGCCGCCCCGGCCAGCACCACCCGCTGGCTGCAGGTGTGGGCGCAACGGGCCGCGTCGTGCTTGAAGGGAACGGTGACGTTGGCCCCTTTGCCGCCCTGGGCGATAAAGTCGCGCAAACTGTCGGCAAAACCATCTAACGGAGCCAAACGTGCTTGGTAATCGAGGTTTTGCCCGGTCAGTTGCGCAAAGCGCTGGTGAATCCAGGGCGAACGGCTGTGCCCAATGGGGTTGCCAAATACGCAGTAATTGTCAGGTGTTGTCATCGCATGACCGCATGATCAGCACAATCCACAGGATCGGCGTGAGAAAAATGATTAACGCTCATTGGCTTGCACATTGGCTTGCAGCACCTGGTCGCGCGTAAAGCTAAAGCGCGCTACGACCACAATTTGGTCGGCCTGGGCCCGCATGGCCGGGGTGAAGCTGCCAAAGGGGCCCGATGCGTAGGCAATGGCTTGGGCACGGCGGTCCAAATCTTGCTGGCCGGAGCTTTGCACGATTTCAGTTTCCAGCACCCGGCCATCGTGGTTGATGGTCAGCACCATGATCAGGTCGCCATACAGCTTGCGCCCGCCAACTTCGGGGAAGTTTTCCGTGCCTTTTTCCTCCACTTTGTGGCGCAATGCGTCGTAGTACACGGCGTAGGCCGCTTCTTTGGTGGCGGGGCTGATGTAGCGCTTTTTCGGGCGGGCGTTTTCTTCGTTGATACGTTTTTCCAGCTCGGCCAATTGCTTGAGCAATTGCTTGCGCTTTTGCTCTTGCTGTTCACGGGCCTGCTGCTGGGCGGCTTCGCGCGGATCGAATTCGGGCAGGGCGGCCAGGCGCTGGCGCAATTGCGTGAGCAAGGTGGTTTGCCGCTCTTGCAGGGCATCGATCTGGCGTTGGCGCTCTTCAAAATCATCGCCAATGCGGGTCAGGGCCGAGTACGGCATGGGGCTGGTGGCCCGGCCTTGGGCGACATCGCCGCCGCCAGCCAAATTGGCCTGGGCAATGGCTTGGGCATTCTCTGGGCGTTCTTGGCTTTGGGCATTGACCAAGATGACTTCCAGCGCCGTATCTTTAAACACCCGGTTGAACTGCTCGGGCGCGACAAAGCGCACGGTGAGCAGCACCGCGTGCACGGCCAAGGAAAGGAGCAGCGCCAGCGCAAGTGGAGAGTTAAGCTTTTTCACGGCGTGGGATTATCGGGGCTGTCGGCCTCATTCACATCAACGGCAATGGCGATGGGGCCGGCAGTGACTTCGGCACCATCGCCATCGTCCTCTGCGTCCAGCGGTGCATCGTCACTCGGGTCCAGCGGATCATCCAAGCGGGCAACAACGGTGCCGTGAATGTCCAGACTGATCAAGTCCACCTGCCCCAGCTTGACGCGCACCCGCGCCCCGCGCCCCATGCCCTGGGCACCGAGCACGTTCACCACCAGCGGCAAGGTATCGGCCCGCACCAGGGCACCGCCGGCAGCATCGTCGCGGATCAATGCGCCGTCGATCTCGGTGATGCCGTTTTGCTCCAAATACTTGAGCGTCCAAAAGCGCTCCATGCCCGCTTGGTAACTGTTGTACGCGCCGTAGGTGGCCTCAAAGTTGCTGATGATGGAGAACAAATCGGCATCTTTGGGCTTGAACGGTGCCGCCAGCGCTGCCGTGGCCCCGTGGCGGGCGCAGGCAATCACCTGCCATTGATTGACCAAATCCACATAGCGGCGCAGCGGCGAGGTGGCCCAGGTGTAGCACTTGACCCCCATGCCCGCGTGCGGCTGGGCTTTGGTGGACATGCGCACCTTCACCCCTGGGGCCATGCTGGCCTGGCTGCGGTAGATGCCGGGCACGCCAAAGTCGGCCAGCATTTGGCCCCAGCTGCTGTTGGCGACGATGGCGGCCTCGGCCACGATCAAATCCAGCGGGGAGCCGCGCTTGCGGGTGCTAATGTGCACGATCTCGCTGCCATCGGGCTCGTTTTTGCCGTTGCCTTGCAGGCGGAAGCTGTAATCCGGGCGGCTGAAGTTTTCCGGCTTGCCGCGCACCACTTCGCGCTGGTGCTTCAGGTGCTGCGCCAGTTTGTGCAAGAACGATAGCTCATTCCACACGTCTTTTAAGGATTGCGGGATGTTTTCTACCTGAACTTGGCTTATATCCTGCGCAAGGTGCTCTTCTGTGACGATGTGGTCGAGCTGATCGTGGCGGAAGTTGTGCGCCACGGGCACGCGCTCTAGGCGGGTGGTTTTCTCCAGCACGTCCAGACTCGCCTCGTCGTAGGTGACGTAGAGCGACACTGCCGGGTTGGCACGGCCCGCATCCAGGGTGTAGGCCTGCACCACCTCGTCGGGCAGCATGGTGATTTTGTAGCCCGGCATGTACACGGTGGACAGGCGCTGGCGGCCCAGTTTGTCCAGATCCGAGCCGGGCGCAATCGCCAGCCCCGGCGCCGCAATGTGAATGCCCAGCGTGACCTGGCCACTGCCCAGCCCGGTGACGGACAGGGCATCGTCAATCTCGGTGGTTTGCGAATCGTCAATCGAATACGCCTGCACGCTGGCCAGCGGCAAATCCTCGGGCGGCTGGGGCGCTGGCAGGGCAGGAAAACCGGTGCCCTTGGGGAAGTTGTCCAGCAAAAAGCGCTGCCAGTGAAACTGGTAGGCCGAGGCAATCGCCCCGGCTTGCTGCAGCAGCTGCAGCGGCGCGGTTTGCGCCTGGCGGCTGGCCTCGACCACGGCTTTGTATTCCGGGGCGTTTTTGTCCGGCCGGAACAAAATTTTGTAGAGCTGCTCGCGAATGGGCTGCGGACACTGGCCGCTGACCAGCTCAGCCGCCCAGGCATCCATCTGTGCTTGCAGCTGCTTTTTCTTCTCGATCGCGGCCAGCGCTTGCTGCAGGATTTCTGCCGGCGCTTTCTTAAACCGCCCTTTGCCCGCGCGGCGAAAGTAATGCGGCGCACCAAACAGCGCCACCAGCATGCCGGCCTGCTCGATCAGGCTGGCGTTGGCCGAGAAGTAGTCTTGGGCAATCTCGGCAAAGCCAAACTCGGCCTCGGGGGCAAATTCCCAGGCCAAGTCCAGCTCCACCTCGGCCGCTTGCGCCTGGGCCTGGGTCAGCAGCTCAGACGGGCTGGGCTTGTCAAACTTCAGAAGGATGTTGGCGGCTTTGACCTTGACCCGTTTGCCCGAGTCCAACTCGATTTGGGAGGAGGCATCGGCCTCGGAAAGGATGCGGCCGGCGAAAAATTTTCCGGCATCTTCAAACAATGCGTACATGGGGGCGGATTGTCCCATGGGGGTCGGGTGCTGCCGCCATTTTTTTCTTGTCGTTTTGCAAGCTCAGGGCAGTTCCAAAAAACTTAACACCTCGGGCACCAAGGTGGCAAAGTCACTGATGGCATGGTCCCCGCCCTGCACGATGCGCTGCTGCGCCTGGGGGTAGCGCTGCACCATCTCGCGCCAATCGAGTACCTCATCGCCGGTGCAAAAAATGCCCAGCTCCGCCCCCCCTGGGGGCAGCGCCCGCACCGACAAAGCACGCAACTCATCAATGTATTCGGCGCGGAAAAAAATCGCCTCTTCCTGTGCATTTGCAGGCTGGTGCCACAGCGGCTGGTGGCTATCGATGTACTGCGCCAAAGTTTCATCCGGGGCCACTGCGGGGTTGAGCAGCACACTTTTGCAGCCCTTGCGCTGCGCCACGTAGCTGGCGTAGTACCCGCCCAGCGAAGAGCCCACCACCGCCATGCTGCGGCTGGGCCAATCGGCCACCCCGGCCAGCACCTGCGCCATGGCCTGCGCTGGCGAGGCGGGCAACTGAGGGCACCACCACTGCACCTGCGGATGGCGCTGGGCGATGATGTTGGCCAAATAGCGGGCTTTAAACGACTGGGGGGAGGAGCGAAAACCGTGCAGGTACAGCAAATGGGTGGTGGGCATACTCAATGATCGTAAATAGGTTCTCAGCACCGGATAATCGGCGCTTATGTCTACTGAATTTGACAAACCGTCGCTACTGCAACGCATTGTGCCCATGTTCTTGGGCTTCGATTGGGTGTTGCTGCTGCTCATCGCCCTGCTCTCTGGCCTGGGCCTGCTGGCGATGTATTCCGCGGGTTACGACCACGGCACGCGCTTTATCGACCATGGGCGCAACATGCTGCTGGCGGCGGCCATTTTGTTCGTCGTGGCGCAAGTGCCACCGCAAAAAATCATGTTTGCCGCCGTGCCGCTGTATGGCTTGGGCATCGCGCTGTTGATTGCGGTGCTGGTGTTTGGCATCACCAAAAAGGGGGCACAGCGCTGGGTGAATGTGGGCGTGGTGATTCAACCCTCTGAGCTGCTAAAAATTGCCATGCCGCTGATGCTGGCCTGGTGGTTCCAGCGCCGCGAAGGCGCGACCCGCGTGAGCGATTTTGTCGTCGCTTTTGGCCTGCTGGCCCTGCCGACGGCGCTGATTTTGAAGCAGCCTGACCTGGGCACCGCGCTGCTGGTGCTGGCCTCGGGGCTGGCGGTGATCTTTTTTGCCGGCCTGTCCTGGAAGCTGGTGCTGCCCCCCGTCCTGCTGGCGGCCGTTGGCATCGTGCTGCTGATTTGGAATGGCGATACCCTGTGCATGGATGGCATCAGTTGGTACTTTCTGCACGACTACCAGCGCACCCGCGTCTGCACCCTGCTCGACCCCATGCGCGACCCGCTGGGCAAGGGCTTTCACATCATCCAGGGGATGATCGCCATCGGCTCGGGCGGCATCTGGGGCAAAGGCTTTATGGCGGGGACGCAAACCCACTTGGAATTTATTCCCGAGCGCACCACGGACTTCATCTTTGCCGCCTTCTCCGAAGAATTTGGCCTGGTCGGCAACCTCGTGCTCATCACCGGCTTTGTGCTGCTGGTGTGGCGGGCGCTGGCCATTGCGCTGCAGGCCACCACCTTGTTTGGCCGCCTGATGGCTGCCGCCGTCGCGGTGATTTTCTTTACCTACGCTTTTGTGAACATGGGCATGGTCAGCGGCATCCTGCCCGTGGTGGGGCTGCCGCTGCCCTTCCTGAGCTACGGTGGCACGGCCATGGTCACGCTGGGGCTGGCGCTGGGCATTTTGATGTCCATTGCCCGCGCCCAGCATCTGGCGCGGCGCACGGCGCAGCGCAGCGTCTAACCCAAGGGCGTGGTGCCAAGCACGTTCTCTCTACAATCGCACCCCATGATTGCACGCGAACCCACTATTGAGCGCCTGGCCACGGCCCGGCAACTGCTGCTCGAACCCTTTGGTCTGGACGAAAGCCACCTGGCGCAAGCGCTGGCCGCCATCCGCGCCCACCAGGTGGACGATGCCGACCTGTACTTCCAATACACCCGCGCTGAAGGCTGGAGCCTGGAAGAGGGCATCGTCAAAACCGGCTCTTTTTCCATCGACCAGGGCGTGGGCGTGCGCGCCGTCAGCGGCGAGAAAACCGCTTTTGCCTATTCGGACGACATCTCCCTGCCCAGCCTGCTGGATGCCGCGCACACCGTGCGGGCCATCGCCAGCGCGGGCAAAAGCGCCAAAGTGCGCATCCCCAAAACCACGATTGCCCCCAGCCGCAGCCTGTACCCGGCACTCGACCCCATCGCCACCCTGGGCAGCACCGACAAGGTGGCGCTGCTGGGCAAGGTCGAAGCCCTGGCCCGCGCCCAGGACCCACGCATCGTGCAGGTGATGGCGGGATTGGCCAGCGAATACGACGTGGTACTGGTCGCCCGCATCGACGGCACCCTGGCCGCCGACGTGCGCCCGCTGGTGCGCCTGTCGGTCACCGTGATTGCCGAGCAGGGCGGACGGCGCGAAGTGGGCTCATCGGGCGGCGGCGGACGCTTTGGCCTGGCCTACTTTGACGATGCCCTGATTGCCGACTACGTGGGCGAGGCCGTGCGCCAGGCCCTGACCAACCTCGATGCCCGCCCGGCCCCGGCCGGCGAAATGACCGTGGTGCTGGGCGCTGGCTGGCCCGGCGTACTGCTGCACGAGGCCGTGGGCCACGGGCTGGAGGGCGACTTCAACCGCAAAGGCTCCAGCGCCTTCAGCGGCCGCATCGGCCAGCGCGTTGCCGCCAAAGGCGTGACCATCTTGGACGACGGCACCCTGCCCGACCGGCGCGGCTCGCTCAACATCGACGACGAAGGCCACGCCACCCAGGCCAATGTGCTGATTGAAGACGGCATCCTGAAAAGCTATATGCAAGACAGCCTGAACGCCCGCCTGATGGGGGTGCAACCCACCGGCAATGGCCGGCGCGAAAGCTACGCCAGCCTGCCGCTGCCGCGCATGACCAACACCTACATGCTGGGCGGCGACAAAGACCCGCGCGAGATCGTCGCCAGCATCAAAAAAGGGCTGTACGCCACCAACTTTGGCGGCGGGCAGGTGGACATCACCAGCGGCAAGTTCGTCTTCTCGGCCAGCCAGGCCTTCTGGGTGGAAAACGGCAAGATTCAATACCCGGTCAAAGGGGCCACCCTGGTGGGCAATGGCCCCGAATGCATGAAAAAGGTCAGCCTGATTGGCAACGACATGCGCCTGGACAGCGGCGTGGGCACCTGCGGCAAGGAAGGCCAAAGCGTACCCGTGGGCGTGGGCCAGCCCACCATGCGCATCGACGGGCTGACGGTGGGCGGCACGGCTTGATATTTTGATAGCTATTAGCGCTTTATCTGCATGGGTTTTAGCCCGTTTTGTTTAAAAAATGGACGCTGTGCAGCGTCCCTTTCTGCTTCTGCAGATGGCCGTGCGCAGTATCACGGCGTGCCTGCTGCGCCCTCCTTCGCCTTGGCGCGCTCAGCGATGCCCAGGAAATAGGAAATCGCTCATGGCGGCGGGATGCTCCTATCCTGCAGCCCGTCGGCTGCGCCATTGGGACGGCGTGCAGCCGGTGGCCTGATGAAACATATAGCTAAAGGCCGAGGTGCCGGCATAGCCCAGGTCGATGGCGATGCTGGTCACGCTGCGCGGTGTGCTCAGCCATTCCAGCGCCAGCAGCAGGCGCAGCTGCTGGCGCCACTGCCGCAAGGAGGTGCCCGTTTCCTGCGCAAAGTGCCGCGCCAGGGTACGGGCGGACATGCCCAGCACCTGCCCCCAAGCGTGCAGGCTGCGCGGGTCGGCGGGGTGGACGTATAGCGCCTCGCACATCTGGCGCAGGCGTGGGCTGTGCGGCCAGGGCAGGTGGCGCTGCAGCTGCGGCAGGCGCTGCAACTGGGCGCGCAGCATGGCGTACAGCGTGTGCAGGTAGGCAGCCTCTTCCTGCCGCCCTGCGGCTTGTTCTAGCTCCACGATCAGCGCCCGCATCAGGGGGCTGACGGCGTACGAGGTGCAAAGGGCTGGCAGGCCCAGATCGGGCGCATCGTCCACATACAAATTGCGAAATGCCGCGCCATGCAAGGCATGCGTAGCGTGGCGCGTGCCGGTAGGAATCCAGATGGCCTGCTCCGGCGTGATGACGTACCGGGCGTGCGCCACCGTCACCAGCAGCGTGCCCGCCGTGGCATAGACAAACTGGTTCCAGCGGTGCGTATGCTCGGCAAACCCCTGGCCCGGCCCCAGGTTTTCCGAGCGCAGCACCACCGGCTGCGGCAGCACCTGCAAGGCAGGCACGGGCAGCAAGGCAGCCGTGCGGGTGGGTGAGGAAGGCATGGGGCGGATGTTTGGCATGTCGTCGATAGCACTTGTCATAGTATCGAAAAACCGCCGTCGATCGCATGGCTAGCATGGCGGCCTGAACCACCGGATGCCCGCGCCATGACCCCTCTCCCCCTTTCCCCCCACGATGCCGCCGCCCGCTGGCGCGTGCTGTGCGCCGGTGTCTGCGCCCTGGTGCTGACGCTGGGGCTGGCCCGCTTTGCCTACACGCCGCTGCTGCCCATCATGCGGGCGCAGGCCGACCTGTCCCTGCTGGCCGGTGGCTGGCTGGCGGCCATCAACTACGCGGGGTACATGAGCGGGGTGCTGCTGGCCACGGCCGTCAGCGATGTGGAGCGCAAGTTCCGGCTCTACCGCATCGGCCTGCTGCTGGCCGTGGTCTGCACCGCAGGCATGGGGCTGACGACCCACGTGGCGCTGTGGGCGGCACTGCGCTTTGTGGCCGGACTCTCCAGCGCGGCGGGGATGCTGCTGGGGTCGGCCCTGGTGCTGAACTGGCTGGTGGCGCACCGCCAGCGGCCAGAGCTGGGCATCCACTTTTCCGGGCTGGGGCTGGGCATTGCGGTGTCTGGCCTGGCCGTGGTGGGCATGGTGGGCTGGCTGCCGTGGGACGAGCAATGGCTGGCGCTGGGCCTGCTGGGCGTGGTGTTTTTCATTCCCGCCTGGCGCTGGATGCCCCGGCCCGCCACCTTGCCCACCACCGCCAGCACGGCAGCAGCCAGCGCCCCGCCGCCCTCCGGGCGCTGGATGAAACTGCAAACCCTGGCGTACTTCTGCGCCGGTTTCGGCTTTGCCATCGGCGCAACATTCACCGTCGCCATCGTGGAAAAACTGCCACTGCTCGCCGGCCGGGGCAGTTGGGCCTGGGTCGTCGTCGGGCTGGCGGCCACGCCGTCCACCTTTGTCTGGGACCGCATCGCGCAGGAAATCAGCGTGGCCCGCGCCCTGATGCTGGCCTATGCCCTGCAAGCGCTGTCCGCGCTGCTGCCGCTGCTGTCGGACGGGGTGGCGCTCAACCTCATTAGCGCTGCGCTGTTTGGCGGCACCTTTGTCGGCATCGTCAGCCTGACGCTGGCGCTGGTGGGCCGCCACTTTCCCGCCAATCCGTCCAAGGCCATGGCCCGCATCACCCTGGGCTACGGCGTGGCACAGATTGCCGCGCCTGCCATGGGCGGGATGATTGCCCGCGCCACCGGCAGCTATGCCGACGCGCTGGCGGTGACGACGGTCATCCTGGCCGCCGGTGTTGTGCTGCTGCAACTACTGATCCGGGAAGAACGCAAAACAAAAGCATGAATACGCAGGATTTTTGCAACAACCATCAAAGAAACAAAAAATTTGGTGGTTTTTTGAATTTTTTCAGAATTTGACGCAATTTTTTTTCGCAAACTTTCCAGACCCATGTTGCACTGCCGCAAACGAAGTGCTACATTGCAGCGCTATGCCGATGTCCAGCGCTTTCTATTTTTACTTTTGGTTCTCTATCCCTGGCGGATGAGAGGCAAGCGCTCGCACACCCACGAACAACCCTCCCAAACAACCGCCGCAGCTGAAAAGCCCGGCGGTTTTTTGTTTTTCACGATCCCTTTTTTCACACAGAGGCACACATGACCGCTCAATACTCCCCGCCCGGTGACGCTTGGTACCGCAGCGCAGCCCCCAAAACTGGCCAGACTGACGACGAACGTATCAAGGACATTACTGTGTTGCCCCCTCCCGAGCACCTCATCCGCTTCTTCCCCATTCAAAGCACCCCTGTCGAAACCCTGGTCAGCGGCACACGGCAAAGCATCCAGCGCATCATGCGCAACCAAGATGACCGCCTGCTGGTCATCGTCGGCCCCTGCTCCATTCACAACCCCGAGGCCGCGCTGGACTACGCCCGCCGCCTGGCCGACGTGCGCGAGCAATACAAAGACACGCTGGAAATCGTCATGCGGGTGTATTTTGAAAAACCCCGCACCACCGTCGGCTGGAAAGGCCTGATCAACGACCCCTACCTGGACGGCAGCTACCGCATCGACGAAGGGCTGCGCATCGCCCGCCAGCTGCTCATCGACATCAACCGCTTGGGCGTGCCCGCAGCCAGCGAATTTCTGGACGTGATCTCACCCCAATACATCGGGGACCTGATCAGCTGGGGCGCGATTGGTGCCCGCACGACTGAGAGCCAAGTCCACCGCGAACTGGCCTCGGGCATTTCGGCACCGATTGGCTTCAAAAACGGCACCGACGGCAACATCCGCATCGCCACCGATGCCATCCAGTCGGCCAGCCGGGGGCACCACTTCCTATCGGTACACAAAAACGGCCAAGTGGCCATCGTCCACACCGCTGGCAACCAAGACTGCCACGTCATCCTGCGCGGTGGCAAAACGCCCAACTACGATGCCGCCCACGTGGCCGCCGCCTGCGCCGATTTGGAAAAAGCCGGCCTGCCCGCCACCCTGATGGTCGATTGCAGCCACGCCAACAGCCACAAACAGCACGAGCGCCAAAAAGACGTGGCGGCCGACATCGCCCAGCAAATCGAAAGCGGCTCGCGCCAAGTGTTTGGCGTGATGCTGGAGAGCCACCTGGTTGCCGGAGCGCAAAAGTTCAACGCCGGGCAAGACGATGTCTGCCAGCTGGTCTACGGCCAAAGCATCACCGATGCCTGCCTGGGCTGGAGCGATACCGTCACGGTGCTGGAGCAACTGTCCCAGGCCGTGCAAACCCGCCGTGAGCACGCGCACGTGCCTGAGGCCGCACTGCTGGATTAAAAATCATGGCTGCCACCGCTGGTAAATACTGTCTTTTTAATGACTTTCAGCCGAAAGTATTTGCCATTGCTGCGGTGGCAGCTCTGATTAATTTGTTGTTTTTAACTATTTATAGTGACAATCCCGAACGTGTCTGCAATCGGCTTGGGGTAAGCTGCTCTTTTTTCACCAACCATCTGCCGCGAGGATGATTTATGAGCAGTGAACTCATCGTACGTTTCAATCCGCAACAAGAATGGCGCATCGACCTCTCGCGCCTGGAGCCCATGGGCATGGAAGAGGCCCGCCGCTGGCTGGATGACCAATTTACCGCAATGGAATGCGAACCCCTGCGCGCCAGCGGCAAAGTGCTCCTGGCAGACAAAGTGCTGCTGGTCGCCCAAGCCGCCGGCCCCCGCCGCCTGGACGATGCTGACTGGCGCACCGCCTACGCCCGCGCAACCCACGCCATTTTGGTCAAACCCATGATCACCATCGACGTCGCCGCCATGGCGGTGACCTACTAAGCCACTAAGCGGCCCCTGCACACCGGCACCCCAGAACGCGCACCCAACAATAGTCAAAAAATGCGCTCTGCCCAGCGGCTCGCCTCCTGGCGCTGCCGGATGTGCGCACAAGGCCAGCACACGCGCTTTCACTGCACGGCTTGCCGTGCTTTTGGGCTAGAAAAGAGAACGCCATGCCGCAAAAAATCGCCATCGTCCTGCACGCCGCCCCTTATGGCAGCGAGCGCTGCCTGTCCGCCCTGCGCATCGCCAACATGCTGGCCGCGCACGATGAGCAGCCTGAAGTCACCGTCTTTTTAATGTCCGATGCCACCGTGCTGGCCCTGCCTGGCCAAAACGACGGCCAAGGCGGCCAAGGCCTGCAAAGCCACCTGCAAATGCTGATTGAGGCCGGTGCCACTGTGCGCGTCTGCCGCACTTGTGCCCAAAACCGCGGCCTGCTTGAGCTGCCCTTGCTGCCGGGCACCGCCATCGGCAACCTCACCGAGCTGACCGACTGGATCATGGCCGCCGACAAAGTGCTGACGTTTTGAATCCCAGGAACTTTGGCTTTAGCACTCGCATCTATCGAGTGCTAATATATGGTGCTGGATGAAAGGACGAATTGCGATGAACCACACCCCTGCTTGCACTGCAACGGCCTTGGCGCCCACCAATCCCTGGGCGCTGCTGCCCTCTTTGGGCAACCTGGATGCCTACATCAGTGCAGCCAACCGCATGCCCATGCTCACCCTAGAGGAAGAGCAGGAGTACGCCCGCAAACTCAAAGACCACAACGATCTGGACGCCGCCGGGCGGCTGATCTTGTCGCACCTGCGCCTGGTCATCTCGCTGTCGCGCCAATACCTGGGGTATGGCCTGCCACAAGGCGACTTGATCCAAGAAGGCAACGTCGGCCTGATGAAAGCCGTCAAGCGCTTTGACCCCGACCAAGGCGTGCGCCTGGTCAGCTACGCCATGCACTGGATCAAGGCCGAAATCCACGAATACATCATCAAAAACTGGCGCATGGTCAAAGTGGCCACCACCAAAGCGCAGCGCAAGCTGTTCTTTAACCTGCGCTCGATGAAGCAGGGCATGCAAACCGATGCCGCGATGGACAGCGATGCCGCCCTGCGTGACACACTAACGCCCGAGCAAATCGACACCATGGCCAGCAAACTGGGGGTCAAACCCGAGGAGGTGATGGAAATGGAAGCGCGCTTGGCTGGCGGCGATGTGCTGCTGGACCCTGCGCCCAGCGATGATGGCGAGGCCGCCTTTGGCCCCATCACCTACCTGAGCGACCGCCGCGATGAGCCCACCGCCATGCTCGAATCGCGCCAGCGCGATGTGCTGGCCAGTGATGGCATCGCCCACGCGCTGGACGGGCTGGATGAGCGCAGCCGCCGCATCGTTGAGCAGCGCTGGTTGCACGTCAATGACGACGGCAGCGGCGGCATGACGCTGCACGAACTGGCCGCCGAATACGGGGTCAGCGCCGAGCGCATCCGCCAGATCGAAGTGGCGGCCATGAAAAAAATGAAAAAAGCACTGGTTGCGTTTGCTTAAAAATAATAGCTATTTGCGCTGAATGAATAATACTTTCAGCGCTAATAGTTGCAAAAAACATTGATTTTTCAGCGCTAGCAGCTCACAAAAAACCGACCTGGGCAGGTCGGTTTTTTGTTGGGTGCGCTGGCCTTAGTCGTAGCTGCGGGCGTCTTCAATCACCTTGCCGTCGTTGGGCAAGCGCCCTGGGTGGTGAAACTGCACCTCACAGCGCAGCTTGGTGACTTCGCGCACGGTGTCTTGCAGCAATTGCACCAAGCCGGGGGCCGTTTCCAGGGTCTCGACGTGCAAGGTCATCTGGTCGTTGGCCATGGCCCCGGTGATGACCAGACGCACGCGCTGGATTTGGGGGAAGCGCTTGGCCACTTCAATCACCTGCCCGGGCTGCACGAACATGCCGCGCACTTTGGTGGTTTGGTCTGCGCGGCCCAGCCAGCCTTTGATGCGCACATTGGTGCGGCCTGTCGGGCAGTGGCCAGGCAGGATGGCGGAAAGGTCGCCCGTGCCAAAACGGATCAGCGGGTAGTCGGTGTTCAGGGTGGTGATGACCAGCTCGCCAACCTCGCCCTCTGGCACCGGGTCGCCGGTGCCGGGGCGCACGATTTCGACGATCACGCCTTCATCCACCACCAAGCCTTGCCGGGCTTCGGTTTCGTAAGCGATCAGGCCCAAGTCGGCGGTGGCATAGCACTGGTAGCCGGTCACGCCACGCTCTTGCATCCATTGCTGCAGCGACGGTGGGAAGGCTTCGGCCGAGAGCAGGGCCTTGCGCAGGCTGGGCAGAGGGGTGCCCATGGCCTGGGCTTTTTCCAAAATCAGTTTCAAAAAACTGGGGGTGCCGATATAGCCAGCGGGCTGCAGTTCGGCCATGGCCTGCACTTGCTGCTCGGTTTGGCCCGTGCCGCCGGGAAAGACGCTGCAGCCGATGGCATGGGCACCGTTTTCCATCATGGCCCCGGCGGGGACAAAGTGGTAGCTGAAGCAGTTGTGAATCAGCTCGCCGCTGCGAAATCCGGCGGCGTAGATGGCGCGGGCCATGCGCCAGTAGTCTTTGCGCTGGCCTTCGGGCTCGTAAATGGGGCCGGGGCTGGCAAAAACGCGCGGCATGGCCGGGCCAAAGCCGTGTGTTGCAAAGCCGCCAAAGGGATTGGTGCTGCGCTGGGCTTGTTGGCGCTCCAAGAGCTGGTATTTGCGCGTGACCGGCAGCTGGGCCAGCGCAGCGCGGCTGGTGATGCTGGCGGCATCCACGCCGGCCAGAATGTCCGCAAAGGCTGGACTGTGTTTCTGCGCATGGGCAATTTGCCCCGGCAGCGCAGCCAGCAAGGCCGCTTCGCGTTCCTCTGGGGGGCGGGTTTCAAGGGTGTCGTAAAACGCAGACATGGTCACTCTTTTCAGGGGATATTATTGGTATTAAATCAGTCTCTAACCATTGCAGAGTATATGGATAAAGCTATCAATATTAATATTCAAGCCAACCAGCGTTTGCGGCGCTTATAGCTTTTCACGTCTTTGAAGCTCTTGCGCTCGCTGCCGCCTACGCCCAGGTAAAACTCTTTCACGTCTTCGTTGCTGGCCAGTTCTTTGGCCGGGCCGTCCATGACGATGCGCCCGCTTTCCATGATGTAGCCGTAGTCGGCGTATTTGAGCGCCATATTCGTGTTTTGCTCGGCCAGCATGAAGGTGACTTTTTCTTTGTGATTGAGGTCTTGCACGATGTTGAAGACTTCTTCGACGATTTGCGGCGCCAGGCCCATGGAGGGCTCATCGAGCAGCACCATGCGCGGGTTGCTCATGAGGGCGCGGCCAATGGCGCACATTTGCTGCTCGCCGCCCGAGGTGTAGGCCGCTTGGCTGGTGCGCCGGGTTTTCAGGCGTGGGAAATAGTTGTAAACCTTTTCCAGGTTGCGGGCGATTTCGGCCTTGTCGGTGCGGGTGTAGCTGCCGGTGAGCAGGTTTTCTTCGATGGTCAGGTGGGCAAAGCAGTGGCGCCCTTCCATGACCTGCACCACGCCGCGCTTGACCAGGTCGGCGGGCGAGAGGTTTTGAATTTCTTTGCCTTCCAGCATGACGCTGCCTTTGGTGACCTCGCCGCGCTCGCCTTTGAGCAGGTTGGAGATGGCCCGCAAAGTGGTGGTCTTGCCCGCGCCATTGCCGCCGAGCAGGGCAACGATACCGTGCTCTGGCACTTTCAGCGAAACGCCTTTGAGTACCAAGATGACGTGGTTGTAAATGACTTCAATGCCATTGACTTCGACCAGCGGCTGGGTTGTGGAAGCGGGGGTTGCAGTGCTCATACCATCACCTAATGTTAGTTATAGCTGCAAGCGCTTGTATTGAAAGCGCTTGCAGTGTTTTATCTATCTAAATGACTTAGATAGTGCGACAAATGCTATGTTATTTGCAGTCGCGGATTTGAATGTTTTTCTCTTTGGCGTAGCGCTCACCGTACTCTTTCACGAGCGGATCGACCATGCTCTTGTCGGCCTGGTACCAGTCAGAGACAACGTTGAACTTGGCGCCATCCCACTGGGCGATGCGCGACCAGTCGGTGCCCATGTGGTTTTCGCAGCTGGTTTGAATGGGGCGCAAAATTTTGCCAAAGCCCAGTTCATTGAGGCGCTCTTGCGTCAGGTTCAGGTTCTCCAGACCCCAGCGCACTTGCTCGGGGGTCATGGTTTTGCCCTTGCCAAATTTTTCTTGGGCGGTGCGAATGGACTCCACTTGCAGCATCGCAATCATGACCCCTCGGGTATAGGCAATCGAGCGGGTACCTTTGACATCGCGGGCCGTGCCTTGGCCTTTGTCATAAAGCATGGTTTTGATTTCGTCGTGGACTTTGTCGAACTCGGCGGTGTTTTGAATGGTGACCGTGTTGTAGCCTTTGGCACCGGCACCGATGTCTTGCACATCGGTCTCAGAGCCGGCCCACCAGATACCGTAGATTTTGTCGCGTGGGTAGGCGGTGGCCTGGGCTTCACGAATCGAGGTGGGGGTCATCACACCAGCTGACCACAGCAACACGTAGTCGGGGCGCTGTTGGCGGATTTGGAGCCAGGTGGATTTTTGCTCTACACCGGGGGCGGTCACCGGCAGTTTGAGCAGTTCAAAGCCTTCTTTGGCGGCGCGTTTTTCCAGCAACGGCATGGGCTCTTTGCCAAACGGCGAATCGTGGTAAACCAGTGCGATTTTTTTGCCCTTCAGGCTGCCTTTTTCTTTTTTCAGGATGTCCTGAATCATGGAATCGGCCGCCGTCCAGTAGTTGCCCAGCAGGGGGAAGTTCCACTCAAACACCCGGCCATCGGCCGATTGCGACAGGCCGTAGCCGGTGGTCACGATGGTGGCCTTGTCGCCCGGGGCTTTGTCGCTAACGGCAAAGGTAATGCCGGTCGATTGGGTGTCAAAGCTGGCGGTGCCGTTGGGGCGGTTTTTCATGCGCTCGTAGCACTCCACGCCCTTGCCGGTGTCGTAAGCAGTTTCGCATTCTTCAAAGGTGATCTTGACACCATTGACCCCGCCTTTGGCATTCACCAGTTTCAGGTAATCCTGCTTGCCATCAGCCCATGGAATGCCCATGGGGGCGAACTGGCCGGTGCGGTACACCAGCAGCGGCATGAACTGCTCTTGCGCTTGCGCTTGGGCGGCGGGGCTGGCCAACAGGGTGCCCAGGCTGGCAGTCGCAATGGCGGCGGCCATGGCAATGGATTTGAATTTCATGGTGGTCTCCTAAAGGTGGGCGAGGTGCCCGGGTGGCGGCACTCTGAGGTGCCGTCGTTAAAAAACGTGAAAGCTTCTGAGGACTGCGCGGCTTAGTGTGGGAAGGGCCAGACGCGCAGTTTTTGGCGGGCGGTAGCCCACAGTTTGGCCAAACCGTGCGGTTCCACAATCAGGAAGAACACGATCAGGGCACCAAAAATCATGTGCTCCAGATAGGTGGCGGTGGCGGTGGAAATGGGCAGGCCCATCCAGTGCGGCACCTGGTTCAAGAACAGCGGCAGCAGCACAAAGAAGGCGGCACCAAAAATGCTGCCCACGATGGAGCCCAGGCCACCAATGATGATCATGAACAGCAGCTGCAGCGATTGGTTCAGGCCAAAGGCGGCCGGCTCCCACGAACCCAGGTGCACAAAGCCCCACAGCGCACCGGCAATGCCCACGATAAAAGAGCTGACGGCAAAGGCCGAGAGCTTGGCGTACACCGGACGGATGCCGATCACGCTGGCGGCCACGTCCATATCGCGCATGGCCATCCACTCGCGGCCCACCGAGCTGCGCACCAGGTTTTTGGCACCCAGTGCCAGCACGCACAGGATGGCCAGGCACAGCAAATACTTCTCCATGGGGGTGTCGATTTGCCAGCCCAGGATTTCCAGCGCTTTGGCGCTGACGGAGCCCGAGGAGGAGTTGTTCGTCACCCAGGCCGCGCGGGTGGTAATCCAGTCAATAAAAAACTGGGCCGCCAGCGTGGCCACGGCCAGGTACAGGCCGCGAATGCGCAAGCTGGGCAGGCCAAACACCACCCCCACAGCCATGGCGCACAGGCCACCGCCAATCAGGGCGATGAGCAGGGGCATGTTCTCAAACCGCGCTTGAAAGTTGAAGGCGGCGTAGGCCCCCACGGCCATAAAGGCGGCCGTACCCAAAGAGATCTGCCCGCAGTAGCCCACCAGGATGTTCAGGCCCAAAGCGCCCAAGCTCATGATGACAAAGGGAATCAGGATGGCTTGAAAGGTGTAATCACTGGCCACCAGCGGAATCACCAAAAAGGCAATGGCCAGCAAGCCCAAGATGGCGTAGCGGTCTTGCGCGATGGTGAAAATCTGCTGATCGGCCGCGTAGCTGGTCTTAAATTGACCGTTTTCACGATAAAACATTGCGTTCTTCCTCGTTTTCGTAAATGCGTTTAATGGGCGTTGCGTTAAACGCGGTCAATGATCTTGTCGCCAAACAGGCCTTGCGGGCGCACCAGCAAAAAGCACAGGGCCAGGCCATAGGCAAACCAGGTTTCGATGCCGCCGCCGACCATGGGGCCGATGTACACCTCGGAGAGCTTCTCGCCCACGCCAATGATCAGGCCGCCAATGATGGCGCCGGGCAGGGAAGTCAGCCCGCCCAAAATCACCACCGGCAGGGCTTTCAACGCCACCAGCGACAGCGAATACTGCACGCCCAGCTTGCTGCCCCAGATCACCCCCACCACCAAGGCCACGGCCCCGGCCACCGACCAGACAATGACCCAGATGCGCGACAGCGGAATGCCGATGGATTGCGCCGCTTGGTGGTCATCGGCCACCGCACGCAGGGCGCGGCCGGTTTTGGTTTTTTGGAAAAAGATGCTCAGCGCAGCGACCATCACGGCGGCGATGCCGGCGGCCATCAGGTCTTCGAGGCTGATCATCACGCCGCCTTCAAAGGTCGATTCCATCAGGAACACTGGGTCTTTGGGCATGCCCACGTTGATGCTGTACACCTCGGAGCCAAACACCATGGGGCCAAAACCGTCGAGTAAATAGGCAATGCCCAGGGTGGCCATCAGCAAAATGATGGGTTCTTGGTTCACCAGATGGCGCAGCGCCAAGCGCTCGATGGCCCAGGCAACGAGGACCATGCCCACCAAGGTGACGACGATGGCCAGCAGGTTGCCCACCAGGCCGGGCTCCATGCCCAGCCACTGCGGAATCCACTCGGCAAACCGCGCCATGACCAGGGCCGAGAACAGCACCATGGCCCCTTGGGCGAAGTTGAAAACGCCTGAGGCTTTAAAAATTAATACAAAACCAATAGCTACCAACGCATACAGCGTGCCAACCATCAGGCCACCAAATAGGGTTTCTAAGAAGAATGCCACGGTAACTGCTCCTTTTTTATATATCTCGGTGAAGTCCGTTGGGTTCGGTTAGTCCGTAGTACCCAGGTAGGCCCGGATCACGTCTTCGTTGTTGCGCACATCATCGGGGGCACCATCCCCAATTTTTTTGCCGTAGTCCAGCACCACCACGCGGTCAGAGATGTCCATCACCACGCCCATGTCGTGCTCGATCAGCACGATGGTGGTGCCAAACTCATCGTTCACGTCCAGGATGAAGCGGCACATGTCCTGTTTTTCCTCGACGTTCATGCCGGCCATGGGCTCGTCCAGCAGCAGCACCTGCGGCTCCATGGCCAGGGCACGGCCCAAGTCCACGCGCTTTTGCAGGCCGTAGGGCAGCTGGCCCACGGGCGTTTTGCGGTAGGCCTGAATTTCTAAAAAGTCGATGATGTTTTCGACAAACTCGCGGTGCGCCAGCTCTTCGCGCCGCGCCGGGCCCAGGTGGAAGGCTTGCTGCAGCAGGTTGCACTTCATCTTCAGGTTGCGCCCGGTCATGATGTTGTCGATCACGCTCATGCCCTTGAACAGCGCCAGGTTCTGGAAGGTGCGGGCCACGCCCATTTCCGCCACCTGGCGGCTGTTCATGTGGGCAAAGGTTTGGCCCCGGAAGGTGATCGAGCCTTCGCTGGGCGTGTACACGCCGTTGATGCAGTTGAGCATCGAGGATTTGCCCGCCCCGTTGGGGCCGATGATGGAGCGAATCTCGTGCTCGCGCACGTTGAATGAGATGTCGGTCAGCGCTTTGACACCGCCAAAGCGCAGGCTGATGTTTTGGATGTCCAAAATGACATCGCCAATTTTTTTCTCGGACATGGCGCTAGATTTTTCTTGGGCAATCGGGTGAGAGGAATCGCTGGGGGCAGCGGCGGGGGTGGCCGTGGAGCCGGGGTGTTCTAAAACAGCGTCGGTCATGAGCACCCTCGGTCAGGCCGCTTGGCGGGTGGCCGCAAAGACCTGCCCTTCCAAAATTTGCAGCGTGGCGCTGACGCTGCCCGTGCGCCCGTCTTCAAACTTCACCTGGGTTTCAATGAACTGCTCGGTCTTGCCGCTGTACAGCGCCTCGATCAGCACGGCGTATTTCTCGGCGATAAAGTTGCGGCGCACTTTGCGGGTGCGGGTCAGCTCATCGTCATCGGGATCCAGCTCTTTGTGCAGCACCAAGAAGCGGGCCACTTGGGTGTCGGCCATGCCTTCTTCGGCGGCCAGGCCGGCATTGACCTGGCGGATGCAATCGGCAATCAGCGCCAGCACCTGGGGCTTAGAGGCCAAGTCCACATAGCCGCCGTAGGGGATGCCCTGGCGCTCGGCCCAGTTGCCCACGGCTTCGTAATCAATATTGACAAAGGCGCACACCTTGTCCTTGCCGTTGCCAAAGCACACCGCCTCCTTGATGTGCGAGAAGAATTTGAGCTTGTTCTCAATGTAGTTGGGCGCAAACATGGCCCCGCTGGCCATCTTGCCCACGTCCTTGGCACGGTCGATGATGCGCAGTTGGCCGTTGGCACCAATCACGCCCGCATCGCCGGTTTTGAAGTAGCCGTTTTCATCCAGCACCTCGGCGGTGGCATCCGGGCGCTTGTAGTACTCCTTGAGCACCGACACGCCTTTGAGCAGCACTTCGCCGTTCTCGGCAATCTTCAGTTCAATACCGGGGGCGGCCTGGCCCACGCTGTTGATATCGACCTGGCCATCGCGCTGCAGACAAACATAGGCGCAGGTTTCAGTTTGGCCGTACAGCTGTTTGAGGTTGATGCCAATGCTGCGGAAAAACTGGAACAGCTCCGGCCCAATCGCTGCGCCCGCAGTGTAGGCCACGCGAATGCGCGACAGCCCCATGGCATTGCGCAGCGGGCCGTAAATCATGAAGTCGCCCAGGCGGTACTTGAGTTTGTCCAGCGCCCCGACCGGCTTGCCATCCAAAATGTCTGAGCCCACCCGTTTGGCCACATCCATGGCCTTTTTAAACAGCCATTGTTTAAACGGGGCCGCATCTTCCATGCGAATCGACACCGAGGTGAGCATGCCCTCAAACACCCGGGGCGGGGCAAAGTAGTAGGTCGGACCCACTTCGCGCATGTCAATGCTGACGGTGGCCGCCGACTCGGGGCAGTTGATGGTGAAACCGGCCACCAGCCATTGTGCGTACGAGAACAAATGGTCGCCCACCCAGGCCGGGGGCAGGTAAGAGATCACGTTGTCGCTGGGGCCCAGCTTGTCCACCTCCACCCCGCCCTGGGCCGAGCCGATGAAGTTGGTGTGCGTCAGGCACACCCCTTTGGGCTTGCCGGTGGTGCCCGAGGTGTAAAGAATCACCGCCACATCCTCAGCCTGCACACGCTGCTGCATGCTGTCCCACACACCCGGGTGGTCTTTATCCCAGGCGGCACCGAGCTTTTTCAGCTCTGCGGTGCTGATCAAACCGGGCTCTTCGTATTTGCGCAGACCGCGTGGGTCGTCGTAAATGATGTGGGTGATGCTGGGCACGGTCTCGCGCACTTCCAGCAGTTTGTCCACTTGTTCTTGGTCTTCGGCAAAAGCGAAGTGGATGTCGGCATCCTCCATCACAAACGCCATTTCTTGGGCCACCGCATCCTGGTACAGCGGAATGGGCACGGCCCCCAGGCTTTGCACGGCCGCAAAGCCCATGTAAACGTTGGGACGGTTGTCGCTGACGAAGGCCAGGTTTTGCCCCCGGGCCAGCCCCAGCGCCGCCAGGCCACAAGCCAGGTGGCGCACGTCGCGGGCGACATCGGCCCAGGTCCAAGTCTGCCAAATACCGAACTCTTTTTCACGCAAGGCAGGGGCTGTTGGGCGCTGCGTTGCGTGGCTTAGGAGCAGGTGCGGAAAAGTGTTCGCCATGGCGGTTCCTCACAAACAATGTTCTGGAAATTCCTGAAAATGGTGCCGTCAGTTTTATGTAAAAAAGTCTGCTTGGCACCCGATTTCCAACAATCGTAGTGGTGAGTTTGACGTTATTGTGTCTTTTCGTTTACTTTCCTGGGGAAAGTCCTAGTCGGGTTATCCTGCTGCTTACCGCGCTAATTGGCTTTTTACTGTGGTTTATTTTCATCATTTCGCACCGTCCGCCCAGGGAAATGGGCCCTCCCTGTGGCAAACCCTAGGGGACAGAGTCTTTATCTGCGCAGATGCTTCACGGTTATGAGTTCGACACCTTCTTTGTACCAACGCAGGCGCACCCCTTGCGCGCAAGAACTGGATGGCATCCCTTGGTTGCGCCTGCTCCAACCCCATGAGCGTGATCGGGCGGTGAATGCCATCCATGTCACCCAGGCCAACCCCGGAGAGTACGTGTGCATGATCGGGCGCCAAGTGACCTACTGGTTTGGGCTGATCGATGGCCTACTGAAAATGAGCTCCGAAAATGCCCAAGGCGTGAGCATGACCTTTGCCGGCCTGCCCCCTGGAGGGTGGTTTGGCGAAGGCACGGCCATCAAGCGCGAGTCCTACCGCTACAACGTGCAAGCGCTGCGCAAAAGCGTGGTCGCTGGCCTGCACATTGACACCTTTCATTGGCTGCTGGACAACTCGCTGGGCTTTAACCGCTACATCATGAACCAGCTCAACGAGCGCCTGGGCCAGTTCATTGGTGCGCGCGAGATTGATCGCCTCTCCAGCCCCGACCTGCGCGTGGCCCGCAGCTTGGCCGCCTTATTCAACCCGGCGCTCTACCCTTATCCTGGTGGCAATCAGCTGCTACGCATTACGCAGCAAGAACTGGCCTATTTGGTAGGGCTGTCGCGCCAACGGGTCAATGAGGCTTTGGCCACGTTAGAGGCTGCCGGTGCTATCCAAGTGGAGTACGGCGGCTTGCGGGTGGTCGATTTGGAAGCCTTGCGCAACGGTTTTTTTCAAAGCACCAAGTCCGCTTCTGCCCACGAAAAAGTGGATTGACCCCGCCCCCAGCAGCACGGATGGGCAGAATTTTTTTTATGCAGTGCCTGCCTTGCCCTCTTTTCTTGCCCCCGCTGCGGGCCAGGGGCCGACAAAGCGGCAGTGGTACAGGCACAATTGCGCCTTAATTTGTCTTGCCTAGAGTTGGCCATGCCCCCCTTTAAACCCAAATCCTCCTCCGGTGGCCGCCCTGCCCGCCGCGACCCTTCTGCCACCCCACGCCGCGAGGGGGGCGACCGGCCCAGCTTCCGCAGTGACGACCGAGGCCCGCGCCGCGAAGGCGGCGAGCGCCAAGAACGCCGTTTTGAGGGTGGTGACCGCCCACAGCGCCGCTTTGAGGGCAATGACCGGCCTCCACGCCGTGAAGGGGGCGACCGGCCCAGCTTCCGCAGTGATGACCGAGGCCCGCGCCGCGAAGGTGGCGAGCGCCAAGAACGCCGTTTTGAGAGTGGTGACCGCCCACAGCGCCGCTTTGAAGGCAATGACCGACCCCCACGCCGTGAAGGGGGCGAGCGCCCCAGCTTCCGCAGTGACGACCGGGGCCCGCGCCGTGAGGGCGGCGAGCGCCAAGAACGCCGTTTTGAAGGCGGTGACCGCCCGCAGCGCCGCTTTGACAACGACCGCCCCAGCTTCCGCAGTGACGACCGAGGCCCACGCCGCGAAGGTGGCGAGCGCCAAGAACGCCGTTTTGAAGGCGGTGACCGCCCGCCGCGTCGCTTTGACAACGACCGCCCCAGCTTCCGCAGTGATGACCGAGGCCCGCGCCGTGAGGGCGGCGAGCGCCAAGAGCGCCGTTTTGAGGGCGGTGACCGCCCGCAGCGCCGTGAAGGGGGCGAGCGCCCCAGCTTCCGCAGCGACGACCGAGGTCCACGCCGCGAAGGCGGTGAGCGCCAAGAGCGTGGCCCGCGCAGTGACCGCCCCCAGCGGGACTTTTCCGATCGTGCGCCGCGCGGCGATTTTGACCGCTCGGCCCCTGCGCCAGAAGGCGAGCAGCCGGGTCGGCGGGGCAGCATTCGCACCTACCGCGCCCCGGCCAGCCTGAAAGGCAAAGCCGCGCCAATCAAGGTGATTCGCCCAGAGGACACCCCGCCCGAGGGGGCAGAACCGCGCTTTCGCCACCGCAAGCCACGGACTGAATAAATAGCTGGTGGCGCTTATAAACAAAGCGATTGCGCTTTAAATCAAGTTAAAACCTTTACAAAGAGCGCGGTAAGCGCTCTTTTTTTTAGCTGTTTTTCCAAAGAATGCCTGGGCCAATGTCGGCCAACGTAGCGCAGCCCAGTTGCGCCATGGCCAGCTCCAACTCGCTACGCAACAGGTGCAGCATGTGAGCCACCCCCAGCCAGCCCGCACAGGCCAGGGCGTGCAGTTGCGGTCGGCCCACCAACACGGCGCTGGCTCCCAAGGCCAGGGCTTTGACCACATCGGTTCCCCAGCGCACGCCGCTATCGAGCAGCAGCGGCACATGCACCGCCTGGGCGATGGCGGGCAGCACTTCCAGCGGGCTGACCACGCCGTCCAGCACCCGCCCGCCGTGGTTGGAGATGATGAGGGCATCCACCCCCGCATCGACCAGCTGGCGGGCCTGCGCCGGGTGCAACACGCCTTTGACAATCAACGGCAGCCGGGTGTGCGCGCGCAGCCAGCGCAGCTCGTCCCAACGGGGCGCTTGCTGCACCAGCGGGGTGCCAAACAGCGGCGGGCCGTCGATGCTGCTGGCCTGCGGGCGCGGGGCGATGTGGCGCAGGTTGGCCGCTTGCACACCGGCGGGCAGGGCAAAGCCGGAGCGTTTGATGCTGGCATCCACCGTCCAGACGATGGCCTCGTAGCCCGCGTTTTCGGCCCGCTGCACCAGCTCCAGCGTGTGCTGGCGCTCGGCCTGGGAATAGAGCTGAAACCACAGCGGCCCACGCCGCTGCAAGGCGCTGCGGGTGTGCTGCGCCTCGTGCGCAATCGCCTCCAGCGTGTGGCTGCTCAGGGTGCTGGCCACCATGCCCGCTTGCAAGGCGGTGGCGGCGCGCACGCTGGCCAGTTCGCCCTCAGGGTGGGCCAGGGTTTGGTAGGCCACGGGGGCCAGCAGGATGGGGTGTTCTAGCGGCTGGCCCAGCAGGGTTTGGCGCGTGTGCGCGGCGCTCAAATCGGCCAGCGGCTGGGGCAGCAGGCGCAGCGCATCAAAGGCAGCGCGGTTGTGCGCCAGGGTGTGCTGCTGATCGGCCCCGCCCTGAATGTGCTGCCAGGCGCTGGCTTCGATGTGCTGGCGGGCCTGCTGTTCGTAATCGGGCAGGCTGGCGATATGCGCCGGAATCTGGCTGGCCGCCGGTTGCACCGGCTGGCCCAGGCTGTTCAACGCCGCGCTCATGTTTGCGACCACATGCGCAGCAGGTTGTGGTAGGTGCCTGAGAGGGCGGAAATCTTCGGATGCGCAGGGCAGTCGGCGGTCAGGGCCTGGATGCTTTGGTCTAAATCAAAGAGCAGTCGGCGCTTCTCTGCCGAGGAAATTAGGCTTTGTGCCCAGAAAAATGAGCCGTAGCGTGTGCCTTTAGCTACAGGATTGACGCGGTGCAAGCTGGTGCCAGGGTAAACGATGGCGTCGCCGGCGGCCAGCTTCACGCTTTGGTGGCCAAAGGTGTCTTCAATGACCAGCTCGCCGCCCTCGTATTCGTCGGGGTTGCTAAGAAAGACGGTGGTCGAGACATCGCTGCGCAGCTTGCTGGCCGTGCCGGGCAGGGCAAACAGCGCGTTGTCAATGTGGTTGCCATAGGTGCCGCCGCCTTCGTAGCGGTTAAAGCGCGGGGGCAGCACTTTGAGCGGCAGGACGGCCGACAGGTACAGCGGGTTGTGCGCCAGTTTGTTCAAAAGAAATTCGCCCAGCGTTTTGGCGGCTTCGCTGGCCAGCGGCAGTTGCAGGTTGTGCTTAACCTGGGCGGCCAGCTGGCCGGCGGTGGCGCGGCCATCTTCCCAGGGGGCCTGCTCCAGGGTCTGGCGGCAGGTGGCGACTTCTTCGGGGGTGAGCAGGGCAGGAATTCGCAGCAGCATGGTGATGGGCAAGAAGGAATGGTGGGCGCGATGATGGTTTGCGCAAGAAACCCCGCTGCCCAGGGTGGGGAGCGGGGTTGGTGCGGAGTATCGGATACAGACCCGTGGTTTAGTAAGTGATTTTCAGCGTGGCCACAGCCGAGCGGCCTGCGCCGATGTTGGCGTAATGCGGCGAACGCACGCCGGTGTAGTACACCTTGTTGCCCAGGTTGTACAGGTTCAGCTGCAGTGCCATGTTCGGCGTGAACTGGTAGCTGGCCATGGCATCGTAGCGGGCGTAGCCGCTGGCCCCTTTGGTGACGATGCCACCGTCATTGCTGCGGATGTAGGCGGCGTTCACACTGCTTTGCGCGTACACACCCAGGCCCAGGGTGAGTTTGGCCGTGGGCTTGTAGCTGCTCCACAGGCTAAAGCTGTGCTTGGGCGTGTTTTGGAAGGGCTGGCCGTTGGCAATGTTGCCGATACCCATGTCTTTTTGCTCGCTGTCCATATAGGTGTAGCCGCCAAAGATGTCCAGACCGTGCATGACGCTGCCGGTAAAGCCCAGCTCCAGGCCATTGACCACTTTGTTGCCACCCATGTAGGTCAGGCCGTTTTCGGTGATGCGCACGTTGGTCACTTCGTTGCGGAAGATGGCCGCCGTCAGGCCCAGGCGGTTGTTCAGCACATCCCACTTGGTGCCCAGCTCGATGGAGCGGGTTTTTTCCGGTTGCAGATCGGCCAAGGCATCGGTGGTGACGGTGAGGTCTTCGCTGCCATTGCCCAGCGTGGAGCCGCCAGGGCGGGACGAGGTGCCCAGGCTGGCGTAAATGCTGCCGTTGGCGGCCGGTTTATAGACCACGCCCAACTGGTAATTCCACAGCGTGTCACTGCGCTGCAGGTCGTACGCCGGGTAGTTATTAGGGGCACGCCCACCGGCCGGGCCGGAAACGTTCAGGCGGTAGTGGTCCATGCGCAGGCCGCCGTTGAGCAGCCACTGCTCGTTGAGCTTGACGGTGTCAAAGCCGTAGAGCGCCACGGTGTCGATTTGCGACGTGCTGGCCTGGGCCGGTTTATTCCAGGCGAATTGCCAGTTGGCGCTGCTGTTGGGGTGGTTCAAATCAGCACACCACGGGGTGAGTGCCGTGCAGTTGCTGGTGGCGTTGTCCTGAATCGCGCCCGACCACACATCGGCTTTTTCTTTGGACAGTTCCATGCTCACCGCAAACGTGTGTTGGATGCTGCCCACAGTTTGTTCGCCCGTGAACTCGGTCACGTTTTGCAGCGTGGTGGTTTGTGCATCACGGAAGTTACCGCGCCGCCAGACAAAGCCTTTGTCCACGTTGCCCTTGCTGTCGTCAGGCTGCGTCCAAACGTAGTCTTGTGTGGATTTGCTCCAGCGCAGGCTGTTGCGCAGCTTGTTGGTGGCGCTGAATTTGTGCTCGACCGAGGCGGTGAACATATCGCTTTTTTCTTTTTGAAAATCGCGGTTGTCCAGGCCGTACCAGTTTTTGCGGCTGGCACCGTATTCCGGGCGCACCGTGCTGCCGCCGGGCAGGTTGGCCGCCTGGGTATTGCTCCAGCGGTAGGGGATGCCGCCATCGGGCACATCGTCGGTTTGCAGGTGCTGCCAGCCCAGGGTGATTTCGGTGGGTGTGCCCATGCCAAAGGTGACGGTGGGGGCAATGCCCCAGCGTTTGTTTTCAGGGCCATTGCGCCCGGCCACATCGGCATCGTGGGCCATGGCATTCAGGCGCAGGCCCACGGTGTCAGCAAGCTTGCGGTTCAAGTCCAGCGTGCTGCGCTTGTACTGGTCGGTGCCCAGGCCGACATCGGCGGCGATGAAGTTTTCGTTCTTGGCTTTTTTGGTCGCCAGGTTGATCGACCCGCCCGCCCCGCCCCGTCCGGCATAGGCCGAATCAGCGCCTTTGATGACCTCAATGGCCTCCAAATTGAACACCTCGCGGGAGCCGGCGGCAATGTCGCGCATGCCATCGACAAAGGTGCTGGCCTGCGCATCCATGCCGCGAATAAACGCCTGGTCGCCCGTGGGGTTGCCGCCCTCGCCGTTGCCAAAGGTGATGCCGGGGGTGGCTTTCAGGGCCTCTTGCAGGCTGGTGGCCCCGGTTTGTTGCAGCACCTCTTCGGTAATCACTTGCACGGTTTTGGGGGTGTCCACCAAGGGCGCGGTGAATTTGCTCGAAGCGGCCTGGTCGGCCTTGAGCGGGCTGTCGCCCGTCACGGTCACAGTCGAGAGGGTGTTGGTGGCCGGGGCCGATTGCGCCAAGACATTGGCGCTGACCAGGGTCAAACCAGCGGCCAGGGCCAGTTGCGTCAATTCGCAGTGCAGGCCAGATTTGCTGTTTGCTGACATGGGAAGTCGTGAGAAATGAATAAGAAAGTGGAAAAAAACACTCCCTTAATGGGAGCGCCACTCCCATTTTATCAATAAATGAGAATTGTTCTTTTTATCAAAATCAATATTTTTGTGTTTCTGCACGCTTTTCTATGGCCACTGCAGCCCTTGAAATACCGCCCTCCACCCCTAACTGCAACGGCGTTGCCGACACGGGGTCGGCGTTTTTATTGCTGGACAACACCTTATGAGTAAACACACCCATTCCTTCCAAGCGGAAGTGGCACAACTGCTGCACCTGGTGACGCATTCGCTGTACTCCAACCCCGAAATCTTCCTGCGCGAGCTGATCTCCAACGCCTCGGATGCGTGCGACAAGCTGCGCTTTGAAGCCTTGAACGACAGCAGCCTGTACGGCGACCAGCCCAACCTGGAAGTGCGCCTGGCGTTCGACAAAGAGGCCAAAACGCTGACCATTACCGACACCGGCATCGGCATGAGTGCGCAAGAGGCCATCGACCACCTGGGCACCATTGCCAAGAGCGGCACCAAGGCGTTCATGGAGCAGCTCTCGGGCGATCAAAAATCCGATGCCCAGCTGATTGGCCAGTTTGGCGTGGGCTTTTATTCCGGCTTCATCGTGGCCGACAAAATCACCGTGGAATCGCGCCGCGCGGGCCTGCCCGAGACTGAAGGCGTGCGCTGGACGAGCAGCGGCACGGGCGACTTTGAGGTGGAAACCATCACCCGCCCGCAACGCGGCACCAGCATCATCCTGCACCTGCGCGATGACCAGCTGGAGTTTCTAAACGCTTGGAAACTCAAATCGCTGGTGAGCAAATACTCCGACCACATCAGCCTGCCCATCCTGATGGAAAAGGAAGAGTGGAAAGACAGCGACAAAGAAGGCGAACCCGGTGCCATGGTGAAAACCGGCGAGTGGGAAACCGTGAACAAGGCCAGCGCCCTGTGGACGCGCGCCAAAAAAGACATCACCGCCGAGCAGTACCAAGAGTTCTACAAAAGCATCAGCCACGACCACGAAGACCCGCTGGCCTGGGCGCACAACCGCGTGGAAGGCAACAGCGAGTACACGCAGCTGCTCTACATCCCGGCCAAGGCCCCGTTTGACCTGTACACCCGCGACAAGCACGCGGGCATCAAGCTGTACGTCAAGCGCGTGTTCATCATGGACGATGCCGAAGCGCTCATGCCGCAGTACCTGCGCTTTGTCAAAGGCGTGATCGATTCCGCCGACCTGCCGCTGAACGTTTCTAGAGAACTGCTGCAAGAAAGCCGCGACGTGCGCCTGATCCGCGACGGCTCGGTCAAGCGCGTGCTGTCGATGCTGGAAGACCTGGCCAAGCACGACAAGCACGAGGCCAGCACCGATGCCGACGGTGTCACCGACGTGGTCAGCGAAGAAGACAAGGCCAAGGAAGGCAAGTACACCCGCTTCTACGCCGAGTTTGGCCCGGTGCTCAAAGAAGGCCTGGGCGAAGACTTTGCCAACCGCGAGCGCATCGCCAAGCTGCTGCGCTTTGCCTCGACCAGCAGCGACGCGCCCACCGTGGGTTTTGCCGACTACAAGGCGCGGATGAAAGAGGGCCAGGAAGCCATCTACTACATCACCGCCGACACCCTGGCCGCGGCCAAAAACAGCCCGCAGCTGGAAGTGTTCAAGAAAAAGGGCATTGAAGTGCTGCTCATGACCGACCGCGTGGACGAGTGGGCGCTCAATTACCTGCACGACTTTGACGGCACGCCGCTGCAAAGCGTGGCTAAGGGCGCGGTCGATTTGGGCAAGCTGCAGGATGAAGAAGAGAAAAAAGCCGCCGAGGAAGCTGCCGAAGCCTTCAAGCCCCTGCTGACCAAGCTCAAAGAAGCGCTCAAAGACAAAGCCGAAGATGTGCGCGTGACTTCGCGTCTGGTCGATTCGCCCGCCTGCCTGGTGGTGCAAGAAGGCGACATGAGCAGCCAGCTGGCCCGCATGTTGAAACAGGCCGGGCAGAGCGTGCCCAGCAGCAAACCGGTGCTGGAGGTGAACCCGGAGCACGCACTGGTGAAAAAGCTCGATGGCAGCGTGCATTTCCACGACCTGGCGCACATTTTGTTTGACCAGGCCCTGCTGGCCGAGGGCGGCCAACTGGAAGACCCGGCGGCCTACGTCCAGCGCGTGAATGCGTTGCTGGTTTAATTAAAGTAGCTGGTTGCGCTTTGATTTAATGGTTTTTTATAGTTTTTAACGTAAATACCCATAATTAATAAGCGCAAGCAGCTATTAAAAATACAAAACCCTGGTGGGCATGCCTGCCGCCAGGGTTCTTTTTTTGCCCGCTGTTTTGCCGGTTGTGTTGCCCATTGAGCCGAGGCGATGGGCAGGCAAAAAAAAGCCGCTGCCCAGGAAACTGGCACAGCGACATCAAGAAGGGAACTGGTTCAAAAAAAGAAAAAAAGCTGGGCTGTTTTACACCTGCATGTTCATCACATCGGTGTAGGCCTGCACCAAGCGGTTGCGCACTTGCAGCGTGGCTTGAAAGCCGATTTGGGCTTTTTGCATGGCGACCATGGTCTCTTCCAGGCTGACGGCCGGGTTTTCCATTTGCACTTGGCGCTGCAGGTGGCTGGAATTGTTTTGGGCTGCGCTGACCGAGCGCAGGGCGCTTTCCAGCGCCACGCCAAAACCGTGCCCCTCGGCTTCTGCGGCCTGGATGGGCTTGGTCAAACGGGCGGCGGCATCGTTGGCGGTGCGCAGGGCAGACAGGGCGCTTTGAATGTTTTGAATGTTTTGAATGCGGGTGTCCATGGTGTGCCTCCTGATCGGGGTGAACTTAACTTGGCCGCAATCGTAGTGGTCTGCGCTGGCGCTGGTGAAGGGAAAAACTGGGCAAAAGGGGGGCTTATCGCCTGACCGCAGGGCAGGGATATTTGAATAATCGAGAGCACCTTGGGTTGCGTGCCGACCCTTGTAACTCGTTGGAAAAAAGAATATGTCCGCCCTTGCTGAAGTCCCTGCTGCTCAGACTCCCCCCGCTGTTACCGGCACCCCTGGTACAGGTGTTGCTGCCTTGCAGCAGCGTTTGAACCAAATGGACCGTGGGCAACGCCTGCGCTGGGGCGGCCTGGCCGCCTTGGCGGTGGTGGCCGTGGTGGCGGCAGTGCTGTTTTCCCGCCAGCCCGATTACAAGGTGCTGTTCTCCAGTTTGACGGACAAAGATGCCGGGGCCATCGTCGCCCAGCTGACCCAAATGAACGTGCCTTACCGCTACACCGAGGGCGGCGGGGCCATTTTGGTGCCGGCCGACAAGGTCCACGATGCCCGCCTGAAGCTGGCCACCCAGGGCCTGCCCAAGGGCTCAGTGGCTGGCTTTGAGGTGATGGACAACAGCAAATTTGGCATCACCCAGTTCCAAGAGCGGGTGAATTACCAGCGGGCCCTGGAAGGGGAGCTGACCCGCTCCATCCAAGGCCTGTCGGCGGTGCAAGATGCCCGCGTGCACTTGGCCTTGCCCAATCAAAATGGTTTTTTCCGCGAGCAGCAAAAGCCTTCGGCCTCGGTGATCGTCAATCTCTACCCCGGCCGTGGGCTTGATCGCACGCAGATTGCCGGCATCGTGCATTTGGTCGCTTCCAGCGTGCCGGAGCTGGCCCCCAGCAGCGTGAGTGTTTTGGATGAAAGCGGCAAGCTGCTCTCGCAAGAGCCCGATGGCAAAGACGGCGTGGTCGATTTGCAGCAGCTGATGTACCAGCAGCAGCTGGAAAAACAATACGTGCAGCGCATTTTGGACATCCTGGAGCCGGTGGTCGGCCAGGGCAACGTCAAAGCGCAGGTCACCGCCGATTTGGATTTTTCGCAGTCCGAATCAACGTCTGAGCTGCACGCGCCCAACCAAGGCGAAAGCGTCAATAGCGCCATTCGCAGCCGCCAATCGGTGGAAAGCACCGGGGCCCCCAAAGACCTGCCGCCCACCGGTGTTCCTGGGGCCACCACCAACCAGCCCCCCCAAGCAGCCGCTGCACCGATTAACGGCCAGGCCCAGCCCTTGCGCACCGCACAGGAAGGGCAAAGTGATTTCCTGGCCATTCCTGGCAGCAAGCGCGAAGTGATCACCAATTACGAGGTCGATAAAACCATTCGCGTCACCCGCAACAGCACCGGCGGCATTAAACGCATGACGGCGGCGGTGGTCGTCAATTACCTGCCAGGCACCCCGGCCGAGGCCGGTGGCGTGGCCACGCCCCAGCCCATGACCGAGCAGCAGCAAGCGCAAATGCTGGCCCTGGTGCGCGAAACCATTGGCTTTAACGCCGAGCGGGGCGATTCGGTGAACCTGATGAACACCCCGTTCCAGGCCGCGCCGCGCTTGGCCTCGGACTTGCCGGTGTGGCAGCAGCCCGAGACCATTGAAATGGTCAAAACCATTGGCTGGCCCGTGGGCTTTGTGCTGGCGGCGCTGATTTTGATGTTTGGCGTGGTGCGCCCCCTGGTCAAGAGCCGCCGCAAGAAAGAGATGCAGGCCCAGCTTGATCTGCTGGAGGCCGAGGAGCTGGAGCGCCCTGCCCTGCCGCAAAAACCGGGTGATTTGCCACCCGAGCAGATCCGCCTGGACCAGGCCCGCGCCTTGGCCAAGCAAAACCCGATTGCCGTGGCCAACATTATTAAAACTTGGGTCAATGGGCCAGAGGCGTGAGCGCCGGCTGCCACCTATCAACGTAAAGAGTAATGGCTATGGATGACCGTGGTTTGAATGATGCTGCAATCTTGCTCATGTCCCTGGGCGAGGAAGAGGCGGCCGAGGTGTTTAAGCATCTCTCGCCCAAAGAAGTGCAAAAACTGGGCGAAACCATCGCCCGCATGCGGGGGGTGACCAAAGAGAAAGTCGATTTTGTGGTGGCGCGGTTTACCGACGATTGCGCCTCGCAAAGCTTGCTGGTGGAAGATGCCAGCGATTACGTCAAATCGGTGCTGCGCCGCGCCCTGGGGGACGATAAGGCTTCGCTGCTGCTTGATCGCATCTTGCAAGGCGGTGATGTCTCGGGCATTGAAAGCCTGAAATGGATGGATCCCGTCTCGGTGGCCGAGCTGCTGCGCAATGAGCACCCGCAAATTGTCGCGGCGATTTTGGTGCACCTGGAGTACGAACAATCGGCCGCGGTGTTGATGCAGCTGCCAGAGCGCATGCGCAGCGAGGTGATGCTGCGCGTGGCCACGCTGGAGGGGATCCAGCCCTCGGCCTTGAAAGACTTGAACGAAGTGCTCTACCAAGTGCTGGCCGGTGGCGACAAGATTCGCAAAACTTCGCTGGGCGGCGTGAAAACTGCGGCCGAGATGATGAACTTGCTCGGCGGCAACGCCGATGTGGCGGTGCTGGACACCATCCGCAACTACGACGCGGATTTGGCGCAAAAGATCATGGACAAAATGTTCGTCTTCGACGATCTGGTCAAGCTCGATGGCCCATCGCTGCAGTTGGTGCTGCGCGAAGTGGCCTCCGAGACGCTGATCGTGGCCCTCAAAGGCGGCTCCATGGAAGTGCGCGACAAGATTTTGGCGAATATGTCCAAACGCGCCGCCGAAGCGCTGCGCGAGGATTTGGAAGGCCGGGGCCCGATGCGCCTGTCCGAGGTGGAAGCGCAGCAAAAAGAAGTGCTCAAAATCGTGCGCCGTCTGGCCGACGAGCAGCAAATCACCATCGGTGGTGGTGCCGAAGACGCTTTCGTTTAACAGGAATGCGCCATGGCAAACACGACCAACCATTCAAAAACACGGTTCATCCCCAGCGAAGAGCTGCAAGATCGGCAGGTGCGCTTATGGCGCTTTGGCGATGTTGGCCTGGGCACCCCAGGGGGCAGTGTGCTGCCGCCCCTGGACAGTGGCGCTGGCCTGCAGCCGTTGATGCAAGAGGCACCGGCAGAGAGCGCGCTGGAGGATGCGGCATATTTGCCCGAAGCCGACGATGCTGCCGCGCCCGAAGAGGCCGAGCCTGCCGCACCGGCGCTAGATGAAGAGGCTTTGCAGCAGTTGCTGGAGCAAGCACGCCAAGAAGGCTTTGCACAAGGCTTGGAGCAAGGCCTGCAACAAGCAGGCCAAGAGTGGCAGCAGCGCATGCAGGACTACCAAAACAACCAAGGGCGTGAGCAAGGCCAGCGCCTGAGCGAAATTGTCCATCAAGCGCAAAACGGCATTCAGGGCTTGCAGCAGCAGGTCGCACCCGATTTGCTGCAACTGGCGTGCGACATTGCCCGCCAAGTGGTGCGCCAGGAATTGCGCACCAACCCCCAAGCCTTGATGCCCGTGCTACGCGAAGCCTTGGACATGTTGGGCGCAGAAACCAAGCCCGCCACCGTGCGCCTGCACCCGCAGGACTGGCAGGTGCTGGAGCCGCATATTCGCGCCGCCATGCCCAATCCAAAAGTTGAATGGCTGCAAGATGCCAGCGTGCCCCTGGGCGGCTGCTTGGTGGAAAGCCAAGGGGCCCAGGTCGATGGCAGCCTGGAAAAACGTTGGCAGCGGGCCGTGGCGGCCCTGGGCCTGGTCTCTACCTGGTACGAGGGGGCCCCCCATGGCTGAATTGGCCCAGCAGCTGCAAGCCATGCTGCAGCAAGGCAGTGCGCGGCTGAAGCAGCCTTTGCCGCTGCCCCACCACGGCACCTTGACGCGGCTGACCGGCCTAGTGCTGGAATCCTCAGGCCTGCGCGCACCGGTCGGGGCGCAATGCCATTTGCAAATGCCAGGGCAAGAGCCGGTGTTGGCGGAAGTGGTTGGTTTTGCGGGCGATCGGGCATTTTTAATGCCTGCGGGCGATATCCAAGGCCTGTCGTGTGGCGCAACGGTGACGGCGGCACCGCCGTTTATTCCCCCGCTCCAATTGGGCGACACCCAGGTGCCGGACATGGCCACCGGTGTGCTGCGTTTACCGATTGGCGATGGTTTGCTGGGCCGGGTGGTCGATTCCCAAGGCATCGCCCTGGACCATGGCGGTGATTTACAGAATGTGCAAGCCATGGAGCTGGAGCGCGAGCCGCTCAATGCCATGGAACGCGCCCCGGTGCGCGAAAGCCTGGATACCGGCGTGCGCGCCATCAACAGCCTGCTCACCGTGGGGCGCGGCCAGCGGCTGGGCTTGTTTGCCGGTTCTGGGGTGGGCAAATCGGTGCTGCTGGGCATGATGGCCCGCTACACCCAGGCCGACATCATCGTCGTTGGCCTGATTGGCGAACGCGGCCGCGAGGTCAAAGAGTTTGTGGAGGACATCCTCGGCGCCCAAGACCGCAGCCGCGCGGTGGTCGTCGCCGCCCCTGCGGATGCCCCACCGCTGCTGCGCATGCAAGGGGCCAGCTATGCCACGGCAATTGCCGAGTACTTCCGCGACCAAGGCAAGCACGTGCTACTGCTCATGGATTCGCTCACCCGCTATGCCCAGGCCCAGCGCGAAATTGCCCTGGCCATTGGCGAGCCACCGGCCACCAAAGGCTATCCCCCATCGTGCTTTGCCAAGCTGCCCGCGCTGGTCGAGCGCAGCGGCAATGGCTTGAATGGCGTGGGCTCCATCACGGCGTTCTATACCGTGCTGTCGGAGGGCGACGACCAGCAAGACCCAATTGCCGATGCTTCGCGGGCGATTTTGGACGGGCACTTTGTGCTCTCGCGCGCCCTGGCCGAGCAGGGGCATTACCCGGCGATTGACATTGAGCAATCGGCCTCGCGGGTGATGCACAACGTGGTCTCACGTGAGCATTTTGAGTTAGCTAGGCGCTTTAGGGCCGTCTATTCGTGCTATCAGAAAAGCAAAGATTTGATACAAGTAGGGGCGTATGTGAATGGCTCGGATCCGCAAGTAGACGAAGCCATTCGCTTGCAACCAAATATGAGCAAATTTCTCCAACAGACCATGTTTGAAGCTGCGCCCATGGAGCAAAGCGTGGCAGACATGCAGGCCGTCCTGGGTACGGCTGCTTAACACAAAGAAAACCAAGGAAAGGGGTGGTTATGTCTGCATTGAATGCCTTGATGGTGGCCATTGAGTTGGCTACGCGCAAGCGTGACGAAGCCCGCCAGCTGTTGCGCCAGCGCCAGCAATCTCTGGCTGCCGCCCAGGAGCAAATGCAGCAGCTGCAGTCCTACCAAGCCGAAATGCAGCAGCGCTGGGGGGCCCACGAGGGGGCCCAGCTCAAACCCGAGGTGATGTACCACCACCACCAATTTATGCAGCGTCTGCAGCACGCCATTGAGCTGCAAACCAAAGTGCTGCGCGACCAAGAGCTGCGCCTGCAGGCGGCCCAACAAGCCCTGATGAATACCGAGCTGCGCCTCACCAGTTTGCAAAAAGTAGTGCAGATGCGGCGCAAGGACATGGCATTAGCACAACAAAGACGCGAACAAAAGCAGACAGATGAGCGTGCAGCGCTACAGTTTATTGGCCGTACCTTCGGCATGCAGTTTCAGGAGGCTTAAGCCATGGCAGTGACCACTTCGGCATCGATTGCCCCGCCGCCCGGCCTGGCCAAACCAGGGGCCAGCGGGGCCGCAAAAAAAGAGGCCGACCATGACTTGGCCACCCTGCCCTTTGGGCAGCTGCTCCAAGGCCTGGCAGACGACCCCCAGGCAGAGGCCCACAGTGCGCTGGCCGCCTTAGCCCAGCTGGCCGCCGCAACCCCAGGGGCTAAAGAATCCGCACTAGATTCGGAGGCGCTGAACGCCGAAGCTGCAGGGCTGCTCCCCGGTGCCGTACTGGGTTTGGAGCATCTGCAAACCTTGGTGGGGCAAACCTTGCGTTTGGATACCCAGGCCGATCGGCTGCAGCGCGAGGGCAGCAGCACCCCGTTGCCCTCGGCATTGCTGCCTGCGCAGTCCGCTATGGCCAAAGCGCTGGCAAGCGGCGAAACCCCGGCCGTGGCTTTGGGCGTTCAGTCGGCTGGCACCAACCCTCTTGCTGCCGGGCAGGCGCTTGTTGTTGATGCGCAGCAGGGGCAGATGGAGGCTGCGGCCGAAGATGCCCAAAGCCTGCTGGGCACTGCCCAGGCCGAGCCCGAAGTCGATACCAGCGCGGGCAAATTGCTGTTGCAAACAGGAGTATGGCAATTGGTCAGCCCCAGCGCCGCCGCGCCAGCGGCAGCCCTATTGGGGCACATGGGCCAATGGGCCACCCAATGGCTGGGCAGCGCCGGTGGTGGTGGCGTGGCCGGGAAAAATTCTGAATCAGCCAATGGGTCAAAAAATACCGTGGGGCTGGAAGCCCTGCTGAGCGGGGGAGGAACTGGGCAGCGCCTGACCGAGCAAGCCGTCCAAGCCAGCACCGCCAGTCAAAATGCCCAAAACAACCCGGCCCCAGAACCGCAGGCACAAGAGAATTTGCGCTTTTGGCTGCAAGGTGATCAGCAGCGCGGCGAAGTGGTAGTGCAGCGCGACGGCAAGCCTTTGCGCGTGCAAGTGCAGATGCGGGGCAATCAAGCGCATGTAGTGTTTCGCAGCGACGAGGCCGAAGTGCGCACCCAACTGGATGCTGGCTTGGCGCAATTGGGCGATTTGCTGGCCCAGCAGGGGCTGGCCTTGGCCGGTGCCCAGGTTCAGCCAGAGGCCCAGCCGGGGCAGTCGCACAATGCCGCCTCTTACGAAGGCCAGGCACACCAAGGCCGCGTACAAGTGGCAGCGTCTGCGGTGGCCGTGGCAGCTGAAAACGCCAATACCGGCCAGCCCAGCGGGCCAGGGCAGCTCAACGTTTATGTGTAGACAATCGCTGCTGCGCACGGCCGATGGCGGAAAATCATTTCTGTTTTAGGTGCTTATTCCGTGCAGAGCTTTGGACTAATTTGGCTATGATTTGTCACCTTGGTAGTAAATAGAGAGAATCCGCCCCTTATGGGTAAAACACCGATCGTGTTCCTTGAGAGGAATGGATCGGTTTCAAGAAGGAACCAACGTGGCCGCCTCTGGAGCAGCAACCGGTGATCAACCACCGGTAAAAAGTAAGAAAAAGTTAGTCATCATCATCCTTGCCGTTGTGGTGCTGCTGGTTGCAGCGGCAGGGGCTTTTTTGGTTCTGAATCAACGCAAGAATGAAGCCGACGAGGATGCCAAAGCGGCCGTGGTGGTGGTTCCTACCTTTTTGCCCTTGGAAAACTTGGTGGTCAATTTGTCCGATCCAGGGGGCGATCGCTTTATTCAGTTGGGCATCACCCTGGAATTGCGCGATGAAAAAGTGGCGGAACAGGTCAAACAATACATGCCCAGCATTCGCGATGCGATTTTGCGCCTGGTGTCGCAGCACACTGCGGAAGACTTGCTGGGCCGCGAAGGCAAAGAGCAGCTCGCGCTTGCCATCCGCAAAGAGGTCGCCCGCCCGCTGACGGGCGAGACCAGGCGCAGCCGTGTGCAGGATGATGAAGACGGTTTTGAAGACGATGCGCCACGCCGCAAACCGGCTGAGCCGGTGCGCCGCGTGCTGTTTTCCAGCTTCATCATCCAGTAATTTAAGACTGGAGTGGTTGCCATGAGTGATTCTTTCCTGTCGCAAGAAGAAGTCGATGCCCTCTTGGAAGGGGTGACGGGCGAGAGCCAAAAAACCGATGTTGCCGAGGCGGAAGAAGGTGCGTTTCGCAATTACGACATTTCCAGCCAAGAGCGCATTGTGCGCGGTCGGATGCCGACGATGGAAATCGTCAATGAGCGTTTTGCCCGCAACTTCCGCATCGGCCTGTTTAACTTTATTCGGCGCAGCCCCGAGGTATCGGTGGGCAACGTCAGCGTGCAACGCTACAGCGCCTTTTTGCGGCGTTTGGCGGTGCCGACCAACTTTAATATTGTTGGCATTCGACCTCTGCGCGGTAACGGCTTGGTGGTGTGCGATCCGTCGCTGGTGTTTGGCATTATTGACACCTTGTACGGTGGCGCTGGCCGTTTGCAAACCCGGATTGAGGGGCGTGATTTTTCTGCGACTGAGCAGCGCGTGATCAACCGCCTGGTCGATGTCATCAGCGAGGAATACAAAAAGGCCTGGAATGGTATTTACCCATTAGAACTGGCCTACCAGCGCTCGGAAATGCAGCCGCAGTTTGCCAACATTGCCACGCCCAGCGAGATTGTGGTGTCCACCTCGTTTCAGCTGGAAATTGGCGATGTCTCGGGCGCAATCCATATTTGCATGCCCTATGCCACGATGGAGCCGATTCGCGATATTTTGTATTCCTCCACCCAGGGCGACTCGATGGAGGTCGATCGTCGCTGGGTGAAGGTACTGACCCGCGAAATTCAGTCGGCGGAGGTGACCTTGGTGGCTGAGCTGGCCCGCACCGACGCATCGGTGGAGCAACTCTTGGCGATGAAACCGGGTGACTTTATTGAGTTAGTGCGGGAGCCGCGCATTCGCGCCTCGATTGGCGGGGTTCCTGTGTTCGAATGCCAATATGGCACGCACAATAACAAATACGCAATTCGCATTGAGCAGTGCTTGCGCAGTGTTGAGTCCAATTGGACCGGAGAGAAATAATGGCGATAGACCAGAATAACGAAGCACCAGGTGGCGATGATCCATTTTCGGATTGGGCCGAAGCCCTGGAAGAGCAAAAACAGGTCGATGGCACCCCCGCACCGTTGGACAGCGAGCAAGGCGGTCCTTTAACCGGCAAACCCAGCAGCGCCTATGCGCCCACTGGCACAGAAGTGCCGGTAAACGATATCAACATGGTGCTGGACATTCCAGTGCAGTTGTCCGTCGAGCTGGGACGCACGAAAGTGCCAATCAAATACATCTTGCAACTGGCCCAAGGCTCGGTGGTGGAGCTGGACGCTTTGGCCGGCGAGCCCATGGATGTGCTGGTCAATGGCTACCTCATTGCCCAGGGGGAAGTGGTGGTGGTGAACGACAAATTCGGTATCCGCCTGACCGACGTGGTCACCCCCTCGGAGCGCCTGCGGCGCGTCAGCCGTGGCTGATGCCAGCAGTTTGAGCACCTCTCTTTTGGCTTTAGCGGCCATGGTGGTCGCCATGGCCGCTTTGCCGTGGGGGCTGCGCCGCTGGCAGCAGCGCAACCAGATGGCGCGCGGGGTGGTGCAGGCCCAGATTCAGGTGCTGGGGGCCCTGGCCGTGGGGCCGGGGCAGCGCATTGTGACGGTGCAAGTACAGCGCAATGAGCAGACGACGTGTTTGGTTCTGGGGGTGACGGCGCACAATATTCAGTGTCTGCACGTCCTGGGAGAGTCAGCGCAATCGGCCTCTTTAACGCCTGAAACCATTACCCCATCAGCGCAGAGTGCTACTCATTTTGCGCAAACCCTGGTGGCCGAGCAGGGCAAGGATTCGTGATGCGTGGAGCCAGGCTTTTACTGCTGGCCGCCAGCTTGCTGCCTGCACTGGTCGGTGCCCAAGAGGCCCCAAGCCTGCCCTTGATGGTGGGCAGTGGGCCCAACAACAGCTTTTCTGTTCCGATTCAAACGCTGCTGTTTTTTACCGCGCTGTCGTTTTTGCCGGCCGTGTTGTTGATGATGACGGGGTTCACCCGCATCGTGATTGTGTTGAGCCTGATGCGCCAGGCGCTGGGAACCCAATCGTCGCCCCCCAACCAGGTGGTGATTGGCCTGTCGTTGTTCCTGACTTTGTTTGTCATGGGGCCGACGCTGGACCGGGTGTATGCCGAGGCGTACAAGCCCTACAGCGAAGGCAGCCTGACTTTTGAGCAGGCATTGCCCCGGGCCGAGGCACCCATGCGGGCCTTCATGATCCGCCAAACGCGCCAGTCCGATTACGCTTTGTTTGCCCGCTTGGCCAAGCTGCCCGAAGGCACGCAAATTGAAGAAGCCCCGTTTCGCGTGGTCGTGCCATCGTTTGTGATCAGTGAGTTGAAAACGGCTTTTCAAATCGGCTTCATGATTTTTATCCCGTTTTTGGTCATCGACATGGTGGTCTCCTCGGTGCTGATGTCCTTGGGGATGATGATGCTCTCACCGGTGCTGGTGGCGCTGCCCTTCAAGCTCATGCTGTTTGTGCTGGCCGATGGCTGGAATTTGCTGGTCGGGTCGCTGGCAGCCAGTTTTGCCACCTAGCCAAGGAGTGCTGCCATGAATGCACAAGCCGTTTTAACCTTTGCCCAAGAAGCGCTGTTGCTACTGCTGACGGTTTCGCTGCCGGTGCTTTTGACGGTGATGGTGGTGGGGCTGGTGGTGAGTATTTTCCAGGCCGTCACCCAGATCAACGAAAGCACCCTGTCGTTTGTGCCCAAGATGGTGGCGGCGGTGGTCGTGTTTGCGGTGGCCGGGCCGTGGATGATCAGCACCATTGTTGATTTCATTCGACGCACGTTTGAAAACATCCCCACGGCGCTGGGCTAACCGCCAGCGTGCCAGGCAGCTGCCCGTGATTGGATTTTCCGAAGCGCAAATTATGGCGTGGCTCTCGCCCGTCATTTGGCCGTTTTTGCGCATCTTGGCTTTGTTCTCGGTAGCTCCCGTGTTTTCACAGCGGGCCATCCCGATGCGCTACAAGGTGGGCATGGCCTTGGTGATTGCCCTGGGGGCCCAGGCCACGTTGGCCAACCAGCCCGTGATTGCCGTCAATGACCCACGGGCGGTGGTGGTGGCCATTCAGCAAGTGGGCATTGGCCTGTCAGTCGGTTTTGCCGCGCGGCTGATCATTGCCTCCCTGGAAATGGCGGGCGAGGCCATTGGGCTGCAAATGGGGCTGAATTTTGCGTCCTTTTTCGATCCCGTCAGCGGGGGGCAATTAAGTGCCGTCTCGCGCTTTTTAGTGCAAACCTTCACCTTGTTTTTTATTGTGGTGAATGGCCATATTTTTGTCTTGCTGGCCGTGATCAAAAGCTTTGAAGCCTTTCCGGTGGATGGGCACTTTCTCGATGCCGTCGCCCAAATGCGCTTGCATGAACTGGGCAGCGCCTTGTTTTCCAGTGCCTTGTGGCTGGCCTTGCCCATGATGGCGCTGCTGCTGTTTGTGAACTTGACCATGGGGGTGATCACCCGTATTGCGCCGCAAATGAATATTTTTGCGGTGGGTTTTCCCATCACTTTAACGCTGGGCATGATCGGCATTACCGCGACGTTGCCCGTCATGGAGCAGCCATTTTTTCGCCTGCTGGAGCAGGTGTTTGCGGTGTTTGGTGTATAAATAAAGAGCGCTTAGCGCACTGTTTAAAACAAAAATTAATTAAAACAGCCTAAAAATAAATAACAACAAGCGGTCAATGCTCTGATTATTGATATTTCTGGGCTTACACCAGATTGTTGCGGATGGCGTACACCGTCAGCTCAGCATTGTTCGTCAGCTGCAGTTTTTCTAGCACCCGGGCCCGGTAAACGCTAACCGTTTTGGGGCTAAGCATCAGCTCTTGTGCAATATCTGTCAGTCGTTTGCCGGTGGCGATTTTTTGCAATGTCTGCATTTCACGCTCAGACAAGCTGGCGTGGGGCGCTTGGTCGATGGGGTGCGCCAGGCTCTGGGCCAGCATTTGCGCCACCTCCTGCGTGAGGTATTTGCGCCCGCTGGCCACGGTGCGCACGGCTTCGACCAGTGCCAGGGGATCGCCCGATTTGTTGGCATAGCCCTCAGCCCCCGCTTTGATGCAGCGCAGGGCGTATTGGTCCTCGGGGTACATCGAGACCATCAGCACCCGAATGTGCGGGTGGCTTTCGCGCACGCTGGCCAGCACCTCCAGGCCATTGCGCCCCGGCATGTCAATATCCAGCAGCAGCACTTGGCACGGGGCGCTGCGCAACAGCTCGCGCAGCTCGGTGTAGTTGCCCGCCTCACCGGTCACGCGAATATCGACCGCCTCGGCCAGCGTATCGCAAATGCCGCGGCGCAGCACAGCGTGGTCGTCACACAGTACAACGTGGATCAAGCTCATCTCCTTGGCAGTCTGAACCGGCCAATGGTAGCGAAACGATGATGCTGGTTCCCGCTCCGGGCTGGCTGCTGATGTCCAGCCAGCCGCCCACAGTGCGCGCCCGCTCTGCCAAACCGCGCAGGCCAAAGGCTTTCGATTTTTCTCGGGCTGTTGCACTTATGCCACAGCCATCGTCACGCACCTCCAGGGTGAGGAAGTCGGCATCGCACGCCAGCTCCACGCTCACCTTGGTGGCTTGGGCGTGTTTGCTGATATTGGTCAGCGCCTCTTGCGCCGTGCGGTAGGCCACCACTTGCAGCGCTGCGGGCACCTGCATCTGCGGGTTTTGGCACACCCAGCGCACTGGCAGTTGTGTGCGCTGGGAAAAATTTTGCGTCAGCCAGTGCACCGCCGCTACCAACCCCTGGTCCAGCACGGGGGGACGCAGATTCATCATGATGCGCTGGCTGGCTCCCAGGGCGTGCTGCAGCATCTCCAGGGCCGCCTGGCCATGCTCGGCCACCCCGGCGGCGTTGTGCGCATTGCGCACCATCCACGACACATCAAACTTCACAGCCGTGAGGGCACCGCCAATGTCGTCATGAATTTCACGAGCAATACCCGCACGCTCTTGCTCAATAGATGACTGTAAATGCTCTGTTAATGCGGCCAACTGTGCGCGAGATGCTTCTAAATCTTGCAGTGCCTGGGCTTTGGCCCGGCGCGTTTCGGCCATCTCCAGGGCGCGGGCCAAGACGTGGGGCAGGCGCACGATGGCATCTTTCAAAACATAGTCTGCCAGCCCTTGCTGGATCGCCTCCACCGCCGCCGTCTCACCAATGGCCCCCGAGAGCAAGATAAATGGGGTGTCCCGTGCCTGGGCCTGCTGCTGCAGGGCCTGCCATGCATCCAGGGCCGTAAAGCCAGGCAGGTAGTAATCGGCAATCACAGCATCGAATACCTTGGTACTAACCTCAGTAGTGAAATCCTGCAGATTGTCCGTCCAGTGGATGTTGCAGACTATCCCCGCTTGGCGCAGACAATGCCGCAGCAGCTTGTGATCGGCCACGCAGTCCTCCAAGTGCAACAACTGCAATGTGCAGGACGTAGAAGAATTCGACGGCGGGGACGCTATCATTAGAGACATTTTGAAATAGTTGGACAAAACTAAATTGCTAAATGGAACACACTATTGTGCTGCCTAGATGAAAGAAGAAGGATCGGCAACCATGATCCCTAACCACGGAGAAGTCATGCAGGAAACACAAACGCCACCCACTGAGCCTGTGGTTCAGGTGCCGGTCATGGTGGCGGCCGAATTGCAAGATTCCTTGTTGGTCGTTATGCGTGATTTACAGCGCTTGGTCGGTCTTTTAGACCATGCCACAAGCAACTTGATGGCGCGGTTTTCCGAGGCCAACGGCCTGCTTAACGACGGCGTAGAGCTTGGCTCCAATACCGCTGAACTTGAAGCGGCACGCACGGCCCTGCGCAGTGCGGTGACGGAGTTGCAATTTCACGACATGGCCACCCAGCTCATTTGGCACACCTCGCAGGTCCTGCAAGGCTGTGCCTTTCGTCTGTCGGCAGAAACCATGGAACGGGATGAAGATGAGCTAGAGGCACCGATTGAGCCCATTGTTCCTGAGCGTCCCAACCCCGTCACCCAAAGCGAGATGGACGTAGGCTCCATCGAACTGTTTTAATTTTTTAGATAAACAACACCCTCTGCTGGAGTTTGTACATGCACGCAATTCTTACTGTCGATGACTCGCCATCCATGCGAAAAATGGTGTCGTTCACTTTAACCGGCGCAGGTTACAAAGTGATCGAAGCGGTCGATGGCGTAGATGCCTTGGAAAAGGCCCAAGCACACCCCTTCGCTCTGGTTTTGGCCGACCAGAATATGCCCCGGCTCGATGGCATTGGGCTGACCAAAAAACTGCGCGAAGACCCGCGCTTTAAGCAAGTGCCGATTCTGATTTTGACCACCGAATCGAGCGATCAAATGAAGCAAGCTGGCCGTGCAGCAGGTGCCACGGGGTGGCTGGTAAAACCCTTTGACCCCAATCGCTTAATTGAAGTGATTCAAAAAGTTATTCGCTAAGCGCTGCCTAAGAACTGCAGCAGTTAAGGAGTTTGAAGATGGCAGATACCCACGGCAGTGCGGATAGCGATTTTGACCTGACCCAGTTTTACCAGGTCTTTTTTGAAGAGGCAGCCGAAAATCTAGACCAGATGGAGCAAATGCTGCTCAATTTGGATTTAACGCAAGCCAACGATGAAGAGCTCAACGGCATCTTCCGCTGTGCCCACTCGATTAAAGGGGGCTCGGCCACCTTTGGCTTCACCGATGTGGCTGAATTAACCCACAAGATGGAATCGCTCCTCGACCGACTGCGCCGCCATGAAATCACTCCGATTCCAGAAATGGTCGATGCCCTGCTTGAATCGGCCGATGCCTCGCGCAGCTTGTTGGCCCGCCACCAAGCTGGTGGGGCCGGCGAAGCCGTGCCCACCGGGGATTTGGTGCGGCGCATTGTGGATTTGGCCGCAGGCAACCGCCCCAATGCAGCCCCCGCCACGGCAGCAGTGGCGGCACCAGCGCCGCAGGCTCCAGCCCCAATCAAGGTGGCCACAGCGGCACCAGCCCTGACCAATGGCGAGCGCTTGCTGCAGCTGAAAATCGGCCCCGTCGAAAATTTGGAGGCGGTCGATGCCATCAAAGAACTGTTTCGCGATATTCCAGGCCTGGGAAGCATCGAAGACCTGGCGTGTGATCAGCCCCAGCACCGCCTGTTTCAAGTAAAAACACAAGCCACCAACGACGATTTGCTCGACTTGATGGTCTTTCATGTCAGCAAAGAACAAGTCCACATCACCGACCAGGTGGGCGCTGTGCCATCTGCAACGGCCCCGATGGCCATGGGCTTGGCCGATCCCGATGCAGCCTTAATGGAGGCCGATGTCGATCACATTCAGCCTTATGGCTTGTTCGATGGCGCACCGGGCATCCCCGACACTGCGGTCGCCATGCCCTCCGCTGCTGAGACGGATGCCGTAAAAACCGAAGCCCCCAAAGCGGCTGTGCGGGCCAATATGGCGCAGATGGAATCGACCAGCATCCGGGTGGATGTGAAAAAAGTTGATCAGTTGATCAATTTGGCTGGTGAGCTGGTCATTATTCAGGCCATGCTGGCACAAAACAGCCAAACCCTTGATCCCACAGCCAATCAGCAATTGCTCTCTGGTTTAGCTGATTTGGATCGCAACACCCGTGATTTGCAAGAAGCGGTGATGTCGATTCGGATGATTCCGATGTCCACGGTATTTAGCCGCTTCCCGCGCATGCTGCGGGACCTGGCGAATAAATTAGGCAAAAAAATCAACTTGGTCACCCAAGGTGAAGCCACCGAGCTGGACAAAGGTTTGGTTGAAAAAATCACCGACCCGCTGACCCATTTGGTGCGCAACAGCTTGGACCACGGCATTGAGATGCCAGAGGACCGAATCAAAGCCGGCAAGAGCGAACAAGGCACTTTGACACTGTCTGCCGCCCACCAAGGCGGCTCCATTGTGATTGAGGTGCGCGACGATGGCCGTGGCATGAACCGCGAAAAACTCATCCGCAAGGCCCGAGAGCGCGGTATTGATGCCCCGGACACGATGACCGATAACGAGGTCTGGATGCTGATTTTTGCCCCAGGCTTTTCAACTGCCGAGCAGGTGACGGACGTTTCCGGACGCGGTGTTGGCATGGACGTGGTGCGCAAAAACATCGCTGCCTTGAATGGTTCGGTGGAAATTGATTCCGTCGAAGGGGTGGGCATGCGCGTCTCGATCCGCTTGCCACTGACCCTGGCCATCATGGATGGCATGTCGGTGGGCGTGGGCAAGGAGGTATATATCTTGCCGCTGTCCTCGGTGGTCGAATCCTTCCAAGTCAATTCCGCCGATGTCAGCACGGTCACCCAAGGCTCTCAGCTGGTCAAAGTGCGCGATGAATATATGCCGGTTATCGGATTGGAGAAGGTCTTTGCCGTACCGCGCCAACCGGGTGACAAATCCACCAGCGATATTATGGTTGTGATTGAATCGGATGGCAGTCGGGTGGCCTTGTTGGTCGATGAGCTCTTGGGGCAGCACCAAGTGGTTGTGAAAAATCTGGAAAGTAATTATCGTAAGGTTCCAAATATTTCTGGAGCAACTATTTTAGGTGATGGCACCGTTGCCCTTATTTTGGACACCAGTAGTTTGGTGCGTAAATCTCGATAAATATCGAAAATGCAAGGGATCAGAAATGGCAACGCTTATTAAAAATACAGGAAATAAAGATTCTGGTACGCGTGAGTACCTTACTTTTCGTCTTGGAGAAGAAGAGTATGGCATTGATATCCTGAAGGTGCAGGAAATCCGTGGCTATGAAGAGCCTACACGCATTGCGAATGCACCTGATTTTATTCGAGGTGTCGTGAATTTGCGTGGCACCATCGTGCCTATTGTAGATATGCGGCGTAAATTAAATTGCGCCAACGTTGAATACAATAGTTTTACGGTGGTGATTATTCTTAATTTACATAATCGTATCGTGGGTGGGGTGGTGGATTCCGTCAGTGATGTGATGGAGCTGGCCGCCGATGCGATTCGTCCTGCACCAGATATTGAGAGTGCCATTGACAGCTCCTGCATTCTTGGGTTGGGATCCACAGGGGGAAGAATGTTAATTTTGCTGGATATTGAAAAACTCATGTCCAGTGTAGAAATGGGATTGGTGGCACCCACTGAATAAAACAGGAAGAAAAATACATTCTTTTATCGATGGAGTTACGAAGTCGTTCGTACTGTTAGTGCTGCAAAAGTTTGCAGCAGCAGGTGGAGTTCATGCGCCAATTTGATCGTTCTACGCCTCTGGCTGTGCAGCCAGCAACCGCAATGGGCAGCGGATCTGTTGCGCAAGAGCGCGAGTTTGCCTGGACTTCTGCGGATTTTTCCCGTGTCCAAAGTTTGATTTATAAGCATGCCGGCATCAGCCTGCACGATGGCAAACACGCCATGGTGTATAGCCGTTTATCGCGGCGACTTCGAGAAACCGGATACGAAAGTTTTGATGCTTATTTGGATTGGTTAGAGCGACACGGCGATGCCAATGAGTGGCAGCAATTTGTTAATGCATTAACAACCAACTTAACGGCTTTTTTTCGCGAAAATCATCACTTTGAGGCACTGGCTCAGTTGTTAAAAACCAAGCCTGCCAATACCCCTTGGAGGGTGTGGTGCAGTGCCGCTTCTACAGGCGAAGAGCCCTATTCTATTGTGATGACAGCCCTTGAAAGCCTGGGTGCTCAGGCAAATTTTAAACTCATTGCCAGTGATATTGATTCCAGAGTACTGGGTGCTGGGGCCCATGCTGTTTATCGTATGGAGACTGTAAAAAGTCTGAGCCAAGAGCGATTAAAGAATTTTTTCTTGCGTGGTAAAAATAGCAATGCAGGGATGGTACGCGTCAAGCCTGAGCTACGGAAGATGATTGACTTTATTCAGGTTAATTTAATTAAAGATGATTGGCCTTTTAAAGATTTATTTGATGTGGTTTTCTGTCGCAATGTCATGATTTACTTTGATGCCTCGACACAACGAAAAGTGCTTGAAAAAATTCACCGTGTCATGAAACCAGGTGGAACATTGTTTGTTGGGCATGCGGAAAATTTTAGTGATTCGCGAGATTTGTTTGTCTTAAAGGGAAAAACAATCTATGAACGCGTTTAACTTTTTAAAAAATAACTAGAGAAATAAAGGCAAACCATGAATCCTATGCACACAGGGCAGGGGAGCACCTCACCCCAGGCGGGGAGCAGCGGGAGTGCCTGGGAAAGCAAGCGCAGCATCATGCCGCAAATTGCGAGACCAAGTATTGCGGGGGTTGGTCGGCGTGCGCCAGCGGGCGGACCTCCTTTGTCTTTGGCGGATTTAGGGAATTTACGAGAACGCCAGCATAAGCCTGGAGAAGCTTCTTTTTATTATTTTGATCATCATTTTCAATATGGCGCTGTAAAAGTATTGCCGGGTGAATATTATGTCACCACTGAAAATATGATGATTTGCACGGTACTGGGATCATGCATTGCAGCGTGTTTGTGGGATCGTAGTTTAAACATTGGCGGCATGAATCATTTCATGTTACCCGAAGGGGATATTGCAGATACCTCGGGCCGTTATGGTTCTTTTGCCATGGAGGTTTTGATTAACGAGATGTTTAAACTAGGTGCCCGCCGGGAAAATATGCAAGCCAAAATATTTGGTGGCGGCCAGGTCATGGCAAGTTTTACCACGATGAATGTGGGGGAGCGCAATACCGATTTTGTAACTCAGTATTTGCAAACGGAGCGTATTCCCATCGTTTCAGAAGATGTGCTAGATATTTATCCCCGCAAAGTCGTGTACTTTCCCACAACCGGGAAAGCCATGGTTAAACGTTTAGCCCACGCCCATCCGGAGGCATTGGTTGAGCGCGAACGCTCAACCGGCAGCGCAGTCCAATTGGCCAAGCGCAGTGCCGGTGGCAGTGTGGATTTGTTTTGAATAATTAAGGCTAAAAACGCATGAGTAGCAAGATTCGGGTAGTGGTGGTGGATGATTCTGCATTGGTGCGCAGTTTACTGACCGAAATCATTAATCGCCAACCAGATATGGAGTGCATCGGCACGGCCAACGATCCTTTGATTGCACGTGAAATGATTCGTGAGCTCAATCCCGATGTCATTACCCTGGATGTTGAAATGCCGCGCATGGATGGCATTGATTTTTTGGGGCGCTTGATGCGTTTGCGGCCCATGCCGGTGCTGATGATTTCCACTTTGACCGAGCGTGGAGCGGAAGTCACCATGCGGGCGTTGGAGTTGGGGGCGGTGGATTTTGTGGCCAAACCCCGGATTGGGGTGGCCAATGGCTTGACCCAGCTAGCGACCGAAATTGTCGAAAAAATCCGTATTGCGGCAAAAGCCCATGTGCATCGCATGGTGCGTCCACCAGTCAGCGCGGGCACGCAGGCAAGTGCGCCAGTGCTGTCCAGTACCGCCTTGCTGGGGCGGCTGTCCACCGAAAAATTAATAGCTATTGGCGCTTCAACTGGCGGCACTGAGGCCATTAAAGAGGTGCTTATCCATATGCCTGCAGATGCACCCGCTATCATTATTACTCAGCACATGCCGCCGGGGTTTACCACCAGCTTTGCGGCACGGTTAAACAGCCTTTGCCAAATTACTGTCAAAGAGGCGGTGCATGGTGAGCGCATCTTGCCTGGGCACGCCTATATTGCGCCCGGTGGCAAGCAGTTTGCGATCAGCCGCAGTGGTGCCAACTATGTGGCGGTGGTCAATGATGATCCACCCGTCAATCGCCACAAACCTTCGGTCGAAGTGCTGTTCAAATCGGTTGCCCAGCATGTGGGGCGCAATGCGTTCGGCATCATGCTCACCGGCATGGGGGCGGATGGTGCTGCGGCCATGCGGGAGATGAAGGATGCGGGCAGCTACAACTATGTGCAGGATGAGGCCAGTTGCATCGTCTTTGGCATGCCCCGTGAAGCCATCGCCCATGGCGCAGCCGATGAAGTATTGCCTTTGGGAAAAATTGGCGAGGCCTTGCTGGTCCGTCTGCGCTCGGCGGGTGGAGAAGTGCGCCACCGGATTTAATTTCGCTTGCTGGTTCGCAGCTTTGGGCCGGCGGCACTTGGTTGTCTGCGCAGGCCACCCTGCAGGGGCGATGGCCAGGGGCACCAAAAGGCCCCTGCATAACAGGGGCTCGGTGGCCATTGGGCTTGTCGTGCTCAGGCCTGCTGAGTGGTTAGGCCGTTAATTTGTCGGCCATCTCGATGAGGCGCTTGGTTTGGTGACCGATCGAGGCTTTGACCTCCTCGGTAAATGCGGCCCCTTGGGTGTGGCTGTACCCATAAGGGTTGCCGCCGGTTTTAAAGAGGGCCGGGTCGGTAAACCCTGGGGCAACGATGATGCTGCCCCAGTGCATCGCAGTGTAATAAAAGGTCAGAAGGGTCGATTCCTGCCCGCCGTGGGCGTTTTGCGCGGAAGTCATCGCCGAGACGGCTTTGTTTGCCAAGCCGCCTTGGGCCCATACACCCCCCAAGGTATCAATAAACGCCCGCATTTGACTGGCCATGCCGCCAAAGCGGGTGGGGGCGCAGAACAGGTAGGCGTTGGCCCACGCCATGTCAGCGGCGCTGGCCGTGGGGATGTGGGCCATGGCATCGGCTTGGGCTTTCCAGGCGGCTTGCCCTTCGACCACAGCGGCGGGCGCGGTTTCAGCTACTTTCAGCAGCCGCACTTGAGCGCCTGCTGCTTTCCCCGCTTCGGCAGCGATGCTAGCGATTTGGTAGTTGGTGCCGTAAGTGGAGTAATAGACCACAGCAAGTTGCACACGCATACATCATCTCCTTGAATAGCCATCGAAAGACATAGCGCATCTTCCTGCAGATGGTGCCCAGGGGACACTAGGGTTAGCCATCAACGGCCAGGAGCTGGGCGATCCGCTGGCGCAGCACGGGCAGAAACTCTGCCTCCAGCCAGGGGTGCTGTTTTAACCAACCGTTGTTGCGCGGGCTGGGGTGCGGCAGGACGATGGTGCTGGGCAGTTGTGCCAACTGTTTGCCGCGCAGTTGCTCCACGGCTTGGGTGATATTGCGCGGCAGGTGCGGCAGGTGCCAGGCCAGGGCGTACTGCCCCAGGACGATGGTCAGTGCCACCTGGGGCATGCGTGCCAGCAGCGGTGCTCGCCAGGTGGGGGCGCACTCTGGGCGCGGGGGCAAGTCGCCAGATTTGCCCGTGCCAGGGTAGCAAAACCCCATGGGGAGCAGGCTGACCAGGTGGGGGGCGTAAAACTGCGCGGGGGTCAAACCCAGCCAGGCACGCAAACGTTGGCCGCTGGCATCGTCAAACGGGATACCGCTGGCATGCACTTTGCGTCCGGGCGCTTGCCCGGCGATCACGATGCGGGCGCTGCTGCCCGCCTGCACCACCGGGCGCGGGCCCAATGGCAGATGGGCCGCACACAGGGTGCAGGCCCGTACGCGGCGCAGCAGGGTGTCCAAATCTTGTTCTGGCGGGGTGACGTAGTGCGCATCCATAACGCGCAAGTGTAGGAAAGAGCGCGACGGGGGCGGTAAGCGCTAGGATGGCAGCCCTATGGCCAAAGCAGCTTCTCCCTCCGGTTCCACGCCCTCCCCCCACCCGCCACTGGCAGAGCGCCTGCGCCCGCAGTCGCTGGCCGAAGTGATTGGCCAACAGCATGTGCTGGGGCCGGGAATGCCGCTGCGCCTGGCCTTTGAATCGGGGCGGCCCCACAGCTGTATTTTGTGGGGGCCGCCGGGCGTGGGTAAAACCACGATTGCCCGGTTGATGGCCCAGGCGTTTGATGCCCAATTCATCGCCATCAGTGCCGTGCTGGGCGGCGTGAAAGAAATCCGCGAGGCGGTGGAGCAGGCCCAGGCCGCTGCCAGCGGCTTGCTAGCGCAGCGCACCATTGTGTTTGTCGATGAGGTACACCGCTTCAACAAAAGCCAGCAGGATGCTTTCTTGCCGCATGTGGAAAGCGGACTGTTTACCTTTGTGGGAGCCACCACCGAAAACCCATCGTTTGAAGTCAATAGCGCCTTGCTCTCGCGCTCGGTGGTGTATGTGCTGCAGCCATTGGCCTTGGAAGATTTAGAGCAAATTGTGGTCAAAGCGCAGACTGCACAAGCGCTACCAGCTATCGAAAAAGAAGCATTGCAAACCCTGGTGGCCTATGCCGATGGCGATGCCCGGCGGTTGCTCAATACCCTGGAGACGTTGGCGGTGAGCGCTGAACAGGCCGGTGTCCACGCAATCACCACCGCCTGGCTAAAGCAGGTGCTGGGCCAACAATTGCGCCGCTACGACAAGGGCGGCGAACAGTTCTACGACACCATCAGCGCCCTGCACAAAAGCGTGCGCGGCTCCGACCCCGATGCCGCCCTGTACTGGCTGGTGCGCATGCTCGATGGCGGGGCTGATCCACGCTATCTGGCGCGGCGCATTGTGCGCATGGCCTGGGAAGACATTGGCCTGGCAGACCCCCGGGCCTTGCAAATGGCCAATGATGCCGCGCACACCTATGAGCGCCTGGGCAGCCCGGAAGGCGAATTGGCCCTGGCCCAAGCCGTGCTGTACCTGGCGGCTGCGCCCAAAAGCAATGCAGGCTACATCGCCTACAAACGCGCCCGGGTCCTGGTGCAAAACGATGGCAGCCGCCCCGTGCCGCTGCACTTGCGCAATGCGCCAACCAAACTCATGCAGCAACTGGACTATGGCAAAGGCTACCGCTACGCCCACGATGAGGCCGATGGCTTTGCCGCCGGAGAAAACTATTTTCCTGAAGGCCTGCAGCCGCCCCCGCTGTATGAGCCGGTAGCGCGCGGGCTGGAAATCAAGATTGGCGAGAAGCTGCACACGCTGCGCCAGCGCAATGCACAGGCACAGGCACAGGCACCAACCCCACCCCCACCTCTGGCCAAAGAAGCCAAATGAGCCCAATCCGCCTGGGCGAGCGGCTGGGGCATGGCCTGCCCAGCGCGTTGCAGTGAAACAACAAAAAACAAAAAATTGTTATCTTTTGTTTTATAAATTTATAAGCCATTGAAAAAATTCAACAAATATTAAAAATTGAAGTTTTTCGCCCCCTGCTTTTCTAGCACTCCCTAGGGTTATGCCTAGGTTCTTCCGTCGCAGCAGCACCGCTGTCGTGGAAAATTGCGCCACTTGGCCAGGTAGGCATCCATGCTTGCCTGGCTTTTATATCGGCTGCATCCTGACTTGATGGTGTCAGGCCCAGGAGCAGCCATCCCAGAGCTGGTGTGCTTCCTGCGTGACGGGCACACTGGGTTTAATCTATTACGCAATCCATCCGAAGGAGCGTTCATGCTGTTTGGCAAGCTATTGCCGCGCGAAGGCAATTTTTTTGAAATGTTCAACCAGCACGCCCAGCGCATGGTTGAAGCAGCGCAAGCATTTTCTGAGCTGGTGGAGAACTACAGCGATGTTGAGCTGCGCGAGAAATTCAACCAAGCGGTCGATGAGGCCGAGCAAGCCGCTGACCGTGTAACCGATGAAGTCAATCGCACCTTGCACCAAACCTTCATCACCCCCCTGGATCGCGAGCACATCCATGCCTTGATCGACACCATGGACGATGTGGCCGACCTGATTCAGGACAGCGCCGACACCATGTTCCTCTACGACGTGCGCGTGATGACCCCCGAAGTCATTGAGCTGACGGGGCTGAACATGCGTTGCTGTGAGCTGGTGCGTGATGTGGTCAAGCTGCTGGACCGCGTCAGCGATAGCAAAACGGCCGAGGCCGCACTCAAGCTGTGCAATGAAATCGACAAGGTCGAATCCGACGCGGACCGCGTCCTGCGCTCGGCCATGAGCAAGCTGTTCCGTGAAGAGCAAGACATGCGCGAGCTGCTCAAGCTCAAGGTGCTCTATGAGCTGATGGAGTCGGTCACCGATAAATGCGAAGACGTTGCCAAGGTGGTTGAGGGCATCGTCCTCGAAAACGCCTGATTTTTCCCAGCACAACAAGGAATTCCGGATTATGGAACCCATACAAGCTGCCCTATGGGTGGTCATCCTGCTGGTAACAATGGCCTTGGTGTTCGACTTCATGAACGGGTTTCATGATGCTGCCAACTCCATTGCCACCGTTGTCTCCACCGGCGTGCTCAAACCGGGCCAAGCGGTGCTGTTTGCCGCATTTTTTAACGTTGCCGCGATCTTCGTCTTTCACCTGAGTGTGGCCGCCACCGTCGGCAAAGGCATCGTCGAGGCCGACATTGTCGATACCCACGTGGTCTTCGGCGCACTGGTGGGGGCCATTACGTGGAACCTTATCACCTGGTATTACGGCATCCCGTCCAGCTCCTCGCACGCCTTGATCGGTGGGCTGGTGGGCGCGGGCTTGGCCAAGGGCGGTTTCAGCGCCCTGATTGCTGGCGGAATTTTGAAAACAGTGGCGTTTATTGTCATTTCGCCGCTGCTGGGCTTTTTGCTCGGTTCGTTGATGATGGTGCTCGTTGCCTGGGTTTTTCGCCGCGCCCGCCCCAACCGGGTCGATGGCCTGTTTCGCAAACTGCAACTGGTCTCGGCGGGTGCTTACTCTCTGGGCCACGGCGGCAACGATGCCCAAAAAACCATCGGCATCATCTGGTTGCTGCTGATTGCCACGGGCTACACCTCGGCCAGCGAGGCCAGCCCCCCCACCTGGGTCATCATCAGCTGCTACGCCGCCATTGGCTTTGGCACCATGTTTGGCGGCTGGCGCATCGTTAAAACCATGGGGCAAAAGATCACCAAACTCAAACCCGTGGGCGGCTTCTGCGCCGAAACCGGCGGTGCCCTGACCCTGTTTGTGGCCACCTTTCTGGGCGTGCCGGTCTCGACCACGCACACCATCACGGGGGCGATTGTGGGCGTGGGCTCCACCCAGCGGGCCAGTGCCGTGCGCTGGGGCGTAGCGGGCAACATCGTCTGGGCGTGGCTTTTGACCATTCCGGCCAGCGCCTTTGTGGCCTCGATTGCCTACTGGATCAGCTTGCAGCTGTATTAAAAAAAGAAGCTGCTTACGATGTATTTACAAAGGTTGAAATGCATTTACATGCTAAAACCTTTGTTTTTAAAGCGCGTGCAGCTCTTTTTTTAAAATCGCCCTCTCCTCTTCTTTTCCTATATAATCGCGCGTTTTCGGCGTGTCGCTGGCCGGGTGGCCATGTCGCGTGTCTCAAACGTTGAAAAATTTACCACCACCCGAAGGAATAACCATGGTCGTCATCCGACTTTCCCGCGGCGGCTCCAAAGCCCGCCCGTTCTTCAACATCGTTGCCGCTGACAAGCGTGTGCGTCGCGACGGCGCTTTCATCGAGCGCCTGGGTTTCTACAACCCCAACGCCCGTGGCGCTGAAGAAGGCCTGCGCCTGGCGCTGGACCGCGTGGCTTACTGGAAGAGCGTTGGTGCGCAAGCTTCGGACACCGTTGAGCGTCTGGTCAAGCAAGCTGCTGCCAAAGTGGCTGCCTAACTAGCGGTCGCTAAGCCTCGCGCTTCTGACTGCAAGCAAAGCTCCGTTAGCATCGCTGACGGGGCTTTTTTTATGGATTCAATGAGTTGTTTATGAGCGAATTGCCCCTGTTATCTGCCACCGACCTGCCCAGCGATGCCGTTGAAGTTGGGCGCATTGCCGATGCTTGGGGGGTGAAGGGCTGGTTCAAGGTTGTAGCCTTCAGCAGCGATCCGCAGGCGTTGATGGCTGCGCCGCAATGGTTTTTGCAGCCCGCAGAAAAAGGCGCCAAAACCTTTGCGGGCACCGTCATCCTGCCCGTCAAGCAAATTCGCTGGCATGGCGATGGCCTGGTGGCCACCAGTCTGGACGTGGTCAGCCGCAACCACGCCGAAGCCTTGCGCGGCGCCCGTATTTTTGTGGCCCGCGAGCATTTTCCGAAGGCCGAAGATGGTGAGTATTACTGGGTTGATTTACTCGGGCTGACAGTGCGCAACCGCGAGGGCGTGGTGCTGGGCGTGGTCAAAGACCTGCTGTCCACCGGCCCGCAAACCGTGCTGGTGCTCAGTCAAACGCTTGAGGGCAAAACGATCGAGCGCATGATTCCTTTTGTCGATGCCTATATCGACAGTGTTGATCTGCCGGGCAAAACCATCGTCGCCGATTGGCAACTGGATTACTAAGACTGCCGACTGGGCCATGCGCTTTGACATCCTGACCCTGTTCCCGCAAATGTTTGCGCCATTTCTTGAAAACGGCGTGACCCGCCGTGCCTTTGCCAGCGGCCAGGTCGAAGTGCATTTATGGAATCCGCGCGATTTTGCCGAGGGCAATTACCGCCGGGTGGATGACCGCCCTTTTGGCGGCGGCCCTGGCATGGTGATGCTGGCCGATCCGCTGCAGCGCTGCCTGGATGCCGCCCAGCAAAGCCGGGCGCAAGCGCTGCCCGAGGAGGAGGCGGTGCCTGTGGTGCTGTTTTCACCCATTGGTCACACCTTGCACCATGGCGCGGTGGCGCAGTGGGCCCAGAGCAGCGGGGCCATTTTGCTGTGTGGGCGTTACGAAGGCATCGACCAGCGCTTTATTGATGCCAACGTCACCCACCAAATCAGCCTGGGGGATTTTGTTCTCTCCGGCGGTGAGCTGGCCGCGCTGGTGCTGCTCGATGCCATCACCCGCCTGCAACCTGGGGTGCTCAATGACGCGGGCAGCTTTCAGCAAGACAGTTTTAATCCGGCCTTGGATGGTTTGCTCGATTGCCCGCACTACACCCGCCCCGAAGTGTGGCAAGGCCACAGCGTGCCTGCGCCGCTGCTGTCGGGCCACCATGCCCACATTGAACGCTGGCGGCGTGAGCAAAGCCTGCGCCTCACCGCCCAGCAGCGCCCGCAACTGCTGCAACAAGCCCGCCGCCAAGGGCGTTTAACAGCGCAGGACGAGGCCTTCTTGCGCACGCTGCCAGCTGCGCCGGACGATGCCGGTATTGCAGGGCATTAGTTGCTCCTTATTGGGGGATTGCTATAATGCGCGGTTCTTTGATCCTCTTTCCGGCCGCTGCAAAATGTTTTGCAGCTTATGGTGCCAATCCCGGCACTTGCCAATTTCGGCGCGGTTACGATCAATGTGGATGAACCATGAATTTGCTGCAAACCCTTGAGCAAGAAGAAATTGCTCGTTTGAACAAAGAGATCCCTGACTTCAACCCTGGTGACACCGTCATCGTGAGCGTGAACGTCGTCGAAGGCAGCCGCAAGCGCGTGCAGGCTTACGAAGGTGTGGTGATCGCCAAGCGCAACCGTGGCCTCAACAGCGGCTTCATTGTGCGCAAGATCTCCAACGGTGAGGGTGTGGAACGTACCTTCCAAACTTACTCGCCCCTGATCGCCAAAATCGAAGTCAAGCGCCGTGGTGACGTGCGCCGTGCCAAGCTGTACTACCTGCGTGGTCTGACTGGCAAGAAAGCCCGCATCAAGGAAAAACTGCCCCAGCGCAAAGCGGCTGTGGCCGCCGCAGCCCCTGCTGCTGCTGAGTAAGCACCGCCCCCCTGCCCAGCAGGGGAACATGGGACTGGACAAAAGCCGCTACAGTTTTGCTGTGGCGGCTTTTTTGTTTTTGCTATGTCTTCCCCCTCTTCTTCCCCCGGTTTTCAGCGCCCTGTCGGCATTCCATCGTTCGACCCCCGGCAAGTACCGATTTCTGGCCGCGATAGCCACTTGCCCGCGGTGGCCCACCAGGCACAAACCGAGCAAGCCCTGCGCCAGCGCTTTGCCAAGCCCCCGGTGTGGCAGCCAGAGTTGCGTGGCGAGCCGGCCTTTGTTGAGCGCCCTGTGGCTGAAGCGGCTGTGCTTTTGCCCCTGGTGCAGCGCACTGGCGGGCTAACGGTGCTGCTGACCCAGCGCAGCGCGCAGCTTTCCAGCCACTCAGGGCAAGTGGCGTTCCCAGGAGGGCGTACCGACCCTGAAGACCGCGATGCCATCGCCACCGCCTTGCGCGAAGCCTGGGAAGAGGTGGGCTTGGCCCCGCAGCGCGCCCAGGTGCTGGGCAGCCTGCCGGTGTACACCACGGGCTCGGCGTTCAACGTAACCCCTGTGGTGGCCCTGGTGCCGCCCCAGCCACTCAAGCCCAATCCGCAGGAGGTGGCCCAGGTGTTTGAAGTGCCGCTGGCCTTCATCCTCGATCCAGCCAACCACCAACGCCACCGCATGTTCTGGCAAGGGCGTGAGCGCGAATGGTTTGCCATGCCCTACAAAGACCCGCACGACCCCTTGGGGGCTGAGCACTTTATCTGGGGTGCCACGGCGGGCATGCTGCGCAACTTTTACCGCTTTATGGCTGCGCAATAAACACCTCATGTGCCGCTGGTGGCCGCTATGATCGACGGCATGAGTTTTTTTGCCATCCTGTTTGCCTTGATGCTGGAGCAGGCCCGCCCCCTGCAGCGTGATAACCCCGCTTACCAAGGTTTGAAAGCCTGGGCCGTCTCGGTGCGCCGCAGCTTGGATGCCCAAGTCGATGAAAGTGAGCAAGTTCTTGCCACCTCGCCCTGGCTGGCCGTAGGCACCGCCGTGCTGGTGCCCGTCCTGGCGGCCATGGGGGTGTATTGGCTGCTGTTGGCCACGGTTGGCTGGCCGCTGGCGCTGCTGTGGAACGTGGCAATTCTTTACCTCACCTTGGGGTTCCGGCAATTTAGCCACCATTTCACGGCCATTCGCGATGCCTTGACCGAGGGCGATTTGCCTGCCGCACGCAGCGCCTTTGCCCACTGGCACCCACAGGCCGATCCCGCACCGACTGAGCAAGGCTTGCTGGAGCAGGTGGTGGCCCACTCCGTGGTGCAAGCCCACCGCCATGTATTTGGCGTATTTGTGTGGTTCACCCTCTCCATGCTGTTGGGCTTGGGGCCGGCGGGTGCGGTGCTCTACCGCACAGCGGAATATTTGGGGCGCGACTGGTCGGCCCAGCCCAGTGCGGGGGTGCAACCGGTCAGTGAACGCCTGCAAGCGGCAGTGCAGCGTGCCTGGTGGTGGCTCGATTGGCTGCCCGCCCGCTTAACGGCCATTGGCTTTGCGGTTGTTGGAAGCTTTGAAGACACCCTGGCCGGGTGGCGCACCTATGCGCAAAAAGCCCCCCAGGACAACGATGGCCTGGTGATCGCAGCCACGGCTGGGGCACTGCACATTGATCTGGGGGCGTACGGCATGCCCAACGGCCTGGCACCTCAAATGCAGCATTTGTACAGCTTGGTGGGCTTGGTATGGCGCTTGGTGGCGGTGTGGCTGCTACTGCTGGCGCTATTAACCCTGGGGCGCTTATTGGGTTAATTGATCTGCCTCAACAAAGACATAGGCTTTTTGTTGGATTGGTGTTAAACCGTTGTTAGCACGGTTCTTCTAGACACAAAAAACTTCTAGTATCAGCGGCTGCACAGCACATTCATCCAAACATTGGTTTTGGCCAATGTGCTTTACACAGTGAGGCCCTATGCGCTCTATTGCTGATTTATCGACACAGTCTGCTGCCACTGCGGCAGCTGCTTTCTCGTCTTTGCCATCGCACCGGGCGGGCGCGCAAAGCGCTTCCTCGGTGGGTCGGGGTTACGATTTTCCAGAGTCCATGCTCTTGATGTCCACCACCGACAAGCAAGGGCGCATCACCCACTGCAATGAGGCGTTTGAGCAGGTCAGTGGCTTTAGCAAGCACGACCTGATGGGGCAGCCGCACAGCATCGTACGCCACCCAGACGTACCGTCCGAAATTTTCAAGGATCTGTGGGCCACCATTGGGCATGGTCGCATTTGGCAAGGCACGGTGAAAAATGCGCGCCATGGCGGTGGCCATTATTGGGTGCGGGCCTACGTTACCCCGGTGCTGCAAGCGGGCAAACCGATTGGTTATATGTCGGTGCGTGCCCGGGCCAGCGACCAAGAAATTGCCGAGGCCCAAAAACTCTACGCAGACATCGTGGCCCAGCGCAGCCGTGCCAAACCGCGCTTTATTCTGCACGGCGGCCGCATTCGCGTCTTTGGCTGGCGCAACCAGTGGGGCAAGTTGCAGCGCCTGAGTTTGACCCAGCGCCAAGCCGTTTTGCAGCTGCCGCTGGTGGTCTTGGCGCTGCTGTTTCCCCTGCTGGGATGGACGGCACCTTGGCAGCTGGGCGTATTGACCGCCTTGCTGCTGGGCTGGTCGGCGATGGCGCTGGGCTGGTTGCACCGGCGCATTACCCAGCCATTGGAGGCCATTCATGCCCTGAGCGCTGAAATCGCCAGCGGTGAGCTATCGGGCACCTTGCCCAAAGATTTGCCACCGCATCCACTGGGCTTGCTGCAGGAGCGAATGAAGCAAATCCACATCAACCTGCGGGCCGTGTTTGGCGATGCCAAACACGAAATTGATGGCTTCAATGCCGTGGCCCGGGAGCTGACCGAGGGTGCAGGGCGCTTGTCCGAATGCACGGATCGCCAAGCGCAGGACTTGCAAGAGACGGCCACCGCCATGGAGCAAATGGCCCAAACCATTGCGCAAAGTCGGCAAACAACAGAGCAAATTCAGCGCGAGACCGAGCGCAGTGCCCAGCTCTCCACCGAAAGCGAACAAGCCATGCAGCGCAGCCAGCAGTTGATGCAAGAGCTGCAGCAATCGTCCCAGCAGATGGGGCACATCATCTCCACCATCGAAAGCATTGCTTTTCAAACCAATATCTTGGCCTTGAATGCCGCCGTCGAGGCCGCCCGCGCCGGGGAGCAAGGCCGAGGGTTTGCCGTGGTGGCCGCTGAGGTGCGCAATCTGGCGCAAAACAGCGCCAAGGCGGCGGGGGAAATCCGCCAGCTGATTGCCGGCTCGACCGACCAAATTAGCCGCAGCGCAGCGCAAATGCAGTCGGCCAGCCAATCCATGGGCCAGTCGGTGCAGGCGGTGCAACAGGTGCGCCAGGAAATGCAAGGCATGCTGGTCACCATGACCGAACAAAGCGCGGGCATCGCCCAGGTGAATGTGGCGCTGGCCGATCTGGACCACGTCACCCAGGACAACGCCCGCATGGCGCACGACTATGCCCAGTCGGCCGAGCGCATGGACGGCAGCACGGGGGTGTTGCGGCGCACGCTGGATGTTTTTCGGTTTTAATATTTAGATAGCTGTCACCGCTTGTATATCAACAATTTCATGGCTTTAATAGCCTGAAATCAATAATTCACAGGCGCAGACAGCTCTTCAAACAATGCGGCATACAGCCGATGCCGTTGGGCGTTGATGCTGTGCCCCACCTGTGCCAGCACAGCGCAACCGGGTTCGTGCAAGTGGGTGCAGTTGTAGAACTTGCAGCTGCTGGCGTGCTGGTGAATGTCGGGCATAAAGTGCGCCAGCGCTGTGGGGGCAATGTGGCGCAGGCCAAATTCTTGAAAGCCGGGCGAATCAATCAAGGCGCTGCGCCGCGCGCCATCCAGCCAGTACCAGGTGGTGGTGGTGGTGGTGTGGCGGCCCGAGTTGAGCGCTTGCGAGATTTCCCCCGTCGCCGCCTGTGCTTGGGGAATGAGCAGATTGATCAGCGTGCTCTTGCCCGAACCGGACGGCCCCAGCACCAAGGTGGCTTTGTCGGCCAACAGCTGGGCCAGCAGGGCGGTTTGTGCATCACTGGGCTGGGCCAGATTCAGCCCCAGCGTGCGGTAGTGCAGCTGCCCCTCGCCATCGGTGATGGCGCGGTACGCCGCCAAGCGCTCCCAGGCCTGGGCAAAGGGCACGGTTAAATCACTTTTGTTCAGGGCAATGATGGGGGGAATGCCAGCGGCCTCTGCGGCAATCAAGGCGCGGGCCAGTTGGCTTTCAGAGAACACCGGCTCGGCCGCGATCAGGATCAGCACTTGGTCAATATTGGCCGCAAAAGATTTGGTGCGAATCTCGTCCTGGCGGTAGAGCAGATTGCGCCGCGCCTGTACTTTTTCGATGCTGCCCTCCTCCCCCTGGCCTGGCGGGGCAGGCAGCCACAGCACGCGGTCACCGACCAGGGCTTGATTTTTTTTGCCCCGGGGGTGGCAGATGCGGCGGTTGCCATCGGCGCTCTCCACCACGCAGTGGCGGCCATGGCTGCCCACGACCAAGCCCTCTTGCAAGCCCACACCTTCTGTATTGCTAGCAGCTGGCGCTGATTTGGCGCTATTTTTACGACTCATACACGGCTTTCTTGGCGCTGTAGCTGCGCTAAGCGCTCTACTGCTGGGGGGTGTGAATAGTAAAAGCGGGCATACAGCGGGTCCGGGGTGAGGGTGGCTGCGTTGTCCTCATACAGCTTGAGCAGCGCACTGGCCAGGGCTGCCGGCTGCGCTTGGGCGGCGGCGTAGGCATCGGCCTGAAATTCATCGCGGCGCGAAAAATGCGCCATCAGCGGTGCCAGCCAAAAACTAAACACCGGCACCACCAGCAAAAACAGCAGCAGCGCCACGCCAGGGATGTGGCCCATTTGCGCCCCGCTTAGCATGCTGCTGCTCGACCCCAGGGCCAAGGCCAGTGAGGGGGCCACGCCCAGGCCGGTATAAAACCACGGCTGCTGGCTGACCCAGCCCAGCAGCGCCAGCCCGCCCAGGCTGAGGGCAAACATGCCCAGCATGCGTTTGGTGATGTGGCGGTGTTTGAAGTGGCCCAGCTCGTGCGCCAGCACCGCTTCGACCTCATCGACGTTGAGTTTTTTTAATAGCGTGTCGTAGAACACCACGCGCTTGGCATTGCCCAGGCCGGTGAAATAAGCATTGGCGTGGGCCGAGCGGCGGCTGCCATCCATCACAAACAAGCCCTTGGCGGCAAAGCCGCAGCGCTGCATCAAGGTGGTAACGCGCTCTTTCAGGGCCGCATCTTCCAGGGGCTGAAATTTGTTGAACAGTGGTGCGATAAAGGTCGGGAAAATCCACATCAGCAACAGCTGAAAGCCCGTCCACAGCCCCCAGGCCCACAGCCACCACAGGCTGCCGGCGGCTTGCATCAGCCACAGCACGGCAGCCACCAGGGGCAGGCCAATCACGGCGGCCAACACGCTGCTTTTGCACACATCCGCCAGCCACAGGCCCAGCGTGCTTTGGTTAAAGCCAAAGCGCTGCTCCACCACAAAGGTTTGGTAGAGCGAAAACGGCAACTCCAACACGCCGGAAATCAAGGCAAACGCCGCCACCAGCGCAATTTGCTGCCCCAGCCCAGGCCCCATGGCGGCCAGCAGTGCCTGGTGCAGGGCATCCAGCCCGCCCAACAGCGTCCAACCCAAAAGCAGCATGGCCCCCCAGGCCAGTTGCAGCAGGCCCACTTGCGCTTTGGCCAAGGTGTAGTCGGCCGCTTTTTGGTGCGCGGCCAGGGTGATTTTTTCAGCAAATGCGGCAGGCACGGCACTGCGGTGGCGGGCCACATGGCGCACTTGGCGGGTGAGCAAACCCACTTGGGCCAAAAGTTGCAGCGCCAAGGCGCAGGCAAAGGCCGCTGTGAGGAGAAAACTGGGGGAAAAGAGGCTGGAGGACGACATGTGGCGCGAGTGTAGGCGACAATTTGTCTATGCTTTCCCCCGCTTCCAGTGAAACCCCGGCTGTTGTCAGCCCTCCTGCCGTTCCCCATTTGCCCAAGTCCGACCTTAATTTGGTGTGGATCGATTGCGAGATGACGGGGCTGAACCCCGCCACCGAACGCATCATCGAAATTGCTGTGGTCGTCACCGATGCCAATCTCCAAGTGCGCGTGCCTGGCCCGGTGCTGGTGATTCACCAAAGTGATGAGCTGCTAAACGCCATGGATGCCTGGAACAAAGGCACACACGGGCGCAGTGGCCTGATCGACAAGGTCAAAGCCTCTACCCTGAGCGAAGAGGATGCGCAAGAGCAGTTGCTCACCTTCCTGCGCCAGTACGTCCCCAAGAGCAAAGTGCCGCTGTGCGGCAACAGCATTGGACAAGACAGGCGTTTTTTGGCGCTCTACATGCCCAAGCTGGAGGCCTACCTGCACTACCGCAATGTGGACGTAAGCACCTTGAAAGAACTGGCCCGGCGCTGGAAGCCCGAGGCCGTCAAATCTTTTAAAAAAGCCCAGCGCCATACCGCTTTGGCCGATGTGCTTGAATCCATTGACGAATTGCAGCACTACCGCCAGCATTTTTTATTGCCGTGACAAAAATCAGTAACTCGGCTAGAATCGCTGGCTTGCCTTAAGGGTTACCCCTAGAACTCTTTGGCAGATTTGTTACATCTTCCCATCACACTACCGGGCACGTTCATGCCACGGCGCTTTCAAGCTTTTACAGCCCAGTGCCCGCATTAGAACCATCCAGGCCCACCGCGATGCCGCTGCACCCTGCAGCCCAAAAGCATCAGACGGAATGTTTGACGGTGGATGTTGTTCCCCGTAACCGTCAAAAACGTAGCCATCCTTTTTGATCTCCACTGCGCAAAGGGCAGTGGCATGGCCGCGTTGTTATTGCATCACTATGAATACTGAAACTTTAGACCAGCCCATCGTGGCTGACGTGGCCGTGTCTGCTCCTGCCGTGGTTATTGAATCTGCTGCCCCTGCGGTGGCCGCTGTGGCCGAAGGCCCCAACCCTTTTACCGCTTTGGGCCTGGATGCCGCACTGGTTCGTGCTGTCTCCGATCTGGGCTACACCCAGCCCACCGAAGTGCAAGCCAAAGCCATTCCCCTGGCCATGGGCAGTGGCAAGGCCGACGAAGCCAGCATCGACTTGATGGTGTCCAGCCAAACCGGCTCGGGCAAAACGGCTGCTTTCTTGCTGCCCGTGCTCAATACCCTGATCGCACAAAAAGCCATCGAAGCCGCTGCCGAGCAAGCCGAATTTGAGCGCCAGCGTGCCCAAGCGGCTGCCAGCGGCGAGGCCGCCCCCAAGCGTGCCAAGCGCAAAAACCCCATGCAATCGCGCAATTTCAAGGCGGCCGTGCCCGGTGCCTTGGTGCTGTGCCCCACCCGTGAGCTGGCCCAACAGGTGGCGCAAGATGCCATTGAGCTGGTCAAGCACTGCAAAAATCTGCGTGTGGCCAACGTCGTCGGTGGCATGCCCTACCAACTACAAATTGCCAAGCTGCAAAACGCCGATTTGGTCGTGGCCACGCCGGGCCGTTTGCTGGACTTGCAGCGCAGCCTGCAAATCAAGCTGGACAAGGTGCAGTTCTTGGTGGTCGATGAGGCCGACCGCATGCTCGACCTGGGTTTTGCCGATGATCTGGAAGAGGTCCACCAGATGACCGCCCAGCGCAAGCAAACCATGATGTTCAGCGCCACCTTTGCGCCGCGCATTCAGCAGCTGGCCATGCGCGTGATGCACGACGGCGGTGCCAATGTGCAAAAAATCACCATCGCCACGCCCCAGCAGGGCCACGACAACATCCAGCAAAAACTGTACTGGGCTGACCATGCCCAGCACAAGCGCAAGCTGCTGGACCACTGGCTGCGTGACACCACCATCAACCAGGCCATCGTGTTTGCCTCCACCCAAGTGGAGTGCGACGGCCTGGCGCAAGACTTGGCAGAGGCCGGTTTCTCGGCCGCCGCTTTGCATGGCGCATTGAGCCAAGGGCTGCGCAACCGCCGTCTGCGGGCACTGCGTGAAGGGCAAATTCAGATTCTGGTTGCCACCGACGTGGCGGCACGCGGTATTGATGTGCCCACCATCACCCACGTCTTCAACTACGGTCTGCCCATGAAGGCCGAGGACTACACCCACCGCATTGGCCGCACCGGCCGCGCTGGGCGCGAAGGCATGGCCGTGACCTTTGCCGAATTCCGTGACCGCCGCCGTATTTTTGATATTGAAGGCTTTACCCGCCTGCAATTCAAACCCGAGACCATTGAAGGACTGGAGCCACAGCAACGCTTCCCCAGCGGCTCCGAAGGCCGCCGTGGTGCAGGTGGCAACGACCGCGGTGGCTTCCGCGGTGGCCGCAGCGAAGGCGCGCCACGCCGCGAGGGTGGTTTTGGCGGCGGCAGCAGCTATGGCCGCAAGAGTGGGTTTGGCGGTGCTGCTGGCGGCGGCTTTGGCCGTGACAGCGAGCGTCCCCGCTTTGGTGACCGTCCCCAGCGCGATTTCCGTGATGCAGGTGGTGATCGTGGTGGCTTTGGTGCTGGCCGTGGCTTTGGCAACCGCGAAGCTGGCAATCGTGAAGGCGGCAGCCGTGACTTTGGTGCCAGCCGTGGTTTTGGCAATCGCGAAGGCGGTAGCCGCGACTTTGGCGCTGCACCTGCGCGTGAGTTCGCCCCCCGCCGCGATGGCGAAGGCTTTGGCCGTGGCAAACCCTTTGGCGAGCGCAGCGAAGTGCGCCGCTTTGACGGTGAGCGCCGCGGCGGTGGTAATTTTGGTGGCGGCAAACCCGCTGGCAAGCCTTATGAACCCCGTGGCGGCAAGCGTTTTGCACGTGAGCATTAAGCAGCCCTAGCGGCAGTGCGCCAGCCATAAAAAAACCGCTGCTCAACACAGCGGTTTTTTTGTGGGTGAGGGGGGCGAAAGACCGGCTTACTTTTTCGGTGTCCAGGTCAGGTCTTTGTTTTCGGCCAAGCTGGCGCGCAGCATGTCCGCCAAAGGAGCCACCCGCTGGCGCAAGCTGATAGCCCCCAACTCGGCCGATTCCGCACCCGCTTTGGCACTGGTCGCCGCATCGGGCGACTGCGCGGCCAGCTCCAGCGCTTTGCGCCGCGCTTCATCGGCCTCAACCGCCTTGGCCAGGGTCTCCAAGGCTGCGGGAATTTGCGCCACCGTGATGATCCCGGGCTCGCCAGGTGTTTTGTCCAGCAACTGCAAGATGTGTTTGGCAGTGGCCTCCAGCATCAGCAAATCAGCTGCTGCACGCGATTGGAAGGTGTACATACAGATTCCCTTTCTTTTGTGAGTAGTTTTGATTCATCCCGAAAGCCATTGTGCCGCGCTTATCCTGAAAAAGTCATTCGGCACAGCCCTTAGTGGCTAATTGCTGTCGCCAATCAACTTCAAATACGCCCGCCGTGTGGTCGGTGCGACCGAAGCGAGCACCTGCTCGTACTGGGTTTTATGCCGTGTGACCAGCCGAATCGAGGCAATCGTGCGTGTTTTACCAAACCAATGGCAGGTGTGCTGCATCAGTAGCAGCTCGGCAGTCATGGTGAATGCAAAATCGCGCCGGGCCGCTGCATCCAGCCCTTCCGGGGCGCAGGCAGCGCGAATGGCCTGGGCATGCAGCGCCAGGGCCTGGCGCATGTCAAAGGTGTAGGCGGGCAAGATGCGGTCCAGCAGCGGCAAGCCCAGGGGCAAGGTACTCACCCGAGTGGCTTCGGCGCTTTCTGTGGCAAAACCATCGGCAAAACGCTGGAAATGCTCCACCAATTCTTGCTCTTGCCGCCCCAAGGCATTCCAGGCGTGCTGCTGGCGCTCAGGGTCTTGGAACTCCAGCGCCTTGAGGTAACCATCAATCAAGGTGCCAAGAATTTTTTCTACCCGCGTGGGGGCCAAATGCTTGGCCAGCAATCCCATGCGACGGCGCTGCTCATTGGTTTGCAACCAAAAAATGCCTGCCCCAATGATCAATATCCAACTTAAACCACTCATAGCCACTCCCTGATCTGTCAAGTGTAGTCAGGGAATGCCGCGCTCGGCGCATAAAAAAACGGCCATTCCGGCCGTTGTGTCCAGCATGCGCTGTTTTTAGCGCAGCGAGGTAATCAGGTCGATATAGCCTTGCTTGGCTTCGTCCAGGCTTTGTCCTTTGAGCTTTTCCCAAGCATCCCACTTGGCGCGGCCCACCATATCGGTGAAGCTGGGTTTTTTGGCTTCGTTATCCCCCTCGGTCGCTTGCTTGTACAAGGCGTAAATTTTCAGCAGCGTGGCGTTGTCAGGGCGCTCGCTCAGGCTGGTGGAGTTTTTTACGGCATCTTCAAAGGCAGCGTGCAAATCGGACATGGCGGGTCTCCAAAACAAAATTTGTAAAAACGACAGGAAAGTTGCAGTGTAGTCGAATTAAAAGAACGATCGTTCTTTATTTTGATTCAGGCGCAAAAATGGCCCCGCAGGGCCATTACGTGCATCTGAAATTTTAGATAGTGCCGGAGGGCGGCTCAGGATCAAAGCTGGCCCCGGGGGGTAAAGCCATGGGCAGGTTGCCGGGGGCCCAGGGGGTGCGCAAAGCGCTGCGGGTCGGCTCAAGACCAGCATCTGGGCCGCGCAGCTCACGCCGTTCACCTTCGCGCTCGCCTTCGCGATTGCGCATACCGCCGCGCAGGTAGCGGTTGCGCGGCTGCTCGCCGCGCGGTAAGAAGCGGGCCAACTCGGTCAGCGCCATCTCGTACACACCGCGTTTAAATTCCACGACCACTTCCAGCGGCACCCAGTAATCGTTCCAACGCCAAGCATCAAACTCGGGGTGGTCGGTGGCCCGCAAGTTCAGATTCCAGTCGTAGCCCGTAAGCTGCAGCAAGAACCAAATTTGCTTTTGCCCTCGGTAATGGCCGCGTGCTTCGCGGCGTATAAATCGGTCTGGCACCTCGTAGCGCAACCAGTCGCGGGTGCGGGCCACGATGCGCACATGTTCAGGCTGGAGCCCGACTTCCTCGTGCAGTTCTCGGAACATGGCCTGCTCGGGCGATTCACCCCGATCAATGCCACCTTGCGGAAACTGCCAACTGTGTGTGCGTATGCGTTTGCCCCAGAACACCTGGTTCTTCTGGTTGAGCAAGATGATGCCGACGTTTGGGCGAAATCCGTCCCGGTCAAGCATAATCAAACCCCAATTTTTAACTTGGGTTCATTATGCATGGCCCCTTGCTCTCGGCAAGCGGGCCATGCCCATTTCCTGCACTACCACGCTCTTACTACCGGCCTCATTGCTATGAAAGCTTCGCATTTTTTAATCTCGACCCTGAAGGAAGCGCCTGCCGACGCTGAGATCGTCAGCCACCAACTCATGACCCGTGCGGGGATGATTAAAAAGCTCGGTGCTGGCGTGTACAGCTACATGCCCATGGGCCTGCGCGTGATCCGCAAAGTCGAAGCCATCGTGCGCGAGGAGATGAATCGCGCCGGAGCAATTGAAGTGACCATGCCCGTAGTGCAGCCGGCAGAGGCATGGCAAGAGACGGGGCGCTTTAACAAAATGGGGCCTGAGCTGCTGCGCTTTCAGGATCGCCACGGGCGCGATTTTGTGATTCAACCGACCAGCGAAGAAGTGGTCACCGACATCGCCCGCCAAGAGTTCAAAAGCTACAAGCAGCTGCCCAAGAATCTGTACCAAATTCAAACCAAATTCCGCGACGAGCGCCGCCCCCGGTTTGGCCTGATGCGCGGGCGCGAATTCACCATGAAGGATGCCTACTCCTTCGACAAAGACCGCGACAGCGCCCAAGCCAGCTACCAAACCATGCGCGATGCTTACCAGCGCATTTTTGACCGTTTTGGCCTGCAATACCGTGCCGTGCGGGCCGACAGTGGTGCCATTGGCGGGGACTTGAGCGAAGAGTTTCAGGTGATTGCTGCCACCGGTGAAGATGCCATCGTGTACTGCCCGAACAGCGATTACGCCGCCAACATCGAAAAAGCCGAGAGCTTGGCCCCCGCCGGCCCCCGCCCAGCGGCCAGCGAGGCGCTGGAAAAAATCGCCACTCCCGGCAACAGCACCTGCCAGGCCGTGGCCGATCAGCTGGGCTTGCCGCTGGCCCGCACCATCAAATCTCTGGTGCTGGCGACGGACGAGGTCAATGAAGCAGGCGAAATTGTTAAAACCCAAGTCTGGCTGCTGCTGCTGCGTGGCGACCACGATATGAATGAGGTCAAGGTCAATAAAGTCGATGGCTTGGCCAACTTCCGTTTTGCCAGCCTGGCAGAGATCCAAGACCATTTCGGGTGCGAGCCGGGCTATTTGGGGCCGCTGAACTTGCAAAAACCCGTGAAACTGGTGGTCGATCGGGAAGTGGCTGTGATGGCCGACTGGATTTGCGGTGCCAATGAAAAAGACTTTCACATCCGGGGCGTGAACTTTGGCCGTGACCTGCCCGAGCCCGCGCTGGTGGCCGACCTGCGCAACGTGGTGGCTGGCGACCCCTCGCCCGACGGCCAAGGCCCGCTGGCCATTGAGCGCGGCATTGAAATTGGCCATGTGTTCTACCTGGGCACCAAATATTCCGAGGCCATGAACGCCACCTTCTTGGCAGACAACGGCAAACCCACGCATTTTGAAATGGGTTGCTACGGTATTGGCATTACGCGCCTGCCGGCCGCAGCCATCGAGCAAAACCATGATGAGCGCGGCATCATCTGGCCCGATGCGATTGCGCCGTTCACCGTGGTGCTTTGCCCCATTGGCATGGACCGCAGCGAATTGGTCAAACAAGCTGCCGAAAAACTCTATGCCGACCTGCTGGCGCTGGGCGTGGATGTCATTTTGGATGACCGGGGCGAGCGCCCAGGGGCCATGTTTGCCGATTGGGAGCTGATTGGCGTACCCCACCGCGTGGTGTTGGGCGACCGAGGCCTGAAAGAGGGCCTGGTCGAATACCAACACCGGCGCGATGCCGCCGCCACCCCCGTGCCGCTGGCCGACGTGGTGGCACAACTCAAAACCCGGCTGGGGCTGTAACGCCATGGGCCTGCTCACGCGCCGCCATTGTTTGCTCGGGGCCGGTGCCTGGGCGGCTTTGGCCCAGCTGCCGGCCCAGGCCGGGGCACAGATTGAAGAGCCGCTGATCGACTCGGTGCGCTCGGCACTGCAAGCGGCGGTGAATGAGCTCTCGCCCCCAGAGCCGATTTTTGCCTCGACCGATTCGCGCCTGCAGTATCTGCGCTGGCTGACCGCCACCAGCGACAAGCTGCGCAAGCGCATGCCCGACTGGGAGGTGCGCCGCGATTTTTTACAAACCCTGTGGTATGAGGCCACCCGCGCCGGGCTGGAAGTGTCGCTGGTGCTGGGGCTGATTCAGGTGGAAAGCGGCTTTCGCAAATTCGTCATCTCCCACGCCGGGGCACGGGGTTATATGCAGATCATGCCGTTTTGGACGCGGGTGATTGGCGACGGCGACCCCGGCAAGCTGTTTCACATGCAGACCAATCTGCGCTTTGGCTGCGTCATCCTGCGCCACTACCTGGAGCGCGAAAAAGGCAATATGTACTTGGCCTTGGGCCGCTACAACGGCAGCCGGGGCAAGCCGCAATACCCCAATGCCGTGTTTGCTGCGCAGCGCCAGTGGGTGTTTCAAGCGCAAGAGCAAATATAAATAATATAAAAAAGAGAGCTGTAAGCGCTTATTTATATGGATTTATAAGGCTTTAAGCCATAAAAATTATATAGATAAAGCGCAAACAGCTCTCTTTTAAGGAGCAAAAGCAGCCACGCTGCAATCAATGCTGCAAGATTTTGCTTAAGAAATCCTTGGTGCGCGGCTGGCGGGCCTCGGGGTGGCCGAAGAAGTCGTCTTTCGAGCAGTCCTCCAGCATCTTGCCGCCCACGTCCATAAAGATGACGCGGCTGGCCACTTTTTTGGCAAAGCCCATTTCGTGGGTCACGCACATCATGGTCATGCCCTCATGGGCCAGGCTGACCATCACATCCAGCACTTCGCCCACCATTTCGGGGTCGAGGGCGCTGGTGGGCTCATCGAACAGCATGACGATGGGGTCCATGGACAGCGCCCGGGCAATCGCCACGCGCTGCTGCTGACCGCCCGAGAGCTGGCCGGGGAATTTGTCCCGGTGCGCCAGCAGGCCCACGCGCTCAAGGTATTTCAGGCCGTGGGCCTTGGCATCGGTGTCGTTGCGGCCCAGCACCTTCATTTGGGCGATGGTCAGGTTCTCGGTCACCGTCAGGTGCGGAAACAGCTCAAAGTGCTGAAACACCATGCCCACCTGGCTGCGCAGCTTGGGCAGGTTGGTTTTGGGGTCGTGTACGCCCACGCCATTCACCCAGATTTCGCCCTGCTGGATGGGCTCCAGCGCGTTGATGGTTTTGATCAAGGTCGATTTGCCCGAGCCAGACGGCCCGCAGACCACGACCACTTCGCCTTTTTCGATGTTGGTCGAGCACTCGTTCAGCACCTGAAAGCTGCCGTACCACTTGGAGACGTTTTTCATTTCAATCATAAAAATTCCTTTCGCTGTTGCGCTGTGCATGCGCCGGGCTTAGAACGTGTTCACGATCTCCTCATGGGTGTGCGGGCGCGGCTTCGGGCGGTCTGCGTCGTTGCAAATCCTCGCAATAGCCAAGCTATTGCTGTGGTTTGCGCCTCGCAACCCATCCCGAACCGCAGCCCCCACACCTTCATTCGAGATCATGAACACGTTCTTAGCGGATGATGGCAATCTTCTTGTGGATGCGTTTGACAATCCACGACAGGCCAAAGCAAATCACAAAATAAAGTACCGCCGCAGCGATATAAGCCTCGACCGGGCGGCCATAGTTTTTGCCCGCCACTTCAAAGCCCTTGAGCATGTCGTAAGCGCCAATGGCGTACACCAGCGAGGTGTCCTGGAACAGGATGATGGTTTGCGTCAGCAGCACCGGCAGCATGTTGCGAAACGCTTGCGGCAGCACCACCAAGCGCATGTTCTGCCCGTAGCTCATGCCCAGCGCCTGCCCGGCAAATACCTGGCCACGGGGCACGGACTGGATGCCCGCCCGCATGATTTCCGAGAAGTACGCCGCCTCAAAGGCCGTGAAGGTGATGATGGCCGAAATCTCTGCGCCAATCGGGCGGCCAATGAGCATGGGCACCAGCAGAAAGAACCACAAAATCACCATCACCAGCGGAATGGAGCGCATACCGTTTACGTAGATGGTGGCGGGCACATCCAGCCACTTTTTCCCGGACAAGCGCATCAGCGCCAGCAGCGTGCCAAAAAACACCCCGCCCACGGTGGCAATCACTGTCAGCATCAGGCTAAAAGCCAGCCCTTTAAGGACAAAGTTGCTGATCAAGTCCCAGTTGTAAAACGACCAATCGAGAGAAAGATTCATGCTCAATGCCCCCCACCTGCCATGCTCGGCGCACTCAGACCTGGCACCCGCGAGCGTTTTTCAATCCAGGCCATGATGCGGTTGATGGCAAAGGCCGAAATGACGTACAGGCCCGTCACTGCCAGGTACACCTCGACCCCGCGCCCGGTTTCTTCCTGCACCTGCATGGCGTACATGGTCAGCTCGGCCACCGAGACGGCAAAGGCCACGGAAGAGTTTTTGAAAATATTCATCGTCTCGCTGGTCAGCGGCGGAATGATGATGCGCAGCGCATTGGGCAGCAGCACATAGCGGTACACCTGCCAAGTGGTAAAACCCATGGCCATGGCCGCATGGCGCTGGCCGCGTGGCAGCGCCTCGATCCCTGAGCGCACCTGCTCAGCAATGCGCGCCGAGGTGAAAAACCCCAGGGCCAGCACCACCAACACAAAGCCGGAGACCGATTTGAGCGCCGGGAAAATCGCCGGAATCACGTGGTACCACAGAAAAATCTGCACCAGCAGCGGAATATTGCGAAAAAACTCCACCCACGCATTGCCAAAGCGCACCGCCCACTTGTTATTAGGCAGGGTGCGCAGCACGCCAATAATCATGCCGCTGGCCAACGCCAGCAGCAGGGCCAATACCGACACCGACACCGTCCAGCCCCAGGCAGACAGCATCCAGTCAAGGTAAGTGATGTCACCATTCTTACCAAAACATCCGGGCACCGGGCTGCGGTCCAGGGTGTCTTCACAAAACACTTGCCAATCCCATGCCATAGGGGGCACCTCCTCTTAAAGCAGAGCGATCACCAACAATGAAACACCAACAAAAACGCCCCGCCCGCGCAAAGCGGGCAGGGGCGTGATCGGCCAACTCAGTAATTACTTGTTGTAATCTTCCTTGGGCTTGTTGTTGGGGTTGGCCCAGGCATTTTTGGTGGCATCCGACAGGGGCAGGCCCACAGCCACGTTGGCAGGCGGGATCGGCTGGATGAACCACTTATCCCACAGCTTGGCCAAGGTGCCATCGTTGGCTTGGCGGGCGATGGAGTCGTTCACGGCTTTCAGGAACGCTGGGTCGTTCTTGCGCACCATGCAGGCGATGGGTTCGGTGGACAGGGGCTCGCCCACAATCACGAAATCCTTGGCGTTTTTGGATTTAGAGATGTTGCCCGCCAAGATGGAGCCATCCATCACAAAGGCATCGGCCCGGCCGGTTTCCAGCAGCAAGAAGCTGTCGGCATGGTCTTTGCCCAAGATGTTTTTAAAGTCGATGTTGCCGCCGCGCTTGCTTTGGCGCAGCAGTTGCACCGAAGTGGTGCCGGTGGTGGTGGCCACGGTCTTGCCGTTGAGGTCTTCCACCTCTTTGATGTTGGAGTCTTTGCGCACTGCAATGCGCACCTGCTCCACATAGGTGGTGTTGGCAAAATCCACCTCTTTTTGGCGGTTCAGGTCGTTGGTGGTGGAGCCGCACTCCAAATCAACAGTACCGTTGGTGACCAGCGGAATGCGGTTTTGCGAGGTCACTGGCTGGTATTTAATGTCCAGCTTGGCCAAGCCCAGATTTTTTTGCATATCGCGGGCAATGTTTTCGGCCATTTCCGTGTGGAAACCCACAAACTTGCCGTCGCCCAGGGTGTAGCCCAAAGCGCCGGACGATTCCCGCACGCCCAAAGTAATGGCACCCGAAGATTTGACTTTGGCCAGGGTGTCGCCCGCCTGGGCCATGGCGCTGGTGGCGGCCAATGCGGTTACCGCCAGTGCTAGCAAATGTTTTTTCATAGGGGGGTCTCCTTGCTGTTGCCAGCGTGATACGAAAGCGTGTGCAAATTGTGCATTCAAAAAATGGCACGCAAAAGAATAAGCACCCCATCGTAAAGGACGCAGGCCGCCCGACTATTGGTGGTTTCCTCCGGAAAAACCCTTAAACCTGCATTTTTTTTGTTTATCCGGCCAAAGGCAAGCCTGCCGCCTGCTCTTGCAAGAAATGCCACAGGGCGTGCACAACCCGGTTTTCTTTGTTGCTGTGATTGGGATTGGGTTTTTCGCGGTAGCCCAGCAAATTCATCGGCAGTGAAAATTGCGGGCCGCCAGGCAAGGCGGCATTCACCAAGCGGCCATTTTGCAGCTCATCGCGCACCGCGCTAAAGGGCAAAAAGGCCACCCCCAAGCCCTCCAGCGCCATGGCTTTCAAGCCTTCGGCCATGTCGGTTTCATAGGCCCGCTCTAAGTGCACAGGCACACCGGCCTCTTTCAAAATCAGCTCCGTCAAGCGGCCCAGGTAAGCACCGGGGCCATAGGCCAAAAACGGCAAGGGGCGCTCACTGCTACCGGGCAGTGGAAACAGCGGCTGGCCCAGGTTATCCGGTTTGCAATACGGGGCCAGCAGTTCTTGCCCCAGATTGACCATTTCGTAGCGCGAAGCATCCAGCTCCAGCGGTTGCGAGCTGTGGTGGTACACGATGAGCAGATCACAACCGCCCTCCACCAAGCGCATCACCGCATCGTGGACGTTCAGCGCAATCAGGCGGCTTTTGAACGGCCCGAAGCTGGCCTGCACCTGCGCCACCCAGCGCGGAAAAAAGGTAAAAGCCAGCGTATGCGGCACGGCAAAGCCCACCATGCTGGCATCCGAGCTGGCGTGCGCCCGCAGCATCGAGCGCGTGCTTTGCAGCGCTTGCAGCATCTCCAGCGCCTGGTCGTACATGGTCTTGCCTGCCGGGGTCAGGCGTGTGGGGTAGGAGCTGCGATCGACCAGATCGGCCCCGGCCCAGGCCTCCAGCGCCTGGATGCGGCGCGAGAAAGCCGGTTGCGTAACGTGACGCAGCTGGGCGGAGCGGCTAAAGCTGCGCGTCTCGGCCAAGCTGACAAAATCTTCAAGCCATTTGGTTTCCATCGTGCAATTATCGCGCTGCCTTCGTGTTTGGCGGGTGCTGGCTTTGCAGTTCGTCAGGGGTGAAGTTCGCAATAATGCGCCGCTATGACCGATTTCCCGCCCACTGCCAATCCTGCCCCCCCGCCCACGGCCAAAGCCTTGGCCTTAGAAGATTGGTTGGTCGTGCTCATCATGGCCGCCCTGGCCTTGATCACCTTTGCCAATGTGCTGCTGCGCTACTTCACCGATACCTCGTTTGCCTGGACCGAAGAAATCTCCATCTTTTTAATGATCGTGCTGGCCATGGTCGGCGGCAGCTCGGCCGTGGCGCGCGACCAGCACATTCGCATTGAATTTTTCAGCGGCAATGGCAGCGCCCAGCGCCGCCGCCGTTTGGCCCGGCTGGGGGCGCTGATGACGGCCCTGCTCTTTACCGTGCTGGCCGTGCTCAGCGTGCGCCTGGTCTGGGACGACTGGCGCTATGAAGAAACCTCGCCCGGCATTGGCGTGCCGCAGTGGTGGTATTCGATGTGGCTGCCCATTTGCTCGGTGGCCATTGCCTTGCGTGCCTTGGGTTTGTTTGTGCGCCAAGGCCATCCAGCGGCCTTTGCCCCTGAAATGATCGAAGACGCTGGCATGGCCGAAAACACCGCCAGCGCCAGCGCCAGCGCCACAACCACCCCAGCACAAACAGCACAGGCGGATCAGCCATGATTGCCAGCCTGCTGTTTATTGTTTTCTTGACCATGATGATGGCCGGGGTGCCCATTGGGGCCGCCCTGGGGCTGGCGGGGGCGGCCTGCATCGCCCTGGCCAATGCCGACAGCCAATGGTTTGGCCTGTTGGCCGTGCCGCAAAACTTTTACGCCGGACTGGGCAAATACCCGCTGCTGGCCATTCCAATGTTTGTGCTGGTGGGCTCAATTTTTGACCGCTCTGGCGTGGCGGCGCGGTTGGTGAATTTTGCCGTCGCCATCGTTGGGCGCGGCCCCGGCATGCTGCCGCTGGTGGCCATTGGCGTGGCCATGTTCATGGGCGGCATCTCCGGCTCGGGCCCGGCCACTGCCGCAGCGGTGGGTGGGGTGATGATTGCTGCCATGCACCGCGCCGGGTACCCCGCCGGCTTCTCCGCCAGCGTGGTGGCCGGGGCAGCGGCGACCGATATTTTGATTCCGCCCTCGGTGGCTTTTATTGTGTATTCGGTGTTGGTGCCCGGCGCTTCGGTGCCCGCACTGTTTGCCGCAGGCCTGTTTCCTGGGGTGCTGGCCGGGCTGGCGCTGATTATTCCTGCCGTCTGGCTGGCCCGCCGCCACGGCATGGGCCAACTTGAAGCCAGCTTGCCACGCCCGCCGTTCTGGAAAAGCTTGCGCGAAGCCGCCTGGGGGCTGGCCGCGCCGGTGCTGATTTTGGGCGGCATGCGCATGGGCTGGTTCACACCCACCGAGGCCGCCGTGGTGGCCGTGTTCTACGGCCTGTTTGTCGGCATGGTCGTGCACCGCAGCATTGGCGTGCGCGATTTGTTTGACATCCTGCGCGAAGCGGGCGAGTTGTCGGCGGTGATTTTGATCGTGGTCTCGCTGGCGGGCATCTTCGCCTTCTCGCTGTCCACTCTGGGGGTGATTGACCCGATCACCCAAGCCATCGTGAACTCCGGCCTTGGCTCCACGGGCATTTTGCTGTTGGTGCTGGCCCTGCTGCTGGTGCTGGGCATGTTTTTGGACGGCATCTCCATCCTGCTGATTTTTGTGCCCCTGCTGTACCCGCTGATGGTGCATTACCAATGGGACGTGGTGTGGTTTGGCGTGCTGACGGTGCTGACGGTGGCCATTGGCCAATTCACCCCTCCGATGGCCGTGAACCTGATGGTGGCCAGCAAGATCGCCCAAGTGCGCATGGAAGCCACCACCCGCTGGGTGCTGTGGCTGGTGCTGGCCATGACCGTGGCCATGCTCATGGTGTTGCAGTGGCCGCAGATTGCGCTGTGGCTGCCACACAAGCTGGGGTATTGACCACCCCGTGTTCGTAAAACGATAGGAGACATCTCATGAAACTGCAAAAACCTTCTTTGCGCACCCTGCTGACCGCCACGGCGGCCGCAGCCACCTTGCTGGCCGTGGGCCTGCCCACCGCCGCCCAGACGCAGGCCAAGTACAAGGACGAATACCGCATGTCGCTGGTGCTGGGCATCGCCTTCCCCTGGGGACAAGGCGGCCAGCTGTGGGCCGATAAGGTGCGCGAGCGCACCAACGGGCGCATCAATATCAAGCTCTACCCCGGCACCTCGCTGGTGCAGGGCGACCAAACGCGCGAGTTCAGCGCCATCCGCCAGGGCGTGATCGACATGGCGGTGGGCTCAACCATCAACTGGTCGCCCCAGGTCAAAGCGCTGAACCTGTTCTCGCTGCCCTTCTTGTTCCCCGACTTTGCTGCCGTCGATGCCGTCACCCAGGGCGCACCGGGCCAAGAGATTTTCAAAATTCTGGACAAAGCCGGCGTGCAGCCCCTGGCCTGGGGCGAAAACGGCTACCGCGAAATCAGCAACTCCAAACACGCCATCACCCAACCGGCCGATTTGAAAGGCCTGAAGCTGCGCGTGGTCGGCTCCCCGCTGTTCCTGGACACCTTCACCGCCCTGGGGGCCAACCCCACCCAAATGAGCTGGGCCGATGCCCAGCCCGCCATGGCCAGCAAAGCGGTGGATGGGCAAGAAAACCCCCTGTCCGTCTTCCAGGCCGCCAAACTGCAATCGGTGGGCCAAAAACACGTCACCCTGTGGGGCTACATGAACGACCCGCTGATTTTTGTGGTGAACAAAGACGTGTGGGCCAGCTGGACCCCCGAAGACCGCGAGATCGTGCGCCAGGCCGCCATTGATGCGGGCCGCGAAGAAATCGCCATTGCCCGCAAAGGCTTGGTCGAAGCCGGCAAACCTTTGGTCAAAGAGCTGGAGGCCCTGGGCGTGACCGTCACCGACCTGAACGCCGAGCAGCGCAAAGCCTTTGCCGATGCCACCAAGGCCGTTTACACCAAGTGGAAACCGCAAATTGGCACCAACCTGGTCGATATGGCCGAAAAGGCGATTGCCGCTCGCAAATAAAGAGCTGTTTACGCTCAATTTAAAAAGGGATTCAGGCATATATTTACCTGAATCCCTTTATTTATAAGCGGCAAGCGCTTTGCTATTTTTCAATCGTGGGCTCGCCCCCTGGGGTCAGCAGCCACTGGCCCGAGCCCATGGCCAGCACCAAAGCAACGTAAGTCACCAGCTTGCCATCGCTGCCCGTCAGCACCAAGCCCGCCCCCAGCACACTGCAGCCCAGCACAAAATTCAGGCCCACACCCGTCCACCACGGCAAACGCCGAGGTATGCGCAGCAACCACGCCCCCAGGCCCAAGGCCAGGGCCAAAAAGGCCGCCGGGGCGAAAAAGTTCAGCAAGTGCCAAAAAAAGACGATGAAATCCATGTTCAACATGACCCAGATCAAGTGTTTCCCCTCGGGCTAACCCTGGGCCGGTAACTAATTTTATAATCGCGCCCTATGGCAGTTTGGGCATTAGGCATCAACCACAACACGGCACCGCTCGATTTGCGCGGCCGTTTTGCGTTTGCACTCGATCAAATCGCCCCTACGTTGCAGGGGCTGCGCAGCGCATTGACCAGCGCCACCCACCACCCGCAGGTAGAAACTGCCATCCTCTCCACCTGCAACCGCACCGAAATTTACTGCGCCGCCAACGCCCCCGCGCTGGACCACACCCTGGGCTGGCTGGCCCAGTCCGGCGGTGTCAGCCCCGAGGTGCTGCGCTCGCACTCCTACTTGCTGGAAGACGGTGGCGTGGCCCGCCATGCCTTTCGCGTGGCATCGGGCCTCGACTCCATGGTGCTGGGAGAGGCGCAAATTTTGGGCCAGCTGAAAAACGCCGTGCGCGCGGCCGAAGATGCCGGGGCGCTGGGCAGCACCTTGCACCAGCTGTTCCAGCGCAGCTTTGCGGTGGCCAAAGAGGTGCGCAGCAGCACAGAAATCGGTGCGCACAGCATCAGCATGGCCGCCGCTGCCGTGCGCTTGGCCAGCCAGCTGTTTGAGGATTTGACGCAAATTCGCATCCTGTTCGTCGGCGCGGGCGAGATGATTGAGCTGGTCTCGACCCACTTTGCCGCCCGCCATCCCAAGCAGATGACGATTGCCAACCGCACGGCCGAACGCGGCGAAAAACTGGCCGCCCAGTTTGGTGCCAGCACCATGCCGCTGGCCGAGCTGCCCGAGCACCTGCACGAATACGATGCGGTGATCAGCTGCACCGCATCCACCCTGCCCATCATCGGCCTGGGCGCGGTTGAACGGGCCTTAAAAAAGCGCAAACACCGCCCCATCTTCATGGTCGATCTGGCCGTGCCGCGCGACATCGAATCCGAGGTCAAAGACCTGCGCGACGTGTACCTCTACACCGTCGATGATCTGGCCAGCGTGGTGCGCACCGGCCAGGCCCAGCGCCAGGCGGCCGTCGAGCAGGCCGAAGTCATCATCGACCACGGCGTGCAAAGCTTTTTGCACTGGCTAGAACAACGCAATCCGCAAGGTGGCGCGGTGCCGCTCATCCAGCAGCTCAACCAGCAAACCGATGCCTGGCGGGCCCAAGAAATCGCCCGCGCTAAAAAGCTGCTGGCCAAGGGCGAGGATGTGGACACCGTGCTGGAAGCCCTCTCGCGCGGCCTGACGCAAAAAATGCTGCACGGCAGCATGACCGCCTTGCGCCAGGGCAGCGAAGCCGAGCGCGAGCAAGCCGCCGCCACCGTGCAGCGCCTGTTCCTGCGCGGGCGCACGGCCCAGGGTTCGCAGCGTTAGCGCTGCCCTTGCTTTCGTAGCTGCTGGCGCTTGTCCTGATTGATTTTTAAGGATAAAACACCTGAAAACCTTGTATTGCAAGCGCTAACAGCTATTTATTCAATAGCTTTCTGCCTCTTTAGCCCTTCTTATGCAAGATTTTCTGCGCCGCCAGCTGGAGCGCTACACCCAGCGCCTGCACGAACTGGACTTTCTCCTCTCGCGCGAAGACATCATGGGCGACATGCAGCAGTACCGCCGCATCTCGCGCGAACACGCCGACGTGACGCAAATCGCCGGCCGCTACGCCCGCTACCAGCAATGCGAGGCTGACCGCGCCACCGCGCACGAGCTGCTCGCTGACCCCGATATGGCCGAGATGGCCCAGGAAGAAATCGCCAGCGCCGATCAAGAGCTGCAGCAGCTGAAAGACGAATTGCAGCGCCTGCTGCTGCCCAAAGACCCGGATGACGAACGCAACGCCTTCATGGAAATCCGCGCTGGCACCGGCGGCGATGAGTCGGCCCTGTTTGCCGGCGACCTCACGCGCATGTACACCCGCTACGCCGCCGAGCAAGGCTGGCGCGTGGAGATCATGAGTGCCAATGAAAACGAGATTGGCGGCTTCAAAGAAGTGGTGCTGCGCATCGAGGGCGAGAACGTCTATGGCCGCCTGCGCTTTGAATCGGGCGGCCACCGCGTGCAGCGCGTGCCCGAAACCGAGACCCAGGGCCGCATCCACACCAGCGCCTGCACGGTGGCCGTCATGCCCGAGCCGGACGAAGCCCAGGCCATCACCCTGAACCTGGCCGACCTGCGCATCGACACCTTCCGCGCCAGCGGGGCCGGGGGCCAGCACATCAACAAAACGGACTCGGCCGTGCGCGTCGTCCACCTGCCCACCGGCATCGTTGCCGAGTGCCAGGACGGGCGCAGCCAGCACAGCAACAAGGCCAAGGCGCTGCAGGTGCTGCAAGCGCGGATTCAAGAAAAAGAGCGCAAAGAGCGCGAAGCCAAAGAAGCGGCCCTGCGCAAGGGCTTGGTGGGCAGCGGCGACCGCAGCGACCGCATCCGCACCTACAACTTTCCACAAGGGCGGCTGACCGACCACCGCATCAACCTCACTTTGTACAAGTTGCTGAACATCATGGAAGGCGATTTGGGCGAAGTGCTCGATGCCCTGCAAGCCGCCCGCGAGGCCGAGTTGCTCGAAGAGCTGGCGATCAATGCCTAAACCCGCCCTGTTCACCACTGCGCCCATTAGTGCGCCCATTGATGCGCTCACCCTCGCCCAAGCACTGCGCCAGGCCCAGCAGGCCGGGCTGGAGCGCATCGACGCGCAGCTGCTGCTGCTGCACCTGCTGGGGCACAACAGCCGCGCCTGGCTGCTCACGCACGACGATCAGCTGCTCACCCCCGCGCAAGCGCAACAGTACGCCGCCCTGTGCGCCCAGCGCCTGGATGCGGTGCCGGTGGCTTACCTGACGGGCTGCAAAGAATTTTTCGGCTTGCCGCTGCAGGTGGATGCGCGCGTGCTTGATCCGCGCCCGGATACAGAAATTTTGGTCGAATGGGCGCTGGAGCACATGCCCCCCCATACCCCCTGCCGTGTGGCCGATTTGGGCACCGGCAGCGGGGCCATTGCCTTGGCGCTGCAACACCAGCGCCCGCAGGCCAGCGTCACGGCCGTGGATGTCAGCGCCGATGCGCTGGCCGTGGCCCAGGCCAATGCCCAGCGGCTGCAGCTGCCGGTGCGCTTCATCCAGGGCGCATGGCTGAGCCGCGTCGATGGGGTGTTCGACCTCATCGTGAGCAATCCGCCCTATATCCGCCAGGACGATCCGCACATGGCGGCCCTGCGCCACGAACCCCGCCAAGCGCTGACCAGTGGCGCGGACGGACTGGACGATATCCGCGCCATCGCCGCCCAGGCCCCGGCACATTTGCACCCAGGCGGCTGGCTGCTGCTGGAGCACGGCTGGGACCAGGCCGAGGCGGTGCAAACCCTCTTGCGCCAGACCGGTTTTGCGCACGTCTGCAGCCGCCAAGATCTGGCCGGGCAGTGGCGTTGTACCGGAGGGCAGTGGCTAAATCAAAATTGAAAATCCATCTTTCTCCCTGCACCCCCCTAGTCCACCCAGACAATGAAATAATCCCCCGCTGTTGCGCCTTTGGAGCGCAGCGTCTTTTTAGCCCTGGAGTTACTGCATGAGCGACGTTCACCAACGCATCGACCAATTGGTCAAATCCAACAATATTTTGCTGTTCATGAAGGGCAGCGCCAGTTTTCCGCAGTGCGGCTTCTCGGGCCGTGCAGTGCAGATTTTGAAAGCCTGCGGCGTTGAGGCCAGCCAGATCGCCACCGTAAACGTGCTGGAAGATGACGAAATCCGCCAGGGCATCAAAGACTACAGCCAGTGGCCCACCATCCCCCAGCTGTATGTGAAGGGCGAATTTATTGGCGGCTCGGACATCATGATGGAGATGTACGAATCGGGCGAGCTGAAAAAGCTGCTGGCCGCCTAAAGGGGCCAGCACAGCGCGCAGTGTGGGCCTGGGGGTAAATATCCCAGCGGCCACAGAAACAAGCGCTTATGATGAACCGCCCATTTTTGGGCGGTTTTTTCGTTTTTGACCGCAGGGCAGCGGCACAAAAAATCTTGCACGCCCGCATGCGCAGGAGGCATGCATTTTGGCAACCTTGGGCATGTTGCCAGCCACCCATTGACTTATGACTTTGACCCAAAGCCTTCTTACCATCGCCTTGCTGATTGCCACCAGCGCTTTTTTCTCTATGTCCGAAATTGCCCTTGCGGCCTCGCGGCGGGTGCGCCTGCGGCAGATGCTGGAGGACGGCGACAAGCGCGCAGAAGGGGTGATGCACATTCAAAGCCAGCCGGGGGAATATTTCACCGTCACCCAAATTGGCTTGAATGCGGTGGCCATTTTGGGCGGTGTGGTCGGCGAAGGGGCGCTATCGCCCTACCTGACCGAGGTGGTTGCGCTGTGGCTGCCGCAGCGGCCTGCGCAAACCACGGGGTTTTTGCTGTCGTTTGTGGCGGTGACTTCGCTGTTTATTTTGTTTGCCGATCTGCTGCCCAAGCGGGTGAGCATGGCCAAGCCCGAAGCCCTGGCCGTGCGCCTGCTGCAGCCCATGCTGTGGTGCATGTTGATCTTAAAACCGCTGGTGTGGCTGTTTGACTGGCTGGCCAACGCGGTGGTCAAAATTTTCCGCCTGCCCGCCGTGCGCGATGAGCGCATCACCAGCGACGATATCTTGGCCATGACCAAGGATGGCACCCGCGCCGGGGTGCTGGCGCTGCGGGCGCAGCAGGTGATTGCCAATGTGATGGACATGAACTCGCGCACCGTGCCCTCGGCCATGACGCAGCGCGACCGCATCGCCTATTTTTTGCGCGATGACCCCGACCACATCATCCGCGCCCGCATTGCCGAAGAGCCCTATTCCACCTACCCGGTGTGCGATGGCGACATTGACCATGTGATTGGCTACGTGGATGCCAAAGACCTGTTCCAGCGGGCGCTGAACAACCAGCCGCTGTCGCTCAAAGACGGCAGCCTGATTCGCCGCGTGCTGATCGTGCCGGACAAGCTCACCCTGGCCGAAGTGCTCGACCAGTTCCAGCAGGTGCGCGAAGACTTTGCCGTGATCTTGAACGAATACAGCCTGGTGGTGGGCGTGGTCACCTTGAACGATGTGATGAGCACGGTGATGGGCGATCTGGTCAGCCCCGATGCCGATGAAGAGCAAATCGTGCGCCGCGATGCCAACTCGTGGCTGATTGACGGCATCACGCCGATTGACGATGTGCTGCACGCCCTGCAGCTCGACGAGCTGCCGCACGATGAGGAATACGCCACCTTGGCCGGCTTTCTCATGGTCATGCTGCGCCGCGTGCCCCGGCGCACCGACAGCGTGGACTGGGGCGGCTACAAGTTTGAGGTGATCGACGTGGACAGCTACCGCATCGACCAGGTGCTGGTCACCCGCTTGGCCGCCGATGGCACGGCCATGCCCACCCCAGCAGAAACCGCGGCCGAATAATTACAAAAGCAATAGCTGTATCCGCTTTATTTATAAGCCTAAACGCACTAAAACAGCACTACCCAAGCCCCCCGCCCCGGCAATGGCGGCCAAGCCGGTTTGCCCCGGCTGCAATTGCGCCAGGGCCTGCACCAGGGCAATCGCCCCCGAGGCCCCAATCGGATGCCCCCGCGCCAGCCCGCCGCCGTGGCGGTTGAGTGCCGCCAGCGGCACCCCCAAAGCCTGGGCAAAGACCAGCGCTTGGGCGGCAAAGGCATCGTGCAGCTCCAGCACCTGCAGCGCTGCGGCCTGCAGGCCATGCCGTTGCAAAAGCTGCAGCGCCGCCTGCTGGGCCGCCAGCATGGGAGTTTCCGGGGCCGCGCCCACACTCACCGCCCCCAACCAGTGCGCACGCGGCTGCAGCTGCCAGCGCTGGCAGGCCGCCGGGCTGGCCAGCAGCAGCAGGGCGGCCCCATCGGCTTTGGGCGAAATGGCCACGGTGCTCAGGCTGCAATCTTGGCCAGCGGCACTGCGCCCAGGGCGCACCACGGGCATGCGCGCGGCCCGCGCCGGGGTCAGGGCGCGGGGGTAGGCATCGCGCAGCAGTGCGGCCACCGGCACCACGTCATCCCCCGGCGCAGAGGCCAGCGCCCGGGCGTGGCTGGTCACTGCCCAGGCCTCCTGCGCGGCGCGGGCCAGCGATTGCGCACCGGCAATGGTCGCTGCGGCATCCAGCATGTCCCGATCGCGCCCCGGCGGGGCAAAAGCGGGGCGCTCGTAGGTTTGCGCCACTTCTGCGGCATGGCGCGGGCGGTGCTGGCGAATGGGGGCGCGGCTCCAGGCCTCGGCCCCACCGGCAATAACGATGTCGGCCTGCCCCAGCGCCAGCAGGGCGCAGGCGTGGGTGATGGCATCCAGCCCAGCGCAGCACTGGCTATCGAGCGTCCAGGCCGCCACCCGGTCGGGCAGCCCGGCACTCAAGGCGGCCAGGCGGGCCGGGTTGCCATTGGCCCCCAGGGCATTGCCCAGAATGAGCGCATCCACCGCCTGGGCCGGCACCCCCGCACGCTGCAGCAAGTGGGTGATGAGCGGGGTGGTCAAATCCGGCACCGCGCAAGCGGCCAGCGCCCCGCCCACCGGGGCCACCGGGGTGCGCGCCCAGCCAAGAATGGGCCAGCAGGGGCTTACCGCCATGGCTGCAAGGCGGCGGGCGGCTGCCCGGCCAGCGCCTGGGCCACGGCCGCTTGCAGGGTTGCCGTATCGGTTTTGCCGCTGCGCGTTTGCGGCCAGGCCCCCTGCCAGCGCCACCAGCGGCGCGGGGTTTTAAAGGCTTCAAGCTGCGCCCGGCAGCCTGCGGCCAGGGCCGTGGCCGCAGGCAAATCCGTGCCGTGCAGCACGGCATGGATGCGCAGGCCGCGCAGTGCATCGGGCAGGCCGATCACGCTGGCCTGGGCCACACCGGGCTGGGCCAGCAGCCAGGCTTCCACCTCTTCCGGGAACAGGTTTTTACCCTGGGTGACCAGCATGCGGCTTTCGCGCCCGCACAGGTAGAGCTGGCCGGCCGCATCCAGCCAGCCCATGTCGCGCACGGTCAGCCAGCCGTCGTGCAGCTCGGCGGCCGAGCCATCCAGGGCATGCACGTAATCCATGAACAGCATGGGGCTGCGCAGCCAGATGCGGCCCACCTCGCCCACCGGCAGGCTGCGGTGGGGCGTGGGGCCGATGCGCAGCTGCACATTGCCAAAGGGCTGGCCCACGGTCTGCGGGTGGGCGCGGTCGGCCACGTCCATCCAGGTGATGTAGCTGGCCTCAGAGGCACCGTAGAACTCCGTCACCCGCGCCTGCGGCACAAGCGCTTGCAGCTGCGGCGTGTGCTCGCGCATCCAGCGGGCCCCGCTGATCAAGACCAAGCTGGGCTGGGCCAACGGGGCCCAGCCCTTGCGCTGCGCCATCTGCATCAGCAACAAAAGCTGGCTGGGCACGGCCACCAGGGTGCTGCCAGGGGCTTGCTGCAGCTGTGCCCAGGTGGTTTCTGCCGAAAATTTCTCTTGCACCCGCGCCCCGCGCCCCGTCCACAGCCCCAGCATGGCGGCAAACAAAAACAGCGAATGGCTGATGCGCCCTGGGGCCAGCACCGGGCCGGTGAGCTGCGCCCCAAAGGTATGGGCGGTGATGGCAAAGCTTTCTACCCACGAGCGGTGGTGGCGGCGAAACCCCTTGGGCTGGCCCGAGCTGCCCGAGGTAAAGCCAATGTAGAACGGCATCAGGTCTGGCGCTGCAGCCCGGTAGGGGGGCAAAGCGGCCACCGCCGCCTGCACCGATTGGGCAATGGCCGGGGGCCAGGCCGCATCGCCAATAGCCGCACAACGGCCACTGGCCAGCACGGCCAGAAACTGCACCAGTCCCTCGACCACCCCCAGGTGCAGCGGCAGCAACACGGTGGGCGCGGCCTGCTCCCCATCCCATTGCCCCCATTGCGCCGCCTGTGCCTGTACCCGCTGGTGCAGTTGGGCAAAGGTGAGCTGCTCGCACTCACTGGCCAAGGCCACCGCCTGGGGCTGCACCTGGGCCCAGTGCGCGATGCTGTCGTGTACCAAGCGCCACGCCGGTGGCACGGGCGCGGACACGGGCGCGGTGGTGGGAGGCATGGGGTGCATGGGGTGTAGACCGCTCATGCGGCTTTGCCACCCAGCGGCCAATCGGGCAGGGCCTTGGCCACGGTGTGTACCACGATGGCGCACAGCACCGCCTTGGCCAAATCGCCAGGCACAAAGGCCAAATCGAGCAGAAAGGCTTTTTCCAGCGGCATTTGCGCTATCAGCACCAGCCCGGCAATGCCCAGGGCGTGCAAAAACACCACCCCGCCCAGCACCGAGGCCACCAAGGCGCTGAGCGCCGCTTGCTTGGGTGTTTTGCTGGGCAAGCGCCCCATGAGCAGGCCAATCACGCCCGCCGCCAAGGCGTAGCCAATCAAATACCCCGCCGAGGGCAGCATGAACACGCCAATCCCCCCGCGCCCGCCTGAGAGCAGCGGCAACCCCACGGCCACGGCCAGCAAAAACAAGGCCAGCGACTGAAAGCCGCGCTTGCCGCCCAGCAAGCACCCGGCCAGCATCACCCCCAGCGACTGCAGGGTAATGGGCACGCCAAAGGGCAGGTCAATCTTGGGCACCAGGCCCAGCACCGCCATGACAGCGGCAAACAGGGCAACGGTGGACAGCGATTGGGCGCTGTTGCGCGTCAAAGTGGTCATAGCAAAACCTTCCTTTTAAAAAAACTAACCGCCCAAGCGGACAAACAACGCATCGGCCACGCGCCGCGCGGTTTGCAACATGTGCACGGCCAGCGGGGCGACCAGCCGCCAGCCGCCGCCGCGCCCGGTGCGCAGGCGGTAGGCATCGTCCAGCTTGCCCCACTGGATGAAAAAGTGCTCGGTAAAGCGCAGCATCAAGCCCAGCTGCAGCGACAGGCGCTCGGGGTCCACCCCCAGCGGGCGCAGCGGCTGCAGCAGCCATTCCAGCACCGCCACCACATCGCCGGTGCGGGTGGTCACCGTCAGCGCCACGCCCAGGCTGGAGGCGCAAAACAGCCGCAAAGCACTGGCCACGCCCACCTGCCAGGTGCCCATCCATACATGAAACCCTGCTACCAACAAAGCCGCCACCAGCACCGCCACCAGCAAGCGCCGCGCCGGTTGCGTGGCCGGCCCCAGGCTGGCCAGCACCCCGGCACACAGCGCCGCCACGGCGGCCAAAGCCCACAGCGGTTGAATAATAAAAAGAGCTATTCCCGCAATCACCAAGCCAAATAACTTGAATCCTGCCCTGAAACCGTGCAACCACGTGCGGTACTCGCTATACAAACTACCCATGCTGCGCCCATCCCTGGTCGATACCCAGGCGGCGCACATGTGCCTCGTACGCGGCGCACACCTGCTGGCCCGGCCCGTCCAGGCGCAACTGCCCCTGCTCCAGCCACAGCACGCGCGGGTAGTCGCGCACATAGTCCAGCACGTGGGTCGAGACCAGCACCTGCTGCGGGCAGGCGGCAATGTCGGCGGCCAGCCGCAACTGGCCGGGCAAATCCAGGCTGGCGTAGGGCTCGTCCAGCAGCAGCACCTCGGGCTGGGCCACCCGCATGGCCAGCCAGCACACCCATTGGCGTTGGCCTTGGCTTAAGCTGCCCACGGCCCGCTCGGCCCAGTGCGCCAGGCCGCGCTGCTGTAAAAAATCCGCCACCGCCTGGGCCGCCTGCGCCCGGCTGCTGCCGGGGTGGGCGCTGCGCCAGGACAGCTGCAGCTCTTCCTGCACGGTGGGGAAGATGATTTGGTCGTCCGGGTTCTGAAACATCAGCCCCACCCGGCGGCTGGGCGCGTGGCCACGTTCGGCACTGTGCAAAGTCTCGCCCTGGCGCACGATGCGGCCCTGCTGGGGCACATCCAGCCCGGCCAGCATGCGCAGCAAACTGGTTTTGCCCGCGCCGTTAAAGCCGATCAAGCCAATGCGCGCTTCGTGCAATTGCAGGTGCAACCCGGCAAACACCGGGGTTTGCCCCCGGCGTAAATGAATGTCCTGCAACTCCCAACCCTGCATCGTCATGAATCCGTTCCTGATGTGATGGCGGCGATTTTAGGAAGCCGCCCCGCCCCCGGTCAGCCTCCCGGCATGAAAAAGGCCAGGGGCGGCAACTGCTGCCATTTACCGGTAAATCCACGCAAAAATGCCGACCAAAGTCGGCATTTTGAATTCAGTTAAAGACAAATCGATTAACTTCGGTCTTTTCACCTTCAATTGCCACTAAAAACAGCCTACCCCCCGGTCACCGGCGGAAAAAATGCCACTTCATCGCCCGGCGCAATCGGCGCATCGGGCGGGCACATGGTTTGGTTCAGCGCCAGCCGCACCGGCTGGTCTTCGGCCAGCGCCAGCGCGGCCTGGGCACTGCGCCCGGCCAGCTCCTGGCGCAAAGCCGCCACGGTGGGGGCCGTGGTGGCCCAGGTTTCTTCCCCCGTGCCCATGGCCTCGCGGATCGAGGCAAAGTAGCGCACCGTAATCGTCTTGGTCATGTGAGCAGCTCCGAAAAAGGCAAAAAGCGCACGCGCTCACCGCGTGCAATCAAGGTCTGCGCCGGGTTGTCCACCAAGCCCTCGGCCCAGACGGTGGAGGTCAGCACCCCCGAGTTCTGGTTGGCAAACAGCTCCAACTGCCCGGCTGCATTGCGCCGCACGCGCAAAAACTCACGGCGGCTATCGCGCTGGGTAATTTCAAAATCCGCCATCAGCCAATGCGCTGGCGGCTGCACCACGCTGGCCCCTTGCAAGGCCAGCACAAAGGGGCGCAGCAGCACCAGCGCCGTGATCAGGCTGGACACCGGGTTGCCCGGCAGGCCGATAAAGTGCGCCCGCCCGGCCGCTGGATCGCCCCCGCTGCGGCGCACGTGGCCAAAGGCAAAGGGCTTGCCCGGCTTCATGGCAATCTTCCACAGCGACAGCGCCCCCAGCTGCTCGACCACCGGGCGCACATGGTCTTCTTCGCCCACCGACACCCCGGCGCTGGTCACCAGCAGGTCGCAATCCTGCGCCGCCTGGGCCAGGGCGGCGTGGGTGGCCGCCCGGTCGTCGGGCAGGATGCCACCATCCACCACCTCGCAGCCCCAGCGCTGCAGCAAGCTGGCCAGCACATAGCGGTTGCTGTTAAAGATATGCCCCGGCGGCAAATCCTGCGGGGCGATGCTGCCAGGCAGCGCCAGCTCATCGCCCGTAGAAAACAGCGCCACCCGCGGCCGGCGGGCCACGGGCAGTTGCGCCAGCCCCAGGCTGGCCGCCAGCCCCAGCGCTGCCGGGGTCAGGCGCAGCCCGGCCTGCAGCGCGGTGCTGCCCAGGGCAATGTCTTGCCCGGCGCGGCGCACAAACTGGCCCGGTTGCGGCACCGCGTCAAAGCGCACCCGGCCATCGTCCAGCACCGTGCAGTCTTCCTGCATAACGATGGCATCGGCCCCCAGCGGCAGCGGGGCCCCGGTAAAAATCCGCGCCACGGTGCCCACCTGCAGCGCCGCGCCCACCTGCCCGGCGGGAATGCGCTGGCTCACCGGCAGCACCGTGCCGGCCTGCGCCACCTCGGCGCTGCGCACGGCGTAGCCATCCATGGCCGAGTTGTCCAGCGGCGGCACCTGCAAGGGCGCAATGCAGTCGGCCGCCAGCACCCGGCCATCGGCCTGCAGCAAATCGACAAAGGCCCCACCAGGGAGTGGCTGCGCCTGGGCCAGCACAGCGGCCAAAGCGTCTTCTAAGGGAGTAAGGGGTGCGCGAGACATGGCAGATCAAGGAGTTTTCGGAGGCACATACTGTAGCCGCTCCCCTTGCGCCAGCATCCAGGCAACGATGGCCTCAGGGGCATTTAAGTCCAACAGCGCAACCTGCGCGGGCAAGGGCTGGGGCAGCTGCTGCGGCGCATCGGTGGCCAGCGCCAGCACGCTGGGATCGCTCAAGCACTGCAAAGGGCGCACCGGCTGGCCCGGCGCAGGCGCACGCCACAGCTCGATTTTGGGCAAATTGCCCTGCTTAAAGCCCTCCACCAGCGCCCAATCCATGCGCGGGTCGAGCTGGGCCAGCATGGCGTGGACATCCAGCTCCTGCGGCGCGTCAAACTCTTGCACCAGCGCCATGCGCCGGTCGCACACCAGCAGCACCTGGCTGGCCCCGGCCTGGCGGTGGCGCCAGCTGTCCTTGCCCGGCTGGTCGATGTCCACATCGTGGTGGGCGTGCTTGACGGTGGCCACCCGCAGCCCCCGCTGGCGCAGCAAGGCGATGATTTTTTCCAGCAAGGTCGTCTTGCCCGTGCCCGAATACGCGGCGAAACCCAGGGCGTGCATGGGCCCTCCTTTCACTGTTTTTAATAGCAAACGGCGCTTGATATACAAGCGCTGTTGGTAGTTTTTGATGTAAAAACCGATCAATCGCAGTGCTGGGCGATATAGGTTTTCACCAGCGCCACATCGGCAGGCAGCACCTGCACGCGCTTGGGCAGGGCTTCGATGCCGTTGAACTGCGCCGGGCGCTCGGGCTGGCGGCCCAGGGCCTCTTCGATGGTGGCGGCAAATTTGATGGGCAGGGCCGTCTCCAGCACCACCATCGGCTCTGTGCCCAGGTGCTCGCGGGCCACCTTGATGCCATCGGCGGTGTGGGTATCGACCATCTGGCCCAGGCGCTGGTAGCTGTCGCGGATGGTGGCCAGGCGGTCGGCATGGGTGCTTTTGCCGCTAACAAAGCCAAATTTGCCCTGGATATCGGCAAACACCGGGTCGGCGCTCAGGTCAAAACGCCCCTCGCGGCCTACGCCTTGGGTAAACAAGGCCTGGGTGCGCACCCCATCGCGGCCGACCAGGTCGAAGATAAAGCGCTCAAAATTGCTCGCCTTGCTGATGTCCATCGACGGGCTGGAGGTCTCAAACGTCGCTGCGGCGCCGCGCACCTGGTACACGCCGGTGCGAAAGAACTCGTCCAGCACATCGTTCTCGTTCGTGGCCACCACCAGTTTGGCAATCGGCAGGCCCATTTGCCGCGCCACATGGCCGGCACAGACGTTGCCAAAGTTGCCGCTGGGCACGGTGAAGCTGACTTGTTCCGTATCGCTTTGGGTCACCTGAAAATAACCGGCAAAGTAGTACACCACCTGCGCCAGCAGCCGCGCCCAGTTGATGGAATTGACGGTGCCGATCTTGTACTGCGCCTTAAAGGCATGGTCGTTGCTGACGGCCTTGACGATGTCTTGGCAGTCGTCAAACACGCCCTCGATGGCCAGGTTGTGGATGTTCTCATCCTGCAGACTGAACATCTGCGCCTGCTGGAAGGGGCTCATGCGCCCGTTGGGGCTGGTCATGAACACGCGCACGCCTTTTTTACCGCGCATGGCGTATTCGGCCGCGCTGCCGGTGTCGCCGCTGGTTGCGCCCAGAATGTTGAGCGCTTCACCCCGGCGGGCCAGTTCGTATTCAAACAGGTTGCCCAGCAGCTGCATGGCCATGTCTTTAAAGGCCAGCGTGGGGCCGTTGGACAGCGCCTGAATGTGCAGCGGGCCTTCCAGCGGGCGCACCGGGGTGATGGCGGCACTGCCAAAGACGGCTTCGGTATAGGTTTTGGCGCACAGCGCGCGCAAATCGTCGGCCGGAATGTCGTCGATGTAGAGCGACAAAATCTCAAACGCCAGGGCCGCGTAGCCCTGTTCGGCATACATCTGCCGCAACTGCCCCAGGCGCTCGGTGCTGATTTGCGGGTAGCTTTCGGGCAGGTACAGGCCGCCATCGGGGGCCAGCCCTTCGAGCAAGATGTCGCAAAAGCGTTTGCGCTCGGCGTGGCCACGGGTGGAGAGGTAGCGCATCAGTTCAACTCCTCTTTGCGAATGCGGGTGATGGGGGCCAGCACCGAAGGCAGGGCCTGGATACGCGCCAGGGCCGCGTCCATGTCGCCCTCGCGCGTATCGTGGGTGAGGATGATCAGGTCGGTCTGCGCAATGCCTTCGCCACCGATTTCATCGGCTTCGCGCTGCAGCACCGCATCGATGCTGATGTTGGCACCGGCAATCAGGCTGGTAATTTGGGCCAGCACGCCAGCCTCGTCGGCCACGCGAATGCGCAGGTAGTAGCTGGTGACCACCTCGGCCATGGGCAGCACCGGCAAGGCCCCGGCCGCCGCCGCCAGGGTGTGGCTCTGGAAGGCCAGCGGCGGCACCCGGTGGGCCGGATCGGCATCAATCAGGCGGACGATATCGACCAAATCAGCAATCACGGCGCTGGCGGTGGGCTCGCTGCCTGCGCCCTTGCCGTAGTACAGCGTGGCACCCACGGCATCGCCCTGTACCAGCACGGCGTTCATCGCGCCTTCAACGTTGGCGATCAGGCGTTTGGCCGGAATCAGGCTGGGGTGAACGCGCAGCTCCACCCCTTTGTCAGTGCGCTTGGTGATGCCCAAGAGCTTGATGCGGTAGCCCAGCTGCTCGGCGTATTTGATGTCGGCAGCGGCCAGCTGGGTGATGCCTTCAACGTAGGCCTTGTCAAATTGCACCGGAATGCCAAACGCCATGGCGCTCAGGATGGTGGCCTTGTGCGCGGCATCCACACCTTCGATGTCAAAGGTGGGATCGGCCTCGGCGTAGCCCAGGCGCTGGGCTTCTTTGAGCACCACGTCAAAGTCCAAGCCCTTGTCGCGCATTTCCGACAGGATGAAGTTGGTCGTGCCGTTGATGATGCCCGCCACCCACTGGATCTGGTTGGCAGAGAGGCCCTCGCGCAGCGCCTTGATGATGGGAATGCCCCCGGCCACGGCCGCTTCAAAGGCCACAACCACGCCCTTGTCATGCGCCGCCTGGAAAATTTCCGTGCCATGCACCGCCAGCAGCGCCTTGTTGGCGGTGACCACATGCTTGCCGGCGGCAATCGCCTCCAGCACCAGCGCCTTGGCGATGCCGTAGCCGCCAATCAGCTCCACCACCACATCGATATCGGGGTTGGCAATCACGGCGCGGGCATCGTTCACCACCTGAATCTGCTCGCCCACAATGGCGCGGGCGCGCTCCACGTCCAGATCGGCCACCATGGCAATTTCAATGCCCCGCCCGGCGCGGCGGGCAATCTCTTGCTGGTTGCGTTGCAAAACGGCAAACGTGCCACTACCGACGGTGCCAATGCCTAAAAGGCCAACTTGAATGGGTTTCATGGTGTGTTTAAAAATAAAGAACTATTTAAAAATAAGAGCTGCAAGCGCTTGTTATTGATTAACTTCAAGGCGTTTAATGCATTAATCCCTTGATTAACCAGCGCTACCAGCTATCGTTTTAGAACGTGTTCATGATCTCGAATGAAGGTGTGGGGGATGCGGATCGGGATGGGTTGCGAGGCGCAAACCACAGCAACAGCTTGGCTATTGCGAGGATTTGCAACGACGCAGACCGCCCGAAGCCGCGCCCGCACACCCATGAGGAGATCGTGAACACGTTCTTAGGCCTCGGCCTTGGTTTTTTTTGCCGGTTTGGCCAGCAGCTTGTCGGTGCCCATGCGCAGGCGGTACCTGGCCAGAAAATCGGCCAGGCGGTTGATCGCCTCGCGCAGATCGGCCTCGTGCGGCAAAAAGACAATGCGAAAGTGGTCCGGGTGCGGCCAGTTAAAGCCCGTGCCCTGCACCAGCATCACCTTGGTTTCTTGCAGCACTTCCAGGAAAAACTCCTGGTCGTCCTTAATCGGGTAAATCTCGGGGTCCAGGCGCGGAAACATGTACAGCGCCCCCTGTGGCTTGACGCACGACACGCCAGGAATCGCATTGATCAGCTCATAGGCCAAATCGCGCTGCTGGCGCAGGCGGCCGCCTTCGCAAATCAGGTCGTTGATGCTTTGGTAACCACCCAGCGCCGTCTGCACCGCCCACTGCCCTGGCACGTTGGCGCACAGGCGCATGTTCGAGAGCATGTTCAAGCCCTCGATGTAATCCTTGGCCAGTTTTTTATCACCCGAGACCACCATCCAGCCAGCCCGGTAGCCGCAGGAGCGGTAGGCTTTGGAGAGCGAATTGAACGTCAGCGTCAGCACATCGGCCGACAGGCTGGCCAGCGGCGTGTGTACCGCGCCGTCGTAGAGCACTTTGTCGTACACCTCGTCGGCAAAAATCACCAGCCCGTGCTCGCGGGCAATTTCGACAATGCCTTGCAGCAGCTCGCGGCTGTACAAAGCGCCGGTGGGGTTGTTGGGGTTGATCACCACAATCCCCTTGGTGCGCGGCGTGACCTTGCTGCGGATGTCGGCCAGATTGGGCATCCAGCCATTGGCCTCATCGCACACATAGTGCACCGGTGTGCCGCCCGAGAGGCTGGTCGCCGCCGTCCACAGCGGATAGTCGGGCGCAGGCAGCAGCAGCTCATCGCCGTTGTCCAGCAGCGCGTTGGTGGCCATGCTGATCAATTCAGAAGCACCATTGCCCAGGTAAATATCATCCAGCGTCACGCCCTTGATGCCCTGCTTTTGGGTTTCGTGCATGACGGCCTTGCGGGCGGCAAAAATGCCCTTGCTGTCCGAATACCCCGCCGAGTTGGGCAGGTTGCGGATCATGTCCTGCTGCACCTCCTCCGGGGCATCAAAGCCAAACACAGCCAAGTTACCGATATTGAGCTTGATGATCTTTTGCCCATCGTCTTCCATCTTCTTGGCCGCATCCATGATGGGGCCCCGAATGTCGTAGCAGACGTTGGCCAGTTTGGCGGATTTGGTCACAGTCCTCATAGCACTTCACCTTTAGCAGCCCCACTGCGCCCAGTGCATCGCGGGGAAACGCATAATTTGACCACAAGAAAGCACCGCCCCCAGCGTGCCCGCCCACGCCAAACGGGGGGCGCACCTTCGCCAAATTGCCAAAAAATCACCAAGGAATGCCCCATGAAATTCAAAGCCGAACGCGCCGATGACCTGCAACTGATCACCGGCTACGGCCCCGGCTGGCTCGAAGTGAACAAAACCCGGCACACCACCAGCCTGCTCATTGGCAGCAGCGGCCTGCTGCAAGCCTGGGATTGCGCCCGCTTCAGTGATCTCAATGCCAGCGCCTTGCAAGCGCTGGCCCACCAATGCCCAGGGGTGGAAGTGCTCCTGCTGGGCAGCGGCCCGCGCCTGCAGTTTTGCCACCCCAGCTGGCTGCAGCCTTTCATGCAACAACGCATCGGCGTAGAAACCATGGACACCCCAGCGGCCCTGCGCACTTACAACGTTTTGGCCATGGAAGGCCGGAAAGTGTTGGCAGCACTGGTTTTAGGGTAGTATCGGAACGCCCCTAGTCAAAACCTACGCTTGAAGGTACAATTACAGGTTGCGGTCGAGGGGCAATGATCGTTTTAATCAGCGTGATGAACGTAATAAATGGCAAAAAAATAAAAACAATACTGTTTTTGCCAAGCCCCTCGGTTTTTTAAGAACTACACCTGAGAGATAGGCGCATGGCGATTGTTGTTAATAAACCCCTTCCCGAATTTGAAGCAAACGCAACCGGGGGCGTGAAGGTGACCAATACCTCCCACAATGGTCAAACCTTTATTCTGTACTTCTACCCCAAGGACAACACTCCGGGCTGCACCACCGAGGCCATGCAGTTTCGCGACAAATTCAAGGAATTTGAAAAAGCCGGGGCCATTATTTTCGGTGTGTCTCGCGACAACATGAAATCGCACGATGAATTCAAAGAAAAGCTGGAACTGCCCTTTGAACTCATCGCCGATACCGAAGAAAAAATGTGTCATATGTTTGGCGTAGTGAAAAACAAAATCATGTACGGCAAAAAGGTCAAAGGCATTGAGCGCTCGACCTTTTTGGTCAATGCCGACGGCATCCTGGTGCAAGAGTGGCGCGGCCTGAAAGTGCCTGGCCACGTCGAGGAAGTCTTGAAAGCCGTCAAAGCCCTGAATAAAGCCAGCGCCAAACAAGCGGTTGCCGCATAAACAGGCGTGTAAAACAGGCGCGTTAATCGGCGGGCATCACCCCGGCCTAAGCGCTGCATAATGGGCTCAAGCCCCTTCGCACACCCAACACAGCCGCCGGGCCCTGCCTTGGCGGCTGTATTGTTTTTCAACAGGTGAACACCATGCCCCTGCCTCCCGCCCCGAAAAAACGCGCCGCCCGCCTCAGCCCCGACCAGAGCGAAGCGGCCACGCCTGCTGCCAAAACCCGCGCCACGGCCTCCACTGCAAAAACCAGTGCGGACAAAACCAGCGCCGCCAGCGCGGCCACCACGGCGGCGGCCCAAGGCTTGGCCGAATTGCGCGCCCAGGGCGCTGCAACGCCGACCGTAGCCACAGCCCCTGCAGCGGCCCCAAAGACAGCCGCAACTGCAACCGTGACCGCAGCCGCTCGCCCGACCGCACCCAGCGCCAATCACCAGCGCAGCGCACCCAAAGCAGAAAAAAAAGAAGCTGTCTCCGCTAGTAATAACAAGCAAAATAGCAATAAAACTATCCAAAAACCAAGCAAACGCGGCGCAAAGCGCTGCTTATTTGTTCTGGACACCAACGTTCTGCTGCACGACCCCACCTGCTTGTTTCGCTTTCAAGAGCACGACATCTTCCTGCCCATGGTGGTGCTCGAAGAGCTGGACAGCCACAAGCGCGGTGGCACCGAAGTGGCCCGCAATGGCCGCCAGGTCAGCCGCACCCTGGATGCCTTGGTCGAAGCCCACAAAAACACCGATCTGGCCGCCGGGCTGAAGCTGGATGCCACCGGCACCAAGGGCGTGACGGGCCAACTGTTTTTCCAGACCGTGCCGCTGCACTACACCTTGCCGCTGTCGCTGCCCCAGGGCAAGGCGGACAACCAAATTCTGGGCGTGGTGCAAGCCCTGCGCGAGCAAGAAAGCCAAGGCCGCGAGGTGTTGCTGGTGTCCAAAGACATCAACATGCGCGTCAAAGCCCGTGCCCTGGGGGTGCCCGCCGAGGATTACCACAACGACAAGGTGCTGGACGACAACGACTTGCTCTACACCGGCGCACTGGCCCTGCCTCTGGACTTTTGGCGCAAAGCCAAGGACGTGCAAAGCTGGCAAGAAGGAAATAGCAGCTTTTACAGCCTGCGCGGGCCGATGACCGACCAACTGCTCATCAACCAGTTTGTTTATTTTGAAGCGCCCAGCGAGCCCAGCCTGTACGCCCGCGTGGTTGAGCTGCGCGGTGACACCGCTGTGCTGGAAGTGCTGCGCGACTACGGCAGCGCCAAGCACAACGTCTGGGGGGTGAATGCCCGCAACCGGGAGCAAAATTTTGCGCTCAACCTGCTGATGGACCCCGAGGTGGACTTTGTCACCATGACCGGCCAGGCCGGCACGGGCAAAACGCTGCTGACGCTGGCGGCCGGCTTGGCCCAAGTGCTCGACAGCCGCCGCTACAGCGAAATCATCATGACCCGCGCCACCGTCAGCGTGGGCGAGGACATCGGCTTTCTGCCCGGCACCGAGGAAGAAAAAATGGGCCCCTGGATGGGCGCCTTGGACGACAACCTGGAGTTTTTGGCCAAAGGCAGCGGCGGCAATGGGCACGAGTGGGGGCGCTCAGCAACCACCGACCTGATCCGCAGCCGCATCAAAATCAAGAGCTTGAACTTCATGCGTGGGCGCACTTTTTTAAATAAATTCGTCATCATCGACGAGGCGCAAAACCTCACGCCCAAGCAGATGAAAACGCTAATCACCCGCGCCGGGCCAGGCACCAAAATCGTCTGCATGGGCAACCTGGCGCAGATTGATACGCCCTACCTCACCGAAGGCAGCTCGGGCCTGACCTACGTGGTCGATCGCTTCAAGGGCTGGCAGCACGGCGGCCACATCCAGTTGGCGCGGGGCGAGCGCTCACGCCTGGCCGACTTTGCCAGCGAGGTGCTGTAAGCCATGGCCATCCCTTGGATCACGGCACTGAAGATGGTGCCCTGGGGTGATGTCATTGAAGCGGCCCCCAGTGTCATTAAAACCGCCAAAGGGCTGCTGAAAAAAGCACCGGCCCAAAACGATGCGGCACCCGCGCCCAGCCCCGCCTCATCGGCCGTCACCAGCACGCCGGCCGATGCTGGTGAGCTGGCCTTGCAACACATCATCCAATTGCAAAAGCGCATCGACCAGTTGGAACACGCCCAGCAAGCCAGCGCTGCCGTGATCGAGCAAATGGCCGAGCAACAAGCCCGCATCGTAGAAACCGTGGGCTTGTTGCGCACCGGTGCCACCCGCTTGGCCTGGGCCTGCGCCATTCTTGCAGGCAGTACGCTGGGACTGGGCATTTACAGCTTTTTGCGCTAGATCGTCCAGGGCCAGTGGGCGCTGCAATTTGCAATTCGGCAAAATTAACGGGGTTTTTTCGTCATTTCGACGATTGATACCGCCATAGTGGATATTCTGCCGCCCAGGGTTTCCTCTAGAATGCATGCCGTTATGTTCTCCACGCACCCCATCCTTCTCTCTGTCCAGCAGCCCCTGCTGGGCACTGCGGTGCGTGCCACCATTACAACCACCACGATTACCGGCTGATCCAACCCGGTTCGTCGTGTGCCCGTAGAACCGGCCCGGCGAGCCGGACGAAAACAGACGGCCGTTTTCACACCTGTTTTCACACACGAAAGGGCAATTTATGAGCAAGCAATTGGTAGGCCTGGTTGGCTGGCGCGGCATGGTCGGCTCCGTTTTGATGGAGCGCATGCAGGCCGAGGGTGACTTTGACCTGATTGAACCGGTGTTCTTCTCCACCTCCAACGCCGGTGGCCCAGCCCCGGCCATGGCCACAACGCACACCCAGCTCAAAGATGCCCACGACATTGCCGAGCTGGCCAAATGCGACATCGTCATCACCTGCCAGGGTGGCGACTACACCAACGAAGTGTTCCCCAAAATTCGTGCCGCCGGTTGGAATGGGCACTGGATTGATGCCGCCTCGGCGCTGCGCATGAAGGACGATGCGGTCATCGTCCTCGACCCCGTGAACCAGGATTTGATCGAGCAAAAACTGGCCGCTGGCGGCAAAAACTGGATTGGCGGCAACTGCACCAACTCCATCTTGCTGATGGGCGTGGGCAGCCTGTTCAAGGCCGGGTTGGTCGAATGGGTCAGCTCCATGACCTACCAAGCTGCTTCGGGCGGTGGGGCCAACCACATGCGCGAACTGCTCAAAGGCATGGGCGTTATCCACAACGCCGTGGCCGACAAGCTGGCCACCCCCGCATCGGCTATTTTGGAAATCGACCGCCAGGTGGCGCACACCATTCGCCACGATGTACCGACCGAGTTCTTTGGCGCTCCGCTGGCCGGTGGCCTGATTCCCTGGATTGACTCCCAACTGGACAACGGCCAGTCCAAAGAAGAGTGGAAGGGCCAGGCCGAGGTGAACAAAATTTTGGGCACCCCCACCACCATCCCCGTCGATGGTCTGTGCGTGCGCATCGGCGCCATGCGCTGCCACTCGCTGGCCCTGACGCTGAAGCTGAAAAAAGACCTGCCCCTGGCCGAGATTGAAGCACTCATCCAAGCGGGCAACCCCTGGGTGAAATTCGTCGCCAACGACCGCGCCCTGACCGTGCAAGAGCTCACCCCGGCCAGCATCACCGGCGGCCTGCAAGTGGGCGTGGGCCGCGTGCGCAAGCTGAACATGGGGCCACAGTACCTGTCGGCCTTTGTGATTGGCGACCAACTGCTGTGGGGTGCGGCCGAGCCGCTGCGCCGCATGCTGCGCATCTTGCTCAAGGCATAAAGCACGGGCCAAGTCAGGCAACAAGGAGGGGTTGAGCCCCTCCTTTTTTGTTAATAAAAGAAAACATCTTGTGTTTTAGCTGCAACAATCCCGGCTTTTCTCCTGACTAAGCGGCAAGGGCAGTACGTATTCTTGAGCAAACAGATTGTGCGTCGCCATAATCGCGTTTTATTCATCCCGTCGCTGCAGCGACAGGGGACAGAGCTGCGCGTCTTACACAGCTACCAAAACACTTGCCGCTGCCCAGCGGTTGATGACCGGGATATGAACACAACTATGCACCGCTGGAAATTTTCTGCCCTTGCCTCTGCCCTCAGCCTATGCACTGCATTCATGGCCAGCCCTGCCGCCGCACTCTCGCTGGGTGCCATTCATGTGCAGTCGCATCTGGGCGAACCCCTTCGCGCTGAAATTGATATTACCCAAATCACGGCAGCCGAAGCCGGTTCACTGCAAGCCACGCTGGCCTCGCCCGATGTCTTTCAAGCCCATGGCATGGAATTGAGCCCTACGGCACGCAACGTTCGCGTAGAGCTGATTTCACCGGCCAAAGGCGGTTCAAAAATTCGCCTGACCACCACCTCCCCGGTGAATGATCCGTTTATTGATCTCATTCTTCAGGCCAACTGGAGCGCAGGCAACCTCACCCGGGGCTACACCCTGCTGCTGGATCCGCCCCCGGTGCAAAAACCCCCCGCACCCACCACCGCCGTACAAGCCTCCACACCAGCCCAAACAGGGCAAACCTACCGCTCACAACCGCGCACTGCAGCGCCCAGCGCCTCCAGCACCGCAGCAGCAACGGGGACAACCGATGCCACCAGCAGCGTGACCGTGCGCACGGGGGACACCGCAGGGCGCATTGCCGCCGCCCACGCCATCTCCGGCATCTCGCTGGACCAAATGCTGGTGGCCATGCTGCGCAACAACCCCAGCGCGTTCATCAACGGCAATATCAACCGCATCAAGGCTGGCGCGGTGGTCAGCATTCCTAACGCCGAACAAGCCCAAAGCACCAGCGCCAAAGAAGCGCGGCGAATCATTGCCACACAAAGCAAGGATTTCAACGCCTATCGCCGCAAATTGGCCGAACGCACCACCCAGGCCCAGGTCGGCGAGGCCGAGCGCAGCGCCTCTGGCAAAGTGCAAGCACAGGTGGAAGATGCCACGGCGGCCACCACGCCCACCGACAAGCTCACGCTCTCCAAAGGGGCTGCCGCCTCCAAAGTCGAAGACAAGCTCATGGCGGAAAAACAATCCACCGCCCAAAATGACCGCACCAAAGAGCTTGAACGCAACCTGGCAGAGCTGGAAAAACTCAGCGATGCATCGGCTGCAACCACGGCCGCTGGCAGCGTGGCCGCTTCCGCCGAAACCGCCATGCCCCCCACGCCCGGCGACAACGCCACGGCTGGCGATGCCCCTGCGTCGCCTTTGACGGTGGAGGCCAACGCCCCCGTCCTGCCCACGGACGCAGGCCAGCCCGCCCCTGCAGACCCAGCGCCGGCCAGCA
>NZ_JAFNME010000059.1 GCF_017368815.1 Comamonas denitrificans | reverse complement strand
CCACCGTGGGCAAACACCCCTGCCCAGAATGCGGCGGCAATCTGGAGTGGCACCCCCAGGCGCAAAACCTGCGCTGCCCCTATTGCGGCACCACCGCCCCCTGGTCACCCAGCGCCCACGCTGACGACCCCAGCGCTATTGCCGAGCAAGACCTGCTCCAAGCCCTGCGCAATCCGGCCAGCGGGCGCGGCTGGGGGCAAGAGCGCTACGAGGTCGAATGCCAAAACTGCCGCGCCATTTCGGTGTTTGATGCCCAGCGCACGGCGCAGCGCTGCGATTTTTGCGGCTCGCCCGCCATCGTGGCGCATACCGGCGGCGGCGAGGCGATTACGCCGCAAAGCATCTTGCCGTTCAAAATCAGCAACGGGCAAATCCGCGACCGCATCCGCCAGTGGTACGGCAGCCGCTGGTTTGCCCCGAACAAACTCAAAACCGCTGCGCTGACCGATACCCTGCACGGCATCTACCTGCCGTACTGGACGTTTGATGCCCACGCCAGCGCCCAGTGGCAGGCCCAGGCCGGTTATTACTACTACACCACCGAGACCTACCGCGACAACAACGGCAACGTGCAAACCCGCCAAGTGCAGCACACGCGCTGGGAGCCGGCAGCGGGCCAGCTGCAGCACTTTTTTGACGATGCCCTGGTGCCCGGCACGGCGGGCGTACACCGCGCCCTGCTGCGCCAGATCGAGCCCTTTCCCACGACCACCGATTTACAACCCTACAGCCCCGAATTTGTGCGCGGCTGGACGGTGGAACGCTACCAAATCAACCTGGGCCAAGCCGCCAAAATCAACGAAGAAGACATGGACCACACCCTGCGCAGCCTGTGCATCCGGCAGATTCCGGGCGACACCTGGCGCAACCTGTCCATGCAGCGCCAGTACCAGGGGCGCAGCTTCAAGCATGTGCTGGTGCCGGTGTGGCTGGTCAGCTACACCTACGGCGCAAAAACCTTCCAGATCGTCGCCAACGGCTACACCGGAGCCATTGCCGGCGAGCGCCCGTACAGCTGGGTGAAGATCAGTCTGGCCGTGCTGGCGGCCTTGCTCTTCCTGGGTTTGCTGCTGGCAGTGATGCAAAATGCATAGCTATTTGCACTTATTTAATAAAGCTTTGAATGCATAAAGCACCAAAATACCCATCAAAATCAGCGGTAACAGCTATTGTTTAAAAGGAAACCCCACCATGGCCCTGAACCAACTGCGCTTATCGCTGCAATTTGGCCGCAACCTCTTTGACGGTGACCGTGACCAGCTGGCCCGCCACCGCGCCGTGCTCACGCGCAGCCACGTCACGCGCTGGATTCGCCACGCCCTGGCGCTGGATGCGGAAATCACCGTGCGCATCGTCGGCCACAGCGAAGGCCAACAACTCAACCACCAATACCGCCACAAAGACTACGCCACCAATGTGCTGACCTTTGACTACCAGCAAGAGCCCACCGTGGTGGCCGACCTGGTGCTGTGCGCCCCCGTGGTCGAACGCGAAGCGCTGGAGCAAGGCAAAACCCTGGAAGCGCACTACGCCCACCTGCTGGTACACGGCACCTTGCACGCCCAAGGCTGGGACCACGAAACCAGCGAGGAAGATGCCCAAGAGATGGAAGACTACGAAACCGCCATCCTGCAAGAACTGGGCTACCCCGACCCTTACGCCAAGGACTAAGCCTCCGCTGCCCCCGCGCGGGAAAGGTAAACAAAGAGGGCTAGCGGTCAATCCCCAGCAACAGCAGCACCAACAACAGCCCGGCGCTGACCAACCCCACGACCGGAAACAGGCCCACCAGCAGCATGGGCACACACCACATCATCAACCGCACCGAAGCCGCGTAATAGCGCCCGGCCCGGCGCAAACTGGTCTGGCCCACCTCCAGCCACTGCTGGCGCTGCGGGCTGGCCACTGGCATACCCACGACAAACCCGGCATGGTGCCATTGCCGTGCCGCCAGCATCGACGTGATAAATGCCAGCCCCAACAGCAGCAACACCGCCAAAGCGTGCCAGTAAAGTATGTGCTGGCGCTCGACCTGCGCCAGCCCATCACCATGCAGCAATGTCACGCCGCCCATGAAGGCCAGGGTGGCCGTCGTGGCCGTCATGGTGCAGGACATGAGGGAGTTGCGAATCGTCTGCACCCCCAGCACCTCGGTCTGGGCCGTGGTGGTGAGCGATTGCAACCAGTCTAGGCGCAGCTGTTCGTGCTTGCGCGTGGCTGGCGCAGGCCAAAAAAACTGCTTCAGAAAATAACCCGCAACCATGGCTATGGTGAGCACCAGCGGCCAGATCTGGGCGTACATGCCCACCACGCTCCCCATCAAACCGGGCAATAGAGGCGGTACATGGTTTGGATGAGCTGCAAAATGCGCGGATCATTCAGCTGGTACCAAATGAACTTGCCATCGCGGCGCGTGCTCACCACGCCCTCGCGCCGCAAAATGCCCAGCTGCTGCGACAAGGTGGGCTGGGTCACCCCGGTGAGCTGTTCCAAATCGCCCACGGTGCGCTCTTGTTGGGCCAATTGGCACAGCAAGAGCAAACGATCGGCGTTGCCCAGCAGCTTGAGCGTTGTCACCACCTGCGTAGCGTGCTCGCGCATCACCTCCAAATCAATGGCGGCAGAAGGGGCTGGGGCATCAATCGTAGGCATCATGGCAAAAGGCAAGCAAAGTAAAAGTACGTACCTTAAAGCACAAGCCAAATAGGCGGCAAACGCAAGGCATTTGCATTGTGATCAAAAAATAAGCGCTCAATCGCGCTTGAGCGGACAGGTGTTGATGCCCAGCAGCGGGTACGCGGGGCAAAACCGGAACAAGCCCGTGGCCAGTGGCACCACGCCCAACCACCCCCACCAGCCCACCAGGCCTGTCGCAGCCAGGACAACCAGCACCACCCCCACCAAAATACGCAAGATGCGGTCGATACCGCCGACATTGACTTTCATGAAAGCACTCCTTTGGGTGAGTTACAAGTTTGTTGAGAGATCAACAATTGAAGAAAAAATATATTATACAAAAATATAAATTTTGCTTGCATTTTTTGCTTGCATTTTTTTAAGCGCAACACCGCCCTGTGCGGCCCGGATGCCCTGCCCTGCCCCGCAGCCATCGCCGCGTGAACGCCTCGCACGGTAAAAACTGCTTAACCTGCTTGGCCCCCCTTGGCTTGGGGTGGCAGCCCCCGCAATCCCCCTAAGATCAGCCTTTCGTTCGTTTGCACCAAGGGGATAGCGATGGAGATGTTTGGGCCAATCGACCATGTGGCACTGCTGCTGGTAGCGGCATTTTTGGCAGGCGCTTTGAATGCCGTGGCCGGCGGCGGCAGTTTTTTGACCCTGCCCGCCCTGGTGTTTACCGGCGTACCGGCGGTCACGGCCAATGCCACCGGCACCGTGGCCTTGCTGCCCGGTTATGCGGCCAGCACCTGGGGGTTTCGTGAAGACATGGCGGCACCGCCTGGGCTGACGATGGGGCGCTCAATCGCCCTGTCTTTGATTGGCGGCGCGGCCGGAGCGGCGCTGCTGCTGGTCACCTCGGACGCTACGTTCAAAAAAGTTGTCCCCTGGCTACTGCTGGGCGCAACCGCCTTGTTTGCTTTTGGCCCACAAATCCGCGCCTGGGCGGCGGGGCAAAAGCACGGGGCTGCATCCACAGCAAAGGCCGCCATCGGCATGTTCGCCGTGGCTTTTTATGGGGGCTACTTCAACGGGGGCTTGGGCATCTTGTGCCTGGCTTTGTTCAGCCTGCTGGGGCAAACCAATCTGAACGCCATGAATGGCATGAAAAATTTGGTCTCCACCCTGCTCACCGCCATTGCGGTGGCGGTGTACGCGGCCGGGGGCATCGTGCTGTGGCCCCAGGCCTTGCTGATGATGGTGGCCGCCACCGCCGGGGGCTATGGCGGGGCCCGCATCGCCCGCAAACTGCCCGCGCCTGTGCTGCGCTGGGGCATTGTGCTGACGGGGCTGGTCATGTCGATCCTGTTTTTTGCCAAGGCATAAAAATTATGGGCATAAAACTGGTAAAACCACGCGCTTACCCGCCTGCCAGGATTTGCCATGGAGCACCCGCCGACCATCGCCGCCATTGACCTTGGATCGAACAGTTTCCGTCTGGAGATTGGCTTTTTCCGGGGCAGCGAATTTGTTCGCCAACACTACATTAAACGCACGCTGCGCCAGGGGGCGTGTCTGGAAAACGGCTGTTTAAGTGCCGCTGCCATGCAAGCGGGCTGGGCCTGCCTGGCCGAATTTGGCCAGCTGCTGCACCAGCACCAGGTTCAACACGCCCGTGCCGTGGCCACGCAAACCCTGCGCGAGGCGCGCAACAGCGCCGACTTTGTGCGCGAAGGCAGCCGCCTGCTGGGGGGGCTGCCCATCGACATCATCAGTGGTGAGCAAGAAGCGGCGCTCATTTACCGAGGCGTGGCCAGCCAGTTGCCGCCGTCCACCGATCGGCGCTTGATCGTCGATCTGGGCGGGCGCTCGACCGAAATCACCCTGGGCCAAGGGCTGCAAGCCCAGCAGCTGGCCTCCTACCCGCTGGGCAGTGTGCTGTGGACGGGGCGGTTTTTTGGCGATGGCGTGTTGTCCGAAGCGGCTTTCGCCCAGGCAGAGGCGGCGGCCAGCACCGTGTTGGCGCAGGCGACCACGCTGTTCCCCATTGGCAGCTGGGATTGTGCCTATGCCTCGGCGGGCACCGCCACGGCCGTCAGCGATGTGCTGGCCGCCCACGGCCACGGTGCCAGCCCCATTACCCGCGCAGAGGTGTACTGGCTGCGTGCGCAACTGCTGCGCTGCGGCCATATCGGGCAGCTGGCCCTGCCAGGTTTGCGGGCCGACAAGGCACCGGTGGTTGCCGGGGGGTTAAGTGTGCTGCTGGCCCTTTTTCACACCCTGCAGCTGCAGGCCATGGTGCCCGCCCAGGGGGCCCTGCGCATTGGGGTGCTGCACAGTCTGTGCACTCCGACGGCTTGATGCGGCGGCGCTGTTTCGTTGGCGCTGTTTATTTTGAGCGGTTGGTTTAGGCCGCTGCGCGGCGCTTGCCGTAGTTTTTGCTCCAGGCCTGCAGTTTGCCGTGGGGCAGCGAGGACAGGCGCTGCAGCAAGCGGCGGCAATAGCCTTTGATCCACAGGCACTTGTTGATTTCATCGACCGGAAACGGGCCGCTGATGACGATGATGTCGGCCGCCTCTTGCCACAGGCCAGCGGCCCGCAGGCGGCGGCGCTTGGTCGCGGCCCAAGATTGAATGCGCGCGGGGGTGCCGTGCTGGTGCAACTCGCCGGTGTAGGCATCAAAGGCGATGGCCAGCAAGTCCGTTTTCAGCTTAAAGCGGCGCTCGCCTGTGACTGCGCTGGGTGTATCGCGCATGTCATACAGGTAGTAGCTGCCGGCTTTGAGCTGATATTGCAATTTCATGGGAAAACCTTGGGGCTGCATCTTAGGCCAAACCTGGGCGCAATAAAACCTAATCTACCGGCACGATCTGGGCTTGCTTGCCCCATTGCAGGCACAGGCCACAGTGCCATGGACTATTTATTTAATAGCTGATTGCGCTTTTGAAAAGACATTTTCAATTCGAATAATTACAAAACAATGACGCATTAAGCGCAAAAAGCTATCATTTTTATAATTTCAGCTATTTAAAAGTCCAGCAAGCTCAGGCCGACACTCAAGGCGGTGCGTTTGTAGTTGTAGTCCAGCAGGCTGTCGCCGTAGCCGCTGAACAGCTGCACGTGCAGGCGCAGATTGCTCTTGCCACCGTTCCAGCCCTCGCCCAGGGTGCGCAGCCATTCCAGGCGGCCCGATCCCCGGCCCCGGCCCGGCGTGCCGCGCACGGTCAGGCCCAGGATGTGCTGGTCATTGACGTTCCACAGCAACCGGGCCTCGCCCCGGCCCACGTAGTCTTGGATGCCGGGGTTGTCGTCGTTCTCGGCGTTTTCGGCCACGCGCTTCCAGGCTTTCAGGTGCAGTTGCCAGCCGCTGCGCCATTCGGCCCCGGTCATCACATACCAACGGTTCCAGCTGCGCGACAGGGGGTTGCTCTCGCCGTTGGACTGGTGTACCAGCCCCACGCCGCTGTAGCGCCAGCGCCCGCCCCAGGGCAGCGGGGCATCGGTGGGATACACATAGAACACCTCCGGCTCATGGTCGGTCGAGCGAAATGGCCGCGAAATGCCCCCGTTGAACAACTGCCAATACGACTGCTGGGTGTAGCCAAACCACAGCGAATCCTTGCCGCTGGAGCGCGGGCCGGTGAGCAGCCCTTGGGCGACTTTGGTGCGGGCCGAGACCTGGATGCGCATTTCATGGCGCTGGTAATTCTGGGCCAGCGCCGCCCCCCGGCTGGGCGAAAACGGCTGGCCATTGACCCGGCTGCCTTGCACCACGGAAACGCTCAACGGCCGGTAGCCGCGCAGGCTGAAGGTACCGCAGTCCGAGCCGGGTTCCAGCTCGAAGTGGCGGGAGATTTCACTGTACCGCGCATCGCGGCAGCCCCCGTTGGTGGGCGTGGCAGGCAGTGGC
>NZ_JAFNME010000058.1 GCF_017368815.1 Comamonas denitrificans | reverse complement strand
CAACTACATCGAAATGTTCTATAACCCCAGACGTCGTCATTCCAGTGCTGACGGCCTGCCGCCTGCCGAGTTTGAGCGGCGTCACTTCCTGAGGCTCCAAGGCGTCTAGGAAAGCCTGGGCGATTCACAATGACATGAAATGTGGTGCCTGTGCCGCGCGGATTCAGCGCTCCATTTTGGCAATCGATGATGAAGCAAATATCGGAGTGCATGCGCGCGATAAAACGGTGCAAGTCTCCGGCGATCTGAGCGACACCGACTACATGTTGGCTATCCAGGCCGCTGGATACACTCCAGAATTATTGGCGTTAGCCGAAACCGAGCAGGCAAATGCTGAGGAGCCGCAGTCGAAATGTTGCGGCTCAACTTCAGCAAAGACCTCTTGCTGTGGATAGCGTCTTCCTTCGCTCAATAAAAACCGGTTTTCGATCTGCTTAGGAAGTCGGCTACGGCTTGGGGAATTTCAAGGTGAAGCGAGTTCGTCCATCAGCAGAAGTGGCCGCAATGGAGCCGCCATGGGCTTCAACAATCGCTCTGGTGATCGCCAGCCCCAATCCGCTACCGTCTGAGTCCGGATGTGCCCTGGAAGGGTCAGCTCGATAGAAGCGGTCAAATAACCTGGGCAGGACTTTGGGATCAATGTCCTGCCCTGTGTTTTCCACAGTGACAAGTGTCCAGGGCGCTGAAGTCCCAATGTCGATGGTGACCATGCCAGCCTGCGGCGTATAGCGCAAAGCATTAGATAGCAAATTACTCACAGCACGATGAAACATCAGCCGATCACCATCAACGAGTCCATCACCATTTAACCTCAAATGAATTTGCTTTTCTTCCGCTACAGCCTCATAGAACTCCAGCAATGCATACGCTTCTTGCTGTGCGGAGAACTGTTCCTTGCGCGGTAGGCTCACGCCCCGTTCGGTTTTGGCCAGGAACAACATGTCTGACACCATGCGTGCTAAGCGCTGAAACTCTTCGGCATTAGAGGCAAGAATGTCTCGGTATGTCGCGGCATCACGCTTGGATGCCAGCACTACCTGAGTCTGCGTCAACAGGTTGCTGATGGGCGTACGTAGTTCATGGGCCAAATCAGAAGCGAAATCTGTCAGTCGCTGAAAATCGTCCTGCAATCGATCCAGCATGCGATTGAGCTCATGCGCCAAATCGGCCATTTCTACAGGTACAGCCTCGACCGGCATGCGTTCACTCATCTTCTGTCCCGTCACAACAGCCGCACGTGATTTCATCTCTCGCAGCGGTGCTAGCCCTTGTCGCGCCGCGAGCCAAGACAGAAGTGAGCAAAGCAAAATTGCTGCGATCACATAAATAGCAAAGCTTGTGCGAATTCCGTTGAGGAATTGAATGTGATGCTTGGTGTCTGCTGCGATCACTACCTTTAATGGCGACGGTGCGTAGGCCGGGAGCGTCTCAAAGCTCAAGGTGTGGAATTCTGCATCTGCGTGCCGCCACACCTCAAACGATCCTTCCTTGTCGATAAAAGTCGAATTGCGATCAGGCACTGCAAAGCCAGATGCGGGCGATTGAAATACGGTTTCTCCTTGGGCATCCTTCACTTGGACCTGAAGATCCTCGTGATAGTTCAGTGCCTCATTTAAACGCCAACGAGCATCATCGACCGACTTGGTGTTCTGGAGAATCTTTTCGATCAAATGGCGCTTGTCCTGAAGCGTCATTCGGTCCAATTCCACGAAATGCTTTTCTGTAACGACGAGAAATAGACCGCCTAAACCAAGCACTACGGCTGTCGCAACAACCGTAAAAAAAAGGGCCAAACGACTCGTCAAAGAGAGCTTTCCCTTGCGAATGAGATGCTGCACCTACTCCTCCTCGGGGACTTCAAGCACATAGCCCATTCCCCGTACAGTCTGGATCAGTTTGATCGAATGGCCTTCGTCAATTTTGACTCGCAGACGGCGCATGGCCACCTCGATGACATTGGTGTCACTGTCGAAGTTCATGTCCCATACCTGCGATGCGATCAACGAACGTGGAAGCACTTCACCATGTCGACGCATCAGCAACTCCAAGAGTCCGAACTCTTTGGCCGTGAGGTCAACACGTTTGCCACTGCGAGATACGCGGCGACGCAGTAGGTCTAGCTCGAGATCTGCAACAGTCAGAGTAGTGCCTTCATTGGCCGGATGTCCGCGTCTAAGAATGATGCGAACTCTGGCAAGTAACTCTGCAAACGAAAACGGCTTCACCAGGTAATCATCTGCACCGAGCTCGAGCCCTTTGACGCGATCCTCGACATGGTCCCGTGCAGTAAGGAACAGGACCGGCATATGCAATCCCCGATCACGGAGTGCTTGGAGGACCTGCCAACCATTGAGTCCCGGCAGCATGACATCCAAGATCACCAATGAGTATTCACCTTGCAGAGCCATATGCAAGCCATCTGAACCATTTGGAACCAGATCAGCAATGTATCCAGCCTCGGTTAGTCCTTGGCGCAGGTACTCACCTGTTTTAGGCTCATCCTCGACAATCAAAATCCTCATGTAATCGCTCCGCTGCAGTAGACGCTCGAGAGTGTGCCGAGTTTGACGCCCTCTGACATGAAGATAAGAAAAATGTAATGTTCTTGAAATCCTGGCGATAGAAAGGCTCAACACTGCCTCGTTGTTCCTTCCTGGGCAGTCATCAAGCGTGGCGACCAGAGTGAACCTTCTAGCTGCAACGAAGGCATTTCTGGATAGGAGCCGCCCATCGCACCGAACATGACGTAAGCATTACATGAATGTAATGAATGAGTCACCCCACAGAAATTCAGCAGGCCCTAGCATATTAAACATATCGAGCGCTTGTTGTTTCAGCCAGCGTCGCCGAAAACGAATTTCTTGACAACTCTGGAGGATTTCACCCTATGCCGCGTCGTTCGCCATTTCTTGTTACTCCCTCACAAGGGTTCTCTCGTCGGCGTTTTGTTCAGGGGCTAGCCGCAGGTGGCGTTCTAGCAGGACTGTCGACACAGTCGCTCATGGCCTTCGCCCAACAAGGCGCTACGGTGCGTGGCGCTGCGCCAGTACTGCGTGGCAATGAGTTCGATTTGGTGATCGCCGAGTCCCCGGTGAACTTCACCGGGAAGCCAGGTATGGCGACCACCATCAATGGTTCTCTTCCTGGGCCTACCCTGCGCTGGCGTGAGGGAGAAACTGTGACCATTCGCGTCACGAACAAGCTACGGGAGGCAACTTCTATCCACTGGCACGGCATTATCTTGCCCTATCAGATGGACGGGGTCCCTGGCATTAGCTTTGCTGGCATCCCTCCAGGAGAGACGTTCACTTACCGTTTCAAGGTCCAGCAAAGCGGTTCCTACTGGTATCACTCACATTCAGGCATGCAGGAACTCACCGGCATGTATGGATCGATCATCATCGATCCCGCAGGACCTGAGACTATCCGTTCAGATCGTGACCATGTCGTGCTCTTCTCCGATTGGACTGACGAAGACCCCATGCGCGTTTTCGCAAAGCTCAAGGTTCAGGGCGACTACTACAACTACAACCAACCCACGGTCTTTGATTTCTTCCGTGATGCATCGCGTGATGGCGTGTCAGCGGCATTAGACAAGCGCAAGATGTGGAACGAGATGCGCATGAATCCAACGGATTTAGCCGACCTCTCTTCTGCGACTCTGACCTACCTCGCAAATGGCGTCACACCTGCCGGCAATTGGACAGCTCTTTTCCGTCCGGGCGAGCGTGTCCGACTGCGCATGGTCAACGGGGCGGGCAATACCTTCTATGACGTACGTATTCCGGGTCTGAAGCTCACTGTCGTGCATGTTGACGGCGTCGACGTAGAGCCTGTGACTGTCGATGAATTCCGATTCGGCCCTGGCGAAACAATAGACGTGATTGTCGAGCCACGTGATGACGCCTATACGATCTTTGCTCAGTCGATGGACCGAACAGGCTACGCACGCGCTACGTTAGCAGTGCGCGAAGGACTGCAAGCTCCAGTCCCCGCACTCGATCCCGTCGAATGGCTGGGTATGAGCGACATGATGGGCGCCATGAGCCATGGCACTTCCGGAGCCGACATGGACATGACCGGCATGTCTGGGATCTCTGGGATGTCTGGGATGACGGGCATGGCCGGGATGGCTGGTATGTCGGGGGCAATGGCCGGCATGGATCATGGTGCGATGGGCGGCATGAATCACGGTGGTATGGCAATGGACCATAGTCAGCATGCCATGTCTGCTGGGGGCTTGGCAGTGCCCAGCACCACAGCACGCCATGCTCGCACTGAATATGGCGCGAGAACAGATATGCGAGTCGATATGGCCCGCACCAATCTCGACGATCCCGGTATCGGTCTGCGCAATAACGGCAGACGCGTGCTGACCTTGGCCGATCTACATACACCTTCAGGTCCGATGGACTCGCGCGGTCCTGGACGAGAGGTGGAGTTGCACCTGACGGGCAATATGGAGCGTTATTCCTGGTCTCTTGATGGATTGGAGTTCGGGCAATCAACGCCTGTTCACTTCCGTCACGGCGAGCGTTTGCGGGTCATCCTACACAACGACACCATGATGACTCACCCTATGCACTTGCATGGGATGTGGAGTGAACTGGAGAGCCCTGATGGTCGATTCCTCGCCCGTCGACACACCTTGCCAGTACAGCCTGCGCAACGCATCAGCTTCTTGGTGACGGCAGATGCTCTGGGGCGCTGGGCATGGCATTGCCACCTGATGTTCCACATGGATGCAGGCATGTTCCGCGAAGTCGTAGTATCTTGAACAAACCTCACAAGGAAGATCAAAAATGTCCAAAGCACTCCCTATTCGTGCATTGTCCACTGCGCTCCTCGCTCTGGTGAGTATTGCGGCCCAGGCGCAAAGCGACCATTCATCGCATGGCCAAGCGGATATGCAAATGGAAGCACCGGCAAGCCCTGCCACAACTGCAGCTGATCCACATGCAGGTCATGGTGCTATGACTGGCAGCGCTGCAAGCGGCCCTGCGATGGATCACGGCAGCATGCAGATGCAAGGGGGATCCGCACCTCCAGACGCTCGCGACCCGCATGGGTATTCCAATGGGCTGACCTTGGGATCGGGCGATTACGCGGTGCCTGGCGTCCCGCGCTTGATGCTTGCGGACGAGCATACCTTTGCCTCGCTGCGTGGTGAGACCCTGGAACGCCGTTTTTCACGCAGAGGTGATGATTCAACGGCCTATGACTTGCAAGCATGGTACGGGACCTCATACAACAAAGCTGTCTTGAAGGCAGAAGGTGACGTCGCCAAAGGAAAGCTCGAAGAGTCTCGCACCGAACTGCTATGGAGCCGTGCTGCCACAACCTATTGGGATACACAGCTTGGTCTGCGCTTAGACAACGGCGTGGGACCTAGCCGTCAATGGCTGGCATTTGGTGTACAGGGCCTAGCCCCTTACTGGTTCGAGCTGGAGGCCACAGCCTATGTTGGCAGTGGCGGCAGAACTGCGCTTCGCCTAAATGCAAGCTACGAACTATTGCTGACTCAGCGCCTGATCCTTGAGCCTAGAGCTGAAATGCAGTTTTACGGCAAGGATGATCCAGAGCGCCACATCGGCAAGGGCCTAGCCGAAGCATCTGCGGGCTTGCGACTGCGCTACGAGTTCAGCCGTCAGTTCGCTCCATATATCGGCGTCGAACGTGCGGGCAGTTTCGGGCGAACCGCAGATCTCGTTCGTGCAGACGGCGGCCGTGCTCAACAAACACGATGGGTGGCCGGTGTCCGCTTCTGGTTCTAGCCAGACCAATGTGCACTTCCTCGCTGGCGCGTTCTTGAGGGCGCGCCAACTCCATAGACCCAGATTCGCAATCGATTTTCAAACCACCATCACACTTAGATAGGAGTCCTCATGAACCGCTCAACCCAGGTAGCTAAGTACATCGCACCAATCGCCGCAACTCTGTTCGCTTCTGCAGCATTTGCCCATCCTTCGCTAGTCTCCTCGTCACCTGCGGATAAGTCGCAGGTTGCTGCACCTGCAACGATTGAGCTGAAGTTCTCGGAAACGCTGGTTCCTCAGTTCTCGGCTGCGAACTTGATCATGACGGGCATGCCCGGGATGCCGAACCACGGTGCAATGAAGGTCAGCGCAAGCGTCTCTGGCGCTAGCGATGGCAAAACCATGGTCATTACTCCTGCGCAAGCACTTCAACCCGGTGCCTATCGCGTGGATTGGCGTGCCGTGTCTTCGGACACACACCCGATCAATGGCAATGTCACATTTCAGGTGAAGTAACCAAATGGCCGAGGATTGGTTCACCATCGTTTTGCGCCTCGCGCTTTATCTGGACATGGCTGCAGCTTTTGGCGTCGCCGTGTTCGGCGTCTATGCCCTTGGCCATGACGAGCGATCCTTGGCAATTGCGCGTCGCTATCGAGTTTGCATTGGTGTATTTGCAGCAATCGGGATTGGACTGTCAGTGATTGGCATGACAGTCCTTGCCAAGGCCATGTCCGGTGCTCAAACTTACGCTGAGTTGTCAACGCATATCTTCGAGATGCTGATCACCGGCACTCACATGGGCCTTGCTTGGTGCATTCGTATTCTTGCGCTAGCGCTTTGCATCTTGATTGCCCTAGTGAAGTTCAATCCAACGTTTCGCTTCGTTGCCATGTCCGCATCTAGCGGTGTAGCGCTGGCGACACTGGCCTGGGCTGGTCACGGTGCGATGGACGACGGAATGCGTGGATACGTCCACCTTGCTTCAGATATCTTCCATCTCTGGGCAGCAGGTGCATGGGTCGGCGCGTTACTTGCTTTTTTGATCTTAGCAACAAGTAGGGCAAATGCGACACAGGACACTGTCGCCATATTGAGCCGAACATCAAACGGCTTCGCCCATATCGGAACTCTTATCGTTTTCGTTCTTGCGGCCAGTGGTGTAGTCAACTATGTATTGATCGCAGGGCCTTCGCTTGATCCGCTTGTTTCGACACTCTATGGTCAGTTGCTGCTAGGCAAGCTAGTGCTGGTTCTCGGAATGCTTGCTTTGGCAGCTGCAAATCGGTTCCGGCTTAGTCCAAGTCTGGAGGCATCATTGGGCTCAGGGAATCGCGCGCAAGCAGTCGCTAAGCTACGCCAGAGCCTGTTCATGGAGACAACACTTGCAGTTCTGGTTTTGGCGAGTGTGGCTTGGCTAGGGATTCTTTCCCCAAAAGGAATTTGATCCTCCGAGATCAACCACCGACAGCAGAAGCGGAGCTGCTCTAAGCAGACGTAGACACTGATAGGAAGGGTAAAACGCTTCCGTCGATTCATGCTTGGATGGCGTCCGCGTCATGTAGTCAGACAAAGGCCATCTCAACAAAGAGCTATTTCTTAAATTGAGATGGCCACAAGCAGCGAACTCTGATTGCGCTATCTCAGAATAGGTGGATAGAGTTGTTTTTCGAGCAGATTCTGGCTTGACATTCACATGGTGTAAGAACGTGTTCAAAGTCTCGTCTGATGTGAGAAGCTTGCGAGATGAGAAAAGGTTACCCGAGCGATATCAAGCGCGAGCAGTTCGAAGCGATTCGTCCATTGCTGGAGAGTGCGCGCAGAAAGACGG
>NZ_JAFNME010000057.1 GCF_017368815.1 Comamonas denitrificans | reverse complement strand
GCGTGGGGGTGGGGGGTCGCACCGCGTGCCACTGGTCGGTGCCCAGGGCCGCGCACAGGGCGGCAAAGCGCAGTTGTAGCCGCAGCGCCTGGGCTTGGTGTTGCAGGGTAAAACGCCACAGGGCCAGGCGTTGCTGGCCGTCGTGCAGCTCCAGGGTGCCCACGCCGGCGTGGTCGCTCATGCGCAGCTGCAGGTCGGGGCGCAGGGGCCACGACTGGGCGGCCGGGGCGCTGGTCGTGCCATCCAGGGCCAGCAGGCGGGTGTCGGTCAGCACCAAGCTGCTGGGGCTAAAGCGCAAGTCGTGGCTAAGGTCAACCACCAAGGCTTCTTGTACGTTCTCTTGGGGTGCCAGCAGCGCCTGCAGGCGGGCTTGATTGTCTATCTGGGGTGGTTGCATGGTGATTCTTTTAGTGCCGGCCGGGCCTGGAACCTGTCAAGGTTTTTACGCGCGGCGGTCGTTTCCAAACGCAGCACACTGCATTTTGGCTGACAGAGCGTTATGGCCCATTTTCAAGACATACAACTGCTTCGAACCACTTACCTGCGCGGCCCCAGCATTTGGACTTACCGTCCTGTGCTGGAAGTTTGGCTGGATTTGGGTGTTTTGGAGGATTACCCCTCCAACCTGCTGCCTGGCTTTAACGAGCGCCTGACGGCCTGGCTGCCCGGTTTGGTCGAGCACCATTGCGGCGTGGGCCACCGGGGCGGGTTTTTAGAGCGCTTGCAAGAAGGCACGTGGTGCGGCCATGTGCTGGAGCACACCATCATTGAGCTGCTCAACCTGGCCGGCATGAGCGCTGAGTTTGGCCAAACCCGCAGCGTGCGCCAGCGCGGGGTGTACCGCATGGTGTTTCGTTGCCCCGAAGAATTGGTGGCCAAAGTGGCGCTGCAGCAGGGCCACGCCCTCATCATGGCGGCGATCAATGACCAGCCTTTTGATGTGCCCACCGCCGTGGCCGCCATTGAGCAGGCCATCGAGGCGCGTTACCTGGGGCCAAGCACGGCCAGCATCGTCGATGCGGCGGCGCAGCGGCGCATTCCCTTTATCCGCCTGAACGATGGCAATCTGGTGCAGCTGGGCTACGGCGCAGCGCAGCGGCGCATCTGGAGCACGGAAACCGACAAGACCAGCGCCATCGGCCTGGGCATCAGCGAAGACAAAGACCTGGCCAAGCAGCTGCTCAAAGCGGCCGGCGTGCCGGTGCCCGAGTGGGAACTGGTCGGCAGCGCCGACGAGGCCTGGGACGAGGCGCAGGACATTGGCCTGCCCGTCACCGTCAAGCCCTACAACTCGAACAAGGGCGAAGGCGTGGGCATCAACCTGACCACCGAGGCGCAGGTGCGCAGCGCCTACGCAGCGGCCCGCGCCGTGACCCGGCATGTGATGGTCGAGCGCCATATTCCGGGCACCGTACACCGCTTGCTGGTGGTGGGCGGCAAGCTGGTGGCGGCCTCGCGCGGGGAATACCCGCAGGGCAGCGCCAACCCCCGTGCGGCCATGGCCACCGTCGATTGCACGGCCCAAGTGCATGCGGATACGGCGTACCTGGCCGCTTTGGCGGCCAAGGTGGTGGGGCTGGACATTGCCGGGGTCGATTTGGTCTGCCAGCACATTGATCAGCCCTTGGCCGGGCAAGGCGGTGCGATTTTGGAAGTCAATGGTGGCCCTGGGCTGCTGATGCACCTGCGCCCCAGCCAGGGCGTGCCCCAGCCGGTGGGCGAGGCGATTGTGCAGCACCTCTTTCCGGCGGCGGACAGCGCCCAGCCAGACCAAGACGGCCTGGCCGCCCGCATCCCCGTGGTCGGCATCGTCGGCACCCAGCACAACGCCTGGATTGCCCGCATGACGGGGTGGCTGCTGCAGCTGGCGGGCAAACGCACGGGCGTGGCCTGCAGCCAAGGCAGCTACCTCAATGGCCGCCTGACCCAAGCGGGCGACCACACGCGCTGGCAGGCGGCGCACCGTTTGCTGGTCAATCGCTTGGCTGAAGCGGCGGTGGTGCAAACCACGGCCCGTTCGATTCTGGAAGAAGGCCTGGCCTACGACCGCTGCCAGGTCGGCCTGGTGACCGATTGGGGCGGCTGGGAAGGGCTGGCGGACCACGATGTGCATGAAGCGGGCGACCTGCGCCGCGTCTTGCGCACGCAAATTGATGTGGTGCTGAGCCAAGGCATGGGCGTGCTCAATGCCGACGACGATGCCGTGGCCGAGCTGGCCAGCCTGTGCGATGGGCAAGTGCTGCTGTACAGCGAGCAGGCCCACAACCCGCACCTGGCTGCGCACCGCGAGCAAGGCGGGCGGGCCGTGCTGGTGCAGCAGGGCGAAGTCATCCTGGCCCAGGGCCGCAGTGAGCGCCGTCTGGGCAGCCTCAGCGCATTAAGCCCGGCAGCGGCCAAAGTGCCCACCCCCAGCGCCTTGCTGGCCGCCGTTGCGTGTGCCTGGGCGCTGGACATCAGCCCCGAGTTGCTGGCCGCCGGGCTGAAAACGTTTGTTATTGAATAAATAGCGCTTTGCGCTTGATAAACAACGTTTTCATATCGTTTTATATCCATTTACATTGCTAATACAACGGAACGCACTATGAACATTTCTCGTATCCGCGCTTTGCGTGGCCCCAATTTGTGGAGCCGCAACACGGCCATCGAGTGCATCGTGCACTGCACGGAGCAGGAGTGTGATTTCACCCAAATCGCGCATTTTGAGACGCGGGTGCGGGCCCGTTTTCCTGCCATCGGCAGTCTGCAAGCGCAGGGCATGGACAACTTGCTGTCCATCGGCCATGTGCTGGAGTCCGCCGCTTTGGCGCTGCAAGCCCAGGCCGGGTGCCCCGTCACCTTCAGCCGCACGCACGCCACGGTCGAGGCCAATACCTTCCAGGTCGTCGTTGAATACACCGAAGAGGCCGTGGGCCGCCGCGCCATTGAGTTAGCCGATGCGCTGGTGCAGGCCGCGCTCAACGACACGCCCTTTGATGCCCCCGCCGCCATTGCCGAGCTGCGCGAGCTGGACGAGCACGAGCGCATGGGCCCCTCGACCCAATCCATCGTCGATGCCGCCGTGGCCCGGGGCATTCCCTTCAAGCGCTTGACCGCTGGCAGCCTGGTGCAACTGGGCTGGGGCAGCAAGGCGCGCAAGTTTCAAGCGGCCGAGGTCGATCAGACCAGCTCCGTGGCTGAAGCCATTGCGCAAGACAAAGATTTAACCAAGCGCCTGCTGCACGCCGCCGGGGTGCCCGTGCCGCTGGGCCGCCCGGTGGTGGATGTGCAGGATGCCTGGGCCGTGGCGCAGGAAGTGGGCCTGGCCGATGGCTGGCCCGTGGTCGTCAAACCCCAAGACGGCAACCAAGGCAAAGGCGTGACGGTGAACATCACCACCCGCCCCCAATTGGAAGCGGCCTACGCCACGGCCTTGGCCTACGGCAGCCAAGTGATGGTGGAGCGCTTTTTGCCCGGCCACGATTTTCGTCTGCTGGTGGTGGGCAACCAACTGGTCGCCGCCGCCCGGCGCGATCCGCCGCAGGTGCTGGGCGATGGCGTACACAGCGTGGCCCAGTTGGTCGAACAGGTCAACCAAGACCCGCGCCGGGGCAGTGGCCATGGCACGGCGCTGACCAAAATCCGCCTGGACGATATCGCCTTGGGGCGCTTGGCCAGCGAAGGGCTCACCCCGGACAGCATTCCCGCCCAGGGCCAGCGCGTGGTGCTGCGCAACAACGCCAACCTGTCCACCGGCGGCAGTGCCACCGACGTGACCGATGACGTGCATCCCACCATTGCCGCCCGCGCCATTGAGGCGGCGGCCAGCATTGGGCTGCACATTTGTGGCGTGGATGTGATTGCCGAATCCATGCTCAAGCCCCTGGAGGCCCAGGGCGGCGGCATCGTTGAAGTGAACGCCGCCCCCGGCCTGCGCATGCACCTGGCCCCCTCGTTTGGCAAAGCCCGCAATGTGGGCCAGCCCATGGTTGATCTGCTGTTCCCGGCGCACGACGATGGCCGCATCCCGGTCGTGGCGGTGACGGGCACCAACGGCAAAACCACCACCACCCGGCTGATTGCCCATATTTTTGCCGCCCAAGGCCTGCGCGTGGGCATGACCAATACCGATGGTGTGTACGTGGCGGGCCGCCAGATTGACAGCGGCGACTGCTCCGGCCCCAAAAGCGCGCGCAACGTGCTGGCCCACCCCGAGGTGGACGCGGCGGTACTCGAATGCGCCCGGGGCGGCGTGCTGCGCGAAGGCCTGGGCTTTGACCGCTGCCAGGTGGCCGTGGTCACCAACGTGGGCGAGGGCGACCACCTGGGGCTGAACTACATCACCACGGTGGAAGATGTGATGGTGCTAAAGCGCGTCATCGTGCAAAACGTCGCTCCCAGCGGCTACGCCGTGCTCAACGCCATGGACCCGCACGTGGCCCCCATGGCCCGGGTGTGCACGGGGCAAGTGATTTTCTTTGGTGCCGACCGCCACCACCCCATCATGGCCACCCACCGTGCCCAAGGGCAGCGGGTGGTGTACGTGGACCCCGCCAAGGCCTGCATCGTCGCCGCCGAGGGGGGCATGAAAGAAAGCATTGCCCTGGCCGACATTCCCCTCACGCACAACGGCGCGATTGGTTTTCAGGTGGACAACGCCATGGCCTCGGTCGCCGCCGCCTGGGCCGCAGGCTTGCCTTGGGAGACGATTCGCCGGGGGCTGGCCAGCTTTCACAATGACAGTGCCAACGCGCCTGGGCGCTTTAACGTCATGGATTACCGGGGGGCCACCATCATTGCCGACTATGGCCACAACCCCGATGCCATTCGCGCCCTGGTGCAAGCGGTCGATGCCATGCCTGGGAACAAGCGCAGCGTGGTCATCAGCGGCGCGGGGGACCGGCGTGACCAGGACATCATCGAGCAGACGCGCATTCTGGGCGCCGCCTTTGACGAGGTGATTCTTTACCAAGATGCCTGCCAGCGCGGCCGCGCCGATGGCGAGGTGCTGGCCCTGCTGCGCCAGGGCCTGGAAGGCGCACCGCGCACGCGCTACAGCACCGAAATCCACGGTGAATTTGCCGCCATCGACCATGCGCTGGAGCGTTTGGCCCCGGGCGACCTGTGCCTGGTGCTGGTCGATCAGGTGGAAGAGGCCCTGGCCCACTTGCAGCAGCGCATTGCCAGCGCTTGACGTTTAAAAAGTAGAGCTGCTAACGCAATCCTACATTGCGTTAGCAGCCTTTTTTATATAAAAAAAGGCTCCCGCAGGAGCCTGTGAAAAGTGCAATTTAAGAGGGTTTATCGTTATTAACCGCCGCAAGCGCCGCCGGAGCAGCAGCCGCCATTGGCATGCGGGTCTTCGGCCGCGCCTTGGGTTTTGGTAATCACCACGCGCCACAGGTCGGGGCCGGCTTGGTCATACGCCCACTGCACTTGGCCTGGCGTGCGCGACTCCAGCTGAAAGCGCAGCGGTACCGGGTCGTGGTCGTTCACGATGGTGATGGAGTCACCGGTCTCCAAAGCGTCAAATTGGCCAAAAATTTGCGCGTGGCGCAGACGGGGTTCGATGGTGCGAACGTCAATCACAGAGCTCATGGGGAAAACCTTTCAGAAAGAGCAGTCAGTGTCAGGGCAGAAGTGTGGCTGCGGTGTTAGCCGTCCTTACCATCCAGGCGAGAACGCAGCAGCCACGGGGTGTAAATCACCAAGTAAATCGCAAAGGCCAAAGCCCAGAAGGTGGCCGAAATCTCAATCGCGCGGGGGTACCACGCGGGCACCAGGGCCGGCACCACCGCCCGAATCACCGTGGCCAGCAGCACCAGCGCATAGGCCACGGTCTCGCCGCGCGAGGCCTGCAGTGGGCGGCCGGTATGGCCCCGGGCTGTGCGGGTGAGCATGCCAATAATCAAACCGCCAATCACCCCGACGGTCAGAGCGTGGATGGCAAACGTCGTGCGCATCCAGCCCAGCTCGGCACCAGCGAGCATGGCAAAACCAATTGGCATCCACAGGTAGGACAGGTGCAGGATCCACAAAATAGGGCGTTTGAGCGTGACCCAGGGGCTCCAGCGGTACAGGCGAATGGCGTGCAGCACAGCGGTGATGGCACACGCCGCTGCCACCAGTGCCGCCGGGGCAGCGCCCACCCACAGCAGCAGGGTCACCCCCGTCACTGCCAGCAGGCCCAGCTCAAAAGAGCGCGAGGTGTTGATGACCAACCCAGGGGTGACATTGCGGGTGAACATGGGCACCACCCGCCCGGTCATGACGGAAACCACCATCAAAATCAGCCCCAGCTCGGCGTACAGCGGGCGCAGCGGATCCCAATCGACCAAGTTAAGTTGTGTGAGGTGAAAGCACAGATTGGCCACGCTCATTAATAAGAGCAAAGAAATCAACGGGATATTGCGCGTATTGCCTGATTTGAATAAAACGCGCAGCAGCACAACGGCCACTGCTGGCAAAAACAGCATATCCACCACCGCAAAGACGGTGTACGGAGCGCACACCGCGGCAATGCGGCCCGCCAACCAAAGCAATACCAGCGCGGCCAGCAAGGGGCCGCGGGCGGTCATATGCCCTGTCCAGGCTTTGACGGCGGTGAGCAAAAACCCGGCAATCACCCCCACGGCAAACCCAAACAGCATTTCGTGCCCGTGCCACAGCAATCCGGACAGGGGCAACTGCAGCGGCATGTACCCCAAAAATGCGGCCATCCACACCGGCACCGAGATGCCGGCGAGCAAGGCCGTCAAGAGATAAAACGGCCGAAAACCCAGACGCAGCAGCGGCCAGCCCGTCAAAGGGGGGGGCGCTTGCGGCGGGATGGGTGACAGATGGGGCGAGGTGTGCGGCATAAAAATCTATCCCTGGTGGGCGCGGGGCAGGTGCTGAAAATAATAAGATTTATTCTACATAAATCTTTTGATTTGCGTCATAGCCTGCGGCAATTTTCCCGGATCAGATTGTGGATGCGAACAGTAACACTTCCGAGGCTGCCGTCCAGCGCAATAAGATTCTTCAGAAATACACGTTTTAAAGCCGTACTTTCCCTCGCTCTTTTCCTTTTCTGGAGATCCTTTATGAACATCGAAAAATTCAAGCACCAACACGTGGATATCCTGTCGCGCATTGATCAGTTGCGCTCTTTGACCCATGCTGGGGTGGAAGTCAATGCGGCTGCGATTGCGCAGGGCATCATCAGCTTCAGCTCACTGATCAAGCTGCATTTGGCGGTAGAAGACAAAGCGCTTTACCCGGCCTTGCAGCGCAGCGGCGATGCCTCCTTGGCGCGGCTGGGGCAGCAGTTTCAGGACGATATGGGGCCGATTGCCCAAGCGTTTGATGGCTTTGCCCGTCGCTGGAACACGGCTGAGCGCTTGCGCAGCGACCCGCAAGGCTTTCGCAACGATGCCAATACCGTGCTCAAGCGTGTTTATGAGCGCATGCAGCGGGAAAACCGCGAGTTCTACCCGCGCATTGAAGAGGCGCAAACCAACGCCGTGGCGTGAGGTGTGCCAATGCCGGTTCGCTTTGTAAGGCACGCAGCTTGCAGCGGAACCTGGCAATCACGAATGTGATGATCAATAGTGGGGGACTGCTCGTATTGGCACAGGAAAGAAGGTGGAAGAAGTCAAAAATCTCTAAATGTGGCAATGGGTTGCGCTATTTTGTGAGAAAAATGCACTTTGGCGCGAAATGGGCCGTGTAAAGG
>NZ_JAFNME010000056.1 GCF_017368815.1 Comamonas denitrificans | reverse complement strand
CCCCCAACTTTGGCCCCCGACCCGCTGGGGCCTGCATTGACCTGGCCGTGCTGCACTCCATCAGCCTGCCGCCTGGCCAATACGGCACCGGTTGCGTGCAGCAACTGTTTACCAACCAGCTTGACTGGGCAGCCCACCCGTACTTTGAAAGCATTCGCGGCCTGGAAGTGTCGGCCCATTTTTTCATTACCCGCCAGGGCATGGTGTGGCAGTTTGTCAGCGCCGATGACCGCGCCTGGCATGCCGGCGCTTCGGCCTGGCGCGGGCGCAGCAACTGCAATGACGACTCGATCGGCATCGAGCTCGAAGGGCTGGAGGGCGCAACCTTTGCCCCCCCGCAATACCGCGCCCTGGCGGGGCTGCTAGAACAACTGGCCGCCCAGTACCCGCTGGCCCACCTGGCGGGCCACGAACACATTGCCCCAGGCCGCAAGCACGACCCAGGCCCCGGTTTTTCCTGGGCGCAGCTGCTGGCCCTGTTGCCAGCGCCGCTGCGCGCACGGCTGCAACGGCCTGCAGGCACATAGTGGTAGCGATGGCAGAGTCCTCGCAGTCATGGCATTTGATTAAACCCGGCAAGGCCGCTATGCTGCGCGCGCATTCACGCCCTAGCCCAAGAAAGCCCAACCATGGCCACCACCTCCTCTACCACCAAGCAATCTGCCCCCAAAGCCGCCGCCACGGCACCCGCAAAAAGCAAAACCAGTGCCAGCGCCAGCGCCAGCAAAACAACAAAAAAAGCAGCTGCTCCCGCAAGTAAAAAAACAAAATCAGAACCAATTGACGCTGAAATCGCCGTAAAACAAGCGGAAAAAGCTACTAAATCAAAAGCAAAACCCGTGGCCAGCACCACCCTGGCACCCCAGGCCATCTGGCCCTTTCCCATTGGGCCCAAGCCGTAAGCCCCTGCGCAGCGTCTTGGCCCGCGCTTAAGAACGTGTTTACGTTCTAAAAGCCTGCGCCGTCAGCTGTAGCGAGCGCAGGCGCAAATCGGCATCAAACACATCGCTAACCAGCATGAACTCGTCGGCCTGCGTAGCCTGGGCCAGCGCCTGCAAGCCAGCACGCACCGTTTGCGGCCCGCCGATGATGCCCACGGCCAAAAAGTCGGCAATCGCGGCGCGTTCGCGCTCACTCACCTGCTCCATGAAACCTTCCACCGGCGGCTGCAAGCGCGTGCGGTTGCCCGTCAGGATGCCCAGCACGCGCTGGTAGGTGCTGCTGGCCAGAAATTGCGCCTCGGCATCCGTAGGGGCCGCAATCACCGGCACACCAACGATGGCGTAGGGCTTGGCCAGCGCGGCGCTGGGCTTAAACGTCTGGCGGTAAATCGCCAATGCCTGGTGCAGCATGCGCGGCGCAAAGTGCGAGGCAAAGGCATACGGCAGCCCCAGGTAGGCCGCCAGTTGCGCTGAAAACAGGCTGGAGCCCAGCAACCAGATCGGCACATTCGTGCCCGCCCCCGGCACCGCCACAATGGGCTGGCCTGCCTGCGCCGGGGCCAGCAGGCGCTGCAGCTCTTGCACATCGCGGGGGAAGTCCTCCTCAGACTCCATCCGGCTATGGCGGCGCAGCGCGCGCATGGTGTGCCCATCGGTGCCAGGGGCGCGGCCCAGGCCCAGGTCGATGCGGCCCGGATACAGCTCGGCCAGCGTGCCAAATGCCTCGGCCACCACCAGCGGGGCATGGTTGGGCAGCATGATGCCGCCCGAGCCAACGCGGATGGTTTGCGTGGCCCCGGCAATGTGCCCCACCAGCACCGCCGTGGCCGAGCTGGCAATGCCCGGCATGTTGTGGTGCTCGGCCAACCAATAGCGGGCAAAGCCCAAATCTTCAGCGCACTGGGCGGTGCGCACGGCGATCTGCAAGGCCTCGGCCACGGTGCCGCCTTCGCGCACGGCAACCAAATCAAGCATAGAGAGAATAGGTAGGGTCATGGGGTGTACTCAGGCAATGCCATCCCAGGGGATGGCTGGCGACAACGGCGGTGGCCGCAAAAAAAAATCCTTCACCGGCGGACAGCCCGGTGAAGGATGCATCTGGGGCGTACTTCGGTACTTACAAGCCCAGCGCCTTGGCCACGCCCGCGCCGTAAGCCGGGTCGCACTGCGTGCAGTTGGCAATGTGGCGGCGCTTGATTTCGTCCGGCGCATCGCCCATGGCGCGGGCCGTGTTCTCAAACAGCACCTGCTGCTGCGCAGTTGTCATCAGGCGAAACAGGGCGCGCGGCTGGCTGAAGTAGTCGGCATCGTCCTGGCGGAAATCCCAATGGTCGGCTGCGCCGTTGATTTTCAGGGGCGGCTCACGAAAGTCGGGCTGCTCCTGCCACTGGCCATAGCCGTTGGGTTCATAGCCCAGGGTGCTGCCGTAGTTACCGTCCATGCGCATTGCGCCATCGCGGTGGTAGCTGTGTACCGGGCAGCGCGGGGCGTTCACCGGGATTTGGCCGTGGTTCACGCCCAGGCGGTAGCGCTGCGCATCGCCGTACGAGAACAAGCGCCCTTGCAGCATTTTGTCCGGCGAGAAGCTGATGCCCGGCACCACGTTGGCGGGGTTGAAGGCGGCCTGCTCCACCTCGGCAAAGTAGTTGGCCGGGTTGCGGTTGAGCTCAAACTCGCCCACTTCGATCAGCGGGTAGTCGGCCTTGGGCCAGACTTTGGTCAGGTCAAACGGGTGGTAGGGCACCTTCTCGGCTTCCAGCTCGGGCATGATTTGCACGTACATCGTCCACTTGGGGAAGTCGCCGCGTTCGATGGCCTCGTACAAATCGCGCTGGTGGGTTTCGCGGTCGTTGGCAACGGCGGCGGCGGCTTCTTCGTCCGTCCAGTTTTTGATGCCCTGCTGGGTTTTGAAGTGGAATTTGACCCAGAAACGCTCGTGCTGCGCATTGATGAAGCTGAAGGTGTGCGAGCCAAAACCATGCATGTGGCGGTAGCTGGCCGGAATGCCCCGGTCGGACATGACCACCGTGACCTGGTGCAGCGCCTCGGGCAGCAGCGTCCAAAAATCCCAGTTGTTGCGGGCGCTGCGCAGGTTGGTGCGCGGGTCGCGCTTGACGGCGTGGTTCAGGTCGGGAAATTTCAGCGGGTCACGCAGGAAGAACACCGGGGTGTTGTTGCCCGCCAGGTCCCAGTTGCCCTCTTCGGTATAGAACTTCATGGCAAAGCCACGGATGTCGCGCTCGGCATCGGCCGCGCCGCGCTCACCGGCCACGGTGGAAAAGCGCACAAACATTTCGGTTTTTTTGCCGATTTTTGAGAACAGCTTGGCGCGGGTAAAGCGGGTGATGTCGTGCGTGACGGTAAAAGTGCCGTACACGCCGGAGCCTTTGGCGTGCATGCGCCGCTCAGGAATCACTTCGCGGTCAAAGTGAGCCAGCTTTTCTAAAAACCACACGTCTTGGAGCAGTTGCGGGCCACGCGGGCCGGCGGTCATGACGTTTTGGTTATCGACCACCGGGCAACCGGCGGCGGTGGTGAGTTTGGTCGGTTTCATGCGATTTCCCCTTTTTTGCAAAGCCAGCACAACAGGCACTGAACTGGGCTCCAGCTTAGGAGAAATACCGCCCAAACACCAAGATAATTAATTTAATTTATTGATAGTTAATTTTTAATATAGAAAGTTGTTTACCGTCCCAGCCCGGCCATGGCGGGGCCGCACTTGCTTACAGCGTAAACACCCCCACCGATTGCTTCAGCCCTCGCGCACTGCCGCGCAGCGCCTGAGCGGCTGCGCTGGACTGCTGGGCCAGATCGGCGTTTTGGTACACCACTTGCTCCATCTGCTGCACGGCCGTGTTTACCTGGCCAATGCCGGTTTGCTGGCTCACCGCCGCTTGGCCAATCATGTCAATCAGCTGGCTGACCTGGTGCTCAGCCTGGAGCATGTCGGCCATGGTTTGATTGGCCTGGGCTACGCGCTGGTGGCCCTGCTGGATGCCGTCCAAGGTTTTGCCAATCAGGGCGTTGATCTCCTTGGCCGCCTCGGCACTGCGCTGGGCCAACGCCCGCACTTCTGCGGCCACCACCGCAAAACCGCGGCCTTGCTCGCCAGCCCGGGCCGCTTCCACGGCAGCGTTCAGCGCCAGCAAATTGGTTTGAAACGCAATGCTTTCAATCGTGGCCGTGATCTCGCCCATGCGGGCCGAGCTGGCGCGAATGGCCTGCATCGCCTGCCCCACTTCAGCGACCACTTGCTGGCCTTGCTGGCTGACCACCTCGTTCTCGCGGCTGTGCAGGGCCATGCGCTGCGTGACGTTGCCCACCTCTTGCACCGTGCTGGCAATGTGCTCCATGGCGGCGGTGGTTTCGCCCAGCGCTTGCACCTGGGCCTGGGCACGGTCGGCCAGGGCATCGCTGCCCTGGGCAATGGTGGCGGCCGTGGTCACGAATTGGTTGATTTCAGTGCGCACATCGCCCACCACGGCTTGCAGGTTGATTTGAATTTGCTGCATGCCCTGCATCAACTGCCCCAGCGGCCCGGTCAAGCCGTTGGCAATGGGGGCTTGCAGATTGCATCCTGCAATTTTCAGAGCTTCTTGCGCAGCATTTTCAATGGGTTTCAAGCAAAAAGACCTGAAATGCATTAAGAATAAAGCGCTAACAGCTACAAATAAACCAATTCGCAAGCCCAGTGCGGCAGACCCTTGCCAGCCCAGTGCCTCGGGCAGCACGGCACTGGCCAGCAGCGCCAGCAGCCAAGCGAGCAGCCGCGCTTGCATTCCCCATTCCAATGCACGCTGCAGCTTGCCACGCCAGCCGGTGGCATAAACGCGCCCTTGCACGATATCGACATGGCTGCGCCCTTGCGCGGCGGCCTGGCGCATGGCGGCATACAGGGCTTCGGCCTGGTCAATTTCTTGCGCCGTGGGTTTGGTGCGCACCGACAGGTATTCGCGTGGTTTGCCGCCCTGCATGATGGGCGTGACGTTGGCCCGCACCCAGTAGTGATCGCCATTTTTGCGGCGGTTTTTTACCAAGCCCGTCCACGGCTGGCCCCGGCCAATCGTGCGCCACAAATCCTTGAACGCGGCGGCCGGCACATCGGGGTGGCGAATCAGGCTGTGCGGCTGGCCCAGCAGCTCAGCCATATCAAAACCGCTGACGCGCTGAAAAGCGCCGTTGCAGTGGGTGATCTCGCCCTTGAGGTTGGTGGTGGAAACCAGCAGCTCATCGGCCGGATAGTCGTAGTTGTGCTGGGTAACGGGCAGATTCAGCCGCATGTCGTCTTGACCTTTAATAGATATGGTTTGCGGCCTATTTTATGAACTTGACGCAGATCAAACCCCGCTGGGCATGAAGACCTTGCTGCGGCCCTTGGCAGCCCCATCCCCCGCGCCTGCCTGTCGGGACAAGCCCGGATACCCTGCGGCGGGGTGCTCTGGCATAAGCAATGCGGTCTTAGAACGTGTTCACGTTCTTACGGTGCTCTCTAGCAAGAAAGGCTGTCATGCAAATTAATGACATTCGGGTTTCATACAAACTTTGGGCCACCATCCTGGGGCTGCTGCTGGTCTTGCCCACCCTGGCCAGCCTGACGCTGTGGCGCTTTGCGCATGTGGTGGACAGCGCCAACCAGCAAATCGCGCATGCCGAGCAAACCATCACCGATGCCGTGCTGTGGCGCGGCATTGTCGATACGAATATCGAACGCACGCTGGCCGCCATCCTGGTGGCCGACGATGCCACGGCCCAATTGTTTCGCAGCCGCCAGGAAACTGGCTCGGTCGCCTCTGCCGAGCTGCAAAAACGCATCACGGCCAACGCCGAGTCGGATGCCGACAAGCAGGCGCTGGCACAAATCAGCCAAGAGCGCAGCAAGGTGCTGGAGCTGCTGAAAAAAATCCCCCAAGCCCGCGCCGAGGGCAGCACCCAGACCCTGGTGTACCAGGAGCTGATGCCGGTCTTTGAGCGCTACCTGCAGGGCTTTGATGCCTTCACCCAAGTGCAAGAGGCCCAGCGCGATGCCGCCTTGCACCATGCCGCAGCCGCCCGCCGCAACGCCCTGTGGGCCGGGGCCGCTGGCTTTGTGCTGCTGTTTACCATTGGTGTGCTGATGACCTGGGCGCTGGTGCGCACCATTAACGAGCCGCTGCAGCGCGTCATCCATGCCGCTGAGCGCATGGGCGAAGGCGATCTGAGCGTGCAAACCCACGACAGCCGCCGCGATGAGTTCGGTGCGCTGCTGCGGGCACTGTCGCAGATGGCCGGCCGCCTGCACAGCATGATCGGCGAAGTACACCAGGGCATCCATACCGTCTCCTTGGCCTCCAATGAAATTGCCAGTGGCAACCAAGACCTGTCCATGCGCACCGAGCAAACGGCCGCCAACCTGCAACAAACCTCGGCCAGCATGGCCCAGATCACCGCCACCGTGGCCCAATCGGTGCAAACGGCCGAGCAGGCCAACCTGCTGGCCGATCAGTCCGCCCAGGCCGCACAGCGCGGCAGCGCGGTGATGGAGCAGGTGGTCAGCAGCATGGCCCGCATCACCGAGTCCAGCCGCAAGATCAACGACATCATCGGGGTCATCGACGGCATTGCCTTCCAGACCAACATCCTGGCGCTGAACGCCGCCGTCGAGGCCGCCCGCGCAGGCGAACAAGGGCGCGGCTTTGCCGTGGTGGCCTCAGAAGTGCGGGCGCTGGCTGGCCGCTCGGCCGACGCGGCCAAAGAGATCAAGGCGCTGATCGGCTCCTCGGTCGATACGGTGCAAACCGGCTCGGCCCAGGTGGCCGAAGCGGGCCAGACAATGAGCGAAATCGTGGAAGGCGCACGCCGCGTCAGCACCCTCATCAGCGACATCACCACCGCCGCTAACGAGCAGCGCGATGGCATCACCCAGGTAAACGTCGCCGTCACGCAGCTTGACCAGATGACCCAGCAAAACGCCGCGCTGGTGGAAGAGTCGGCCGCCGCCGCAGCCTCGTTGCGCGAGCAGGCAGGTCGGCTGGAGCAAGTCATCAGCGTTTTTGACATTGGCAGCAGCGCCCGCCATCTGGGCCAAAAGCTGTTGCACCGGCCCTCTCTCAGCCACCAAACAAGTCTGGCGTAAGCCCCCGCAGCGCCACTGGTGCAGGCCCGGCTGCAGTCTTGGCTGTGGCCCCATCCTCTTTGGCCAGCGGCGGCGGTGCGCCCTCTTGCAGGCTACCCACCCGCACCCCCAGCAGGCGAAGGCGCTGGGTCAGCGGTGCCCGGCGCAGGCACAGCCCGGCCAGGCGGCGAATGGTGGCAGCATCCTGCACCAGGGTGTCCACCGTCATCTCCCGCGTGAGGCTTTTAAAGTCGCTAAAACGCAGCTTGATGCCCACGGTGCGCCCGCTGTAGCCCGCACGCTGCAAGTCCTCGGCCACGCGCTCGCACAGCCAGGTAAAGATCGCGCCCAGCTCGGCCTTGTCGTGCACAGCGTGCAGGTCGCGGTCAAAGGTGGTTTCGCGGCTCATGCTCACCGGCGCACTGTGCGTTTGCACAGGCCGCTCATCCAAGCCGTGGGCGGCGCGGTGCAGCCAGGCCCCCGTGGCCTTGCCAAAGTGCTGCACCAGCTTATGCGCCGGGTAGGCAGCCAGTTGCCCGATGGTGGTGATGCCCAGCTGCCCAAGCTTGGCGTTTGAATCGCCCAGGGTTTTGTAGACAGTCAAGAGCCTCCTATTTCCTGTCCAATAGGAGCCCGTATGAGCAGTCAACGTTACCCCGAAGAATTCAAGACCGAGGCGGTCAAACAAATCCTTGACCACGGCCACAGCGTGGCCGATGTCTCCAACCGC
>NZ_JAFNME010000055.1 GCF_017368815.1 Comamonas denitrificans | reverse complement strand
CGCTGGCCAACTCTAGCCAGGTCTCGTAGTGCTCGGCTACCGTTTGGTAGAGCAGCGTGCGTTCGGGGTGGCGTGGGTTGTAGAGCTTGGGCTTGGAAGTGGCTGACATGAATACTGTACAAATGCAAGGGGTATCTATTTAGCTCCAGTGACGTGAGAATAGCTGGATGGAAACCCAGATGCTAACGCCAACTCCTGGACGGGACTACCCCCGCACCTGGAACGAATTTCTTGACTGGTTTGCCACCGAAGAGGCTTGCCAGGCGTTCCTGGAGAAGCTTCGCTGGCCCCAAGGCTTCGTCTGCCCGCGTTGCGGCAACGCAGGTGATGTGTACCGAGCCAGCCGCACCCGCCTGATGTGCCGCTCATGCCAGTACCAAGGCACAGTGACATCTGGAACCATCTTTGACAAGACGCGAACACCGCTGCGTGTATGGCTGGCTGCAGCTTGGTACCTGACCCATCAGAAACAAGGCGTGAGCGCCCTGGGGCTGCAGCGCGTATTGGGTTTGGGGAGCTACCAGACCGCCTGGACCATGCTGCACCGGTTTCGACGTGCCATGGTCCGCCCGGGCCGGGGCAAGCTCAAGGGGCTTGTGGAGGTGGATGAAACGTACCTGTCCATCACGGATCGCAAGAATCCCGCCACCCCTGCAGGGCGCAAGAGCAGTACGACCAAAGTGTTGATGGTCATGGCGGTGGAGATCGTGGAGCCCAACGGGTTTGGGCGCATCCGGTTACGCCGCATTGACCGAGACGCCGCCACCCACGTAATCCCCTTTGTGCAGGAGGTGGTCGAGCCTGGAGCCCAGGTACGCACGGATGGTTCGGCGGCATACCGCGCTCTGGGAGAACTGGGTTACACCCACCAGCGCACCGTCATGCTCGGCTCAGGCGTACCTGCCCATGTCTCCATGGCGGGAGTGCACCGGGTCGCCTCACTGGTACAGCGCTGGGTGCTGGGAACACATCATGGCTCTGTACAGCCAGACCACCTGGACGCCTATCTCGATGAATTCGTGTTCCGTTTCAACCGGCGCACATCCAGCTCACGCGGGATGCTGTTTTACCGCTTGCTGCAGCAAGCGGTGGTTACGCCGCCAGTGACGTATGGGGATGTCGTAAGCAAGAACACCGGGGAGAGGCAATCGGATACTATTGCTGGATGAAATCACAGTATCAACGGGGCTGCTGGAGCTAAATAGATACCCCTTGCAAATGTACAGTATTGCGCCATGGAGGCCGATCTTATGCGGCCCTGAGCCACTGGTTTTGCCGATGGTGGGGGACACTGTGCACGCGGGTTTCCCCTCGCCCGCAGAAGACTTCGCGGTCGAGCGGCTGGACTTGACGACCATCCTTGTGACCCACCCCCAGGCCACGTTTATCGTGCGGCTGCGCGGCGATTCCATGCGCGAGGCGGGCATTTTTGATGGTGATCTACTGGTGGTGAACCGTGCCCTCAAGCCGATTCATACCGACGTAGTTCTGGCCGTTGTGGATGGTGAATTCACTTGCAAGACCCTATGGCTAAAACATGGCCGCATGAAGCTCAAACCGGCCAATCCGACCTATCCAGAAATCGTTCCAAAGGATGGCCAGATCGTGGAAATTTGGGGCGTAGTCACAGCGACGATCAAGCGCTTTCGGGTCTGACCCATGTTCGCTCTGGTGGACGGAAACAACTTCTACGCGACCTGCGAAACCGTGTTTCGCCCGGCGCTGGCGGGGCGCCCGCTTGTCGTGTTGAGCAACAACGATGGGTGCGCTGTCGCGCGATCCGAGGCAGCAAAAGCGCTGGGCATCAAGATGGGCGCCCCGTGGTTCCAGATCGCAGGGCTTGTTGAGTCTGACGGCTTGATTGGGCTTTCCGCCAACTTCCCTTTGTATGGGGACATGAGCAACCGCATGATGAGCCTGGCTGCAGGCTTGGGGCCGACTCAGGAGATCTATTCCATCGACGAATCATTTATCGGTCTCGATGGCATGCGGGGTGACTTGGTGGAGAGGGCGCACAAGATACGGGCGCGCATTCTGCAATGGGTGGGCATCCCATGCGGCATAGGGATTGGTGGTACCAAGACCCTTGCGAAACTGGCGAATCACGTTGCGAAATCCGCCGAGCGCAAACCGGGTAGCTACCCTGCGAATCTGGCCCGAGTTTGCAGCTTTGCCGTGTTGTCCGCCGACGAGCAGCAAGCGGTTTTGCAGGCAACAGCGGTAGGCGACGTTTGGGGAGTAGGGCGCCGCATTGGTGCGCAATTGAAGGAGGGTGGTGTCAACACCGCCTGGGACTTGGCCAGGCTTGACCCCGCGACCGTGCGCAGGCGCTGGAGCGTGGTGCTTGAACGCACGGTGCGCGAGCTGCGCGGCCAATCGTGTATCCCTCTGGAAGATGCGCCAAGCAACAAGAAACAAATTGCGGTTACGCGCTCTTTCGGGAGATCCGTTTCCGAGCTGGGCCCGATGCTGGAGGCCGTGAGTGAGTTTGCATCACGCGCAGGCGAAAAGCTGCGCAAACAAGGGAGCTTCGCCAGCCAGGTCTACGTGTTCGCGCACACGTCACCATTCCGACCGCCACCGCAGTTCTCGCGCGGGGTCATGGTTCCACTTCGACGGCCCACGGCCGATAGCGCGCTGCTGGTGGCTGCTGCCATTGCAGGGATGCGACGGATCTACGAGCCCGGCTATCAATTGGCCAAGTGCGGCGTCATGTTGTTGGACCTGGTGGAGTCGTCGCTGTACCAAGCCGAGCTTGACCTAGAGCCCGGCGAAGACCGCGATCAGTCACACCTGATGGGCACCATCGATCAACTGAATCGCCGCTTCGGCAAAAGAACGGTTTTCGTCGGCAGCGCTGGTGTCCCGCAGGCCCATGAGTGGGCGATGCGGCAAGAGCGGCGCACCCCGCAATACACCACGCGGCTGGCTGACGTGCCCATAGCAAGAGCTTGAGTACTACTGAGAAGGAGGGAGTGGGCTTAGAAACGCGCCGACGGCTTGAAGAAGACTGGCCTTTGCTCGTGACTTTGGGAGTGTTTGTTTAGCCTGTCTTTATTAGGCCCGCTTTGATATCTGCTCCTTTTTTGCATTGATGCACTCGCTTACACTGCAATTTCCTTCCTTTCGCCCTAGAACTTAATGACTTACCGCCAGAAAGCGTTATGACGCTCAAAGAAGTAGCCGATTATTTGCAGTTAACCGGTGCACTGTTTATCGCCTAGCGGCGGGTCGCAAGTTGCCCGGCTTTAAGGTCGGTGTCACTTGACGGTTCAAGCGAACCGACATCGATGTCTGGATTGCCGCTCAGTCGTCGGCAGGCGACGCTAGCACCGGAGCGCAATCAAGGGAGAGGACAAGAACGAATGAAGCTGGTTCCGAACAGCGGCACAGATCGAGTCATCGATTTGGTGCGCCCGCACCTCAAACCTGACAGCCAAATGGGCTGCGTCACCCCATCGTTCTCGCTGTTCGCCTTTGCCGAGCTGCGCGATGCGTTGGCCAAGCTCGAACGGGTTGAGCTCATCCTGCCAACTGGTGACGACGCACTGGAATTCCTGGGCGGTGGCGGTGACCGCGCGAACCGCAATCAGCTGCAGGCGCGGTGGCTCGCCAACCAGTGCGCCGATTGGGCAGGTTGCAGCGCAGGAACGAGAACCACGACGTCACCACAATCCAGGTATTCAGCGCCAGGGCGGCCACATCATCCTCGTTGACACGGATAATACCGGCGTCACCCAACCCCCGGAAAATCGCCTGTACCCGCAGCTGGCAGGTACGGAAAAAGCGGCGGTAACGGGCGTGCAATTCAGCGTCTTCCAGCAGCAGGTGCTCCATGTCGCGGTGCATGAAGCGGAAATCCCACAGGCCGCGGAAAATAGCCTGCAGGTAATTGAGTTTATCCATCGGTTGCAGGGTACGGTTCTGCGGTACCTGCAGAATGGTCAGCACCCGTTCTTCGTAGCGTTCAAACAACGCGAAGATAATCGCCTGTTTGTTTTTGAAGTGGTAATACAGATTGCCGGGGGAAATCTGCAGATGCGAGGCAATGTGATTGGTCGTCACCTTGCGCTCACCCAGCTCATTAAACAGCGCCAGCGAGGCGTCCAGAATGCGTTCTTTCGTGCTCATTGAGGGTTCCGTAGCCCGCCTGCAGACGGGTCTGTCATTTATGCGGGGCAAGACTCACACAATCTGGCCGGAAATGCCACGGCCTGCCGCTTGATCTTTTAGAGCAAAGGCTCTAATAATGCCAACCTAATGACAATAATACTTCCGGAGCCCCCTATGGTCGCCACCGTCACGCCGCTGCATGCACCGCATCAGGATCAGGAACTGCAACGCTTACGCACGCTGTTTCAGCAACAGCGTCAGGCATTCCGCCAGCATCCGATGCCCACGCTGGCAGAACGTCTGGCTGACCTGAAGCGTCTGAAGGCCGCCACGCTGAAACATCAGGATGCACTGGCTGCCGCCGTGAATCAGGATTTCAGCTGCCGCTCGAAAGACGAAACCCTGATCGCTGAAATCATGACCAGCGTGCAGGGCATTAACTATGCGTGCAGCCACCTGCGTGGCTGGATGAAACCGTCGAAACGCCATGTCCATATGCTGTTCGCGCCTTCGCACAATCAGGTGGTTTATCAGCCGTTGGGCGTGATCGGCATCATGGTGCCCTGGAACTACCCGGTACAGCTGGCACTGTTGCCACTGATGACCGCGCTGGCCGCCGGCAACCGCGCCATGATCAAAATGTCCGAATTCACCCCGGCCACCAATAAAGCGCTGAAAGCCATGCTGGCGGACATATTCAGCGAACAGCAGGTCGCCATTATTGAAGGTGAAGTGGATGTTTCCTCGGCTTTTGCGGAAACCCCGTGGGATCACCTGGTGTTCACCGGCTCCACCGCGGTGGGCAAAATCGTGATGGGCGCGGCGGCGAAAAATCTGACCCCCGTCACGCTGGAACTGGGCGGCAAATCACCGGCCATTATTGCTCCCGGCGCCAGCATGAAAGACGCGGTTGAGCGCATCTGCTTCGGTAAATCCCTGAACGCCGGCCAGACCTGTATCGCCCCGGATTACATTCTGCTGCCCGCCGGTCAGGAACAGGACTTTATCGACACCTACCAGGCCACGTTTGCGCGCATGTACCCGCGCCTGCGTGACAACAGCGACTACACCGCCATCATCAACGAACGCCAGCATCAGCGCCTGCAAAGCTGGGTGAAAGATGCCGCCGACAAAGGCGCCAACATCACCGTGGTGAATCCAGCCAGCGAAGACTTCAGTGGCACCCGTAAAATGCCTCTGCACATCATTCAGAACGGCAGCGCCGACATGAAAGTACTGCAGGAAGAACTGTTCGGCCCGATCCTGCCCATCGTGCCCTACCGTTCGCTGGATCAGGCCATCGACTATGTGAATGACCACGACCGTCCGCTGGCGCTGTATTTCTTCAGCTACGACAAAGCCGAACAGCAAAAAATTCTGGAGCGCACCCACGCCGGAGGTGTCACCATCAACGATACCCTGATGCACATCGCCCAGGACGACATGCCATTCGGTGGTGTTGGCCCATCGGGCATGGGTCACTACCATGGCAAAGAAGGCTTTATTGCGTTGTCGAAAGCCAAGGCTGTGCACCGTAAGGGCCGGTTCAACAGTGGCATGTTCATCTATCCGCCCTACGGCGGTGCGATTCAGGCCATGATCCGCAAGCTGTTTATCCGTTGAGGTTCGTATGCTGAATACCATTACCACCAGCCGCCGCGGTTTCATGCAGCTGAGCGCCACGTCGGCGGCCGCGCTGACCCTGGGCGCGTCCGTCGCCGGCCTCACCGGCTGCAGTAAAGTGCCCACCGCCAATGGCTATAAAGTGCTGCGTCCGGGGGATATTGAGATTCTGCGCGCCGTGGCGCCGGTGATTCTGTCGGGCAGCTACCCCGGCAGCCTCGCCGCGGACGGCGAAGCCGTGCTGCTGCGTTCGCTGGATAAGGTTGTACTGACTCTGCAGGACTATGCCCGCAGCCAGCTGGTGATGCTGTTCGACGCCCTGCAGGTTGCCCCGATCCGTGCTCTGATGGGCGCGCCGTGGACGGCCTGGAGCGACATGCAGCCGGCCGATATTGAAGCCTTCCTGCAGGACTGGAAAACCAGCCGCATTCAGCTGAAACGCATGGGCTACGCCTCTTTGTGCAAGCTGGTCACCATGTGCTGGTACAGCCAGCCGTCGACCTTTGCTTTTTCCGGTTATCCGGGCATGCCGCAACGCATCCCGGCCAGTGATCCGGTCTGAGAACCGGACGATCACAACGAAGAATAACGAGAGATCACGATGCAGAATCATTCCCCCCGTCAGCCGCACATCCCGATGGTGGCCGGCATTAAAGACCCGATCCGCGACGGCATCCGCAGCGGCTGGAACGTACGCGCCTCCACCAGCATGGCCGATGGCACCGTGCTGGAAGCCGATGTGATCATTATCGGCACCGGCGCCGGTGGCGGCACCACGGCGGAAATTCTCGCCAATGCCGGCCTGAAGGTCCTGATGCTGGAAGAAGGCCCGCTGAAAAGCAGCGACGACTTCCGTATGGACGAACGCGAAGCCTACCGCGACCTCTATCAGGAAAGCGCCGGGCGCATGAGCAAAGACGGCGCCATGTCGATCCTGCAGGGCCGCTGCGTGGGCGGCACCACGGTGATTAACTGGACCTCCAGCTTCCGCACCCCGGAGCCGACACTGCAGCACTGGGCCAGTGAGTTCGGCGTGCAGGGCATGAGCAAGGACGAGATGGCGCCCTGGTTCGAAAAAATGGAACAACGTCTGAATGTTGCCCCGTGGCAGGTGCCGGCCAACCCCAATAACGCGGTGCTGAGCCGTGGTGCCACCTCGCTTGGTATCGACTGGAAAGTCATTCCGCGTAACGTATCCGCCTGCTGGAACCTGGGTTACTGCGGCACCGGCTGCCCCACCAACGCCAAACAATCCATGCTGGTCACCACCATTCCGGCGGCGCTGCAGCAAGGCTCTGAACTGGTATACAGCGCCCGCGCCGAACGCCTGATCATGGAAGGCCGCAAAGTGCTGGGCGTGGAAATCACCGCCCTGAACGACGATTACCAGCCCAGCGGCAGCCGTCTGGTCGCCAAAGCGCCGCATGTCATCATGGCCTGCGGAGCCATTAACGGCCCGGCGTTGCTGCTGCGCTCGAAAGCCCCCGATCCGCATAAACGCATCGGTAAGCGCACGTTCTTCCACCCGACTACCTTCTGCTTTGCCGAGTTCGACGAGCTGATCGATCCGTACTACGGTGCGCCGCAATCGATTTACTCCGACCATTTCCAGTGGCAGTCGGTTGACGGCCCGGTCGGTTACAAGCTGGAAGTCCCGCCGCTGCAGCCGGGCTTAACCTCGGTGCTGCTGCTGGGTCACGGTCATCAGCATTTTTCGGATATTCAGAAACTGCCCAACCTGCACGCCATGATTGCCCTGCTGCGCGATGGTTTCCACCCGCAAAGCGAAGGCGGCAGTATTGAACTGGCCGGCGATGGCACGCCGATCATCGACTACGTCATCAACGATTACCTGTGGGATGGCGTGCGCCGCTCCTGGCTGAGCATGGCGGAAATCCAGTTTGCCGCCGGCGCCAAAGCGGTACGCGCATCGCATGTGGATTCCCCCTGGTTCACCAGCTGGGAAGAAGCCAAAGCCGGCATTAACGCGCTGGAGTTCCGCTCCAATGCCTTTACCGCCGGCTCAGCACACTGCATGGGCGGCCTGACCATGGGCGAAGATCAGACCCGCTGCCTGGTCGACAGCAACGGCAAATACCACCATCTCGATAACCTCTACGTCTTCGACGGTTCGGTATTCCCGACCAGCATTGGTGCCAACCCGCAGCTGTCGATTTACGGCATGGCCTGCAAGCAGGCTAACAAGTTGCTGGAAACGCTGAAGGCGTAATACAGGGATAACATCCGGTTGGGCGGCCCCGCCCAACCGCCCCACATCTGGCGCATTCTGCGCCTTTTGTTTACTATGCGCCCCGATTTACACCCTATTTTTCAGGCAGGCCCGCTATGAACATTGTGGTTTACCCCGGCACCTTCGACCCCATCACCAACGGTCATACCGACCTGGTTGAGCGGGCTGCCCGCATGTTCGACCACATCATTGTGGCTGTCGCGTATAACCCCAAGAAAAAGCCCATGCTGGATCTGGACACCCGTGTCGATATGGCACGCAGCGTGCTCGGCCATCTGGCCAATGTGGAAGTGGTGGGTTTTAACAATCTGCTGGCGGATTTCGTCAAAGAAAAAAACGCCAACATTATTCTGCGCGGTCTGCGGGCCGTATCGGATTTTGAATACGAATTTCAGCTCGCCAATATGAACCGTGTACTGGCACCCAACGTGGAAAGCCTGTTTCTGACCCCGGCTGAACAATACTCCTATATTTCATCGACCATCGTGCGCGAAGTTGCGGCACTGGGTGGCGATGTCAGCAATTTTGTACACCCTCTGGTTGCCAAAACTCTGAAGAAGTACGCCACTCAATAACGCCCCTGACGGAGGTATGTCATGGCTCTGATTATCACCGACGAATGCATCAACTGTGATGTGTGCGAACCGGAATGTCCTAACGAAGCAATTTCCGCCGGCGAAGAAATTTATGTGATTGATCCGGCTAAATGCACCGAGTGCGTTGGTCACTACGACGAACCTCAGTGCCAGCTGGTATGCCCGGTTGATTGTATTCCACAGGATCCGGACCGTATGGAAACTCAGGAAGAACTGGAAGCGAAATACGAAAAGCTGACCGGTAAAAAAATCGCCTGATGATCCATAAAAAAAGCCTCCTGATACGGAGGCTTTTTTTATAGCCCAACCACGGCACAGTGACGAATGGCAGTAACAAAAACGGGAGAGGGTTTCCCGCTCTCCCGCTTGCGGTGGCGATCCGCTGATCAGAACACGAAGCTCAGGTTCACGGATAGGCGTTTTAACCGCATGAGGCCAAGTATCGCACCGCGGAAGCGCCATCAAGCCGGCTGAGACACTCGATTTTCCCGCCCAGGTGTCAGGTTCACCACCAGGGTTTGGCGTTCAGGAGAG
>NZ_JAFNME010000054.1 GCF_017368815.1 Comamonas denitrificans | reverse complement strand
GCTGACTTGCCAGAAACGAACAAGCCGTCCTTGGGCGGCCTGTTTCATTAAAAGATAGTGCCAAAGGGAATGCCAAAAAGCGCCAAAGACCGCGCCGATTAGCGCCAAAGGTTGCGCCGCGCCATCCAATGACCGCCAAAGACGCTGCCGCACGATGAAAAAAATGCGGTAGATCGCGTAGAATGCAAGAACGATTCTCATTTGTATATTGGTTGAGGTTTATGCATCGCAAACTTTGGTGGCTTTTCGCGTGTCTTTGGTGTGCTGTGGCCGGTGTTGCTTCCGCCCAAGCGCAAGAGGTGTCGGGGCAATCGCGCCAGCTGTGGCAATTGCTGGAGTACGTGGCCGTGGATTACGGTGGTGCCGTGGAAAACGGCGTGATTGCCAGCGAAGGCGAATACGCCGAGATGGTGGATTTCACCGCCACCGCCCAAAAGCAGATTGCGGCGCTGCCCGAGCATCCGCAGCGCGCGGCCCTGGCCCAGCAGATTGCCCAATTGCAGCAAGCGGTGCATGACAAAGCCGCTGCCGACCAGGTGGCCGAGTTGGCCCATGGGGCGGCGGCCAGCTTGGTGCAGGCCTACCCCTTCCCGATGGCGCCCGCCTTTGTGCCCAATGTGGCCCAAGGCGGCCAGCTGTACGCCCAGCAGTGCGCCAGCTGCCACGGGGCCAACGGCGATGGCAATGGCCCAGCGGCAGCGGGGCTGGAGCCACCGCCCATTGCCTTTACCGATAGCGAACGGGCCGATGCCCGCAGCTTGGCAGCGTTGTACCAAGTGATTGCGCAAGGGGTGGAGGGCACCTCCATGACCGACTACAGCAGCCTGCCGGAAGAAGACCGCTGGGCGCTGGCCTTTTTTATCAGCACCATGTCGTATGACGCGGCGTTAAAACAGCAAGGCCAGCAGCAGTGGCAGGCCGATGCCGCTTTGCGCAACCACTTCAATGAGATGGGGGCGCTGACCACCGCCACGCCTGCCAGTATCGAAAAAGCCCTGCCCCAGGCCGATGGCCGCGCGGCGCTGGCCTATTTGCGGGCGCACCCCGAGGTGATCAACGCGGGCAAGCCCACCGGCACGGCCTTGTCGCGCCTGCGGTTGCAAGAGAGCTTGGCCGCTTTGCACAGTGGGGACACAGCGGCGGCTATGCGCCTGGGTTTGTCGGCCTACCTCGATGGGTTTGAGCCGCTGGAGCCTGCCGTCGCGGCCCGTGACAAATCGCTGATGCTGGCGGTGGAGGCGGCCATGCTGCAGTACCGCGCAGCCATCAGCCGCCAGGATGTGGCCGGGGCGCAGGCCGCCGCCCAGCAGCTGGAAGCGGCTTTGCAACAGGTCGATGCCCTGCTGCAAGACGGTGCCAATGACACCAAGGCCACGTTCCTGGGGGCGTTCACCATCTTGCTGCGCGAAGGCCTGGAAGCCCTGCTGATCGTGATTGGCACGGTGGCCCTGCTGCGCCGCGCCAACCGCCGCGATGCCCTGGGGTATGTGCATGCGGGCTGGATCAGCGCCTTGGTGGCCGGGGGGCTGACCTGGGTGGTGGCCACGTATATGGTCGAGGTCAGCGGTGCCAGCCGTGAATTGACCGAAGGCCTGGGCTCGATTTTTGCGGCGGTGATTTTGCTCAGTGTCGGCTTGTGGATGCACAGCAAGAGCAGCGCCGGGCGCTGGCAGGAGTATCTGGACAGCAAACTCCAACACGCGCTGGGCAAGGGTTCGCTGTGGGGCTTGTTTGCCCTGTCGTTTGTGGCCGTGTACCGCGAGGTGTTTGAAACCGTGCTGTTCTATACCGCGCTGGCCGCCGACGGGCATTACAACGCCTTGGCCGGGGGCGGCTTGGCCGCTGCTGTGGTGCTGGTCGTGCTGGCCTGGGTGCTGCTGAAAACCAGCGCCCGGATGCCGATTGGCAAATTCTTTAGTGCTACGTCCATTTTGGTGGGGGCGCTGGCCGTGGTACTGATCGGCAAAGGCGCAGCGGCCTTGCAAGAGGCCGGTTGGCTCACGGCCACGCCGGTCGCTGGCCCGCGCCTGGAGTGGCTGGGCACCTACCCGACGGCCGAAACCTTGGCTGCCCAGGTGGTGATGCTGGTCATCGTGGTGGCCGGGTTTGGCTTTAACATGCTCAGCGCCCGTCGCCCCACTCCTGCCAAGGCGTAAATTTTTATCTAGCGCTTACCGCTGAATAGAAAAGGGTTTCAGGTATAAAACTGCCTGAAACCCTTTCTTTGTCAGCGCAACACACTATTAAAGAAAGAGATTGTTCCAGCATGTTTACCGGCATTGTTCAGGCGGTTGCCACCATTGCGGCCATCCAAGAGCGCCCCGGCCTGCGCACCTTCACCCTGGCCTTTCCCGAAGGGTTTTGCCAAGACCTGGCCATTGGTGCCAGCGTGGCCACCGATGGCGTGTGCCTGACGGTGACCGACATCCTCTCCCCCACCCAGGCGCGTTTTGATGTGATGCAGCACAGCCTGGCGATTACCACCCTGGGCGGCTACGCCGTTGGCCAGCGGGTGAACGTGGAACGCGCGGCCAAAGAAGGGGCGGAGGTGGGCGGGCACATCCTGTCCGGCCACGTGGATGGCACGGCGCAGCTGCTGGACATTGCGCCGACCGAAACCAACTACAAAATTCGTTTTTCCCTGCCCCCCGCGTTGGCCCCGTATGTGTTTGCCAAAGGCTATATCGCCATCAACGGTGCCAGCCTCACCGTGGCCGAGGCCGACCGCCAGGCCGGCTGGTTTGACGTCTGGCTCATCCCCGAAACCCGCCGCGCCACCGTGTTTGAGGACAAGCGCGTGGGCGATGCCGTGAACATCGAAATCGAGCGCAGCACCCAGGTCATGGTCGATGCCGTGCGCGAAACCGTGGCCGCCAGCCTGGGGCGGCTGCGCCCCGTGCTGGAAGCGCTGCTGGCTGAAAAAGGGCTGAAGCTGGATGATTTCATGGATGCTCCACGGGTACCGTAGCCAAACACGAATTTCGTGCAACACGAAATTCGTGTAAACTGCGCCGCATGAAAAACCTCACCATTACCGTGGAAGACAGCGTGCTGGACTGGGCCCGCATTGAGGCGGCCCGCCGGGGCACCAGCGTCTCGCGCATGGTGGGCGACTTTATGGCCGAGATGCAGCAGCGCGAAGATGCCTATGAACGCGCTTACCTGGCCTGGCGCACCGATGAGCGCACCTGGCGCGGCGCTCCCCCGCAAGCTGCACAATTGGTAGCGCGTAGCGTAAGCCCAGTGCGTGAAAACGCCTTAAATACCCCCAAATCCGGAGGGGCGGCATGACCCCGGTATTTGTCGATACCTCGGTGCTGATCGCGGCCGAAGACACTGGGGCACAGGCCTTGTACGCCGCCTGCCTGGCCTGGCTGGATGCCCTGTGGCAGCACCGCAGCGGGCGCACCGGCAACCAGGCGCTGGTCGAGTTCTATGACCAGGTCGTGGCCGCCCCCCAGCCCATGCCGCGCGGCGATGCCCGCGCCGCCATGCGCCGCTACCAAACCTGGGCCCCCTGGAAAACCGATGCCGCCACGCTGGAAACGGCCTGGGCCATCGAGGCGCGGCACGCACTGCCCTTTGGCGACTGCCTGGCCCTGGCCTGCGCCCAGCACAGCGGCTGCCCGGCCATGCTGAGTGTGGACCTGCCCCATGGTGCGGTGTACGGTGGGGTGCAGGTGCTGCACCCCTTGCGCTGCACGCCCCAAGAATTTGCAGAAGGAAGCCTATGACCACCGCCACCACCGCCGCCGCCCCTGTTACCGCTTTGCAGCGCATCCGCCCCGATGTGCGGGCCATGGCGGCCTACCACGTGCAGCCTGCCGCCGGGCTGCTCAAGATGGATGCCATGGAAAACCCCTTTCCCCTGCCGCCAGCGTTGCAAGCGGCGCTGGGCCAGCGGCTGGGGGCCTTGGAGATCAACCGCTACCCCGGCGAGCGCATTGGGCTGCTGCAGCAGGCGCTGGCGCAGTATGTGGATTTGCCCGCCGGGTGCCAGCTGATGCTGGGCAATGGTTCTGACGAGCTGATCAGCCTGGTCAGCCTGGCCTGCGCCCAACCGGGGGCCAAGGTGCTGGCACCGCTGCCGGGCTTTGTCATGTACGCCATGAGTGCGCAGCTGCAGGGCTTGGAATTTATTGGCGTGGATTTGACGGCCGATTTCGCCCTGGATGTGCCCGCCATGTGCGCCGCGATTGCCCAGCACCGCCCCGCCATCACCTACCTGGCCTACCCGAACAACCCCACGGCCACGCTGTGGCCGCAGGCCGATATGCAGGCCGTGATCGACGCAGCAGCCCAGGTCGGCGGCATCGTGGTGGTCGATGAGGCCTACCAGCCCTTTGCCAGCCGCACCTGGCTGGATGCGATTCGCGCCCAGCCGCAGCGCAACAGCCATGTGTTGCTGATGCGCACCTTGAGCAAATTCGGCCTGGCCGGTGTGCGCCTGGGCTACCTGCTGGGGCCGCAGGCGCTGGTGGCCGAGATTGACAAAGTGCGCCCGCCCTACAACGTGAGCGTGTTGAACAGCGAAGCAGCCCTGTTCGCGCTGGAGCATGCCGATGTGTTTGCCGCCCAGGCGCAGGAGCTGTGTGCCCAGCGCACCGCCCTGGTTGCCGCCTTGCAGGCCATGGAGCAGGTGGAAAAAGTCTGGCCCTCTGAAGCGAATATGGTGCTGCTGCGCGTGCCCGATGCCGCCCGCACCCAGGCGGCGATGAAGGCGCGGGGCGTGCTGGTGAAAAACGTCAGCGCCCTGCACCCGCTCTTGGCCAACTGCCTGCGCCTGACTGTGGGCAGCGCCGAAGAAAATACCCAGATGTTGGCCGTTTTACAGGAGTCCTTATGACCAGCAATGCCTTAGTCACCACCCAGCCCATCACCGCCCGCACCGCCGAAGTGCAGCGCAACACCGCCGAAACCCGCGTACACGTGCGCGTAAATCTGGACGGCACCGGCCAGGCACGGCTGAACTCGGGCATTGGCTTTTTGGATCACATGCTTGACCAGATCGCCCGCCACGGCCTGATTGATTTGGATGTGGAATGCGCCGGCGACCTGCACATTGACGGCCACCACACCGTCGAAGACATCGGCATCACCCTGGGCCAAGCCTTTGCCCAGGCCATTGGCGACAAAAAAGGCATCCGCCGCTACGGCCACGCCTACGTGCCGCTGGACGAAGCCTTGAGCCGCGTGGTGATTGATTTTTCCGGCCGCCCGGGGCTGGAGATGGACGTGCAATTTACCGCCGGCAGCATTGGCCAGCTCGACACCCAGCTGGTGTACGAATTTTTCCAGGGCTTTGTCAATCACGCGGGCGTGACGCTGCACATTGACAACCTCAAAGGCAAAAACGCCCACCACCAGTGCGAGACGATTTTCAAAGCCTTTGCCCGTGCCGTGCGCTTTGCGCTAGAGCACGATGAGCGCATGGCCGGGGTCATCCCCTCGACCAAAGGCGCTTTGTAATTCTTAAATAAAGAGCTGTTAGCGCTGATAAATCAACTCATTTGGCGACAAAGCAACTCAAAACCATTGATTTATAAGCGCAACCAGCTATGCAAACCATGAAAAACACCGTCGCCATTGTCGATTACGGCATGGGCAATCTGCGCTCCGTCTGGCAAGCCGTGCAGGCGGCCGCGGCCGACAGCAGCGTGCAGGTACAGGTCACGCACGACCCGGCCGTGGTGCATGCGGCCAGCCGCGTGGTGCTGCCCGGTCAAGGGGCCATGCGCGACTGCATGGCCGCCCTGCGCCACAGCGGCCTGGAAGAAGCCGTGCGCCAGGCCGCGGCCAGCAAACCGCTGTTTGGCGTGTGCGTAGGCATGCAAATGCTGCTAGAGCACAGCGAAGAGGGCGACACCCCCGCGCTGGGGCTGATCCCTGGCCAGGTGCGCCGCTTTGATCTGGCCGGCCAGCGCCAGGCCGACGGCAGCCGCTTCAAAGTGCCGCAAATGGGCTGGAACCAGGTGTGGCAAACCCGGCATGACGGCCAACACCATCCCCTGTGGGCGGGCGTGGCCGACGGCAGTTTTTTCTACTTTGTACACAGCTACTACGCCCAGCCCACGCGGGCCGAGGATGGCGCGGCAACAACAGAGTATGGCTTAACGTTTACCAGCGCCGTGGCCCGCGCTAACATCTTTGCCACGCAATTTCACCCGGAAAAAAGCGCGGCCCAGGGCCTGCAGCTGTACCGCAACTTTCTGCACTGGCAGCCTTAAGCGCACGCTCTCATTCCCTTTCTCAACCTGGCACTTTTTCGCCACTTTTTGCACTTTAAACACCCATGTTGCTCATTCCTGCCATCGACCTGAAAGACGGCCAATGTGTACGCCTGAAACAAGGCGATATGGACCAATCCACCATTTTTGGTGACCCGGCCGAAATGGCCCGCCGCTGGCTCGATGCCGGGGCACGGCGCTTGCATTTGGTCGATTTGAATGGTGCCTTTGCCGGCCAGCCCAAGAATTTGGCGGCCATCAAGGCCATCTTGAAAGAGGTGGATGGCGAAATTCCGGTGCAACTGGGCGGCGGCATTCGCGATCTGGACACGATTGAGCGCTACGTCGATCTGGGCATGGACTACATCATCATCGGCACCGCCGCTGTGAAAAACCCCGGTTTTTTGCAAGATGCCTGCAGCGCCTTTGGCGGCCACATCATCGTTGGCCTGGATGCCAAGGATGGCAAAGTGGCCATCGACGGCTGGAGCAAGCTCACCGGCCAAGATGTCATCCCCACCGCCAAGCGCTTTGAGGATTGGGGCGTGGAATCCATCATCTACACCGACATTGGCCGCGACGGCATGCTCAGCGGCATCAACATCGAGGCCACCGTCAAACTCTCGCAGGCGGTGCGCATTCCCATCATCGCCTCGGGCGGCCTGGCCGGCATGGCCGACATCGAGGCCCTGTGCGCCGTGCAGGACGAGGGCATCGAAGGCGTGATCTGCGGCCGCGCCATCTACAGCGGCGACCTGGACTTTGCCGCCGCGCAAGAGCGCGCCGATGCGCTGACCGAATAAGCCGAAGAACCCTCTGCGCCACAGCGGCCAGCCATGCCTGGCCGCTGTGCTTTGCGCAATGAAAAAAAGATAGGCCACGATCTGTCGCGCTGCGGCATCCAGGCACCGGCTTGCGTGGTATCTTGCCCCGCAAGGTTTCTTTGTTTTATTTTTTTAAAGTGATAGCCCATGCTTGCCAAACGCATCATTCCCTGCCTGGACGTGACCGGTGGTCGCGTGGTCAAAGGGGTCAATTTCGTTGAACTGCGCGATGCCGGCGACCCGGTGGAAATTGCCGCCCGTTACAACGAGCAGGGGGCCGATGAGCTGACCTTTCTGGACATCACCGCCACCAGCGACGGGCGCGATCTGATCCTGCCCATCATTGAAGCCGTGGCCAGCCAGGTCTTCATTCCGCTCACCGTGGGCGGTGGGGTGCGCACGGTGGACGATGTGCGCCGCTTGCTTAACGCCGGGGCCGATAAAACCAGTTTTAACTCGGCGGCCATCAGCACGCCCGAAGTGATCAACGCCGCCAGCGACAAATACGGCAGCCAGTGCATTGTGGTGGCCATTGATGCCAAGCGCCGCACGCCGGAGGATGCCCAGCGCATCGGCCCCAATGGCCAGCCCGTGGGCGATGGCTGGGATGTGTTCAGCCATGGCGGGCGCAAAAACACGGGGCTGGATGCCGTGCGCTGGGCGGTGGAGATGGCCGAGCGCGGCGCGGGCGAAATTTTGCTGACCAGCATGGACCGCGATGGCACGAAAAGCGGTTTTGATCTGGCCCTGACCCGCGCGGTCAGCGATGCCGTGGGCGTGCCGGTGATTGCCTCGGGCGGCGTGGGTAATTTGCAGCACTTGGCCGATGGTGTGACCCAGGGCGGGGCCGATGCCGTGCTGGCCGCCAGCATCTTTCACTATGGCGAATTTACCGTGCGCCAGGCCAAAGAATTCATGCGCGAGCGCGGCATTGCGGTGCGCTTGTAATCGTTAAAACAAGAGCTGTTTACGCTGATATATATTGAGTTTTTGATGCTTTAGGCCATGAAATTCAATCAATACCAGCGCAGCAAGCTATTTAAATAAAGAGTTGTTATGGATTGGCTGGAACAATTGCGTTGGGATGAGAAGGGTTTGATCCCCGTGATCGCGCAGGAAAAAGACACGGGCGATGTGCTCATGTTCGCCTGGATGAACCGCGAAGCGCTGCAAAAAACGGCCGAGCTGGGCCGCGCCGTGTACTTCAGCCGCTCGCGCGGCAAGCTGTGGTTCAAGGGCGAAGAATCGGGCCACGTGCAAACGGTGCACGAAATTCGCGTGGATTGCGACCAGGATGTGGTGCTGCTGAAAATCACCCAAACCGGGCACCAACCCGGCATTGCCTGCCACACGGGCCGCCATTCCTGCTTTTTTAGCCTGCTGCGCGATGGCCAGTGGCAAGCGATCGATCCGGTCTTGAAAGACCCGGCCAGCATCTATAAATAAAGCCCATGACCCAAGAAAACACCCTGGCCGCTTTGGCCGCAGTCATTGAAAGCCGCAAACCCACCAATGGCGGCAACCCCGAAACCAGCTACGTAGCCCGCCTGTTGGCCAAGGGCTCGGACAGCTTTTTGAAAAAAATCGGCGAAGAAGCCACCGAAGTGGTCATGGCGGCCAAAGATGTGGACTACGGCGCGGACAAAGACAAGCTGGTGTACGAAGTGGCCGACCTGTGGTTTCACAGCATGGTCATGCTGGCGCACTACGGCCTATCGGCCCAAGATGTGCTGCGCGAACTGGCACGGCGCGAGGGCCTGAGCGGGCTGGTCGAAAAAGCCCAGCGCAGCGATTCCTGAACAGCAAAGGAGCGAGGATGAACCAAGACCAAGACATCTGGATGCGCGTGGGCGGCAGCGACAAGACCGAACAGCAAATCGCCAATCTGCGCCAGCTGACGCTGATTTTGTACATCCTCTACGCCTCGTGCTGGATTTTGGGTGGGCTGCCGGCCATCGTGGCCATCGTCATCAACTACATCAAGCGCGAAGATGCGGCGGGCACCGGTAATCCCCCCATAAACCATCACTCTGAGAAGTAGAGCTATGCGGCCATGGCCAGCCGCTGTCTGGGGGTGATGCCGCCCAATGCCATATTTGGGCGTTCATGGTTATACCGCCATATCCACTG
>NZ_JAFNME010000053.1 GCF_017368815.1 Comamonas denitrificans | reverse complement strand
AGGCCAGCTTCTGCACGCTTGAGCGCATCGATGATTTGGCTGTCTGTAAAACGTGACTTCTTCATAGTAGAGATTCTCCTTTGGAGGCATCTACTTCTCAAGACGCTGGTTTTACGGGGGGATTACCAGACCGAGTTTAACCATGATGCAAAAAGTGGGCAGATAGGGGATCTGCGGGCACTCAGCGATTCGCCTGCGCGGAGCCCGAATGCGCGCGACGAATCTTTTTTTACGATAGCGCGTGCGCCATTCTATCGGTCGATGACCGCAGGCGTGGCGTCGGAGAATTTGAAATGAAATTGAGACCACTTGTCCTTGGCGTGGGAGGGGGATTGGTCTTGCTCGTGGTGGCTGGAATCCTCTATTTCTTCTTGAGTGCCGGTGGCAGGCGGGAGGCAGCGTTGACGCATACCTTGCGTCCTGATGATCCTCAGGTCTTGCAAGTAGGCGCTCGCATATACGCTCAGAACTGTGTCGCCTGCCACGGCACCAAGGGCGAAGGCCAGCCCAACTGGCGTGATCGCGGATCGGATGGCTTGCTTCCTGCGCCGCCGCACGATCCCAGCGGCCACACCTGGCACCATCCTGATGCGCAACTTTTTGCCATCACCAAGCATGGCGTTGCCAAGCTCATCGACCAGCCTGACTATCGCACCGCCATGCCGGTCTACGACGGCGTGTTGAGCGATGACGAGATCGTGGCCGTGCTGTCCTGGATCAAAGCGCAATGGCCGCTGGAGGTACAGCAGCGCCATGACGAGATCAACGCCCAATACCGCAAGTCCCTGCCTCGCTAGCTGTCGGGACGACGGCAGAAGCAGACTGAATCGCTTCAACATGATGAAAGACTTGACCTTGACATCATGGGAAGGCAAAAAATAGAACAAGCGTCTTGAAAGGCATTGACATGAACCATCACCCATCACCCACATCACCAGCCCTCGGGGGCCAGTCGGCTGCCCTTGACGACATCTCACCGAAGGCGGACGACTTGAAGGATCCTGTGTGCGGTATGAGCGTGACCTCCCAATCGCCTCATCAGGCCATGCATGACGATCATCACTACCGCTTTTGCAGCACGCACTGCCGCGACAAGTTCATTGCAGACCCTGTGCGCTATAGGGTGAGCGAGGCACCGGTCGGTACATAAAATGCCGGCGCGCTCTATGTGTGCCCCATGCTCCCTGAAGTGCGCCAGGATCACCCAGGGCGCTGCCCCAAGTGCCAAATGAACCTGGTGTTGGAAGACCAGGCCAAGGACGGAACTGATGGTGCTCATCATCACGCCCACCATGCGCAGGGCCATGCGCAGCCCGGGGCGACCACCGACAAGGCCGCAGAAATGCCGGCTGGCACAATCTATACCTGCCCCATGTTGTTGATTTCCACGCAGAACTGACCCGCAGGGGGTGCGGATAAAAACTTGGACTGGGTTTATGTGGCTAGGCCAAGTTTTTGCCTGTATTCCACAGGACTTAAACGCCCCAGAGATACCTTGATGCGCTTTTCGTTGTACCAACGGATGTAAGTATCGACGGCTTCAATGAACTGCTCAATCGTCGTTGATTGCCAGTTGCCGGGATAGAACAACTCCATTTTCAGCCGTCCAAAGAAGCCTTCGCATGCTGCATTGTCTGGTGAGCACCCTTTGCGGGACATTGAACGAACCAACTTTGCATCGTGCACCCGCGACCAGTTGAATCCGCAGCCAGAAGCAGACTCTCATGACTGTTTTTCGAGCGGCAGCTTTATGCCTCAAAGGAGGCATACTCAATTCAGGTTAGATGAGCAATGCTGATGTGGCCTCGCGTAAAACAATTTCGCAGCGTCCATAAAGATCGTGGGTGATATCTCCCACATATAATTTCAGAACTATGACCCGCCGTCTGGCCATGTTCTTCGTGATGCTGAGCGTCTTCTGGCAAGCCCTTGCTGTGGCTGGCCAGATGCCTGTTTTTGCGTCTCATGAAGCACTTGAGCATGCGGCGATGCATCTTCAACAGGAAGGTCACCATCACAATGACGATGGTGCGGTTGAGCTTGATGAATCCTCTGATTCCAAACTGCACATGATGGCCAATGGGATGCCAGCTGCAGCGGTTGAAGCTTTCACCTTGAGCGTTCCTGCGCCCGACTGGGGAAGTTCTCCACCCAGTGCAGCCCTCGACTCCATACTCCCACACCCCATCCTGGAAGGTCTTCGACGGCCTCCCAGGCTCACAGCCTAGCTCTCTTTAGGTCGGCTTCATCCGTCTGAAGCCATCCCTTCGTTCGTGCATGTCATATCTGTCGCAGTACCTCGCGACGGTCTTGCTATGTACCCAGAGCATTTAGAGGCTTTGTGAACCCCAAATTCAAATGGAAGCTCTGCATCCTTGCAGGGCTGACGTTGGCGTGCACTTCTTATGCACAGCCGATGGAAGGCGTTGCTGCGCCCAATTTGAGCAGCAACATTCAAAAACCAACCCTGGCATCTGCCGTTGAAGGGGCATGGAACCGCGCCGTTGCCTCTGCTGAAGCGGCAGGGATTTCTCGACAGGCCACGGCAGAAAAGAAAGCGTCAAACGCTCTCTGGGCGGCACCTCCCTCAGTGGAGTTGAGTCACCGAAATGATCGCCTTCAAAGCAACAACGGTGCCCGCGAGACAGAAGTCGCATTGGCAGTCCCTCTCTGGCTTCCTGGCCAGAAAAGCGCCAAACAGCAAGCTGCAGATTCGCTGTCATCTCTCTCTCAGTTGTCTGAAACAGAGGGAAAACTGCGTGTTGCAGAGGTCGTCCGTGAGTTGCATTGGCAGATTGCAGAGCTGCAGGCCAACCAATCGCTGTCGAAGCAACAGACCAGCACTTTTGCGGCCATCGCATCTGATGTGGACAAACGTGTCCAAGCTGGTGATCTGGCAAGAGCAGATGCCTTAGCAGCCAAAGGTGAGCTTTTAAGCGCTCAAGCAGCTCAGTCACAGGCTGAAACCCAGCTTGAAGCAGCAAAGCGCCATTGGACATCCCTGACCGGGTTGGCTCAGACACCTGACGCTACGTTGGCAAGTGTTGAAAGCCCGTCTCCTCGTCAGTTGGCCGAGCATCCCGAGTTGTTGCGTGCGGAACAGCAGGTAGACCTGGCACGCAAGCGTGTGAACTTAGTTGCCAAATCGAATCGCAGTGCTCCAGAGCTGATCACGAAGCTCAGGCAGGACATACCGGCTCGTGGCCAGGGTTCTGCCTACAGCTTGGGCCTTGCCGTGCGTATCCCGTTTGGCACTGACGATAGAAATGCGCCATTGCAAGCTGCCGCCTTGACTGAGCTGGAGGTAGCTCAAAGCAAGGAGCAGGTGCTTCGCGCTCAGCTGCATGCTCGCATGGAAAACGCCAAGGCTGCAGCAGAGGCAAGTCAGTTGCAGTTGCAGACCGAGCGTGAAAAGGCCTCATTGCTTAACGAACGAGCCAGGCTGATTCGCGCCTCATTCAACGCAGGCGAAACATCTCTCCCAGAGCTCCTGCGCGCAGCCAGTGCCGCAGCTCAAGCCGCCTACAGCGCTGCTCGCCAGGAGGCTGCATTTGGCCTCTCACGTGCGCGTCTTCAACAAGCCTACGGACAACTGCCATGACTTCCCCATTTTCAATTTCTCGCGTTATCAGACGCGTGCTCTTAGTGGGTGGCTTCACCCTTTCTACGGGGATCGCCTTGGCATCCCCTGGTGCACACGGTCCCAATGGAGAGCATCTGGACGCAGCACCCACGGCAGGGGCCACTTCATCTGCACCCAGGTTCGAGGCGAAGTCTGAAAACTACGAGCTGGTTGGTCGCTTGCAAGGTGGCGAATTTTCGATGTTCATTAATCGATTTGCTACGAATGAGCCCGTGGATCAAGCCAAGGTGGAAGTCGAGCTGGGTCAACTGAAAGCCGCTGCGCTTTATCACTCGGACCAGGGTGACTATGCAGTGGCTGACGAGAAGTTCTTGGCAGAGCTCGGCAAGAAAGGGTCACACGCGCTGGTGATCACGATTCTGGACGGCAAAGAGTCTGACCTGCTGGACGGCACTTTGGAAGTCGGGGCGACCCAAGCTGCATCTGAGGCCACCCATGCTCATGGAGATGAAAACGCTTTGCTGTTTGGCGCATTGGCAATTGCCGCATTGGCCGCAGTGGGTGGATTGGGATGGCTCTTGGGCCGCGGCTCTAACAGCAAGGAAGCAAAGGGAGGCGCCCAATGAAACGCATCGTCATCATGTCTGCGGTCTTGGCCGTCACCATGGCTCAAGCCTCTCCGGGCGCCCATGGCCCCAACGGAGAGCATCTGGATACGGCCTCGGCCACTCCATCGGCAGCAGGTTTGAGTCGCCTGCCTGATGGCAGCGTCAATGTGCCCATGCTGTCCCAGCGTCGATTGGCAATTCGCACGGAAATTGCCCTGATGTCCGAAGCAAGCGCAGCCACCGAGCTGCCCGCCAAAGTCATTGCGGACCCCAATGCAAGTGGCCTGGTTCAGACGGTTGTGGGCGGAAAGATAGAGGCCGGAGCCCAAGGCTTGCCGTTCGCTGGCAAGACTGTACGTAAAGGGGAGGTCCTGGCGGTCGTAGCCCATCACGCAGAGCCACTTGCCTTGTCAGGACAGCGTGCCCAGTTGGCCGAACTCAGAGGTGCCCGAGAAATCGCACAAAAGCGTGTGGAGCGGCTTAAAGGGCTTGAAGGCACTGTCCCGCGCAAAGAGATTGAAGCAGCTCAGACAGAGCTTGCAAGCCTGAGGGCACGTGAAAGCGCAATCGGTGGCGGTCTTGCAGCCAAGGAAAACGTTGTCGCACCGGTTTCGGGTGTCATCGCCAGCGCCAATGTGGTGCTCGGCCAGGTTGTCGAATCCAAGGATGTCTTGTTTGAGATCACCGATCCAGCCAAGGTCATGGTGGAGGCCACAACGGCCGATCCTGCTCTAGCAGCCAACGTCAGTGCAGCAACGATCAAAGCGACGCCAGGAGTCCGTTTGGAGCTCATTGGTGCTGGTCGAAGCTTGCGTGACGGTGTGTTGCCATTGACCTTCAAGGCGGTTGCGTCCGATGGCACTCAACAGCTACCGATTGCTATTGGCCAACCTGTCACCGTGATTGCCAACTCCAAGCAAAGTGTCAAAGGCTTTGTTCTCCCTGCACAGGCGATCACCCGCAATCCGGCCAATGAGCCTGTCGTCTGGATCAAGTCAGGTGCAGAGCGCTATATCCCGCAACCCGTGCAGTACCATGCGCTGGACGCGAACCGGATCGTCGTCACCAAGGGGCTTGGCGATGAAAACCGGGTCGTGGTTCAAGGTGCAGCGCTGATCGCACAAATCCGCTGAACTGTGAGGTGACATATGTTCAACTGGATTGTTCGTAACAGCCTGCATAACCGCCTGTTTGTGCTGGCGTTCGCTGCGATATTGATGGTCTACGGGATCATCACGGCAGTTAAAACGCCTGTTGACGTCTTCCCGGACCTCAACAAACCTCTGATCACTGTTCTGACCGAAGCCGGGGGCATGGCCCCTGAAGAAGTCGAGCAGTTGGTGACTTTCCCTATTGAAACAGCATTGAATGGCATGCCAGGGGTCACTCGCGTGCGCTCCATGTCCGGGGTCGGTTTGTCGATTCTCTATGCCGAGTTTGACTGGGGAACTGACATCTACCGCAATCGCCAGTTGGTGGCGGAGCGGCTTGCGCTCGTACGCGAGCGACTTCCCGCTGATGTGGTGCCGGTGATGGGCCCTGTGTCTTCCATCATGGGTGAGATCATGCTGCTGGCCTTGCCCTTGAATGTGGGCGAAAAAGGCGCATCGGCCGCGACCCCCATGCAGGCACGGGAGTATGCAGACTTTGTGCTGCGCCCCCGCTTGTTGGCGGTGCAGGGTGTTTCGCAAGTCATTCCCATCGGGGGTGAAGTACGTCAATTGCGTGTCGAGCCTGACACCGCCCGGATGGCCCAGTTTGGCGTCACCCTTTCTCAGCTGGAAGCGGCTCTCAAGGGGTTTGCTGGCAATGCTGGCGGTGGCTTCATAGACCTCAATAGCAGGGAATATCTGATCCGCCACATCGGGCGCACCAACAAGGTCGAGGACCTGCAGTCAGCGGCAGTGGCCTGGCGAGATGGCCGTCCGATCCGCCTGGAGCAGGTTGCCAATGTCCGATTTGCTCCTGCCATGAAGCGCGGTGACGGCGGTTACAACGGCTCTCCTGCGGTCATCGTCAGCGTTCAGAAGCAGCCTGAGGCCGATACCGTTCGCGTGACGCGTGACATCGAGCAAGCGCTTCGAGAACTCAGCAAGGGCCGCCCTGAAGGCATCAACGAACCCAGAGCCTTGTTCCGACAGGCGGATTTCATTGAAGCCTCCATTGGCAACGTGACAGAAGCACTGCGTGATGGAGCCATCATGGTTGCCATCGTGCTGTTTGCCTTCTTGCTCTCAGCCAGAACCACTCTGATCTCACTGGTCGCAATCCCGCTGTCGCTGGCTGCCACGGCACTGGTATTTCACTGGCTGGGTCAATCCATCAATGTGATGACCTTGGGTGGACTTGCCATTGCCATTGGCGAGTTGGTTGACGATGCGGTGGTGGACGTAGAAAACATTCTGCGCAGACTCAAGCAAAACCGAGAGCAGGAACACCCGATGCCGACGCTTGAGGTTGTCCGCAAAGCCAGTGTGGAGGTTCGCTCCGGCATCGTCTATGCCACAGCCATCGTGGTGCTGGTGTTCGTGCCCCTGTTTGCTCTGCCAGGCGTCGAAGGCCGCTTGTTCTCGCCGCTGGGCATCGCCTACATCATCTCCATTCTGGCCTCCATGCTGGTGTCGATGACGGTGACGCCGGTACTGTGTTCCTACCTCTTGCCGAGAATGAAGCGCATTGATCACGGCGACAGCCCCATCGTCAGACGCCTCAAGCAATGGGATGAAAAGCTGCTGGCTTGGTCTTTCCCAAGAAGCAAGGCACTGATGGCTGCGGCCTTGGCTGCCGTCGTAATCGCGCTGGCCAGCGTTCCCTTCTTCCCGAGAGCGTTCCTGCCAGCCTTCAATGAAGGCTCTCTGGTTCTGGGCATGGTGTTCAACCCGGGGACGTCCTTGGCAGAAGCCAATCGAATGGGCTCCTTGGCTGAGACCTTGATCATGGAGGTGCCCGAGGTCACCCAGGTTGGGCGCAGAACAGGTCGCGCAGAGCTGGATGAGCACGCAGAAGGTGTTCACTCTGCCGAAATCGACGTTGATCTGAAGCGCAGCGAGCGTGATCGTGAAGCCGTGATGGCCGATATTCGCGCAAAGCTGTCTGTGCTTCCCGCACAAGTCGCTGTGGGCCAGCCGATTTCTCACCGCCTGGATCACTTGCTGTCTGGTGTCCGTGCTCAGATCGCCCTGAAGATTTCTGGTGACGATACCGACACGCTGCGTGGTTTGGCCGAACAGATGCGCCAAAGTCTTTCGAGCATCCCTGGCCTGGTTGACCTGACAGTCGAGAAGCAAGTGCTGATTCCTCAGATTACTGTGCGTCTTGACCATCAGAAGGCAGCTCAGATGGGGTTAGCTCCTGGAGAGGCTATTCGTGTGCTGCAAGCGCTAACGGATGGTGCTCATGGTGCACAGATCGTGGATGGCCCGCGTCGCTACGAGCTCGTGTTGCGTTTGCCTGATGAAGGTCGCAGTCCGCAAGATCTGGCTCGAACCCTGATCGACACGCCAGCTGGCCGGATTCCTGTCTCCGCTATTGCGACGGTTTCCGAAACGGATGGACCGAACCAGATCGGCCGGGAAAACGGCCGTCGTCGCATCGTGGTCTATGCCAACACGGATGGATCAGACATGAGCCGTATCGTGCGTGACATTCGAGCGGCGATAGATCGCACCCAGCTGCCGACCGGCAATTCCATCTCCCTGGAAGGCCAGTTCCAAGCTCAGGAGCAGGCAACGCAGAAGATTGTGTGGCTCTCGCTGATGTCTCTGGCATTGGTGTTCATGGTGCTTTACACGCGCTACCGCTCAACCACGCTGGCCTTGATCATCATGGCCAATATCCCGTTGGCTTTGGTGGGCAGTGTGATTGCCATGTGGCTTTCGGGAATCACGCTCTCCGTGGCCTCCATGGTGGGCTTTATCACCTTGACGGGTATTGCAGTTCGCAACGGCATCCTCAAGGTGAGCCACTACATCAACCTCTGCAAGTTTGAAGGGGAGCAGTTCGGCCAGCCAATGGTTGTCAGAGGCTCCCTGGAGCGCCTGACGCCTGTGCTGATGACTGCATTGGTGGCTGCGTTTGCCCTGACACCTTTGCTGCTATCTGCCGATGCTGCTGGCAAGGAAATCTTGCACCCTGTCGCGGTGGTCATCTTCGGTGGCCTGGTGAGCTCCACGCTCCTCGACACCCTGTTGACCCCTTTGATGTACCTGGCGTTCGGCAAAAAAGCCACCGAAAAGCTTCTGGCTTCAAATCCAGACACCGAAGGCACGCCTGAGCAGCAAGAAGCGTTTTAAAGCAATTACGGGCTTTGAGGCGCAGCCCTTGATGCGCCTCGCTTTAGCTAGGAATATTTATGAAAAAACTGCTGTCTGCAGCTGTCCTCGGCCTTTCTCTGATCAGCATGAACGCCATGGCTCATGGCACTGCCAAGCCTCAGCACGGCGGCATTGTCCAATCGGCCAGCGATCTGTCCTTTGAACTGGTTCCACAAGCCAATGGTGCTGCCATCTACGTAATCGATCACGACGATCCTGCTGACGTGAGCAAGATGGGCGGAAAACTAACCGTGCTCAATGGTGCGGAAAAGTCTGAAGCCGACATCAAGCCTGCCGGTGGCAACAAACTTGAAGCAATGGGCATCAAGGTTGCCAAGGGCAGCAAAGTTGTTGCAGCAATCACCGGCGTTGAAGGCCAAACTGTCACCGTGCGTTTTTCGGTGAAGTAACACCCAGCTCGACAAAGCATAGGTAAGACGAGGTAGTTATGAATGTTTTGGCAAACCGTGGAGTTGTCGCGGCACTCGGCGCGGCAGTTCTATTTGGAGCAGGTACACCAGCAGTCAAGATGCTGCTGGAGCATGCCAGTCCCTGGTTGATGGCAGGCATTCTCTACCTCGGCTCTGGTGTCGGCCTGCTGATCTACAGGCTGATTACGAAAGCTCCCGCAGTCGCCCTGAAGCGAAATGAGATGGGATGGCTTGCTGGGGCTGTCATAGCAGGCGGCATGATGGGGCCGCTGCTTTTGATGACAGGCTTGTCTGGGATGGCGGCAACCGATGCCTCTCTGCTGCTCAATGCCGAGGGCGTACTGACTGCGTTCGGAGAGGTCGAATTTCCGAGACACTGTCTGGGATTTCTCTGCAGGCAACTCATTTCCCAATTTCCCAGACAGTGTCTGGGAAATCTGTGGTTGAGGGTATGCGAGGAAGAAACGCCGCATGCTCTCCAGGTTGTTGACACCTAACCCACGCCCGAATCGGGCCGTCAAGTCGGCGGACAGGCGCTCCATCAACTGCTCACCGTAACCTGCCCGCCGCTTGCCTTTCTGCTCGGCCTCCACGATCCGTCGGCCAATCTCCCAATAGCTGGCCGTCATCAGCGCATTGACACTACGCGCCGCTGCCTGACGCGCAGCATCCAGCAGCTCGACGATGCCGCCGTGGATGCCGGCATAGCCAGCCGGTAAGGAGGCGGGCTTCCGCGTTGCCACAGGTGTCTTCCTTGTCATACTGTCACCTC
>NZ_JAFNME010000052.1 GCF_017368815.1 Comamonas denitrificans | reverse complement strand
CTGCGGACTTGGTGAGCTTGATCTTCGCCATGATGACTCCTCGGAAAGCCCGGTTTCCAAGAGCCGCATGGGAGCCACGCGAGGGGAAGCCGGGTCAAGTTTCGGAAAGCACCGGCATATGTTGAACCCACCTAAGTGTTTGATAAAACTGCTGTATCGAGCCTTGGCGTAGTCCAGCGAATTGCGGTACTGGAGTAATCGTGAAACAAAAAAACCCGCAAGCAGCAATTGCTCGATGAGATGGAATTGGTGGTTCCCTGGGCAGCACTGGTCGAGCTCATTGCCCCGTATTACCCCGAAGGCAAGAACGGCCGCCCACCCTTTGCACTGCAGACCATGCTGCGCATCCACTGCATGCAGCAGTGGTTTAGCTTGTCGGATCTGGGCATGGAGGAAGCTTTCTTTGACACCCCGATCTACCGCGAATTAAAACGGTGCGATTGCGTCATCTGAAAAACATCAGCCATGTAGCACTTGCGCAGCCGAGTTGTTCAGGATGTCCCAAGAGACTCTCAGTCATGCAGATGTTCGGCCACAAACTGGCGAAAAATTCCCATGGCAGGCGCTTCAGTGCGGTCGGCCAGGGTAACGAACGCAAAGCGTGCGCCCTCATTCAACGCCGGAGTGATGGGCAACTCCACCAAGCTACCATTGGCGATGGCTTCACGCGCGGGGCTGATGAGGCCGAGGAACACCGCGTCACTGCCGTGTACCGCGTGTAGCAAACTGTTGATATCGTTGCAGCGCAGGGTCACCGCGACCTGGGGGTCAGCTGCGGGCCCATAGCGGGTGATCAGAAGACGTGCCAACTCCGGATTGAGTGAAGTCGACGCTAACGGATAGCGTTGGAGGTGTGCAAATGTAATGGGGGTGTTGAGTTTGGCAAGGGGGTGACCCACGCGACAGATGAAACCACCGCGCATTTGGCCCAAATCTTCGATCAAAAGGTCATCAGCAGGCGTGACGCTGCGTAGATCCACGACCAGTGCGTCGAATCCACGTTCGCGCAAGCGGTTGGTCTGCAACTCGGGGGGGCCGGATTCGAGGCTGACCTGCACTCTCGGATGCATGCTGGCCATGTAACGCAGAAAGGGCTGCATCAGCAGTGCAGTAGGCCCCGCGCCGAGCCCAATGCGGATGCCCCCCAAGTAGCCCTCTTGCAATAGCTGTGCGCTGCGTTTTAGCTCAACGGCATCCAGCACCATGCGGCGCGCCCGGCTTGCAACGGTCTGGCCGAACGGCGTCAACTCGTTGCGCTTGCCCATTCGGTCGATCAGACGTGCTCCGAGGTCGTCTTCGAGGGTCTGAATGCTGCGACTCAGGGCGGACTGGGTGATGTGGCACCGCTCCGCGGCGCGGCTGAACGAACCGGTGTCCGCCACAGCCAGCAGGTACTCCAGATGGCGCAGGTTCATTTTCTTTGTCGCATGAGTTTTTTGAATGCATTCAGAATAAATTATGCATTAGACGCATTTGATCATGATTCCTATGATTTCGCACGCTGTCGTCCAAGGCAGCAGCAATCATCCGGAGACAAATTCATGGGCGTTCAAAATTCCAGTATGGGCGACGTTGCGTTGCCGCCCACATCCCAGCGCGTATCGAACAATTCAACTGCCGCGAAGAGCAAGGTGCATCCCCGCGTCGTGGCTGCAACAGTGGCGGGCAACGCGCTGGAGTTCTTTGATTTCACCACCTACGCGTTCTTCGCGGTGTATATTGGCCAGACCTTCTTTCCTGCTGACGAGCCGCTGGTCACGGTGATGCTGTCGGTAGCAGTGTTTGGCGTTGGCTTCATCACGCGTCCTTTGGGCGGGCTGCTGATCGGCTCTTTTGCTGATCGTGCAGGACGCAAGCCGGCCATGCTGTTGACCATTGCGCTCATCACGATCGGCACGATCGGCATGGCGCTCACCCCCTCATACGCAAGCATCGGATTGGCGGCACCCATCATCGTCATTGTTTGTCGGCTGGTGCAGGGGTTGGCCCTGGGCGGCGAGGTCGGGCCGTCTACGACGTATCTGATCGAGATCGCACCCCAGGGGCGGCGCGGCCTCTATGGCAGCTGGCAGCTTGCCAGCCAAGGCATAGCCTCGATGGCGGCTGGCGTCGTCGGCATTGTGCTCACGCTGGCGCTAAGCAAGGAGCAGATGCTGGCGTGGGGTTGGCGTATCCCTTTTTTGCTCGGTCTGGCATTGATCCCCATTGCTTTCTTTTTGCGCCGCCACATGCCTGAGAGCCTCGAGCATCCCACGCATAGCGGACCCATCAAGAGCCCGCTGGTCGATATCCGGCACCATCTGCGACCGATCATGCTGGCGCTCATGGTCATCCTGGGTGTGACGATCTCGACCTATGCGGCGATCTACATGACCACTTATGCCGTGACCACGCTCAAGCTCTCCGCGACGATCGCCATGTCGGCGACCATCGTATTCGGCGTGGCGACCTGGGCGGGTGCGCTGCTGGGGGGCTGGCTGTCAGATCTGTATGGGCGCAAACCCGTGATGCTCTGGGCTCGCGTGGCATTGTTCGTGTTGGTCTATCCGGCTTACATGCTGCTCATTGAGCACACCAGCTTTGCCACTCTGGCACTGGCGACTGCGCTGCTGGCGTTGCTCACGGGCATTGGTGGCGCGCCAATGCTGGTGGCCATCCCGGAGCTGTTCCCTGGTCATGTACGCGCGCTCGGGCTGTCGATTGCCTATGCCTTTGGCGTGGCGCTGTTTGGTGGCACCGCGCAACTGGTGATCACCTGGCTCATCAAGGTGACCGGCAACCCGGCAGCGCCAGCGCTCTACGTCCTTATCACCAGCTTGATCGCCATCGTAGGCATTCTGCTCATGCGCGAAACCGGCGGTGACAAGGAACTACAGAAATGATTACTAGGCGAATTTTGCCAGACTGTGAGTTCATAGCATGACTGTTCAAGACACCTTGCAGGCGATACGCGCACACGAAGACGAATTCATTGCTTTGCGCCGTGATATCCATCAGCACCCCGAGCTGCCATTCGAAGAGCTGCGTACCAGTGATTTAGTGGCTGCGCGACTGCGGGAGTGGGGTTACCACGTTGAGCGCGGCCTGGGCGGAACCGGTGTGGTCGGGCAACTCAAGCGTGGCGACGGCACGCGCACGCTGGGTCTGCGCGCGGACATGGACGCACTGCCGATCCAGGAAACCACGGGGCTGCAGTACGCAAGTCGCAACCAGGGCGTCATGCACGCCTGCGGCCACGACGGACATACGGCCATGCTGTTGGCGGCAGCCAAGGTGCTGGCAGAGCAGGGTGACTTCTCAGGGACACTCAACCTGATCTTCCAGCCTGCGGAGGAATACGGCACCAGCGACTGTGGCGCCGTACGCATGATCAACGACGGCCTGTTCGACAAATACCCATGTGACGCTATCTTCAGCATGCACAACATGCCCGGCTGGCCACAGGGGCACTTGATCTTTCGCGAAGGCCCAATGATGGCCTCCTCTGACAAGGTCTACATTACGCTGGTAGGCCACGGTGGTCACGGTGCTGTGCCGCACAAGACAGCCGATCCGGTGGTGGCGGCTGCCAGCCTGGTGATGGCGTTGCAGACCGTCGTCTCGCGCAACGTCGATCCACTGCAAACAGCGGTGGTGACCGTGGGGGTGCTGCAGTCCGGGCGCGCCAATAACGTCATCCCCGACAGCGCACATCTCGAGCTGAGCGTGCGCGCTCTCGACCCCGAAGTGCGCAGCCTGCTGCAGCAGCGCATTACCGAAATCGTTCACGCACAGGCGCAGTGCTTTGGCGTCAAGGCCGAAATCGACTATCGGCGCGGCTACGCGGCACTGATCAACAGCAAGGATGAAACCGACTTCGCCCGTCAGATTGGCACCGAATTGGTTGGCGCCGAGCGCGTCGTGCTGCAGGCCCCGCCACTCACCGGCAGCGAAGATTTCGCTTTCATGCTGGAGAAGTGCCCCGGCAGCTACCTGTTGATCGGAAACGGGGATGGTGACAAGCTGGGCGCCTGCATGGTGCACAACCCGGGTTACGACTTCAACGACGCCAACCTGGCCATTGGCGCTGCATACTGGGTGCTGCTGGCGCGGCGTTACTTGGCCTGAACGATGGGCCACGCCGCTTTGGAAACGCTCCAGGGCTTTCTGGTAGGGCTCGACGCGCGCATGAAGCGCGCACACAAGCGCGGCCGGGTGGCGCACTACATTCCGCAACTGGCCAGCGTTGATGTGCATCAGTTCGGGATCAGTGTGTGCCTGGCCAGCGGAGAGCGGCTGAGCGCGGGCGACGCTGCGACGCCGTTTTCGATCCAGAGCATCTCAAAGGTCTTCTCACTGGCGATCGCATTGGGCCGTCACGGCGACCGGCTCTGGAAGCGGGTAGGCAAGGAACCATCTAACTACACCTTCAACTCGGTCATCGAGCTTGAGCAGGAAGGCGGCAAACCGCGCAATCCTTTCGTCAATGCGGGCGCACTGGTCACCACCGACGCCATGCTTGATGCGCCTGACGCGGGCGGCGGACTCGATAGACTGATGGATTTCGTTCGCACGGCGGCTGGAGATGACCGGATCTCGATTGATGAACAGGTTGCCGCCTCGGAATACCGCACGGCCTACCGCAACTTCTCTCTGGCGTACTTTCTACGCTCGTGCGGCAATCTGCACATGGAATGCGAACGTCTGCTGCAGATTTACTGTCGCCAATGCGCGATCACGATGAACTGCGAGCAATTGGCCAGCGCCGGCCGGTTCCTGGCCGGCTTCGACTCCGCAGCCCACCTGCTGAACCCAGCTCAGGCACGCAGCATCAACGCCTTGATGTTGCTCGCGGGGCACTATGATGGTTCAGGCGACTTTGCCTATTCGGTCGGCTTCCCCGGCAAGAGTGGCGTCGGAGGCGGCATTCTGGCGGTCGTTCCGGGACATGCATCGATCGCGGTCTGGTCTCCTGGCCTGAATGCGTTTGGCAATTCACTGCTCGGCACGCGCGCGCTGCAGGAGTTATCGGAGTTCACCGGCTGGTCGGTGTTCTGACGTGTAGGCTTTATCGTTTGCCTCGACATGAACAGCCCCGGATTTCGAGGAGGCTGGTTGGTTTAAATTGAGGTCGGTGTGACTGCCTCGCTGGCGAGTTGCCGCCAGACAGTTAAGGAAATCCTGCAAAACCTCCCCCGCTGTTTGGTAGGTGTCAGCAGGCCGTGGCATCGTCTCAGCGCATGAAGCAAAGCAGCCTTGATCTGAACCTGAGCACCAAAAAAACCTGCAAGCAGCAATTGCTCGATGAGATGGAATTGGTGGTTCCCTGGGCAGCACTGGTCGAGCTCATTGCCCCGTATTACCCCGAAGGCAAGAACGGCCGCCCACCCTTTGCACTGCAGACCATGCTGCGCATCCACTGCATGCAGCAGTGGTTTAGCTTGTCGGATCTGGGCATGGAGGAAACTTTCTTTGACACCCCGATCTACCGCGAATTTGCCCAGCTCGATGCCCATGGCCGAATGCCTGACTGACCTGCCCCCTCACAGCCGTACCAGCCGAATGGAAGTGAGGTCCGTCAACCTGGAGAATGACGGATATGAAGAAGAGTCGATTCACGGAGCAGCAGATCATTGGGTTCTTGAAGCAGGCAGAGTCAGGCCTGCCAGTCAGGGATGTCTGCCGCCAAGGCGGGTTCAGCGAGCCCACGTTCTACAAGTGGCGCGCCAAGTACGGTGGCATGGAGGCTGATGAGGCCCGCCGCCTCAAGGACTTGGAAGTCGAGAACGCCCGCCTCAAGAAGCTGCTGGCCGAGGCACACCTCGATCTGGAGGCGCTCAAGGTCGGCTTTGGGGTAAAGCGCTAGCCCCGCAGGACAAGCGCAAGGCCATCGCCAAGATGCTGGAGCACACCCAGATGTCTGAGCGCCGGGCCTGCCGTCTTGTGGGGCTGTCTCGAGATGCCTGGCGCCATCCGCCGCAACCCGATGCACACACCGTGCGCTTAGGTGAGCGCATCCATGCCGTAGCCATGGAGCGCAGGCGCTTTGGCTATCGCCGCGTGCACGACATGCTGCGCACCGAATTGCCCGGCACCAACCACAAGAAGGTGTTCCGGCTCTACAGTGCGCAAGGCTTGGCTGTTCGCAAGCGCAACAAGGGCAAGAAGTGCCGCGGTGAACGCACACCTCTGGTGGCGGCTACACGCGTCAATCAAACATGGAGCCTGGACTTTGTGAGCGATTCACTGGCCAATGGCCGACGCATCAAGTGCCTGACCATCGCCGATGACTTCACCCGTGAGTGCATAGACATCGCTGTGGACCTGTCCATGCCTGGCGCATACGTCACCCGCATCCTGGATCAAGCCGCGCGGTTCAGGGGCTACCCAGAGGCCATCAGAACCGACAACGGACCGGAGTTCACATGCAGAGCCTTCATGGCATGGATGCAAGCACGAGGTATTCAGCACATCCTTATCCAACCGGGCAAGCCCACCCAGAACGCCTACATCGAGAGCTTCAACGGCAAGTTCAGGGACGAATGCCTCAACGAGAACTGGTTCGAATCCCTGACGCAGGCCCGCGAGGTCATCGCCATCTGGCGCCAAGACTACAACGAGGTGCGACCACACGGAACGATCGGACGGATACCTCCGGCTGAGTTTGCCGCCAAGCACCGCAAGCCAAACCCATCAACCACCGACGCAGGATCAGTTAACCTGCAAACCCTTGGACCTCTCTCCAACTGAGTGGTATGGCTGGAGGGGGCAGGTCACTCAAGCCCGCCGAGCCTGCCCAGGCGCACAAGGCGTTCAAAAGCTACGAGCCTGGCTACTTGCACGTGGATGTGAAGTACCTGCCGCAGATGCAGGACGAAACCAAGCGCCGCTACCTGTTTGTGGCCATTGACCGGGCGACGCGCTGGGTGTTCGTGCAGATCAAAGGCAACAAGACGGCCGCCAGCGCTCGGGTCTTCCTCCATGCCTTGCACAAGGCCTGCCCGATCCAGATCACCAGAGTGCTGACCGACAACGGCAAGGAGTTCACCGATCGCCTCTTTGCCAGTCGTGAGCGCCAGCCCAGTGGCAACCATGAGTTCGACCAGTTGTGCCAGGAGCTGGGCATAGAGCACCGGTTGACCAAGCCCAGGACACCCCGAACCAATGGCATGGTCGAACGCTTCAACGGGCGCATTGCCGATGTCCTGAAGACCCACCGCTTCAACAGCGCCGAAGATCTGGAGCAGACGCTCATGCGCTACGTGGCCTTGTACAACCACCAACTGCCCCAGTCAGCATTGCACAGCAAAACACCTATGCAGGCCATGAAACAGTGGCATCAAACTCACCCTGAGTTGTTCAATAAGCGACCATATGATCGTCCGGGATGCAACACTTAATGAAATGGGCTTTTCATCGGACTGGATTGAAAGGCAGCTTGCTCATACTGAACCTAATGCTGTTCGTCAAACTTATAACCATGCTGACTATTTTAAAGATAGAGAAAAGATGATGCAGGTCTGGGCTGATCAAATTGAATCTATTTGCAAATAAAAATTGATTTTTTAAGATTAAAGAATATTATATTGTTTTAGGCTTGGTTATTTCTCTTGGTGGTCTATTTTTTCTATAATAAGTTTTAATAAAATCGGAGACCACCTTTCTAAATACAGATTCTTTAACAGATAAACCTCTTTTTTCTGTCATGAATCTATACAGCGATGAAATATTTCCATTGAACTCATGTAATTTTTTATTGTTATTATCTATGTATGTCTGGTAGTAAATTTCATTGCAATTAATATCGACTGCAGCAGCATTAATAGCTCTTTTTATATTTGAATAGTTTCTTTGCCCGACTCCAGAATCTGGCTTTTTTCTTTTATTATTTCTTGGTGTGTTTTTAATCAATGCTGGTTTTAAACCAATCCATTTGTGATTGAATTCTTCTATTTCATTAGTTCCTTTTAAAATAAAAGAGTCTATATAAATAGTTTTATTGTGCTTTGGTGATGAAAGTATGAGAATGCCACGACCTTCGTTAGACCTCCATTCTTTATAATATTCTATTATATTTTTAATATTTATTTGATGATGTTGATTAATTATTATTGCTAATCGCATCCAGGATGTTATTGGTAGTTTGGTTTGAGGTGTAATTTCTTTCAAGTAATCCTTGACTTTTTTATCAATATTTTCTTTTAATTCTTCAATATTTATTGATTTTTCTGTAATAAAAATTTCTAATTTGTCTTTAATCCGTTGTTTTATTTTGGGTTCGTATATTGTAAATGAGTCATTTTTATGGGTGATTAGATAATCGAGATGACTAGATGTTACTTTATCTAGGAAATCAGAATAGGTTGTTTTTAGTAATTCCATAAGACTTCTTTTAAGAAAATTTTTTGAAAGTGTGTGTGTGCACACATATAAATTTTTTGTGACTCATTGAGCTGTAAGCACTCCAAAGCCTCCTATCTCCTACCTCAGATTTTGCACTATTTCTCCTATCTCTTACCTTGCAATATTGCTAAAAATTCTTACCTCTTATCTCATACCTCTCACCAAGATGGAGTGAACATGAGGAACCCACTTCTTATGTTGCACTGTGCAGAGCTTGATAGCGTGAAAAGTCCTTATTTCATGCGGATTCTGAGGCATTCAAGAACAAATTTTCAAAAGCTGTAAAGGCTCTTGGCTAGGGCACTTGCATGTCGCAAGTTGCTCGTAGCACAGGAGAAAAACTATGGCGAAAAGCCAAAACTTCACCCTTGCTCAGCCTGCTCAAGTAGATGCTGCGGTCGATGGACAGCTGGCTCGTGTAGATCCTGCACTGGCTAAGTTCGACAGCCTTCCAGATGCGGCGCATGTGCGCTTGCCTGTAGTGCTCGCGTTGTATGCCTGCTCGCGTGCAACCGCGTGGCGTCATGTCAAAGCTGGTCTCATTCCAGCCCCTGTCAAATTTTCAGAACGCATCACTGCATGGAATGTGGGAGTGCTGCGCAAGCACTTGATGAAGATGAATTAAGGAGCATAGCGAAAGTGCGATTCATCTGCGCTTTCAGCGTGTGTGCGGCGGACGTAACTTGAAAAGTTATGGACCCTCAAAACTGAAATATCTAATGCTGTAAATCACTTTGTAGCTAGGCAAAAAGTTGATTTTTGACGTGCAGTAGGACTTGCGAGCACTGAGTGCTTTCCTAGTAATGGTCATTACATCACTACTACCTAGCTACTCAACAAACCGTTCACATGCTTTGTACTCATCTAGTCAAGGCTTAAGCCACAAACACTAATTTTAGGAAACCAAAGAAAATGGCAGATACATTAACCGCTCGCATAAGCGTTCCTGATGAAGCTTTCGGTCAGGACTTGCCTTATGTTAAAGATGAGAGGACAGATCCAACAGGGGAGATTAAAGCTCGTAGTGCTACTAGCCTTGCAAAAGTACCATTTAAGTTTAAGTGTGGAAAAGCCACTATGTGGATTAGCCCAAAAGGTGGCTATGTAGATGGCAAGCTGAACATTTATGCCTATGACGTCAGCGTGAGTGTTCCAGGTGCTGTTTGCGGACTAAATGCACTTTTGGAAAATGCAGTATATGAGGTATCGTTGTTTGCACTATATTTCTTTCAATACTGGTTGCTGGAGTGCGGAGTAGCTACTGAGACTGTGAAGAAATTCACTATGAAAAACGTTGAGCTTGAAGAGCTACATCTGACTTACCTCATCTACAGTGGGAACAAGAATAAAGCAAACAACCGTATTCTTGAGCTTGCTCGGCGTGGGCTTACGTTGTTCTCAGGGGATATGATTAAAAAAAACAAGCGTAAAGCTGCTGTAGAGTACCGGAATTCTGATTGGAACTGCTACACCAAGATCAGTAAATGTAATAAGTTTGATATTGCAGCTTACGTAAAGTCATACGTAACACCAAAGTCGTTTTGTGGCTTATCAACTGATATTGCAAAGGATATCTTTAAAATCAGCCAAAAATATGTGCGTTATGAAGTCAAGTTGAAAAAGGCTTGGTTTTCAGAAACGGTTGTGGTTGAGGATGCGGAGGGTAAGAAGGTTAAAAAGAAGCAGCCTTCCAAGTGGGCTTCGCCCTTGAGCTGGAAAGGTAGGGCTGGGAAGGTAATCCCCCCGTAAAACCAGCGTCTTGAGAAGTAGATGCCTCCAAAGGAGAATCTCTACTATGAAGAAGTCACGTTTTACAGACAGCCAAATCATCGATGCGCTCAAGCGTGCAGAAGCTGGCCT
>NZ_JAFNME010000051.1 GCF_017368815.1 Comamonas denitrificans | reverse complement strand
TGACCCCCGGCTTTCTCGCCCTGCACGGCAACTGCGCCGAAACCCTGGCCCAGGCCCTGATCGACTGGAGCCGTGCCCACCCCCTGGGCCCGCTGGAGCAAGAGGTCGTGCTGGTGCAAAGCAACGGCACGGCCGAATGGTTCAAGATGCTGCAAGCCCAGCACCAAGGCATTTGCGCGGCCACGCGGGTGGAGCTGCCCGCGCGGTTTTTGTGGCGCAGCTGGCGGCAAATTTTGGGGCCGCAGCGCGTGCCCAGCCTCTCGCCGCTGGATGAGCAGCCCATGGCCTGGCGGCTGATGCGCCTGCTGCCCACCTGCCTCGAATTGCCGGCCTTTGCCCCCATCGCCCGCTTTTTGCGCGACGACCAGCCCCAGCGCCTGCTGCAATTGGCCAGCCGCCTGGCCGACTTGTTTGACCAGTACCAGGTCTATCGCAGCGACTGGCTGCTGGCCTGGGAGGCCGGGCGCGACCACCTGCCCGGCTTGCCCGGCCAACCCGACACCCCCCTGCCCGAAGGCCAGGAATGGCAGCCCCCCCTGTGGCGGGCCGTGCTGGCCGACCTGACGGCGCAAGAGCGCAGCGTCACCCGCCCGGCCCTGCGCCAGCAGGTGCTCGATGCCTTGCGCACCGCCGACATTGGCAGCCTGCCCATTGCCCGGCGCGTGCTGCTGCTGGGGCTGACCCAGGTGCCGCTGGAGATGCTGGAATTTCTCCAGGCCATCGCCCGCCACAGCCAAGTGATCTTGGCCGTACCCAACCCCTGCCGCTACCACTGGGCCGATGCCATCGACGGGCGCGAACTGCTGCGCCAGCAACGCCGCCGCCATCCCAACCGGGGGCAAGACCTGGCCACCGTCTCGCTGGAGGCCATGCACGCCCACGCCCACCCCTTGCTCATGGCCTGGGGGCGGCAAAGCCGGGACTACGTGCGCTTGCTCGATGATTTAGAGAGCAGTACCCACTTAGCACAAGCCATTTCCCGGATTGATATCTATGACGAAGCACCTAATGACCAAGGCAGCCTGCTAGAACAAGTGCAGCGCAGCATTCGCGACCTGCTGCCGCTAGCCGAGCACCCCAAGGCCACCCAGCCGCAGCACTGCATCGCGGCGGCCGACCAATCCATCGTCCTGCACAGCGCCCACAGTCTGGTGCGCGAACTGGAAGTGCTGCACGACCACCTGCTCACCCTGCTGGCCGCGCCGCCCCCTGCCGGGCAGGCCCCGCTGCAGCCGCGCAACATCATCGTCATGCTGCCGGACATTGCCGCGGCCGCCCCGGCCATTCGCGCCGTGTTTGGCCTGCACGCACACAACGACCCGCGCCGCATCCCCTTTGCCATTGCCGACCTGGCCGCCCAGGCCCACAGCCCCCTGGTCGTGGCCCTGCAATGGCTGCTGCGCCTGCCGCAGCAGCGCTGCCATTTCAGCGATTTGGCCAGCCTGCTGGACGTGCCCGCCGTGGCCGCCCGCCTGGGCCTGGAGCCCGCCGATGCCCCCCTGCTGCGCCAATGGATGGCGCAAGCGGGCATCCGCTGGGGGCTGAACGCCGAACACCGCCGCCAACTCGATCTGGCCGCCTGTGGCGACACCAACAGCGCCTGGTTTGGCCTGCAGCGCATGCTGCTGGGCTATGCCAGCGGGGCCGCCCCCATCGAGCACGACGGCCTGCCCACCTGCGCCGACTGGCAAGGCATGGCCCCGCTGCCCGAGGTAGAAGGCCTCAGCGCCCACCTGGCCGGCATCTTGGCCGCCCTGCTGGCCTGCCTGCAAACCTGGTGGCAAGCGGCCCAAACCCCCGCGCCGCCCCAGGTGTGGGCCCAACGCCTGCGCCAACTCCTGACCGACGGCTTTAGCGCCCAAGACAGCGTCGATGCCGCCGTGCTGCAAGGGCTGGAGCACAGCCTGCAAACCTGGCTGCAAGCCTGCGAGCACGCCCGCTTTGAACAAGCCGTGCCGCTGGAAGTGGTGCAAGCCGCCTGGCTGGCCGCCCTGCAAGCGCCCGCGCTGGAAGAGCGCTTTCACGCCGGCGGTGTCACCTTTTGCACCCTGCAGCCCATGCGGGCCATTCCGTTCGAGGTGGTCTGCCTGCTGGGCATGAACGATGGCGACTACCCGCGCCGCGCCAGCAAAAACGGCTTTGACCTGATGCAACACCCCGGCCAAACCCGCCCCGGCGACCGCGCCCGCAACGATTACGACCGCCAGCTCATGCTCGATGCCCTGCTCTCGGCCCGCCGCCAGCTCTACCTCAGCTGGGCCGGGCACAGCGTGCGCGACAACAGCCCCCAGCCCCCCTCGGTGCTGGTGGCACAGCTGCGCGACTACCTGGCCGCCGGGTGGCAGGGCGAAGACCCCGCCCAGCCCGGCCACCCTGGCGGCGACGTGCTGGCCCAGCGCAGCTTTCACCACCCGCTGCAACCCTTTAGCCGCCGCTACTTTGAAGTCGGCAGCCCGCTGACCACCTACGCCCGCGAATGGCAAGCCGCCCACCAAGGGGCCAATGCACCCTCATCCTCGCCCTTGCCAGCACCCACGGCAGCCCCGGCAACGGCCACAGCACCCGCCCCCACCAGCACGCTCCCCGCGCTGAATTTGCCCACCCTGGCCCGCTTTATGCGCCACCCGGCCCGCAGCTTTTTGCGCCAACAGTGGCAAGTCAGCTTTGAGCTGGCCGAAGACCTGCCGCTGGATGAAGAATGCTTTGCCCTGGGCGGGCTGGCCGCCTATGGCCTGGTCGAGCAACTGCAAACCACCATGGCCGCCGCCACCCATGCCTGGGCCAGCGCCCCCAAAACACCGCAGGCGCTGAGCACCTTGCTGACACGCCAGCTGCAACACCTGCAAAACGCTGGCAGCCTGCCCTTGGCCGGGCTGGGCGAACAGGAAAAAGCCGCCCTGCACGCCAGCACCAGCAACAGCTTGCAGGCCTGGGCGCAATTGCAGCAGCACTACCCCGTCGAAGCCCCCCACCAGGCGCTGCACATTGCGCACCAGGGCATCGTGCTGGACGACTGGCTCGATGGCCTGCGCCAACGCCATGCAACGGCCCCCCCGGTGCGCATCAGCCTCTCGGCCAGCAACGTGCTGCTCGGCGAGGGCAACAAAGCCCAGCCGCGTGCCGACAAACTGCTCACGCCCTATTTGCACAGCCTGGCCGCCGCCGCGTGCGGCATCGCGCTGGAGCAATGGCTGATCGGGCACGATGCCTGCCTGCACATCGCCGCATCCGACCCGGACGCAGCCACCTCGGCCCTGCACGCCTGGCTGGCCACGTGGCAAGCGGGGCAAGCCCAGCCGCTGCCCCTGCCCTGCAAAACCGCCTTGGCCCAAGCGACCAACGGCAAACCGTGGGAAACCTACGACGGCAGCCACCACAGCGATGGCGAAGCCACCGATCTGGCCTGGGCCCGCTTCTTCCCTGACTTTGCCGCCCTGAGCGCCGACGGGCGCTTTGCCCACTACGTCGAGGCGCTCTACGCCCCGCTGGTCGCCTGGGTGGCGCAATCGGTGCGCATCGTGGCCTGGGAAGACTTAAGCGCTGACCTGCAACCTTCGGAGGCGCTCCATGCCTGAAACCCTGCACCCACTGGCCCCCCTCACCTTCCCCCTGCACGGCAGCCGCTTGATAGAGGCCAGCGCCGGCACCGGCAAAACCTGGACGATTGCCGCCCTGGTCGTGCGCCTGGTGCTGGGCCACGGCGGGGCCAATGCCTTTGCCCCGCAGGGCCAGCCCTGCCCCCTGCAACCGGCGCAGATTTTGGTGATGACCTTCACCCGCGCCGCCACGCGCGAGTTGAGCGAGCGCATTCGCGCCCGGCTGGTGGAGGCGGCCGCTTGCTTTCGCGGCCAAAGCGCGGGTGATGATTTTTTGCACGATTTATTGGCCACCTACCCCGAAGCCACCCAGCGCGAGCAAGCCGCCTGGCGGCTGGAGCTGGCCGCCCAGGGTATGGACGATGCCGCCATCTTCACCATTGATGCCTGGTGCCAGCGCGTGCTGCGCGAGCATGCGCTGGACAGCGGCAGCCTGCTGGACGAAACCCTGGAGGCCGACGAGGCCCAGCGCCTGACCGAAGCCCTGCAAGACTACTGGCGCCAGCAGTGCTACCCGCTGGACGCGCCGAACCTGGAGCGCCTGCAAGCGCAGTGGAAAAATTTTGCCGCCTTTGCCAACGATATCCGCCCCCTGGCCCACGAAAGCCTCGACCCCGCCCTGGGGGCGGGCGACCTGGCCGATCTGCTGCCCCACTGGGAGGCGCACGCCCACGCCCGCCTGCACGCCCTGGCCCAAGGCTGGGCGCAAGCGGCCGAGGACTACGAAATCTGGCTGGAGGGGCAGTGGGCCCACAACAAAGGCGCATGGGATGGCCGCCGCTTGCAGCGTAAAAATTGTTTGCAGTGGCTGCAAGCGCTCAAAGACTGGGCCGCCGCGCCCCACCCTGATCTGGCCAGCGCCATGGCCACGGGCGCGTGGCGCCTGACCCCCGCTGGCCTGGACGATGCCCGCAGCGGCGCTGTGCCCGTGAACTACCCACCGCAAGCGGCCGCGCTGGAACACCTGCTGGCCGAGCTGGCCGCCCTGCCCTCGCCCCGCCTGCACCTGCGCCAGCACGCGGCCGCCCGCGTGCAACAGCGCCTGCAGTGGATCAAAAGCCAAACAGCCACCTTTGGCTTTACCGACATGCTCCAGCGCCTGGATGCGGCCCTCACCGGCCCGCAAGGTGCGGTGCTGCGCCAGCGCCTGCTGCAGCAGTACCCGGTGGCGCTGCTGGATGAATTTCAGGACACCTCCCCGCTGCAATACCGGCTGTTTTCCAGTGTTTACAGCCCAGAAACCAATACCAGCGACCGCGCCCTGCTATTGATTGGTGACCCCAAGCAATCCATCTACGGCTTTCGCGGGGCCGATATTTACAGCTACCTGCAAGCGCGGCAGGCCACCGCCGGGCGGCACTATGTGCTCGATAAAAACTACCGCTCCAGCCATGCCCTGGTGGCTGCCGTGAACCACTGGTTTGCCCAGGCCGAAAACCGGCCGGGCAGCGGTGCGTTTCGCTTTCGCACCCACAGCGCGCACAACCCCCTGCCGTTTATTCAGGTCGCAGCCCAAGGCCGCCCCGAAGTGCTGCACGCCAACGGCACCCCCGTGCCCGCCCTGCACATGGCCTGGCACGCCGCGCCCGAGCCCGTCAGCGGCCAGGACTTGCGCACCCTGTTTGCCGCCGCCTGCGCCGAGCAATTGGCCCAGTGGCTGAACGACCCCGGCATGGGCTTTGCCCAGCCCGATGGCCGCTTTGTGCGCCTGCGCCCGGGCGATGTGGCGATTTTGGTGCGCCAGGGCAAAGAGGCCACCGCCGTGCGCCAGGCGCTGCGCCAGCGCCGCATTGCCTCGGTGTATTTGTCCGACCGCGAATCCGTCTTTGCCAGCCCCGAGGCGCACGATCTGCTGTTTTGGCTGCGGGCCGTGGCCGAGCCGCTGAACACCCGCACCCTGCGGGCCGCCTTTGCCACCCGCCTGCTGGATCTGCCGTTTGCCGATTTGCAGCAACTGGCACACGACGATGCCCTGCTGGACCAGCGCACCGCCCAGCTGCACCGCCTGCACCAGCTCTGGCAGCGCCAAGGCGTGCTGGCCATGCTGCGCGCCAGCCTGCACCAGCTGGGCTTGCCCGCCCGCTGGCTGGCCGAGCCGGACGGCGAGCGGCGGCTGACCAATGTGCTGCACCTGGGCGAGCTGCTGCAACAAGCCAGCGCCACCGTGGAGGGCGAGCAAGCGCTCATCCGCTGGCTGCAAGAATCCATCGCCAACCCCAACGGCGATGCCCAAGCGCAAACCGTGCGCCTGGAAAGCGATGCCGACTTGGTGCAAGTCATCACCATCCACAAAAGCAAGGGCCTGGAATACCCGCTGGTGATGCTGCCCTTTGCCAGCGACTTTACGGAGAAAGAAAGGGCCCGCACCCCCTTTGTGCGCCGCCCCGATGGCCACCTGGTGCTGCAAGTCAGCGACCACGACCTGGCCCAAGCCGAAGAAGAGCGCCTGCGCGAAGACCTGCGCCTGTTCTACGTGGCCGCCACCCGCCCACGCCACCTGCTCTGGCTGGGCCTGGGGCCGATCAAAAAACGGAAAAAATCCTGCCAAAACGAGCGCAGCGCCACCGGCTATTTGCTCGCGGGGGATGCGCCCCAAAGCGCCGCGCAGTGGCAAAGCGCCCTAGAAACCCTGGCAAAATCTTGCCCAAATAGCACGCTAACGCTTATAGATAAAGCGCCTACAGCTACGCTTTTTAAGAACGAACGCCAGCCAGCCGCCTTGCGCCCGGCCCCCCCCTACGACGGCCAGTTCGACCGCAGCTGGGGCGTGGCCAGCTTCTCGGCCCTGGTGCGCGACCTGGGCGCGGCCCCCCGGCCTGACGAGGCCCTACTGGCCCAAACGCCCGCCGAGGACGAACCCGCCGCCCCCCCGTCCACCGCCGCGCCCAGCAGCGCCAGCGCCGTCTGGCACCGCTTTCCCAAGGGGCCGCTGGTAGGCAACTTTTTGCACAGCCAAATGCAATGGTGGGCCGACCAGGGCTTTGCCCCGCTGGATGGCCCACTGCGCCAGGCTTTGCTGGGCCGCTGCCTGCGGGCCGGCTACAGCCAGCCCCAAGCCGAAGACGTGGCCCACTGGCTCAGCACCCTGGGCCACACCCCGCTGCCGCCGCTGGATTGCGCCTTGCCCGCCCTCACCACCCAACTCACCGAGATGGAGTTCTGGCTGCCCCTGGCCCCGCTCTCCAGCAGCGCGGTCGATGCCCTGTGCCAGCACTATTTGCTGCCCGGACAGGCACGCCCCGCCCTGCCCCAGCGCCAGCTGCACGGCATGGCCATGGGCTTTGCCGACCTGGTGTTTGCCCACGGCGGGCGCTACTGGGTGCTCGATTACAAAACCAACACCCTGGGGCCCGACGGCAGCGCCTACACCCCCACCACCCTGGCCGCTGCCATGCTGCAGCACCGTTACGACGTGCAAGCGGCCCTCTACACCCTGGCCCTGCACCGCCTGCTGCGCCAGCGCCTGGGGGCGGCCTACCGCCCCGAAGACCACCTGGGCGGGGCGCTCTACCTGTTTATGCGCGGGCTGGATGGCACCTGGATGCAGCACCTGCCCATCCCCAGCGCCTTGCTCGATGCCCTGGACGCCCTGATCACCGCCCCCGCCGAGGCCTGCGCATGAAGCACGACGCCCCCCACACCCTCGACCTGTTCGCCCCCGAAGACAGCGCCTTGCCCCTGCGCGACCAATTGCGCGCCTGGCAAACCCAGGGCCTGCTGCGCCCGCTGGACATCGCCTGGATGCAATTTGTCCACACCCACCACCCCAGCGCCCCCGATTGCGTCCTGCTGGCCAGCGCCCTGCTGGCCCATGTGGAAAGCCGGGGCCACAGCTGCCTACCGCTGGCCGACCTGGTGGCCGCCCCGCAGCGCCTGCTCGCCTGGGACAGCAGCACCCACCCCGATATCACCGCCCAATGGCGGCAATTGCCCACGCTACTGGATGCCTGGCTGCAGGCTTTGCAGCACTGCCCCCTGGTGCGGGTCGTGGGGCGCGATGCCGACAGCGGCCAGCCCATGGTGCTCACCCCCCACCCCAGCGCGCCCAAACTGTATTTGCGCCGCTATTGGCATTACGAACGCGCGGTGGCCCAGCACATCCTGCAGCGCTGCCGGGCCACGCCCGACCCCAGCACCGCCACCAATATTGATCCGCCCACCATCCGCCATTGGCTCGATCGCCTGTTCCCCAGCCAGCCCAGCCCCGCCACCGAAAACGCCGATTGCGACTGGCAAAAACTGGCCTGCGCCCTGGCCCTGCGGGGGCGGCTCACCCTGATCACCGGCGGCCCCGGCACGGGCAAAACCTATACCGCCGCCCGCCTGCTGGCCCTGCTGTTTGCCACCGCCGCCCAGCCCGAACAACTGCGCGTGGCCCTGGCTGCGCCCACAGGCAAAGCCGCTGCCCGTTTAAAGCAATCCATCGACCAAGCGCTGCTGGGCCTGCACACCAGCATCGGCCAGGACGTGGACATTGCCGCCCTGGTGCAACGCACCGGCGCAGCCCGCACCCTGCACAGCCTGCTGCAACTGCGCCCTGGGCAGGCCAGCACCATCACCCCACTGGAGGTCGATGTGCTCATCGTCGATGAAGCCTCCATGGTGCACCTGGCCATGATGGCCACCCTCTTGCAAGCCCTGCCGCCCCAGGCCCGCCTCATCATCCTGGGGGACAAAGACCAACTGGCCTCGGTCGAAGCCGGGGCCGTACTGGGCGACCTGTGCCAAGGGGCCGAAGGCGGGCACTACCACCCCGACACCGTCGCCTTTGCCCAGGCGGCGGCCGGGCAAACCATCCCTGCCGCTTTGCGCGATCCGCACGGCAGCGCCTTGGCGCAAAGCACCGTCATGCTGCGCCACAGCCGGCGCTTTGGCGGGCCGATTGGGCAGCTGGCCCTGGCCGTCAATCGCGGCGATGCCCGGGCCGCGCAGCAGGTGCTGGACACCTGCGCCGATGGCAGCCTGGCCTACCACCGCAGCGGGCGCACCGAAGCCATCTGGCGCACCGCCCTCTCCAGCGACCAGCCCAGCTACCACGATTACCTGCACGCCCTGCACGCTGGCCCGCAGGGCGATCACACCCTCTGGGTGAAACAAGTTTTGCAGGCGTTTGAACGCTTTCGCCTGCTGTGCGCCGTGCGCGAAGGTGACTGGGGCGTGACCGGCCTGAACACCGCCATCGAACGCGAACTCATCGCCCGCAAACGCTTGGTGAAAGACGGCCCCTGGTACGCCGGCCGCCCCGTCATGGTGACGCGCAACGACAGCGCCCTGGGCGTGTTCAACGGTGACATTGGCATCACCCTGCCCAGCCCCGACGGCCTCTTGCGCGTGTATTTCTTGGATGGCGACCAGCTGCGCAGCGTCGGCGTGGCGCGGCTGGCGCACATCGAAACCGCCTTTGCCATGACGGTACACAAAAGCCAAGGCTCGGAATTTACCCATGCCGCCTTGGTGCTCCCGGCCTACGGCGGCAGCGTCCTGGGGCGCGAGCTGGTGTACACCGGCATCACCCGCGCCAAAGCGCAGTGCACCGTCTTTACCCAGCACCCCAAGGTATTGGCGCAGGCCCTGGCCCAGCCCACGCAACGGCACAGTGGCTTACTAGAATTTTTTGATAGCTAGAAGCGCTAAACATTGCTTCATATCAACAACATAAATCCTTAAAAACCAATAAATAAGAGCGCAAACAGCTCTTAAAACCTACACTGCAATCCTCCCTAGAATAGATTTTTTTTCCAAGGACTGACTGACCATGACGCTTCGCACTTTTCTTGCCGCCGCCACCGTGCTTGCCACCAGCCTGAGCGCCTGGGCCGAGGCCCCCGTACAAGTTGATGCTCCCTGGGCCCGCGCCACCGTTGCCGGTCAGCAGGCCAGCGGTGCCTTTATGCGCCTGACCGCCCACGAGCCGCTGCAGCTGGTGGGCGTGCGCACCGATGCCTCCGCCGTCTCTGAAGTGCACGAAATGACCATGGAAGGCGACGTGATGAAAATGCGCGCCATCCCCAGCCTAGACCTGCCCGTGGGCCAGACCGTCGAGCTCAAACCCGGCGGCTACCACCTGATGTTCATGCAGCTCAAAGCCCCGCTGGTCGCTGGCAGCCAGATCCCCGTCACCTTGCAATTTAAAAATGCCCAGGGCCAAACCCTGGAGCACCCCGTGCAAGTGACCGTCCAAGCCCTGGGCCAAACCACCAGCGGCCACGGCCATGCCATGCCCCAGCACGGCGCACCTGCCCAGCACAAAGCCGGTGGCATGCAGCATTGACATGCATTAAGCTTTCACGATTGCACTCACAGGAGGTTGCCATGAGCGACGCACAGGCTTTTGGTTTTGGCCAATTCATTCCCGGATACGATTTTTTCCAACAATTGAGCCAGTCGAGCAAAGGCGCTGCACTGCCGCCGTTCTCCAGCTGGGTGGCCCCCACAGTGAGCGTCGAAGAAATCGACAAACGCATCGAAGAATTGAAAGCCGTGCAGTTCTGGCTTGACCAAAACGGCAAAGCCCTGGCCGCCACCGTGCAGGCGCTGCAGGTGCAAAAAATGACGCTCTCGACCCTCAAGGGCATGAACGTCAATTTGCAAGAATTTGCCCAAGCCGTCGGTGCCGCCCAAAGCGGCGACCTGTCCAACTGGCCCATGGGCACCGCGCAAAAAGCGGCGGCAGCCCAGCGCCAGACCAGCGCCGCAACGCAAGCGGCGGCCGACACCCCC
>NZ_JAFNME010000050.1 GCF_017368815.1 Comamonas denitrificans | reverse complement strand
GTGTGGCGGGCAGGGGGGTGACGGTGTAATCGGCCACGGCCAACTGCATTTCGCCCGCACCCAGCAGCCGCGCTTGGCGCTGGGTGTAGGGCTGTTGGGCGTGCAGTGCCAAATCCAGGTTGGCGGCGGCGCTGCCGTCGGCATCGTCCAAAAACGTGCTGAACGCCTGGTTGCGTAGGCGCGACAGGCCGGTGGCCAGCAATTGCTCGGCCGCATGGTTGGCGTACTGGATGCGCAATTGCGCATCCAGCAGCAGCACCGCGGTGGCCAGGTGGGTCAGCGCGGGCATGGGCGCGGTCAGGCACTCGCCGGCCGTGGCAGCAGGGGTGGGGGCAGCGGTATCGTTCACGCTTTCTTTGGTGTGGGGGAAGGAAAAGGGCCGCTGCCGCGCATCCTTTACAGGCTGTAGTACAGGTCGAATTCAACCGGGTGTACGGCCTGGCGCAGGCGGGTAACCTCGTCCATTTTGCAGTCGATATAGGCCTGCAGCATGTCTTCGGTGAAAACACCGCCTTCCAGCAAAAAGCGATTATCGGCCTTGAGTGCGTCCAGCGCCTGCGCCAAGCTGTGCGCCACGCGCGGGACGTTGGCGGCTTCTTCCGGGGGCAGGTGGTAGAGGTTTTTGCTCATCGCGTCGCCCGGATGGATGCGGTTGCGGATGCCGTCCAACCCGGCCATCAGCAGGGCCGAGAACGCCAGGTAGGGGTTGGCCAGCGGATCGGGGAAGCGGCATTCGATGCGCTGCGCCTTGGGGCTGGAGGTGTGGGGGATGCGGATCGAGGCCGAGCGGTTGCTGGCCGAGTACGCCAGCATCACCGGCGCTTCATAGCCGGGCACCAGGCGCTTGTAGCTGTTCGTGCCGGGGTTGGTGATGGCGTTCAGGGCGTGGGCGTGGTGGATGATGCCGCCGATGTAGAACAGCGCCAGCTCCGACAGGTTGGCGTACTCGGTGCCAAAGAACAGGTTCTTGCCGTCCTTGAACAGCGACTGGTGCACGTGCATGCCCGAGCCGTTGTCGCCCACCAGGGGTTTGGGCATGAAGGTGGCAGTCTTGCCGTGGGCGTGGGCGGTGTTGTGGATGCAGTATTTGAGGACTTGCACCTCGTCGGCCTTGTTCACCAGGGTGTTGAAGGCCACGCCAATTTCGCACTGCCCGGCATTGGCCACTTCATGGTGATGCACCTCGATCTTCAGGCCCATGGCCTGCATGGCGTTGCACATGGCCGTGCGCACGCCGTGCAGCGAATCGACGGGGGGCACCGGAAAGTAGCCCCCTTTGACGCGCGGGCGGTGGCCGGGGTTGTGGCCGCCCATGTCCTGGTTGTTCGCCCAGGCACCTTCGGCAGAGTGGATCTGGAAGCTGGCACTGTCCATCTGCGTTTGCCATTGCACTGAATCGAAGATGAAAAATTCTGGCTCCGGCCCAAAGTAGGCGGTATCGGCAATGCCGGTGGAGCGCAGGTACAGCTCGGCCCGCCGGGCGATGGAGCGCGGGTCGCGGGCGTAGCCCTGCATGGTCGATGGCTCCAGCACATCGGCGCGCACGATGACGGTGGGCTCTTCGGCAAAGGGGTCGAGCACGGCGGTCTGGTCATCGGGCAGCAGCACCATGTCTGAGGCTTCGATGCCCTTCCAGCCGTGGATGGACGAGCCATCGAACATCTTGCCGTCTTCAAAGGCATCGGCCTGCATGGCCTCGGCGGGGAAGGTGACGTGGTGCTCTTTGCCCAGCGTGTCGGTAAAGCGCAGATCGACCCAGCGGGCGTTGTGCTCTTGGAGGAGGGAGTGGGTTTTCAGTGACATGGAAGTGCTCTCGTTTGCTAAGAGGTGGAGGAACTCCCAGGTTTAAGCAACAAGCGTGCCATCTTTATGCCCTGGTGAGTGCTCTGGGGAGCGAAGCCCCCGGCCCAGGCGGCCATGAACCATTGCGGTGCATGGCCGCCCTGGCCCTGCACCAAGTTGAGGCAAAAGCCGCTGCGCCGTGGGGGCCGATCCGTTGGCGCAGCCGTGCGCTTGTGTGAAGATCGCCCCCCATGAGCAAAGCCTTCACCAAAGAACCCGATGGGCACCAGGACGACGATGACGACGACCTGCCCCGCCTGCCCCAAATCCCCCCCGGCAGCAAGAACTACATCACCCCGCAGGGCTACGCGGCGCTGAAAACCGAGCTGCTGGCCCTGATTGACGAGGAACGCCCCAAGGTGGTGGAAACCGTGCACTGGGCCGCCAGCAATGGCGACCGCTCGGAAAACGGCGACTACCTCTATGGCAAAAAGCGTTTGCGCGAAATTGACCGGCGCATTCGCTTTTTAACCAAGCGCCTAGAGATGGCCGAGGTGGTCGAGCCCAGCGTGCACAGCGGCAGCGACCAGGTTTTTTTTGGGGCCACCGTCACCTATGTGGATGATGAAGAGGTCGAGCGCACCATCACCATCCTGGGCATTGACGAGGCGCAAACCAGCCAGGGCCAGGTCAGCTGGGTGGCCCCCGTGGCCCGGGCCTTGCTCAAAGCGCGGGTGGGCGATGAAGTGCCCCTGCCCACGCCTGCCGGGGTGCGGATGCTGGAAGTGTTGGCGGTGCAATACCCGCCAAGTCCGGCCCAATTAAAATAAAAAAAGAGCTGTTACCGCTTTTAAATAAAAGATTTCAAAGGCTTTTTGCCTTGAATTCCTTTATTTTTAAGCGCAAACAGCTCTTATTTTTAATGCTGGTGTGCTGTGCGCGGCCTACGGTGCCAGCACCCGGCTGCAGCTGAGCACCGCCGCATTGCGGCGCAGCGCCCGCAAAGCGCTCTCCAGCTGCAGCTGGTCGTGCACCGCGATGGTAAAGCGCAGCACGGTGGTCTGCATGGCCGATTCGTCCTCAATGTCCACGCGGCGGATGTCCACATCGGTATCGGCCAGCACCTGGGCAATGCGGGCCAGCACGCCCCGGCCGTTTTGCACGGCCAAGGTAATGTTGGCGTTGTACAGATGCTCGTTGTAGATGTCTTCGCCCCATTCCACGGCAATGTGCCGCTCGGGCTGGCGCTCCAGCAGCCGCTGCGCTTCGGGGCAGTCACTGCGGTGGATGTGCAGGCCATCGCCATGGCCCAGGTAGCCAATGACCGCATCGCCCGGCACCGGGGTGCAGCACGGGGCGTAGTGGGTGGCGGTGCGGTTCTGGCTGTCCAGGATGACGCTGCGCTGGGGCCGGTTGCCTTGCGTAAAGCGCTGCTGGGTTAGCAGCAGGGCATCGGGGCGCTGGCCCTGGTGCTGCAGGTAGGCGGTGATTTGCTGCGCCACCAAGGTCGCCACCTGGCGGCCCAGGCCGATGTCCGAGAGCAGCTCGGTTTGGGTCTGTCCAGGCTTGAGGATGGTCTGCCACAGGGCATCTTGGGCCTCCTCGTCGGAGGGCAGGTCAGCAATCCCCTCTTCGCGCAGGGCCTGGGTCAGCAGCTGCTCGCCCAGGGCGGCCGATTCGGTTTGCGCCACGGTTTTGAGGTGGTTGCGAATTTTGGAGCGTGCCCGGCCAGTCTTGGCAAAATTCAGCCACATGGCGTTGGGCGCGGCGTTCTCGTCCAGGGTAATGGCCACCACGTCACCGCTTTTGAGCACCGTGCGCAGGCTGGCCACCTCGCCGTTGATCACGGCCCCGCAAGCATGGTGGCCCACGTTGCTGTGAATGGCGTAGGCAAAGTCAATGGCCGTGGCCCCTTGCGGCATGGAGAACACTTTGCTCTTGGGGGTGAAAACGTAGATCGAGTCCGGAAACAGATCGACCTTCACGTTGTCCCAGAACTCGCTGGCATCGCGCGTTTCGGTTTGAATGTCCAGCAGCGATTGCAGCCACTTGGTGTTCAGCGCCTCTTGCTGGCGGCCCTCGGATTGGTACAGCCAGTGGGCAGCCACCCCCGCCTCAGCGACGATGTGCATGGATTCGGTGCGCAGCTGAAATTCGATGTTCACCCCGGATGGGCCAACCAGCGTGGTGTGCAGCGATTGGTAGCCATTGGTTTTGGCAATGGCGATATGGTCTTTGAAGCGGCCCGGCACGGGCTTGTACAGCTGGTGCAGCACCCCCAGGGCGGTGTAGCAATCGGTGGTGGTGGGCAAGATGATGCGAAAGCCGTAAATGTCGGTCACCTGGGCAAAGCTCAAGTGGTTGCGCTGCATTTTTTGGTAGAGCACAAACAGCGTGTTTTCTCGACCGGCCAAGCGGGCCGGGAGGCCAACGCGTTTAAACGTGGCCTCGACCTCGTTGTGTACCCGCTGCACCAAGTCGTTGCGGCGGGTGCGGGATTTGGCAATCGCTTTTTCCAGCGTTTCATACCGCCACGGGTGCAGGTGGCGAAAAGCCAGGTCTTGTAGCTCGCGGTAGGACTGGTTCAGGCCCAAACGGTGGGCAATAGGAGCAAAAATCTCCAGAGTTTCAGACGAAATACGCCCCCACTTGCTGCGCGGCATGTCCCCCATGGTGCGCATGTTGTGCGTGCGGTCGGCCAGCTTGATAAGGATGACGCGCACATCCTTGGCCATGGCCAGCAGCATTTTGCGAAAGGATTCGGCCTGGGTCTCTTCGCGGGAGTTGAAGTGCAGTTTGTCCAGCTTGGTCAGGCCATCGACCAGCTCGGCCACCGTCTCGTCAAACTGTTGGCGCAAATCGTCTTTGGTGATGCCACAGTCTTCCATGGCATCGTGCAGCAAGGCAGCGGACAGCGCTTGCGCATCGAGTTTCCAGTTGGCACAGATGCCCGCCACGGCAATCGGGTGGGTAATGTAAGGATCGCCGCTGCTGCGCCATTGGTTGCGGTGGGCCTGGTCGGCAAACTGCCAAGCGCGGCGCACCATGGCGGTGCTGTTGCTGTCCAAATAGCTTAAAAAACCCAGCAAATGCTCGAAATGCTGGGCCGAGACATCGGCTGCCAAGCGCAAGCGCTCTGCTTCGGGCAGGTTTTTGTCAATGGGAAGGGAAGGAAAGGACGATGTGGTGGCAGCCGCGTTCATAGACCAACTGTAGCGTGAGAAAACAAGCTTGTGCAGGTGCAAAAAAAAGCACCGCAAAAAGCGGTGCCCTTATTGCTGGGGGGATAGGTTGCACCATGCCCCCAAACACGTTTTAGCCCGGGACTTTTTTCAGCATTTCAATGCCGACTTTGCCCTCAGCAATTTCGCGCAGTGCCGTGACGGCTGGCTTGTTTTGGCACTCCACCTTGGGGGCGTGGCCTTGGCTCAACATGCGGGCGCGGTAGGTCGCGGCCAGCACCAATTGAAAGCGGTTAGGGATCTGCTCCAGGCAGTCTTCAACGGTAATGCGTGCCATTGGCAGGGTACTCCAGCAAAAAATTAAACAGGCAGGTGAAGGGAAGTGAATACATCAGAGCGCAGGCGGCGCTGGCTGGTGTATTTGAGGCGGTGCGCGTGAATAATGGTTTTGAGGTCAAACAGCGCACTCTCGAATAACTCGTTAATTATAACGAAGTCAAATTCTTTGACCTGGGCCATTTCGGTGGAGGCATTCTTCATGCGCAGTTCAATCACCTCGGGGGCATCTTCGCCCCGGTTTTCCAGGCGTGAGCGCAATTCTTCCCAGCTGGGGGGCAAGATAAAAATCAGCACCGCTTGCGGGAAAGCATCGCGCACTTGCAAAGCGCCTTGGTAGTCGATTTCTAGCAGCACATCATCGCCATTGGCCAAGCGCTCTTGAATGCCCTTTTTCGAGGTGCCGTAGCGTTTGTTGTGCACGTTGGCCCATTCGATAAACGCATTGTTGGCGACCATGGCATCAAATTCCGCTTCGGAGGCGAAAAAATATTCACGGCCGTGTTTTTCTTGTCCGCGTGGGGCGCGGGTGGTGTGCGAAACCGAGGGGTAAACCCGCGCATCAAACGAGCGCAAAGCTTTGACCAAGCTGGATTTGCCCGCCCCACTGGGGGCGGCAACGACAAAGAGGTTTCCGGGCAGTTGTTGCATACACAAAATGTGCAAAGCGGCGATTGTCTGTGAAAAAGGGCTCCATAGGGAGCCCTGTGGGTTTTGTTATGGCACGCAGGTGCGTTTTGCCGTGCGTTATTCGATGTTTTGGACTTGCTCGCGCATTTGCTCGATCAGCACTTTCATATCGACGCTGATGCGGGTGAGCTCCAGCGTGGCCGATTTAGAGCCCAGGGTATTGGCCTCGCGATGCAATTCTTGAATGAGAAAGTCCAGGCGCTTGCCGATTTCGCCGCCTTTTTTCAGTAGGCGCTCCAGCTCGTCCAAGTGGGCATCCAAGCGGGTGATTTCTTCGGCCACATCAATGCGAATGGCAAACGCGGTGGCTTCGCTCAAAGCGCGGTCTTGCGCCGCTTCTGCTGGCACCTGCCCCTGGGCCAGGCCCATGGCTTCTTGCCAGCGCTCTAAAAAGCGTTGGCGTTGCTGTTCGACCAATTGCGGCACCAGGGGCGTGGCCTGGGCGGCCAATTCGCGCAGCTGGGCGATGCGATCGAGCAAGGTTTTGGCCAAACGCTTGCCCTCGCGGGCCCGTGCGTCGAGCAAAGCGGTGACGGCTTCCTCGGCCAGGGGCGACAAAATGCTGGCCCAATCGGTCGTGGTGGGGGCGCTGTTGCCGGCCAAGCGCAGGGCATCGGCCACACTCAATGCTTTGGCGCTGGGCAGCCAAGCCTGAATATGCTCTTGCACCATATTCAGGCGCTGGAGCAAGGCGATGCTGGGGGTGCTGAGGCTGGCGCTGGCATCTTGCTCAATGGCGGCACGCACTTCCACTTTGCCACGTTTGAGATGGCGGCTGAGCAGGGCGCGCAAGGCGGGCTCTTGGGCGCGTAATTCTTCGGGGAGGCGAAAAGTGAGGTCTAAAAAACGGCTATTGACGGCACGAATTTCCAGCCCGAGGCGCACGCAAGGGGTGTCCGTGGGGGCGGTGGCGGTCTCGGGTGTCAGCTGGGCGCTGGCGTATCCCGTCATGCTATAAACTGGCATTGCCTTATCTCTTCTCTCGGGTTGCTTCAAATCCGAAAGATTATCCGGTTTCTGTGCTGCCCCGGCGCAAAGATGACAACTAAACCTAAACCCGCTCCCCTGCCGCCTGACACCGTGATTGGTGGTTACCGCATCGTGCGCCGCTTGGCCGCCGGTGGTTTTGGCGTGGTGTACTTGGCCCAAGATGCCAATGGCCAAGAAGTGGCCATCAAAGAGTATTTGCCTGCAGCCTTGGTTTCGCGCGAGCCTGGGCAGTTGGTGCCCCAGGTGGCGCAAGAAAAACTTTCGCTCTACCGGCTGGGCTTGAAAAGCTTTTTTGAAGAAGGGCGGGCGCTGACGCAAATTGCCCATTCTTCCGTGGTCAGCGTGCTCAATTTCTTTCGGGAAAATGACACGGTTTACATGGTCATGAACTATTTGCAAGGGGCCTCTTTGCAGGAATACATCCTGCTGGCGCGCAATCGCAAAGAGCCCAAGATATTGCGCGAATCGACGATTCGCTCTTTGTTTGACGAGGTATTGCGCGGTTTGCGCATTGTTCATCAGCACAAGATGCTGCACCTGGACATTAAACCGGCCAATATTTTCATTACCGACGATGACCGCGCCGTAATGATTGACTTTGGTGCGGCCCGCGAGGTGCTTAACCAGCAGGGCAATTTTGTCCGCCCGATGTACACCCCGGGTTTTGCCGCCCCCGAGATGTACCGCAAGAGCAACAGCACCATGGGCCCGTGGACCGATATTTATGCCATTGGTGCTTGTATTTATGTGTGCATGGTGGGGCAGGCCCCGCCCGATGTGCCCAAGCGCCAAGAGCAAGATGCCTTGCCCACAGCACTGGCCCGCTTGCGTGGCAGTTATTCCGACAATATTTTGGAATTGGTGCAGTGGTCAATGGAGCTGGAGGCGGGCAATCGACCGCAATCGGTCTTTGCACTGCACAAGGCTTTGACCAACGATACCCACCGCCGTTACACCCAGTTGAGCATGGCGGAGCGGGTTCGTCTGCAATTGGGGGCCTTTATCGGGCAGGGGCCGGGTGGATTGGCCCTGTCGCAGCAAAACGCGCCATGAAATTTTCCGTTTTTCAATTAAGCCGTCGGGGCGGTCGGCCGACCAATGAAGACCGCATGGGCTACTGCTACACCCGAGAGGCGGGGCTGTTTGTGCTGGCCGATGGCATGGGCGGGCACGCCGAAGGCGAGGTGGCCTCGCAATTGGCGCTGCAAACCTTGGCGGCCGAGTTCCAGCGCCAGGCCACTCCGCGCTTGCCGGATGTACAAGCGTTTTTGCAGCAAGGGGTGATGCTGGCGCACGAGCGCATCTTGGCTTACGGCCGCCACAAACGCATGAGCGATGGGCCCCGCACCACGGTGGTGGCGGCGGTGATTCAAGATGGGCATGTCAGCTGGGTGAACTGTGGCGATTCGCGCTTGTACTGGGCGCGCGATGGTGTGCTGCAGGCGCGTACGCGCGATCACTCCTATGCTGAGATGGACCGGGCCGGGGCCTTGAAGCTGGCGCACAAGATTTTGAATCGCAATGTGCTCTACACCTGCTTGGGGGCCGAGGCCCGTCCGGTGCTGGATTTTGCCGGGCCCCACAAGCTGCAGCAAAACGATCGCTTGCTGCTGTGTTCGGATGGCCTGTGGGATGTGCTGCAAGAGCATATTTTGCTGCAGCGCCTGAGCAACTCCCCCGTGCAAGATGCCGTGCCGGCCCTGGTGGATGCGGCCTTGCAGGTGGCCGGCAGCAAAAGCGATAACGTCACTGCCATTGCCGTGCAGTGGGAGCAGGCGCAGCAGGAGCCGGAAGCGGCTGATACCCAACATGGTGGCGAAGACACCTTCTCTTCGACCATTCAATCCTTGCAGGATTTGGAAGGCTTTGACGTGAATTTGGATGAGGCCGAGATCGAGCGCAGCATTGCCGAGATCAATGAAGCCATCCGCCGCTCAGCGCTGCATAAAAAGGTTTAGAACGTGTTCACGTTCTTAAAGCATCCAGGCGATGCGCTTTGGCACACGCTGCTTGTGTGTGTTTAATTAAAATCAATAGCTGTTAGCGCTTATATTTCAACACTTTTTAATTATTATGAAGATTGTTTTAGCGTCCAATAACCGTGGCAAGCTCGCAGAATTGCAGTCTATCCTGGCCCCCTTGGGGGTGCAGCTGATTGCCCAAGGCGATTTGTTTGCTGGCGAAGCGCCAGAGCCGCACTGCACTTTTGTCGAAAATGCCCTGGCCAAAGCCCGTTTTGCCGCCGAAAAAACGGGGCTGCCCGCCATTGCCGACGATGCGGGTTTGTGCCTGGATGCCTTTGGTGGCTTGCCGGGGGTGCAGACGGCCTATTACTGCACCCAATTTGGCTACGAAAAAAGCGATGCCAACAATGTGCAAGCCGTGCTGGAGCAATTGGCCCAGCAGCCCAGCCCCGCCAATCGCCAAGGGGCCATGGTCAGCACCTTGGTGGGCGTGCGCCATGCGCAAGATCCCGAGCCGCTGATCGCCGTAGGCCGGGTGGCGATTGAGATCGCGCCCCAGCGCCAGGGCGAGGGCGGCTTTGGCTTTGACCCCGTATTGCTCTACCCCCCACTGGGCGTGACGTTTGCGCAAATGCCCCCGGAACAAAAAAACCAACTCAGCCACCGTGGCCGCAGCAGCCGCTTGATGATGGAGCTGCTGCGCTCCAGCTGGCTGGCGTAATGCACAAGTCCATTGCCATGCCCCGCACCATTGACATCGCCACCGACAGCAGCCCCCTGGGCCAAGCCCCCCAAGACATCCAGCACTACATGCGCGCTGGCACGCTGCAACTGCAGGCGCTGCCGCCTTTGGCGCTGTACGTGCACCTGCCCTGGTGCTTGAAAAAATGCCCGTACTGCGATTTCAACTCCCATGGCCTGGCCCAGGGCCAGCCGTTGCCTGAGCAGCGCTATATCGATGCTCTGATGGCCGATTTGGAAGCCAGCTTGGGCATGGTCTGGGGCCGTCCGGTGTACAGCATCTTCATTGGTGGTGGCACGCCCAGCCTGTTCAGCCCGCAGGCGATTGGCCAGTTGATCAGCGGTCTGCGCGCCCGCTTGCCGCTGGAGGCGGGGTGCGAGATCACCTTGGAGGCCAACCCCGGCACCTTTGAAACCGAGCGTTTTGCCGCCTTTGCCCAGGCTGGGGTGACGCGCCTGTCGATTGGCGTGCAAAGCTTTGACGACCGCTTTTTGCAGGCGCTGGGCCGGGTACACAGCGCCGCACAAGCCCGCGCTGCGGTGGCCGAGGCGGCGCAGGCCTTTGAGACGTTCAATCTGGATGTGATGTATGCCCTGCCGGGGCAAACGCTGGCCGATGTGCAGCGCGATGTGCAGACGGCCTTGTCGTTTGCACCGCCGCATTTGTCGGTGTACCACCTGAGCATCGAACCCAACACCTACTTTGCCAAGCACCCGCCACGGCAGCTGCCCGAGGATGACCAGGCGTACGACATGCTCGATGCCATTACCGCCGCCACAGCGGCCCACGGTTTGCAGCGCTACGAGGTGTCCGCCTATGCCCAGCCGCGCCATGAGTGCCTGCATAACAGCAATTACTGGCAGTTTGGCGATTACCTGGGCATTGGTGCGGGGGCGCACAGCAAAATCAGTTTTGCCCAGCGCATTACCCGCCAAGTGCGCCTGCGCGACCCGCAGCGCTACATGGAGGCGGCCTTGGCCGGTCGCCCCCTGGCCAGCGATGAGGATGTGCGCCGCAAAGACCTGCCGTTTGAATACATGCTCAACGCCTTGCGCTTGCGCAGGGGGTTTAGCCTGCTCGATTTCACGGCCAGCACGGGCTTGTCCATCAACCGCATTGGCCCTGCGCTGGAGCAGGCACAACGCCTAGGCTTGCTGCAGCGCAGCGGCAACCATGTGCAGCCAACCGAGCGGGGCTTTGACTTTCTCAATGATTTGCAGGCCTTGTTCTTGCCCCAGGGCGATTAAACACATCGCCTAACCGCAAGTGGCTGCCACGATGCGCCCTGTGGCATCGACTTCTAAATTCAACCGCTCGGGATTAAATGGCAGGGCCGGGTCACCTTGGTGGATCACCCGCACCATGTAGGCACCGGCTTGCCCACGGGCTTGATGGACGTTGTTTTCGGTGGCAGTTTTGCCAATCGCCCACTGGGCGGCTTGGGCGTTGCACCGCTGTTCGGGGCGGGGGGCGGACTGGGGGGCCGTGCCGCGCAAGGGCAGGGTGCAGGCGGTGAGCAGGCTGGCGGTGCCAAGAAGCAAGAGCAGGCGCATGGGGTTCCTTTCAGACAGTTTCAAAGAGCGTCAAAGAGCGGCCCGTGGTGACGATGTTTGTGCCCAGCTTAGCGCCGCTGTTCTTGGATGCTGGCCGGAATGCGCTGGGCCCGCAATGCACGCTGGGCTTTTTCGGCTTCGGCGCGGGTGGCAAACGGCCCGGCCCGCAGCCGCGTTAAAACGCCTTTGTTGCTGGTGGTGCTAAAGCTTTGGGCCGCATAACCGGCTTGGCGCACTTTGCGTTCTACCGCAGCGGCGTTGGTTACCTCGGCGTAGGTGCCCAACGTGACATAAAACTGGCTGTTGGTGCGGGCGGGCTTTT